>JAYGHB010000001.1:0-437694 GCA_034931985.1 Halotia wernerae UHCC 0503
CGCCCGCACCGGTGCCGCCGCCCGCGGCCTTGCAGGTCCCCACGGCACCGCGTCCGCAACAAGCGGCACCCGCGGCACCCACACCCGCGGCACCGGCCGCTCGTCCGGCGACGCCCGCACCAGCGCCGCAAATCGCGGCCGCGCCCGCCGCCGGTGGCATTCGCATTCAATTGGCGTCTGTGCGCAGCCAAGCCGATGCGCAGCGCGAATGGGAACGTTTGCGCCGCCAGCACGGCGACGTGCTCGGCAATCTGACCGCCAGTTTTCCGACCGTCGATCTGGGCGATCGCGGCATGTTCTGGCGCATCCAAGCGGGCGGTTTCGCCAATGCCGACGCGGCGCAAGCCGCGTGCGCGGCGCTGCGCGCGCGCGGGGCCGGCTGCAACGTCGTGCGATAGGAGAGGAGAAGCCATGCGTCCTTCCGCGATCATTTACGGCTGTGCGGGCACGTCGCTGACCGCCGAGGAACGCGCGCTCTATCGCGATGTCGATCCGCTGGGCTTCATCCTGTTCGCGCGCAATGTCGGCACGCCCGACGAGGTGAAGGCGCTGGTCGCGGATATGCGCAACTGCGTGGGCCGCGCGGACGCGCCCGTGCTGGTCGATCAGGAAGGCGGGCGCGTCGCACGGTTGAAGCCGCCGCATTGGCGCAAAGCCCCGCCCGCGATGACCTTCGTCGAACGCGCGCGCGCACGCGGCGAAGCGGCCGCGCTGGCAGCACTGCGCACGAATTTCCATCTGATCGCACGCGAATTGCTGGCGGTCGGCATCACGGTCGATTGCGCGCCGGTCGCCGACGTGCCGGTCCCCGGCGCCCATGACATCATCGGCGATCGCGCCTATGGATCGGATCCCGCCGCGATCGGCCGCTATGGCCGTGCGGTCGCGGAAGGTTTGCTCGATGGCGGCGTGTTGCCTGTCCTCAAGCACATTCCCGGTCACGGGCGCGCGCGCGCCGATAGTCATCTGGAACTGCCGGTCGTCGAAGCGAGCGTGGCGGAATTGGAGCGCACGGATTTCGTGCCGTTCAAGGCGCTGGCCGATCTGCCCTGGGGTATGACCGCGCATGTGAAATTCCCGGCCTTCGATCCCGATCGTCCGGCGACGACATCGCCCGTGGCGATCGAAGCGATCATCCGCCGCCGGATCGGGTTCCAGGGGCTGCTGCTGTCGGACGATCTTTCGATGAAGGCGCTCGACGGGGATTTCGAAGCGCGCACGCGCGCCTGCCTGGATGCGGGCTGCGACGTCGTCCTCCATTGCAACGGCGATCTTGCCGAGATGAAGGCCGTCGCCGTGGCCGCGCGCCCGCTCAACGATTCCGCGATGGCCCGGGTGGAGGCGGGGGAACGTCTGCGCCTGTCGCGTGCGCAAAGATCGTTCGACGAGGCGTCGGCCAAGGCGGAACTGGACGCGTTTTTGGCCGCATAACAGGCCGTTAGCCTGTGGATAAGCTTGCGCTTTTCCGGGGTTTTGCTTTGGCGTATCCAAGATGCAGGTGTTCGCGCCGAGTCGCAACCACCGCATCTTGTGGACCAAGGGCTTAGGCCCCGATCTTAAAGTGCCCGTTCCTGAAGCGACCATCGCCGATATGACGACCGAAACCGCAGCCGAGTTCGAAGCCGATCCCGAGCGCCGCCCCGCGGCGCCCGAGGAAGATGGCTTGCTCGTCGTCAATCTCGGCGCGTTCGACGGGCCGCTCGACCTGCTGCTGTCGCTCGCGCGCGACCAGAAGGTCGATCTCGCCAAGCTGTCGATCCTGGCGCTGGCCGAGCAGTATCTGACCTATATCGCCGAAGCCAAGCGTCTGCGCTTGGAAGTCGCCGCCGATTACCTGGTGATGGCGGCGTGGCTTGCGTTCCTGAAGTCGAAGCTGCTGCTGCCGCCCGAGCCGACGGAACCCGAGCCCGAGCCCACGGCCGCGCAGATGGAAGCGGCTTTGCGCTACCAGCTCCAACGCCTGCAGGCGATGCAGGAAGCGGGTGCGGGCATGATGGCGCGCGCCCAGCTGGGCCGCGACACGTTCGTGCGCGGCATCCCCGAAGGCGCGCCCGTCTCGACGACCGAGACCTGGGACGTGCGCCTCATCGACGTGCTCAAGGCCTATGCCGATTACCGCAAGCGCATCGACAAGCCGGTGCTGCGGATCGTGGCGACCGAGCTCGACACGATGGACGCGGCGATCGAACGCCTGTCGCGCATGTTGGGCGACATGGCGATCCCCGAATGGACGACGCTCCAGAACTTCCTGCCGCCCGACATCGCGGCGGGAACGATCGGACGTTCCTACGTGGCGGCGACCCTTGCCGCCACGCTCGAACTGGTGCGGACCGGCAGATTGCAGATCCGGCAGGAAGGCAATTTCCAGCCGATCTTCGTGCGCCGCCCGCCCGAAAACCCCGTTTCCGAATTTCCCGCCGACCGTACGGTGCCGCAATGAGTAAAAGCGCCCGCAAAGCCCGCCGCGCCGCCGCAGCACAGGAAGCCGCCGAAGCGGCCGCCGCCGCCGCCGCGCAGGGCGAAGCGCAGATCGTCGAATTGACCGTCGTCGAAGAAACGACGGTCGTTGAAGAAGTCGCGCTCGTCGAAGAGACGCCCGCCGCAGAAGTGACCGTCGCGGACGAAGCCGCCACGGACGATACGGTCGCCGAAGAAGCGGTACCCGCCGAGGGCGAGGCCGTTCCGGTCGACGGCGAAGCCACGCCGGCGGAAGGCGCTCCGTCGGAGGATGCGGCCGTTGTGGTCGAGCTGCCGCCCGAGGAATTGCGCGCCCAGGCGCTGCGCGTCGTGGAAGCGATGATCTTCGCCTCGTCCGAAGCCTTGTCGGTCAAGGAAATCGCCAAGCGTCTGCCCAAGGGCGTGGACGTGGCGGGCATCGTCGACGAGATCGAAACGCATTACGCGGCGCGCGGCGTCAATCTCGTGCGCGTCGCGGGCAAGCTCGCGTTCCGCACGGCGTCGGATGTCGCCGAAAAACTGAAGATCGAGCGCGTCGTCGCGCGCAAGCTGTCGAAGGCGGCGACCGAAACGCTCGCCATCGTCGCCTATCAAACCGCCGAAGGCCGCCCTGTCACGCGCGCCGAGATCGAGGAAATCCGCGGCGTGGCGCTGTCCAAGGGCACGCTCGAAATCCTGATGGAAGCCGAGTTCGTGCAGCCCAAGGGCCATCGCGAAACGCCGGGCCGTCCGGTGACTTATGCGACGACCGACAAGTTCCTGGAGCATTTCGGCCTCGACAGCATCAAGGCGCTGCCGGGCCTGAAGGAACTGCGCGATCTGGGGCTGCTCGATACGCGGCCCGCGGTCAGCGCCTACAGCGAAGACGGCGGCCTTGCCGAGCCGCCCACGATGGGCGAAGCGGCCGAGGAGGAAGAGGGCCCGATCGACGAGCGCGAAATCGAGCGCTCCACCGCCGAAATCGTCGAGTTGCATGCGGGATCGGATTCCGAAACGGTCGAAGCCGATGCGGAAACCGACAGCGAAGAAACCGCCGTCGAAGAAGATTCCGACGCCGTCGACGACGACGTGGAAGATGACGACGACGACGAGAGCGAGTTCGAAGACGACGACGAGGACGACGATGATTTCGACGATGAAGAACCGTCGGAAGCCTCGGACGAGGGAACCGTCGACGAGGATTCCGAGCGCAAGCCGGAATAACACGACCGCGCCGTCGGTTGCGAAGGCTTCGCAGCTGTCATAGGTTCCGTCGATGGACGGAAACCCCATGGCCGAAGTGACCACGAATCTCGATTTGCCCGGCCTGCATCTGCGGGACATTTCCCACGCCTATGGCACGCGCCGCGCGGTCGATCGCGTGACCTTGTCGGTGGCACCCGGCGATCTCGTGTGCCTGCTGGGGCCTTCGGGCTGCGGCAAGACGACGTTGCTGCGTTTGGCCGCGGGGCTGGAAACGCTGCAAGCGGGAAGCGTGACGCTCGACGGGCGCGTGCTCGCCATGCCGGGCCGCGCAATTCCGCCCGAAGCGCGCGGCATCGGTCTGGTGTTCCAGGATTACGCGCTGTTCCCGCATCTCGACGTGGCGGGCAATGTCGCTTTCGGCATCGGCGCGCTGCCGGCCGGCGACCGCCGGGCGCGTGTGGCCGAAACGCTCGCGCAAGTCGGCATGCTCGATTACGCCAAGGCGTGGCCGCACGAATTGTCCGGCGGGCAGCAGCAGCGCGTGGCGCTGGCGCGCGCCTTGGCGCCCAAGCCCCGCGTCGTGCTGATGGACGAGCCGTTCTCCGGCCTTGATTCGCGCCTTCGCGAAACGATCCGCGACGATACGCTGCATGTGCTGAAGGAAAGCGGTGCGGCGACGCTGATGGTCACCCACGATCCGGAGGAGGCGATGTTCATGGCCGACCGGATCGCGGTGATGCGCGAAGGCCGCATCGAACAATTCGCCGCCCCCGATCGCGTTTATGGCGAACCCGCCAGCGCCTTCGTCGCGCATTTTTTCGGCCAGGTGAACGAATGGGTCGGCCATGTCGCGGGCGGCGCGGTCGCCACACCGTTCGGCGCGGTCGATGCCGCGGGCCATGCCGACGCCGCCAAGGTGCGCGTGTTGATCCGCCCCGAAGCGCTGAAGCTGTCGCGCATCGCCGACAACGCGGCCGAGCCCGCTTGCGTCGCCAAGGTCATCGCGGCGCGTTTGCTCGGCCGTTCGTCCTGGGTGCATTTGTGCCTGGGCCGCACGCAGAAACCCGACGCGCATTTGCATTTCCACGCCCGCGTGCCCGGCCGTTTTATGCCGGCGGAGGGGGACGTGCTGGCGGTCGATCTCGATCCGCGCGAGGCCTTTATCTTCGCCGCCGACATGCCTAACTAGCTTGGCCTAACTAATTGACTCAAGACACGTAAGGAACGTTGCGGGCGGCGTCGCACTCGGCCATACTCCGCCCTTCATTTGGACCCTGGCGCGCCCGGAACCTTAGTTCCATCAGCGCGTTAGCGGCCGGAACTCAACCTCTCCACCACGGGAGCGATTTCGATGGGTATGACGAGCATTTGGCACTGGCTGATCTTGCTGGTGGTTGTGCTGTTGCTGTTCGGCGCTGGCAAGATCCCCAAGCTGATGGGCGACGTCGCGGGCGGCATCAAGGCGTTCAAGAAGGGCATGAAGGAAGACGAGGGCGAGAAATCCGACACCGCCGCCGCGTCGCAGGCCCCGCAAGTGACCGGCCAGACGACGACCACGACCGAAGCCTCCGACAAGTCGAAGGTCTGATCCGCGACGACCACGGCGCCGGTACGAGGCGGGGGACGACATGCTCGATCTGAGCTGGGGCGAGATCATGATCATTGGCGCCGTCGCCGTGATCTTCATCGGCCCGAAGGAACTGCCGGGCGCGTTGCGTACCGTGGGCAAGTTCGTGGGCAAAGCGCGCATGATGGCGCGCGAGTTCCAGAACAACGTCGACGACATGGTCCGCGAGGCCGAGCTCGAAGAGGTCAAGAAGCAGGTCACCAAGGCGACCGATTTCGCGACCGGCGGCATTGCGGGCGCCATCAAGAACGCGGTCGATCCCAAGGGCGAACTCGAAAAGGCGATGCAGGCCCCCGATCTGGGCACGCTGGGTGCGGAAACGCCCAAGCCCGCCGATCCCGCACCGGCCCCTGCGCCCGTTGCGCCGGCCGCCGTGACGTCCGAACCCGCGCCTGCGTTGCCGGCACCCGCCGCCGCGGGTGAAATGCCCGCATCCGCGCCCGCGAGCGCGCCGGAAACGCCGGCCGCTTCCATCATCAAACAGGCTTAGGCTTCGTGTCTTGAGCAGCACCGACGATATCGAAGACAAAAAGATGCCGCTGATGGAGCATCTGGTGGAGCTGCGCACGCGGCTGCTCTACTCGATCGTCGCGTTCATCGCCGCTTTCGGCGTCGCCTATTATTTCCACCAGCCGATCTTCAACTTCCTCGTCCAGCCTTTGAACCACGTGTTCGAAGGCCAGTCCGGGCGCCGGATGATCTTCACCGCGCCCACGGAAGCCTTCTTCACCTATATCAAGGTCGCGTTCTTCACGGCCTGCGCCTTGTCCTTCCCGGTGATCGCGAACCAGGTTTGGCTGTTCGTCGCGCCCGGCCTTTACCGGAAGGAAAAGAACGCTTTCCTGCCGTTCATCGTGGCCACACCGGTGATGTTCGCGCTGGGCTCGGCGCTGCTCTATTATTTCGTGCTGCCGGTCGCGTTGAAATTCTTCGCCAGCTTCGAATTGCCGGCCGCCGACGGACAATTGCCGATCCAGCTCGAAGCCAAGATGAGCGAGTATCTCGCGCTCGTCATGACGTTGATCTTCGCTTTCGGCGTCAGTTTCGAATTGCCGGTGTTGCTGCTGTTGCTGGTGCGCGTGGGCCTTGTTTCGGCGGCGACGCTGGCGGGCAAGCGGCGCTATGCCGTGGTCGGCTGCGTCGCTTTCGCGGGTATCGTGACGCCGCCGGACGTGTTCAGCCAGCTCTCGCTCGCGATCCCGATGTATCTTCTCTACGAAGCGTCGATCTGGATCGGGTACTGGATCGAAAAGGGCAAGGCCGCGCGCGCAGCGGCGGAAGCCGCCGCCGAAGCGGCCGAAAACGGCGACGAACCGTCGTCCACGCCCGAACCGTCGGCGCCGCCCAGTGCCGCACCCGCCGCCGCTGCCGCGACCGCGGCCGTCGTCGAAACTTCCGCCGCGACCCCGGCCGCTCCCGGCGAAACCGACTTCAATCAATCGCGCTAAACGGTAGGAGAGCCTCATGAAGTCGCCGCGCAAAGTGATCGTTACTTGCGCGGTGACGGGGGCGATCCACACGCCGTCGATGTCGCCGCATCTGCCGGTGACGCCGCAGGAAATCGCCGACGCGGCGATCGGGGCGGCGAAGGCGGGGGCGGCGATCGTCCATTTGCACGCGCGCGATCCGCGAACGGGCAAGCCCGATCAATCGCCCGAAGCCTTTCTGCCGTTCCTCAAGATCATCAAGCAATCGACCGACGCGGTCGTGAACATCACGACCGGCGGGGCGCCGACGATGACGGTCGAGGAACGCCTGCGCCCGGCGGCCACGTTCAAGCCGGAAGTCGCCAGCCTCAACATGGGCACGATGAATTTCGGGCTCTACCCGATGCTGGAGCGCTTCAAGGAATTCAAGCACGACTGGGAACGGCCGTATCTCGAAGGCTCGCGCACCGGTTTCTTCAAGAACACCTTCGCCGATATCGAAAACATCCTGCGCACCTGCCGCGACAACGGCACGCGGTTCGAGATCGAGTGCTACGACATCGGACATCTCTACACGCTCGCCCATTTCGCGGAGCGCAAGATCGTCGAGCCGCCGTTCTTCGTGCAGTCGGTGTTCGGCATTCTGGGCGGGATCGGCACGCATCCCGAAGACGTCGCGCATATGAAGCGCACGGCCGACCGATTGTTCGGCGATCAATATCGCTGGTCGGTGCTGGGGGCGGGACGCAACCAGATGAATATCGCGGCACAAGCCGCCGCGATGGGCGGCAATGTGCGCGTGGGCCTGGAAGATTCGCTGTGGATCGGGCCGGGGCAGCTCGCCAAGTCCAACGCCGATCAGGTGACGAAAGTCCGCGGCATCATCGAAGGGCTCGGCCTCGAACTCGCCACACCGGCCGAAGCGCGCGCGATTTTGGCGCTCAAAGGCGGCGACAAGGTCGCGTTCTGATCATGAAAATCGTCGCCGTCGAACCCTTCATCGCGCATTGCCCGATCCAACAAGGCTCGATACGGGATTCGACGCATAGCATCACGCATTGGGGCGTCGTCGGCTGCGTGATCCGCACCGAAGACGGGCTGGAAGGCTGGGGCTTCACCGGCACGCACGCGCATCTGCCGTCCGACAGGCTGGTCACGTCGTGCATCCGCGATTGCTACGCCGATTTGCTGATCGGCGAGGACGCGATGGACGGCGACCGGCTGTGGCGTAAGCTCGCGCGTTACCCGGCCGTGCAATGGGTCGGGCGCGCGGGTATTACGCATATCGCGCTCGCCGCCGTCGATATCGCGCTGTGGGATTTGCGCGCCAAGAAGGCGGGCGTGCCGCTGTGGAAATTGCTGGGCGGCGCGACCAAGCCGAAGCTCGAAGCCTACAACACCGATATCGGCTGGCTGTCGATTCCGCTGCCCGAAATGCTTGATCTATGCGGGACCGCGATCGAGCGCGACGGGTTCCGACGCATCAAGATCAAAGTCGGGCACGACGATCCGACGATCGATCTGAAGCGCCTGGAAGCGGTGCGCAAACTGATCGGCCCGTCGGTCACGATGGCGATCGACGGCAACGGCAAATGGGATTTGCCGACTTGCTTGCGCTTTTGCCGCGCGGCCGAAGCGCTCGACGTTTTCTGGTTCGAGGAACCGCTCTGGTACGACGACATCGCCGGGCATGCCGCACTCGCGCGCGCGACCAGCATTCCCGTGGCGCTGGGCGAGCAGATCTATACGGCCGAAGCCTTCGAGCAATTCATGGGGCAGGGGGCGGTGCATTACGTGCAGCCCGACGTCACGCGCCTTGCCGGCATCACCGAATACATCCGCGTGGCCGACGCGGCGCATGGACGGCGCCTGCCGGTCTGCGCGCATGCCGGTGACATGACGCAGGTGCATGTGCATCTCGCGTGGTGGCATCCGGCGTCGACGATGCTCGAATACATTCCCTGGATCCGCGAATGGTTCGCCGAGCCGATCGCGGTCGAAGGCGGGAACTACAAACTGCCGCAAATGCCGGGGGCGGGCACGACGATGCGCGCGGGCGCGCTGGAAAAAGTCGGCCGGCCGCTCGGCTAAGCGCTTGAAAAGGATTCGCTTCCGGCGATCTGTGGACGCGTCGCGGAGCCCTCACGTATAAACTCGGAGTCGCGCCTCGTTCCCGCAATTTTGCCGCGCGACCGAGGGGCCATGTTCGGCAAGCCGATAGATCCCGCCAAGGCGCGCATTCTGGTCGTCAACGACGACGGCTATCGCGCGACCGGAATTGGCTTGCTGGAGAAGATCGCGCGCAAGCTTTCGCGCGACGTGTGGGTCGTCGCCCCGGAAACCGAACAAAGCGCCGTCAGCCATTCCTTGACCATCCGCCGGCCGTTGCGCGTGCGCAAATTGAAGGGCAATCGCTACGCGGTCGACGGCACGCCGACCGATTGCGTGATGCTCGCGCTCCAGGAAGTCATGAAGGACAAGCCGCCGACGCTTTGCCTGTCGGGCATCAATCGCGGCGGCAATCTGGGCGACGACGTGACCTATTCGGGCACGATCGCCGCGGCGATGGAGGCGACCATTCTGGGCGTTCCGTCGATCGCCTTGTCGCAAGTGTTGACCGCACCCCATCCGGTGAAATGGGCGACGGCGGAGCACCATGCCGAAAAGACGATCCGCCAGATCCTGAAGCTCGGCTGGCCGCCGGAAACGCTGATCAACGTCAATTTCCCCGATGCGCCGGCGGCCAACGTGCGCGGCGTCCTCGCCACGCGCCAGGGCCGCTACAAAACCGGCGACGAGATCGTGCGCAATCTCGATCCGCGCGGCGAGCCGTATTTCTGGATCGGTGCGGCCCGGCGCGGCCACGACACGCGGCCCGGCACGGACATCCACGCCACCGATCGCGGCTGGATTTCGGTCACGCCGATCTTCCTCGATCTTACGCATAAATCGACGTTGAAACGCTTCGCTGCGTCCCTGAAAGGCCGAGCATGAGCACGCCCAACCACAAGATCCGACTGGTGATGGAGCTGCGCGCGGCCGGTGTGGCCGACGTGGGCGTTCTGGCCGCGATCGAACGCACGCCGCGCGAAGTTTTCGTGCCGCCGACCTTCCGCGACCGCGCCTACGAGGACGCGGCCTTGCCCATCGGACATGCGCAAACATTGTCGCGGCCCTCGGTCGTCGGACTGATGAGCCAGGCCCTGGAGGCGGGGCCGCGCATGAAGGTCTTGGAGATCGGCACGGGTTCGGGTTACCAAACTTGCGTGCTCGCGCGCATGGTGCGCCGAGTCTACACGATCGAGCGGCATCGCGAATTGATGGTCCTGGCCGAAGAGCGATTCAAAACGCTGCGCGTCCACAACGTCGTCACCAAATTCGGGGACGGCTGGGCGGGCTGGCGCGAGCAAGCGCCCTTCGAACGGATCATCGTCACGGCGGCGCCTTCGGACATTCCCGGAGCGCTGGTCGATCAACTCGCCGAAGGCGGCGTGATGATCCTGCCCGTGGGGCGCGAAAAGCGCACCCAGGCACTCGTGCGTTTGCGCAAGCTCGACGGCCGGACGACCATCGAGGAACTCGACGCCGTGCGCTTCGTTCCGATGGTGGCCGGCCTGCCGAATTAGAAGGCGCGGGGCCGTTGCGGCCGCCCGCCCTCAAATTCGCCGCCGCCCTGGCGCTGCTGGCGCTGGCCGCGTGCGAGCGCGGCGGGCCGCCGGCCCCCATCTTTGTCGGCGGGCGCCCGCAAGCCCAGCCGCAACAGCAGCAAAACCAACAACGCGCGGCCGCCCCGGTCGCGGGCACGCTGCAACCGGGCACGACGCACGTTGTTGTTGCTGGTGATACGGTTTTCACGCTGTCGCGCCGTTCGGGTGTGCCCACGCGCGCGATCATCGACGCGAATCGCCTGCAAGCGCCCTTTGCCCTAAATCCCGGCGATCGGTTGACCATCCCCGCCGTGCGCGTGCACGACGTACGCAGCGGCGATACGGCCTCGCAAGTGGCGCAACGCTACGGCGTCTCGCTCGCCGATCTCGTGCGTGCCAACGGCATCGAAGCGCCTTACATCATCCGAATCGGCCAACGCTTGGTGATCCCGGGCAGCGCGCAGCAAACGCAAACCGCGATCGCCGCGGCACCGATCCCCACACCGGCGCCGCGCCCGGTCGAGCAGGCTTCCCTTCCGCCGCCCGCACAACAAGCGCCGACGGGGCCGATCGCGGTTCCGCCGCCGCCGGCACAGCCGCAAGCGCCCGCACCACAAACGCCGGCACAACCGCAAGCGCCGGCCCCGCAGGCGGCGCAACCCGCGCCGCCGGTGCCCTCCGCGTTGACGGCGCCCGAGCCCGTCGATCCCGCGCGCGCCGGGCGTTTCCTGTGGCCGGTGCGCGGCATCGTCGTGTCGGATTACGGGCCCAAGCCCGGCGGCTTGCAGAACGATGGCGTGAACATCGCGGCCCCGCGCGGCACGCCGTTCCGCGCCGCCGAGGCGGGCACCGTGATCTATGCGGGCAACGAGCTTCGCGGCTTCGGCAATCTATTGCTCGTGCGCCACGAGGGCGGCTACGTCACGGCCTATGCCCATGCCGACGAGCTTCTCGTCCAGCGCGGCGACAATGTGCGGCGCGGCCAGACGATCGGGCGCGTGGGCTCGAGCGGCGGTGTCGCCACGCCGCAGCTCCATTTCGAAGTGCGGCGGGGGACCCGCGCGGTCAACCCGACCGAATATCTCGGCAGCCAAAGCGCGTCGAATTGAGTTAACATCCCCGATCTTCGGTTGGGGATTTCCGATGAGAGTTTTCACGATCGTTTTGGCGCTGTTGTTTTGCGCCCAAGCCCAAGCACAGGACGTCATCGTCCAAGAAGAACTTCTGCCGGTGACGATCCACGGCCGCGAGTTCAAGCTCGATACCATCGTCGTGAAACGCAAAGATTTCGACGGGCGACGCCTGCCGATCGCCTTGTTGACGCATGGCGTGTCGCGCAACGCGCAGGAAAACGCCGAAGTCACGACGGGGCGGCTGCGCGGCCAAGCGATCGATATGGCATTGCGCGGTTACCTTGCGGTCGGACTCATTCGGCGCGGCTTCGGAAAATCGAGCGACTACACCCGTCCGCGCGGTTGCGGCACGGGCAGTTTCCTGCCCAGCCTGCGCGATCAGGCCGCCGATATCGAGGGCGTTCGCAAGGTCGTCGCCGCACGGCCGGACGCCGATCCCACGCGTATCGTCGGGATGGGCGTTTCCGTCGGCGGGATCACGATGCTGGCCTGGGCCAACGAACGGCCCGAAGGCTTGATCGCTGTCGTCAATGTGTCGGGCGGGACGGGATCGACCGCGACCGACACGAATTGCGACGAACCGGCTTTGATCGCGGCAGCGCGATCCTTCGGCGATGCGCGCAACGCGCCGTCCATCTGGTTCTACGCCGCCAACGACACGTATTTCGGCCCGCGGGTGGTGTCGCGGATGCATGACGGCTTCACCGCGCGCGGCGGCAAAGCCAAGCTTCACGCGTTCGACGCCATCGGCAATGACGGCCATCAGATTTGGTCGTTGTCGGACGGGCGCCAGCGCTGGCTGCCGGCGATGGATGCGTTTCTCGGCGGCCTCGGTCTGCCGAGCTGGGACCCGGCACCGGCCGCCAAATTCGCCGAGAGCTTGAACGAATCCAACAAACGGGTCGTGGAGCGTTACTTGGCGTCGCCGGGCCACAAAGTCCTCATGATGGCGACGGGCAAGCGCAATTTGTACACGTGGCGCGGCGCGGTCGATTTGGACTTGGCACGCAAGAACGGTCTGGAATCGTGCGAGAAATCCGCCGGCGAAAAGTGCCGGATCGTGATGGAGAATTTGCAGCCGGTGCCATAACCGGTTTGCTTCTTGACGGAAGGTTGTATCTCGCCGAGACTATTTTTCGTCGGGCAGAAGGCCCGGACAGAGACGGGAGAATTCCGATGTTCGATCCGATCGCCGCGTCGCGCGGCGCCGCCAGTTATTCCACGACGATACGCACGCCGACGACGCCGGATGCGCCGGCCGCCGACAAGGACAAGACCGATCCGTCGGTCATCCTGCAAGGTCTCGCGGGGCTCAACGCCGCTTTGAAGGCGCGGCTCGGCGATTTGATCACGTCCTACAATTCGCAAGCGCCCGCGAACGGCGAAACCGTGCGCACCGCCGACGGCATGGATACGCGCCGTCTGCGCGATCGTCACGGGCGGGAGTTCGAAGAAAAACGTCTGCGCGATCCCAAGACGGGTCTGACGCTGTTTTTGACGCTCACGCCGACCGATGGCGGGGACGGGCGCGTGACCATCATGGGCGGGGAGAAGAACAACCCCAACTTCACCATCGCCATGCGCAAGAAAGATTCACAGCGCGTGCCGGGCGATCTGATCGCGGCCGCGTTGGTCGATCTGGCGCGCGAGCGCGGCTTCGACGATACGGAGAAGCTGAAACTGACCGTGCGTTTCGATCGCTGAACGATACTAAACAAACTCGTTGACATTCAACTGATCGGTTGATAGTAAGGGCGGCATGAACCGCCCCGCTTTTCTGCGCGAACTCGTTTCCGATCCCGTGACGCAAGACGCCACGCTCGATCGCGTGTTCTTCGCGCTCAGCGATCCCTTGCGCCGCGCGTTGCTCGATCGCCTCGCACAAGGTCCCGCGACGGTCGGCGAATTGGCCGCCCCGCATCCCGTGTCGCTGCAGGCGGTGTCGCGCCACATCCAAGTTCTGGTCCAGGCGGGCCTGATCGCGCAGGAACGCGACGGGCGCATCGCGCGTTGCAGCCTGACGGCGGAGCCCGTGCAGGTCGCCGCACTCTGGATGAACCGCTACGCCAAATACTGGCAGCACCAGTTCGAAGCCTTGGTCGCGGCTTTGCCCGATCCCGTTCCCCCGAAAAAGAGGAAGCGCAAATGAGCCTGTCCGCCGAAATCGTATCGCGCGACGAATGGCGCCGCCGCCGTCTGGCGCTGTTGAACGCCGAGAAGGAACTGACCCGCGAACGCGATCGCATCGCCGCCTTGCGCCGTGAAATGCCGTGGGTGCGGGTGGAGAAGGACTACGCCTTCGAAGGTCCCGACGGCGCCAAGTCGCTCGCCGGTTTGTTCGGCCCGCATTCGCAATTGCTCGTCTATCATTTCATGTTCGCGCCCGAGTGGGAGCGCGGCTGCAAAAGCTGCTCGATGTGGGCCGACGGCTTCGACCGTCAGGCGCCGCATCTGGCCGCGCGCGACATCGCCTTCGCCGCGATTTCGCGTGCCCCCTTCGCCAAGCTCGCCGCGTTCAAGGAAAAGCTCGGCTGGCAATTCCCTTGGTATTCCTGCGGCCCCGACGGGTTCGCGCGCGATTTCGGCGTGGAGTTCACCGCGGGGGACAAATCGGCCGAATACAATTTCGTGCCCAAGCCGGCCGGCGCCAAGGACATGACCGATCTGCCCGGCGTTTCGGTCTTCGCCAAGCTGCCCGACGGCACCGTCTTCCACACCTATTCCTGCTACGCGCGCGGCATCGAGCAGATCAACCCGACTTACGGCTTGATCGATCTCGTGCCCAAGGGTCGCGACGAGGCGGGTCTGGCCTTCGATATGGCCTGGGTCAAGCTGCGCATCGAATACGACACGGCGAATTGAGGAGGAGGCGACGATGGCAAGCCCCGACAACACGCAAGCCGGCTGCTGCGGCACCGGCCAGACGGCGGATGACGAAATCGACGTCTATCGCCGCGAGATCCGCGAGATCCGCGCGCGTATGACCGAAGCGCGCCGCAAGCGGCCGCTGGAACCGGTGCTCGATCACTTTCTTTATGGCGTGGACGGACAAAAGCATCTGTCCGATCTGTTCGGCGATGCCGACGATCTGATCCTGATCCACAATATGGGCAAGGGTTGCCCGTATTGCACGCTGTGGGCGGACGGCTTCAACGGCGTCTACGATCATCTCGCCAGTCGCGCGTCCTTTGTCGTGACGAGCCCCGATGCGCCCGAGGCGCAGGCCGAATTCGCCAAGTCGCGCGGCTGGCGCTTCCCGATGCTCAGCCACAAGGGCAGCGACTTCGCGCAAGCGCTGGGTTTCCGGGACCCGAAATCGGGCTGGCTGCCGGGCGTTTCGACCTTGAAGCGCACGAAGCAGGGCCTGTTCCGCGCGGCGGCCGAGGAATTCTCGCCCGGCGACGATTTCTGCTTCGTCTGGCCGATGTTCGATTTGTTGCCCGAGGGCGCGGCGGGCTGGCGTCCGCGCTATCGCTACGCGAGCTGAGGCATGACCGTCAAACCCTATACAGGCGGCTGCGCTTGCGGCGCGCTGCGCTACGAAATTCCCGGCGAGCCGGTGTTCAGCAATCACTGCCAATGCCGCGATTGCCAGCGCGATAGCGGCACGGGCCACGGTTCCTACCTGACCTTCATGCGCGACGGCGTGAAGTTGACCGGGACGGCCACGACCTGGGACATGGTCGCGGACAGCGGCAACGTGAAAACCCGCGGCTTCTGTCCGAAATGCGGCACGTCGGTGTTTTTGAATTTCGCCGCCGCGCCGGGCATTTTCACGGTCAACGCGGCGAGCCTGGACGAGCCGGAACGCTTCACGCCGCAGGTCGTGACCTATGCGTCGCGCGGCCATGCGTGGGACACGCTCGATCCGGCATTGACGAAATTCGAGACGATGCCGCCGCCGCCGAAATGAATCAGTCGACGCGCTTGCCCAAGCGCCCAGCGAGATCGACCACGAATTGCCACGCGACGCGACCCGAACGCGCACCGCGCGTCACCGACCACTCGTTGGCTTGGCGGCGCAATTCCTCGACCGGCACGCCGAAGCCGTAGCGCTGGGCATAGCCTTCGATCATCGCGAAATACGTGTCCTGGTCGGCGTTGTGGAAGCCGAGCCACAGACCGAAACGGTCGGAGAGAGAGACTTTTTCCTCGACCGCCTCGGCGGGATTGATCGCGGTCGAGCGCTCGTTCTCGATCATATCGCGTGGCATCAAATGGCGGCGGTTCGACGTCGCGTAGAATACGACATTGTCGGGCCGGCCTTCGATGCCGCCGTCGAGCACGGCCTTCAGCGACTTGTAGGCGGCGTCCTGGCCGTCGAACGACAGATCGTCGCAGAAGATCACGATACGCCGATCGGTCTGGCGCACATGGGAAAGCAACTTGGGCAGCGAGGGGATATCCTCGCGATGGATTTCGACGAGGGCGACGGCGCGTTTGCGTGTCGCGCAAATTTGGGCGTGGACGGCTTTCACCAGCGACGACTTGCCGGTGCCGCGCGCGCCCCACAGCAGCACGTTGTTGGCGGGCAGGCCGTCGGCGAAACGTTTGGTGTTGTCGTAAAGCTGGTCGCGCTGGCGCTCCACACCCTTCAGCAGCGAGATATCGACCCGGTTGACCTTGGCGACGGCTTCGAGGCGCGCCCCCTCCGCATGCCAGACGAAGGCGTCGGCGGCGTCCAGATCGGCCGAAATCCGGGCGGGCGGGGCGATGCGGTCCAGCGCATCGGCGATGCGCGCGAGAAGCTGTTCGACGTTGGCTGTGTCCATGTGCGGCGATTCCGTCCCGAAGCTGGGGCGGAACGCTAGTCCCCGTGCGCCAAGTGGTCAATCCGAAAGGAAAATCCGGCCCGGAGGGGGTGTTGCTTTTCGGGGCGAGGTGGCTATAGTCGCGCGCCTTATCCCTTTCCCCGATACGACGGAGTTTTCGATGTTCATTTCCCCCGCTTATGCGCAGGCCGCCGGGGGCGGCGGCGGCAGCGACTTCATCATCCAGCTTTTGCCGCTGGTTTTGATTTTCGTCGTTTTCTACTTCCTGATCATTCGCCCGCAGCAAAAGAAGGTGAAGGACCACAAGGCGATGGTCGAAGCGCTGAAGCGCGGCGATCGCGTGGTCACCACGGGCGGCTTGATCGGGACGATCCAGCGCGTCGTTTCGGACCGCGAAGCGGTGCTTGAAATCGCCGACGGCGTGCGCGTGCGCATCATCCGGTCGATGATCGCGGAAATCACCGCGAAGACCGAGCCGGTCGCCGCCGACGACAAGCCGGAAAAGGCCGAGAAGAAGGCGCCCTCGGGCCCGACCTATTGGGACATTCTGGGCGTGCCGGAAGGTGCGGGCCAGGCCGAGGTCGACGCCGCCGCCGAGAAGAAGGCCGGCGACGCCGCCGCCGCGGAAGCGATCGAGACGCTGAAGGATCCGGTCAAGCGCAAGCTCTACGCGCGCCTGGGTCACGACGAGTACGTCTCGGCCGTCAAGGGCTGAGAATACCGACCCGCCGATGCTGTTCTTCTCGACCTGGAAGAAGTGGACGATCGCCGCCATTTGCGCGGCGGGAATCCTATTGTCGCTGCCGAATTTCTTCGCCAAACCCGGCTGGTGGCCGGGGTTCGTGCCCTACACCGCGATGAATCTCGGCCTCGACCTGCGCGGCGGGTCGTATCTGCTGCTCGAAGTCGACATGCAGACCGTCGTGCGCGAGCGCCTGAATTCGATCCAGGATCAGGTTCGCGCGCGGATGCGCCAGGCCAATATCCAGATCGCGGGCGTCTCGGCGCGCGAGAATACGGTCGTGTTCCAGGTGCGCGACGCGGCCCAAGCGCCGGAAGCCGCCCGCCTGTTGCGCGAAATCGTAGTGATGGTCGGCGGCGGGTCGCTGGGCGGCGGCACGCCCGACCTCGACATCCAAACCCAGCCCGACGGCACGATCACGCTGACGCTGACCGAAACCGCCTTGCGCGACAAGGCGACCCAGGCGATCCAGCAATCGATCGAGATCGTCCGCCGTCGTATCGACGAAACCGGCGTCAACGAGCCGCAGATCGCGCGCCAAGGGGCGGCCCGCATTCTTGTGCAGTTGCCGGGCGTCGACGATCCCGATCGCGTGAAGCGCCTGCTCGGCACGACCGCGCGGATGACCTTCCATTTGCTCGACCCGAATTTCGATCCTTATTCGGGCCAGCGCCCGCCGCCGGGCACGTTGCTGCTGCGCGCCGACAAGGACACGCTGCCCAACGGTCAGCCCGCGATGTACGCGGTGCGCCAGCGCGTGGAAGTCGAGGGCGCGAGCCTTACCCGCGCTTCGGCCGGCACCAATCCGCAAACCGGCGAGTGGATCGTCAATTTCGAATTCGACACGATCGGTGCGCGTCGCTTCGGCGACGTGACGCGACAGAACGTAGGCCGGCCCTTCGCCATCGTGCTCGACGACAAGGTGATCTCGGCCCCCGTGATCCGCGAGCCCATCCTGGGCGGCCGCGGTCAGATCTCGGGCCGCTTCACCGCGAACGACGCCCAGGATCTGTCGGTGCTGTTGCGCGCGGGCGCGTTGCCCGCCCCGTTGACGATCGTCGAAGAACGCACCGTCGGCCCCGATCTGGGGGCGGACGCGATCAAGGCCGGGATTATTTCGATCCTCGCCGGCGGCGTCATGGTCTTCGTCTTTATCGGCTGGAGCTACGGTCTGTTCGGCTGGCTCGCCTGCATCGGCCTGGTCGTCAATCTGGCGCTGACCGTCGCGTGCTTGTCGCTGCTGCAAGCGACGCTGACGCTGCCGGGCATGGCGGGGCTGCTGCTCACGCTGGGCCTGTCGGTCGACGCGAACATTCTGATCAACGAGCGTATCCGCGAAGAAGTGAAGGCGGGCAAGACGCCCTACGCGGCGATGGAGGCGGGCTACGCGCGCGCCTTCTCGACCATCGTGGACTCGAACCTGACCACGCTGCTCAAAATGCTGCTGCTGTTCGCCTTCGGCACCGGTGCGGTGCGCGGCTTCGCGGTCACGATCACGCTGGGCATCATCACCTCGTTCTTCTCGGCGACCGTGGTCGTGCGATTGATGATGGTCATGTGGCTGCGCGCGCGTAAGCGCGATCGCCTGCCGGTCTGAGGGGCGAGGGAACACCATGATCAAGCTATTTCCCATGCTGCGCCTGGTGCCGGAGAAGACCGACATCAAATTCATGAAGGGCCGTTTTCTGGGCCTGATCGTGTCGGCGGTGCTGTCGATCCTTTCGGTCGGCCTGTTCTTCTGGCCCGGCATGAATTACGGCATCGACTTCAAGGGCGGCATCGTCATGGAAGTGCGCACGCCGCAGGAGGCCGATTTCACGCGGATCCGCGCCGTGCTGTCGCAGCAAAACGTCGGGCAGGCCGGCTTGCAGCAATTCGGGCAGGCCAACGACGTGTTGATCCGGCTCGAACGCCAGCCGGGCGACGAGGCGGCCCAGCAGCGCGCCGTCGAGCGCGTGCGCGGCGCGTTGACCGAAGCCTTTCCGGGGCTTCAGGTCCGCCGCGTCGAAGCCGTGGGCGCTTCGGTATCGCAGGAATTGTTCGTCAACGGGATGACCGCGATGGGGCTCAGCTTCGTCGCGATGCTGATCTATATCTGGTTCCGATTCGAATGGCAGTTCGGCATCGGCGCGGTCGTCACGCTGCTGCTCGACACCACGAAGATGATCGGCTTCTACGTGATCACCGACTTCCAGTTCAATCTGGTCGCCATCGCCGCGATGCTGACCGTGATGGGTTATTCGATCAACGACAAGGTCGTCGTCTACGACCGCGTGCGCGAAAATCTGCGCAAATACAAATCGATGTCGCTGCGCGATCTGATCGACCTGTCGATCAACGAAACGCTGTCGCGCACGATCGGCACCTCGGTCGCCTCGCTGCTCGCCACGCTGCCGCTCGCTTTGTTCGGCGGCGAGGCGCTGGAGGAATTCGCCTGGTCGATGGTGTTCGGCATCTTCCTCGCGACGTCCTCGTCGATCTTCATCGCGGCCCCCATCCTGCTGTTCTTGGGCGAGGACAAGCTGCGCCGCGGTCCGCCCCCGGGCAAGACCGACGCCGACACGGCCGCAACGCCCGCGCCGGCGACGCCGTCGAAGGTCTGAGCCTTGGCGGCGCCGCTCCCCGAACCGGGCGCGGAGCGCAAGCTCGTCGACGGCTATGGCGGCGGGGGGATTTCCATTCGCGGCGTCGTCTATCGCCGGCCGATCGTCGTGCTGGGCGATCGCGTGCTCGATTGGCATTTCGCGGATATCGCAGCGCTGGGCTTCGGCGATTTCAAAGCTTTGCTCGATCTCGACGACCGGCCCAATATCCTGCTGCTGGGCATGGGCAAGCGCGCGTTGTTCGTGCGCCCGGATGTCCGTCAGGCGTTGCGCGACGCAGGGATCGTCGCCGATCTGATGGACACCGGTGCGGCGTGCCGGACCTACAATTTGCTGCTGGCGGAAGAACGGCGCGTCGCCGCCTGCCTCGTTCCGGTCTGATCGGGCTTGTTTCGGCCTCGCCCTTCGACAAGCTCAGGGTGAGGCCTCATGGTGAGCTTGTCGAACCATGAGGCCACCAAGTCTCACAAAAAAACGGGGCCCCGAAGGGCCCCGTTTCGGTTCGAACCGGACTTAACGATCAGTTCGTCGACACGTTTTGCGCGGCCACCATGAAATAGAGCATGGGGATCGACAGCATCGTGTTGACGCGCGAGGTGATCATCGCCGTGCGCGCCGCCTTCTTCTTCGTGTCGGCATCGGCTTCGACCATGCCCAGCGCGATCTTCTGGTTCGGCCAAATGATCATCCACACGTTATAGGCCATCAACAGGCCCAGCCACATGCCCACGCCGATCAGGCGCGACGGGCCCGCCTGCAACGTCAAAGCCTGGACGATGTACATGTTCATCGAGGCGAGCAGCAGGCCGGTGACGACCGTCGCCAGTGCTGCCCAGCGGAACCAGAACAACGCCGTCGGCGCGATGACCTTGGAGACGGCCGGTTTCTGGTCGTCCGGGATCTTCGGCATCGACGGGATCTGGACGAAGTTGAAGTACCAGAGCAGGCCGATCCACATCACGCCGCACAGCACGTGCAGCCAGCGGATGAAGAACGCGAACCATTGGTGTTGGAAGTAGACCGAACCGGTCAACAATGCGAGCACCACCGCGATGCCGACACCGTAGATCACGGCTCGTTCGAGCTTATCGAGCCCGAGCTTCGCCAGTAAATCGACCATTTTTTTGAGACTCCGTCACGTTGGGCGGGCACCGTCATGCGGCGCCTCGCGGGGGATCGTCGCGGGCCGAGCGTGTCCTTGCAGGATGGCGCGCGAAACGGCTCGGCCCGACCGAATCGCGGACTCCATTGTCGGCGGCAGACCGGTTTGGGTCCAGTCCCCCGCCAAAAACAGATTCTGGGTCGCGGTAAGAGGGCCGGGCCGCAAAGCCTCCGCGCGCGGCGTCAGACGCAGCGTGGCGCGCCGTTCCTTGACCGTGCGGTATGGCGGCACGGGAAAGGGCGGTTTTCCCAAGGCCTTGGCGATCTCGCGCCAGATCATCGCCGCGACCGCCTCGTTGGGCCTTTCGACCAGCGCGTCGGCGGCGCTGACGGTCACCGACACCACATCGCCGCGCGCGATCAGCCATTGCGCCGTGCCGCCGACAAGGCCCAGCAATCTCGCGCCGCCGGGCAATGCGACGGACCCGTCCAATTTGAAATGGACGTTGACGATCGGCGACATGTCTTGCGGCAGCTTCAAATCCGGCAGCAATCGCGCGATGGCATACGGCGGTAGCGCCAGCACGACGCACGCATCGCCGACCGAAACGTCGCCGTCGGCGAAACGCAAACCCGTGACGCGGCCGGCTTGTACCGACAGCGCTTCCAACGGCACGCCGAAGCGGCGCGTCACGCCCATGCGCGCCAGCGCCATCAAGGCGGGGTCGATCAACGCAGGCGTCAAACCGTTGCGCGGCAAATAGGGGCGGCACGCGGCCTCGCCTTTGCCGAAACTCTCGGCGAGCACGCGGGCCAGCGGCTTGGCCGCCGCCTCGCGCGGGTTCGTGTTCAACGCCGCCACGCAAAGCGGTTCCCACAACGCCTGGAACAACGGTCCTTCGGGATCGAGGCGCCGCGCGACCGTGTCGGTCTCGGCCGCGAAATAGAGATTGAGCGCTTCGGCGTAATCGGCGGGTCGCGTTCCCGGCACGCGGCGCGACGGCGCCATGATCCACCACGGGATCGGTCCGGCATTGGGGCGGATCGACCAGGTTTCGCCCGTCGCCATATCCATGAAGGGGAAGGCGGCGGGCGCGATCGCTTCCATCTCCGTGCGCGAACCGATGCGGTCGAGATAGTCGAACACGGCCTTGTTGCCGCCGAGCAGCACATGGCCGCCATTGTCGATCTCGCGCTCCAGCACCTGATCGGCGAAGGACCGGCAGCGACCGCCCGCTTGCGGGGCGGCCTCGTGCAACGCGACGCGGGCACCGGCATCGGCCAAATCCAACGCGGCCGCCAATCCCGCAAGCCCCGCGCCGATCACATGGACATCGACGCCGATCATCGGCTTTTCCATACCCCGATCGCGACGGCGCGCAGTTTGGCGAAACGGCTCAAGCGCCGCTCGCCGCGCAGCAATGCGGCCAGTAACGCACGATAAAGCTCGGTCATCACCAATGCGGGGCGCAAGGCGCGCGCGTCGAGGCCTTGGCGCAGACGCTCCGCCTCGGCCAGTTTCGCGTGCGCCGTGACGGCGAGATCGGTGCCCGGCGGCACGTAATCGCGCCCGCGCGCGCGATCCTCGTCCACGTCGCGCAGAATATTGATGCGTTGGAACGCTTCGCCCAGCGCCGTCGCGTAATCGTCGGCGCGCACGCCCAATATGGCGAGGGTCAGCATGCCGATCGTGCCCGCCACACGGCGGCAATAAAGCACGAGCCGCGCTTCGTCATAGGCGCCGCCGTCGAGATCCATTTCCTGGCCGTCGATCAATGCCTCGAACTCCGCGCGCGGCAGATCGAAACGCTTCACATAAGGCAGGATCGCGATCGTTTCGGCGCGCGTGGGTTTCCCTTGATAGAGCGCGGCGATTTCCGCGCGCCAATCGGCGATCGCTCGGCGCTTGGCCGCCAGCGGCGCGTCGTTGTCCGCCGCATCGTCGATCGCGCGGGCAAGATCGTAGAGCGCGAACATCGCGCCGCGCTTGGGCTCGGGCAGCAGGCGCATGCCCCAATAGAAGCTCGACCCCTTGGCTTTCGTCATCGTGCGATGCCGGCCCATAGTCCGGTCAGGCCTGCGCCCAGCTTGTCGAACTTCGACAAAGCGACGCGCTTGGCCAAAGGGTCTTGGCGGCGCAGCCGCGCGGCCAGCTTGTGCGAGATCGCGACGATCGCGGCCGCTTCCATCCGCATGCGCCGATCCTTGATGGCGGCGGGCAGGGCGGCGGCTTGGGCGTTCAACCCGTCCACGCGATCGAGCAATTTATCGTAAACGTCTCGCAATGCCGGCGAGATTTGCGCCGCGAGCAGATCGCGTTCGGTCAAATCCGCCCGCGCCAGCATGTCGCCGGGCACGTAAAGCCGGCGCAGATTGAACCAATCCTCGGCGGCGTCCTGAAGGTGGTTCTCGATCTGGAGCGCGGCGCATAGCGCGTCGGACGCCAGCCATGTCTCGCGGTTTTCGCCATGCAGGTCGAGCAGGAAGCGCCCGACCGGGGCGGCCGAATAGCGGCAATAGGCGAGGAGATCCGACCATGTCCGGCAATTCCGGCCCGACGCGTCGGCCTTGAACGCCTGCAACAAATGACGGGGATGGTCGATGGTCAGGCCGCGCGCGTCGAGGATTTCGCGCAAATGCACGGCTTCGATCGGTCCATCGCCCCCCAGCAGCGCCGCATCGAACGCATCGAGCAGCACCAGTTTGTCGGCACTTTCCCGGTTCGGATCGTCGGCGATATCGTCGGCCGCCCTGGCGAACGCATAGAACGCGTGCACAGCCGCGCGATGGGCGGGCGCGATCAGCCAGGAGCCGACGGGGAAATTCTCGGTTTGGCGGGTTCTTGTCACGTGTCGATTCCGGCCGGTACACCGTCTATATAGCACCCCATGTCGGACGATACCCTTGCCCTTGCGGACGGCGAACTTCGCCGTTCCGACCCCGATCGCTGGCGCACGACCCTGTTCGCGCGCGGGGAATCGCGCGCCCGGTTGATCGCGGTCTACGCCTTCAACGCGGAAATCGCCCGGGTGCGCGAAACGGTGTCGGAGCCAATGCTGGGCCAAATCCGGCTGCAATGGTGGCGCGAGGCGCTGGACGAGATCGAAGCGGGGACCAAACTCCGTAAGCATCCCGTGGTTCTGGCATTGGCGGCGGCGCGGCCGGAATTCGCCCCGTTGCGCGTCGCCATCGACGCGCGCGAGCGCGATCTCGACGATTCACCCTACGCTTCGCTCGCCGAGATGGCCGCTTACGCGCGCGGCGTGGGCGGATCGATTACGCGCGCCGCCTATGGCCGCGATCATCCATCGGCCGAGCCGATCGGCACGGCTTATGCGCTGGCCGGGATTTTGCGCGCTTTGCCGTTTTTCGCGCGTCAGCGCCGCACGCCATTGCCTGCCGATCTGCTCGACGCGGCCAAGATCACGCCCGATATCTTGCACGAGAACAAGGCGGGCTCCGCCTTGCGCCAAGTGATCGAGCCCGTCGCGTTGCGCGCGCGGGAATTGTTGAACGAAGCCCGCGCCGCCAATCCGCCGCGCGACATTTTCGCCGCCGCCTTGCCGGGCAAGGTCGCTTCCTTGGCGCTCAAGCGTCTCGAAAAAGCGAATTACGATCCGTTCGATCCGGCGCTGCGCAAGCCCACACCCGCCGATATTTGGCGCCTCTGGCTCGCGAATTCACTGTGCCGCTTCTGACCGGCCGAGCCACGCGTCGAGCGCTTCGGCCGCGCGATGGGCATGGGCCTTCTTGCGGTCGAAGTGCTTCTTGCCCTTGGTCGGCACGTTTTCAAGCGGCGGGAACAGGCCGAAATTGCAGTTCATCGGCTGGAAGGTTTTGGCGTCGCCCCCGCCGGTGATATGCGCGAGCAACGCGCCGAAGGCCGTGACCGGCGGCGGCGGGGCGAAAGCGCGGCCGAAATATTCGTCGGCCGCGAAGCGGCCGGCCAGCAAGCCGATCGCCGCACTCTCGACATAGCCTTCCACGCCCGTCACCTGGCCGGCGAAGCGCAAATTCGGGCGCGCCTGCAAGCGCAGCTCCGCATCGAGCACGCGCGGCGAGTTGATGAACGTATTGCGATGGATACCGCCGAGCCGCGCGAATTCCGCGTTCGCAAGGGCCGGAATCATCCGGAACACCCGCGCTTGCTCGCCGTATTTCAGCTTGGTCTGAAAACCGACCATGTTGAACAACGTGCCCAGCGCATTGTCCTGACGCAGTTGCACGACCGCGTAGGGGCGCCGCTCGGTTGCCGGATCGCGCAGGCCTACGGGCTTCATCGGGCCGAAGCGCAAAGTTTCGATCCCGCGCTCCGCCATCACTTCGATGGGCAAGCAGCCTTCGAAATAGGGCGTGTCCTTTTCCCAGTCTTTGAACTCGGTCTTCTCGCCCGCGAGCAAGGCGGCGATGAACGCCTCGTATTGCTCCTTGTCCATCGCGCAATTGATGTAGTCCTTGCCGTCGCCCTTGTCCCAGCGCGACTGCAACCACGCTTTCGAAAAATCGATGCTGTCCTTGTGCACGATCGGCGCGATCGCGTCGAAAAACGCGAGCGAGTCTTCGCCCGTCGCCTCGCGGATCGCCTGCGCCAAAGCGGGCGAGGTCAACGGCCCGGTCGCGACGATGGTGCTGCCCCACTCCTCGGGCGGCAGGCCGGCCACTTCCTCGCGCCGGATTTCGATCAAGGGCTCGGCCTCGATCGCGTCGGTCACGGCTTGGGAAAAACCCTCGCGGTCCACGGCCAAAGCCGCCCCGGCGGGGACGCGGTGCGCATCGGCCGCTTTCAACACCAGCGAGCCCGCAAGCCGCAATTCACGGTGCAGCAGGCCGACGGCGTTCGCCTCCCATTCGTCCGAGCGGAAGGAATTGGAGCAGACCAGTTCGGCGAATTTGGGCGTCTGATGCGCCTCGGTACCGCGAACGGGCCGCATTTCGTGCAGAATTACGGGCACGCCGGCCTTGGCCAGCGCCCAGGCGGCCTCGGACCCGGCCAAGCCGCCGCCCACCACATGTACGGGTTTTTGCGTCATCTGCTATTCTCTTACAGTCAGATGGAGTCAGGTTCAACGCATGCCGAAAACCTATAATCCCGCGACCATCGCGAAGCCCACGGGCCGCTATCAACACGCCATCGAGGTGAAACCCGGGGCACGCACGCTTTATCTGTCGGGGCAGGTCGGGAATTTGCCCGACGGCACGGTCCCCAAGACGATCGAAGCGCAGGCCGCCGCCGTATGGGCGAATATCGGCGCGATCCTGGCCGATGCCGGCATGGGGTTCGGCGATCTCATCAAGATCACGATCCTGCTGACCGATAAGGCCTATATCCTGCCCAGCCGTGCGGCACGCGACAAGGCGCTGGGCGATATCCGCCCGCCGGCCTCCACGTTGATGATCGTCGCGGCTTTGGCGAGCCCCGATTTCATGATCGAGATCGAAGCGATCGCGGCCCAGGAATGATACGGCGTCTTGCCCTTTGCCTCGTGCTGCTGACCGGGCCGGCTTTGGCGCAAACGCCGGGCCCGGTGCCCGAACGTTTGCCGCCGCCGGCCCCGCCGCCGCGCATCGCCGAGGATTTTCTGCAAGGCAAGGCGGAGTTCGAGAAGAACAATCTCGGCCCCGCCTATTTGCTGCTGCTGCCTTTCGCGCAGCGCGGCAATCCGGAAGCACAGTTCATCATCGGCAGCATCTCGGATACCGGGGGCGGGGGCATCGATCTCGATCCGCGCGAGGCGGCGCGCTGGTATCGCCTGGCCGCCCAGCGCGATTGGGCGCCCGCACATTATCGTCTGGGCAAAGCCTATGCGGCCGGGCGCGGCGTCGAACTCTCGGCCGATCGTGCCCTCGATCATCTGCAACGCGCGGCCGAGCTCAATTTCACGCCCGCGATCCTGGATCTGGCGGGTTTGCTCGACGACGGGCGCGGTGTCGTCGCCGACCGCGAGAAAGCGTTCGTCTGGTACAAGCGCGCGGCCGATCTGGGCAATACCGAAGCGCGTTTTCTGGTGGGCGAGCGCACCTATCGCGGCGACGGCACGCCGGAGGATCGCGACCTCGCCAAGGAATGGTACGGGCTCGCCGCGGCGCGCGGCCATCCGGGGGCGATGTTCCGCTTGGCGCAGATCGGTTTCGGGCGCGATCAAGGTGTCGATTATCGCATCAACGCCTATTTCCAGCTGACCATGGCGATTCAGCGCGGCGGTCCGGCGATCCGTACGGAAGCGCAGGCACTTCGCGACCAGCTGAACCGCAACATGATCGACGTCGATATCCAGGCGGCGATGCTGCGGGTGCGCAACTGGAAACCGTCGCCGTCATTGCCCGGCGAGCCGGTCGATCCGGAAGATCCCTATAACCGGCCCGAAGGCCCGCCGGTTCAGCGCTAAGCTTGAAGAAAGTTAACAATTGCACATGCGTTCCGGTTTTGGTGCTACTATGACACGAGTATAACTTTAAATCAGATTTATACCTTGAGGTCCAAATGACGCCAGGACGCGGCCCTCTGATACACGAATGGTCTCCGGCCTTTCGAAATTGGCTTCTGACTTTTGTGGCTTTGATGTTGGGGCTTGCACTTGTGTTGGCTCTCGTTACGCTCATTGACTCTACTTCGCGTCCAAGCATGCGCGATTGGTCTGAGATTGTAAGAAATGTTGGTCTTGGTGCGTTCGGTATAGTTGGAGGCGCATTCGGCCTTTATATCGCTTATTTGCGAAGCGTTGCGGCGAAGGATGCCGCTGAGGCCGCATTACAAGCATCAAAGACAGCGCAGGAGAAGGAAAACCGAGAACGTGAACTTGATAGAGAATCTCATCGACTTGATAGAGAAACGAGATCAGCCGAGGCTTTTTCCAAAGCGATGGAACAGTTAGGGAGTGATAAACTGTCTGTCCGCCTTGGCGGAATTTATTCATTAGAGCTAATTGCTCGTGCTGACAAAGAACGGCACGCTCCGATTCTCACTATCTTGCTCGCGAAAATGAAGGAAATTTGCCGAGATGAAGCTTGGGTTAAACATGCTTCTATTACAGATATCGGGACGCAGGCGTGGGATCGCACGCTGACGATCGAGGAAAAATCATCAGTTTATTGTGCAACAGAAGAACTTCAACTTTGTATTGATTTCTTTGCCAAAAGAGATTTAGAGAACGATCCCGTGGATTTTCGGTTGGAGCTTTCGGGACTGCCATTCTGCGGAATAAGGTTTTGGGGGAACGGATTTACTTGCGCGGATTTCGAAAACTCAGATTTTTACAATGTGCGTTTCGAGAATGGCGATTTTTCAGAAACTAGGTTTTTTTCCTGTAACTTTGTCGGTGTGGCGTTTTCGAATGCAAATCTTGATCATGCGTCATTCTCGGGCGGAGCGACCTACGAAGAGGGGAGTCGTGAACCGGCTTCGCGGAAGCATTTTTCAGACATAAAATTTGAGAATCTTAGTGGTCGTCACATTAGTTTTTTTGATTATGAGTTTAAAAATTGTTCCTTTTCAAATGTTGATCTAACCGGTTCAGATTTTGTGACCGGTAACTTAATAAAAACTATATTTATTGGCTCAAAATTGAGCAACGTACATTTCAAAAATAAAAAATGGAAACATGTTTCGGTAATATCTTGCGATTATCCTGAAATTAATACTGATCTTGCTGAATGTACAATGATCGGCGTGGAAGTAGAAGATTCGAAGTTTTACAAAGTAAGATTTCAGGTTCGTTTGTTTGATTCGGTCTCCTTCAAGAACACGACATTCGACGCCGTCGATTTTGCTGAGTCACGATTAGGTGAAGCGGAAATGGAAATGTGTAACTTCTTTAATTCTGACCTCGGCACTGCGTCTGAACAACCACGTAAAAACGTTGCACCGACAGTTATGGCTCACAACCCTAACCAACCACTTCAGCGTGGCATGGTCTAAGCGCGTTTCTTCGCCATACCGCCGCGAGCCAGATAGGGCGCGAGATACTTCCCGGTGAAGGATTCCTTCGTTTTCGCGACGTCTTCGGGCGTGCCGGCGGCGACGATGCGTCCGCCCTTGCCGCCGCCCTCAGGGCCCAGATCGATCACCCAATCGGCGGTCTTCACGACCTCCAGATTATGTTCGATGACGACGATCGTGTTGCCCTGATCGACGAGGGCGTGGAGCACTTCGAGCAACTTCCGGACATCCTCGAAATGCAGGCCCGTCGTCGGCTCGTCGAGGATATAGAGCGTCTTGCCCGTCGAGCGGCGCGAAAGCTCCTTGGCGAGTTTCACGCGCTGGGCTTCGCCGCCCGACAGGGTCGTCGCCTGCTGGCCGACATGGATATAGCCGAGGCCGACTTTGACCAACGTATCCATCTTCTCGCGGATCGCGGGCACGGCCGCGAAAAACGCGGCGGCTTCTTCGACCGTCATCTCCAGCACGTCCGCGATCGACTTGTCGCGATACTTGATCTCCAGCGTTTCGCGGTTGTAGCGCTTGCCGTGGCACGCGTCGCAGGTGACATACACGTCGGGCAAAAAGTGCATCTCGATCTTGATGACGCCGTCGCCCTGGCAGGCTTCGCAACGCCCGCCTTTGACGTTGAACGAGAAGCGCCCCGGCCCGTAGCCGCGCGCCTTGGCTTCAGGCAAACCGGCGAACCAATCGCGGATCGGCGTGAAGGCGCCGGTATAGGTCGCGGGGTTGGAACGCGGCGTGCGGCCGATCGGCGACTGGTCGATATCGATCACCTTGTCGAGATGATCGATGCCCAGGATCGTATCGTGCTCGCCCGCGATTTCGCGTGCACCCATCAAGCGGCGCGCCAACGCCTTGTAGAGCGTTTCGATCACCAGCGTCGATTTGCCGCCGCCCGAAACGCCGGTGACGCAGACGAAAGTGCCCAATGGCAATTCGACCGACACGTTCTTGAGGTTATTGGCCTTGGCGCCTTTGACCGTCAGCTTCTGGCCCTTATGGCCCGCGCGGCGCTGCTTGGGGATCGCGATCTGGTCGAAGCCGGCGAGATAGCGGCCCGTGGTGCTGTTGGGATTGGCGATGATCTGTGCGGGCGTGCCTTGCGCGATGATCCGGCCGCCATGGACGCCCGCGCCGGGGCCCATATCGACGACCCAATCGGCGACGCGGATCGCATCTTCGTCGTGTTCGACGACGATCACCGTGTTGCCGAGATCGCGAAGACGCTTGAGGGTTTCGAGCAGACGGTCGTTGTCGCGCTGGTGCAAGCCGATCGACGGTTCGTCGAGCACGTAGAGAACGCCGGTAAGACCCGAGCCGATCTGCGAGGCCAAGCGGATGCGCTGGCTTTCGCCGCCCGAGAGCGTGCCCGAGGCACGGGCGAGAGTGAGATATTCGAGACCGACATCCACGAGGAAGCCAAGCCGCGCGTTGATCTCCTTCAAGATGCGGACGGCGATCTCGTTCTGCTTCTTGGTGAGTTGCGGCGTCAGCTTCTTGAACCAAGTGGCGGCTTCGTCGATCGCGAATTGGCAGACTTCGCTGATATGCAGGCCGCCGATCTTGACGGCGAGGGCTTCGGGCTTCAGACGATGGCCGCCGCACGCCTCGCAAGGCCGCGCGGATTGGAAGCGCGACAGCTCTTCCTTCGTCCAGGCGCTGTCGGTCTCGCGATAGCGCCGTTCGAGATTGGGCACGACGCCTTCGAAGGGCTTGGTCGTCTTGTAGTCGCGCAAGCCGTCCGAATAGACCATCGTCACGGGCTCTTCGCCCGAGCCGTGGAGGATGACGTTGCGCGCCTTCGCGGGCAGTTTTTCCCACGGCGTGTCGAGATCGATCTTCAGATGCTTGGCGAGGCTCGCCAGCGTCTGGGCGTAATACTTGTTGCTGTCGGACGCCCAGGGCGCGATGGCGCCGCCATTGAGCGACAGCAAACCGTTGGGCGCGACCAGTTCGGGATCGAAATATTGTTTTTCGCCGAGCCCATCACAGGCCGGGCACGCGCCGAACGGATTGTTGAACGAGAAGAGGCGCGGCTCGATCTCCGAAATCGTGAAGCCGGAAACCGGGCAGGCGAATTTGGAGCTGAACACCGTGCGCTCGCCGTTGTCGGCGTTTTCGGCGAACAGCAAACCGTCGGCGAGCCCCAAAGCGGTTTCGATCGAGTCCGCCAGACGCGGCCCCAGATCGGGTTTCACGACCAAGCGATCGACCACGATTTCGATATCGTGTTTGCGCTTTTTGTCGAGGGCGGGCACCGCATCGATTTCGTAGAGCTTGCCGTCGACCTTGGCGCGCTGGAAACCCTTCTTCTGATACTCGGCGAGTTCCTTGCGGTACTCGCCCTTCCGGCCGCGCACGACGGGGGCGAGCAGATAAAGCCGCGTGCCGTCCGGCATCGCCAGAATGCGATCGACCATCTGCGTCACGGTTTGGCTTTCGATCGGCAAACCGGTCGCGGGCGAATAGGGCACGCCCACGCGCGCGAACAACAGACGCAGATAGTCGTAGATCTCGGTGACCGTGCCGACGGTCGAGCGCGGGTTGCGGCTCGTCGTTTTCTGCTCGATCGAAATCGCGGGCGAAAGGCCGTCGATGGAATCGACGTCCGGCTTGCTCATCAGCTCCAGGAACTGGCGCGCATAGGCCGATAGGCTTTCGACGTAACGGCGCTGGCCCTCGGCATAGATCGTGTCGAAGGCGAGCGAGGATTTGCCCGAGCCAGACAGGCCGGTGATGACGACCAACGAGTCGCGCGGCAGATCGACGTCGACGCCTTTGAGATTGTGCTCGCGCGCGCCCCGGACGGCGATGCGCGGACCTTCGAACAGGGCGCCGAGCGCCGTAGCCGATGCTGATTTCGTGGACATGGGCGGAATATAGGGCGGGGGTCGCGGGTTTTCGACGGGCACGATCGGCGCTGTGGATCGTTTTCTTCCGTCCCAAGGCGTGTTATTTAGCGCGAATGCGTTTACTTATTTTATCTCTTTTTAGTATTTTCTTGGCGGCGACCGCCGGGGCCGAACCGTCGCGTTTCGCGGGCTGCCGGGAGGTTTTCGCGGCCCAAACGCCGCCGGTAGAGCGTATCGATACGATCGAAACCTGCCGGCCGGGACGCGACGGGGCATCTTTCGCCGTGGCGTTTGCGCCCGCCCGCCGCGCCCCCGCCTGGGCGGGTTATTCGCTGAACCGCACCCAGGCGCTGGCTGGATCGCCCGGTCGCCTCGCCGATTTCTCGCCCGATCCCGATCTGCCGAAGGATTTGCAGGCGCGCGACGCCGATTTCCGCCGCTCGGGTTTCGATCGCGGGCATCTCGTGCCCTCGGCCGTGGCCGGTCGCCTATCGCCCGGCGCCAAAATCGCGAGCTACTGGTACAGCAATGTCGCCGCACAGAACCCCAACCATAATCGCGGGCTGTGGGCGCAGGTCGAAGCCTGGGTGCGCGAACGGGCCAAGGAAACGGGCGAAGTAAGGGTGATCGTCGGGACGGTGTTCGACGCGCGCGCCGTTCCGGCGTCGATCGGGGCTGGCGTGGCCGTGCCCAGCCATTTCTTCCTGACGATCTATGCGCCGGGCGACGCCAAGCTCGCGACGCTGATCGCCGAGAACGGGCCGGATGCGACGGCCGACTGGCGCGCGCTGGACGATCTCGCCCCGCGTTTGCGCGCCCTGGAAGCCCGGATTTCCGAGCTTTTTCCGGCCGAGCAGCGCCCCGGCGTCAGGGGCACGCTCGATAAGGCCTATTGGTCCTTGCACTAACCCGCACCCGGATGCCAATTTCCCGCTTCGTTCTAGCGGGGAGTCGCACATGGCCGGATCCGTCAACAAAGTCATTCTCATCGGCAATCTCGGGCGCGATCCCGAAGTGCGCTCGATGAACAACGGCGGCAAGGTCGTGAACCTGTCCGTCGCCACGTCCGAAACGTGGCGGGACAAGAATTCCGGCGAGCGCCAGGAAAAGACCGAATGGCATCGCGTGGTGATCTTCAACGAGAAACTCGGCGAAGTCGCCGAGCGCTTCTTGAAGAAGGGCTCCAAGGTTTATGTCGAGGGCGCGCTGCAGACCCGCAAATGGACCGACCAGTCGGGTGCGGAGAAATACTCGACCGAAGTCGTGCTGCAGCGCTTCCGCGGCGAGCTGACGATGCTCGACGGCAAAGGTGGCGGCGGCGGCGGGGGTGGTGCCGGCGGCGGTGACGATTACGGCGACGATTACGGCGGGGGCGGCGGCGGCAATGGCGGCGGCGGCCGTTCGTCGGGCGGCGGTGGTGGCGGTGCGCGCAAGCCTTCCGGCCCGATCGACGACGATATTCCGTTCTGATCTCTGCCCATGCCCTTCATCAATATCAAGATGACGGCCGGTGCGACGAAGGAGCAGAAGTCGCAGATCGTGCGCGAATTCACCGATACACTGGTGCGCGTGCTGGGCAAGAACCCGCAGAACACGCATATCGTGATCGACGAAGTTGCACGCGAGAATTGGGGGCATGCGGGCATTCTGGTGAGTGACCGCCCGAAGACCTGATACCGGCTTTTCCGAATCGAAAACGGGCCTCGATTGCAGCGCAATCGGGGCCTTGTTTTTATCCCCAATCGGCGGCCGAATTCGCGCTTATTTTCAGCCGCTTACGCGCCGGTTTTCGGCGTTGTGACTGTATGTTGCGATTGCTAGACTCCGTCTTCGTTTTCGCCCTCGTTTTGTAGACTGGCCCGTGACCGAAACAGCGCCTCCCAACGTTCCCGGCCCGACCGATATTTCCCCCGTCTCGATCGAAGACGAGATGAAGCGCAGCTATCTCGATTACGCGATGAGCGTGATCGTGAGCCGCGCTTTGCCCGACGCGCGCGACGGTTTGAAGCCCGTGCATCGGCGCATCCTGTTCGCGATGCAGGAGGCGGGCTACGACTGGAACCGCCCGTATCGCAAATCGGCCCGCGTCGTGGGCGACGTGATGGGTAAATATCACCCGCATGGCGACAGCGCGATTTACGAATCCATGGTCCGTATGGCCCAGGATTTCTCGATGCGGCTGATGCTGATCGACGGTCAGGGCAATTTCGGCTCGATGGACGGCGATCCGGCGGCGGCGATGCGCTACACCGAAGCGCGCCTCACCAAGGTCGCGTCGCTGATGCTCGGGGACCTCGAGAAGGACACCGTCGACTTCCAGCCCAACTACGACGACAGCTCGCAGGAGCCCACGGTCGTCCCGGCCGTGTTCCCGAATTTGCTGGTCAATGGCGGCTCGGGCATCGCCGTCGGCATGGCGACGAACATCCCGCCGCATAATCTGGGCGAAGTGATCGACGCATGCTGCGCCTATCTCGCCGATCCGGCGATCTCGCTCGACAAGCTGATCGAACTCGTTCCCGGTCCCGATTTTCCGACCGGCGGCATCGTGCTGGGGCGCGGCGGCATCCGCGAAGCCTATCGCACCGGCCGCGGCTCGGTCATCGTGCGCGGCCGCGCGACCGTCGAGGAAATCCGTAAGGATCGCGAAGCGATCGTCTTCACCGAAATTCCCTACCAGCAGAACAAGGCGCGTCTGCTGGAGCGCATCGCCGAATGCGTGAACGAGAAGATCATCGAAGGCATTTCCGATCTGCGCGACGAATCCGATCGCGACGGCGTGCGCGTGGTGATCGAGCTGAAGCGCGACGCGAACGCGGAGATCGTGCTCAACCAGCTCTACAAATACACGGGCCTCCAGACGAGTTTCAGCTTCAACATGCTCGCCCTCAACCGGGGCAAGCCCGAGCTGATGGGCCTGAAGGAGCTGATCCAGGCCTTCGTCGAGTTCCGCGAAGAAGTCATTACGCGCCGCACCCGCTTCGAACTTCGCGAGGCGCGCAAGCGCGCGCATATCTTGATCGGGCTCGCGGTCGCGGTCGTCAATCTCGATCCGGTGATCGAACTGATCCGCAAATCGCCCGATCCCGTCGTGGCGCGCGAACGCCTGTTGGAACGCGACTGGCCGGTCGCCGATATCGCGCCGTTCATCGAACTGGTCGGCGAGCCGGGGCGGGGCGTCGTCGACGGCACCTATAAACTGTCGGAAGAACAGGCCCGCGCGATCCTGGAATTGCGCCTGCAACGCCTGACCGGGTTGGAGCGCGACAAGATCCTCGGCGAATTGAAGGAGATCGTCGACAAGATCGCCGATTTCCTCGACATCCTGGCGTCGCGCGAGCGCCTTTATTCGATCCTGAAGGCCGAGCTTATCGCGATCCGCGAGGAGTTCGCCGACCAGCGCCGCACGACCTTCGAAGAAGGCGATGGCGACCAGGATATCGAAGATCTGATCGCGCCCGAAGACATGGTCGTGACGGTCACCCATGCCGGCTATATCAAGCGCACGCCGCTTTCCGCCTATCGCGCGCAACGGCGCGGCGGCAAGGGCCGTGCCGGCATGGCGACGCGCGAGGAGGATTTCGTCAGTCAGGTCTTCGTGGCGAACACGCACGACCCGGTGCTGTTCTTCACGAATAAGGGGCTCGTTTTCCGTCTGAAATGCCATCGCTTGCCGCTGGGCAACCCGCAGGCGCGCGGCAAGCCGATGGTCCAGCTTTTGCCGCTGGCCGACGGCGAAACGATCGCGACCGTGCTGCCCTTGCCGCGCGACGAAACGCTGTGGAGCAGCCTCAACATAATGTTCGCCACGTCGGCGGGCAATGTCCGGCGCAACGCGCTGTCGGATTTCGAGAACATCATGGCGAAGGGCAAGATCGCCATGAAACTGGAGGAAGACGGCGAGCGCCTGGTCGCGGTGCAGCCTTGCACCGAGCGTCAGGACGTCGTGCTCGCCACGCGCCTGGGCAAGTGCATCCGCTTCCCGGTGACGGACGTGCGCGTTTTCGCCAGCCGCAATTCGACCGGCGTGCGCGGCCAGAAGCTGGCCTCGGGCGACGAGATCATTTCGATGACGATGCTGCGGCATATCGAACTCGATACCGCCGAGCGCGAAGCCTATCTGAAGATGGCGCGCGCGCGCCGCGGCGGGGCCGACGATACGGCCGAAACGGCGGCGCCGGACGACGGCGAAGCCGTGCCGGCGCAGGCCGTGACCTTGAGCGAGGAGCGTTACGCCGAATTGGCGGCGGCCGAAGAATTCCTGCTGGCGATCACCAGCAAGGGCTTCGGCAAGCGCAGCTCGTCCTATGAATACCGTCAGACCGGGCGCGGCGGCTCGGGCATCGCGAATATCGAGCTGACCGAGAAGAACGGCGACGTCGTCGCGTCCTTCCCGGTCGCCGAGGGCGATCAATTGATGATCGTGTCGGACGCCGGCACGCTGATCCGCACGCCGATCGACGATATCCGCATCGCGCGCCGCCAAACGCAGGGCGTCACCGTGTTCCGGGTGGGCGAGGGCGAACGCGTGGTTTCCGTGGCGCGGCTTGGCGATCTGGGCGGCGACGAAACGAATGGCGATGCGGCTTCCCCCGAAACGGACGGTAGCGCCGAGGGGAGTGCTGGCGGGAGTAACGGCAAATGAGCAAGCGCATCGGGATCTATCCCGGCACGTTCGATCCGGCGACCAACGGCCATCTCGACATCATCCATCGCGGCACGGCGCTGGTCGATCGTTTGATCGTCGGCGTCGCGGTCAATCCCGGCAAGGGTCCGCTCTTCACGCTGGACGAGCGCGTGGCGCTGGTGAAGCGCGAGGTCGCGGCGCTGCCGCTGTCGGAAGCCGCGCGTATCGAGGTGGTTCCCTTCGAAAGCCTGCTGATGCAGTTCGCCGAGAAGATGGGCGCCAAGATCATTCTGCGCGGCCTGCGGGCCGTTTCGGATTTCGAATACGAATTCCAGATGGCCGGGATGAACAAGCGCCTGGGGCCGGAAGTCGAGACGGTGTTCTTGATGGCTTCGGAAAGCCAGCAATTCATCTCCTCGCGCTTCGTGAAGGAAGTCGCGCGCCTGGGCGGCGATATCTCGCATTTCGTGTCGCCCCGGACCGTCGCCGCCGTGCGCGCCAAGCTGGCGGGCCAGCCGATCGACGCCGAAACGCCGACGATCCCGACGATCGCGCCCCGCGCGCCCCTCTAGGCTATCTCAGCCCAGCAGCAGCTTGGGCAGCCACAGCGTCAGCGCCGGAATATAGGTCACCAGCCCGAGCACGATCAGCATCGGGATGTAGAAGACCATGATGGATTTCGAGACCTGCTCCATAGTGACTTTGCCGATGGCGCACCCCACGGCCAGCGTCGGCCCGACCGGGGGGGTGATCAGCCCGATCCCGAGATTGAAGATCATGATGATCCCGAAATGAATGGGATCGATGCCGAACTTCGCGATGATCGGCAGGAAGATCGGCGTGCAGATCAGCAGCATCGGCGCCAGATCCATGAAAGTGCCGAGCAGCAGCAGCAGCAAGTTCATATAGAGCAGGAACGTGTATTTGTCCGACGAGATCGCGACGAAGAACTCAGTCGCCTTCGCGGGGATGCGCATCAGCGTCATCATATAGGCGAAGGCGACCGAAAAGCCGATCATGATCATGACCATGCCGACGGTGCGCACGACCCGGCCGATCAGATGCGGCAATTCGCGGATCTTGTAGTCGCGATAGACGAAGACGGTGACCAGGAACGCCCAGATGCAGGCGACGGCGGCCGACTCCGTCGGCGTGAACACGCCCGACAGAATGCCGCCCATGATGATGACCATCGTCACGAGGCCCCAGACCGCCTCGTAGGCGATGCGGCCCGCCTGGCGCAGCGAAATGACCTCGCCCTTCGGGTAGTTTCCGCGATGGGCGATGACGAGGCACAGCGCCATCAGCGAAAGACCGAGCAGCAGGCCCGGGATGATCCCCGCCATGAAAAGATGGGCGACAGACACCGAACCGCCCGCCGCGAGCGAATAGATCACCATATTGTGCGACGGCGGGATCAGCAGCGGCTGCAACGCGCCGGAGATCGTGACGTTGACCGCGAACAAGCGCGGATAGCCTTGCTTGACCATCTGCGGAATCATCACCGAGCCGATCGACGCGGTGTCGGCGACGGAGGAGCCCGAAATACAGCCGAACATCGTGGAAGCGAGGATGTTCACCAGCGCCAACCCGCCGCGGATGAATCCCACGAATATCTTGGCGAGGTTGATAATGCGCGCCGCCATGCCGCCTTCGGCCATGATGGCGCCCGCCAGGATGAAGAACGGGATCGCGAGGAGGGGGAAATCGTCCATGCCGTCGGACGTTTTCAGCGCGATCGCCTCCAGCGGAATATCCATCCACAGCGCGGCGCAGATCGCCGACAAGCCAAGCGCATAGGCGACGGGCACGCCCATGAAGCAGAAAACGACGAAGCCGCCGAGCAGTACGAGCGCATCCATCTGAACTGTCCCCGGTATTATTCGGTCGAAACGGTTTCGCGCGGGTCGTCCTCGACCTCGATCGCGGGGAAGAAATCGCCTTTCATCACCCGCTCGATCACCAGCAGCACCGTGGCGCCGCCCGCGATCGGTACGGGAAGGTAGGAAACGCCGACCGACATGATCGGGAACTCGGCGATGCTTTGATACCAGGTCGTCTGCACGAGCTTGATTCCGTACCAAAGCAGGAACAGCCCGGTCGCCAGCATGCACAGCTCGACCGCGAGGCCCAGAATGTATTTGGCGCGGCCGCGCAACAGATCGGGGATCAGATTGACGCCGATATGGCGGTGCTCGCGATAGCAGATCAGCGCCGACAGGAACGACAGCCAGATCATCATCAGGATGGCCAGCGGCTCGGGCCAGGACGAGGCGCTGTTGAGCACGTAGCGGGTGAAGACGCCCCACGGGATGATCAAGGTGATGACGATGAGGGCCACCCCCGCGAGAAACACGCTCGTCTTGTGTAGCGCGTCCATCGCGCGGAAATAGGTGTCACGCATTCGTGGGGCCGTCGGTCGTGGAAATGAAGCGGGGAAGGATCGGTCCGGCGGCGGCGCCGCCGGACCTCGTCCCGTCGTCGGACTTAGTTGACCGCCTGGATACGGTCGATCAGCGCCTTGTGCTGGCCGGCGTATTTGTCCCAAACCGGACGCACGGCGTCCTGGAATTCCTTCTTGTTGGGCACGTCGTTGATGATTACGCCGGCGGCGATCATCTTGCGCGTCGCTTCCTTCTCGGCCTCGTACCACAGCGCGCGCTGTTCGAGCTGGGCTTCCTTGGCCATGCGGCCGACCAATTCACGGTCGCCGGCCGACATCGCGTTCCACTGACGCTTCGAGAAGACCAGGATTTCCGGGATCATCAGGTGGTCGGTCTTCGAGAAGTACTTGGCGTAACGGTAGTGCTGGCCGCTGTCGTAGCTGGGTTCGTTGTTTTCGGCGCCATCGACGACGCCGGTCTGCATCGCGTTGATCAGCTGGTCGAAGCCCATCGCCACACCGTTGCCGCCCAGCGCGTTCATCGTGTCGACGAACAGCGGGTTGCCCATCATGCGGATCTTGAGACCCTTGAGGTCCGAGACCTGGGTGATCGGGCGCTTGGAGTTATAGACGGAGCGGGTCCCTGCGTTCATCCAGCACAGGCCGACCAGATTGGCCGTGGGATGGTCGGTCAGTTTCTGCATGATCTCCTGGCCGATCGGGCCGTCGATCACCTTCTCCATATGCGCGGCACTGCGGAACACGAAGGGCAGGTTGAAGACGTTCATTTCCGGCACCAGCGGGCCCATCGGGCCGACCGAGATGCGCGCGATGTGCAGCGCGCCGACCTGCGCCTGCTCGATCATTTCCTTTTCGCCGCCGAGCTGCATCGACGGATACATCTCGATCGAAATGCGGCCGTTGGTGGCGGCTTCGAGCTTCTTGCCCATGCGCACGACGGCTTCGACCGTCGGATAGCCGAGCGGGTGGACGTCCGTGGCCTTGAGTACCAATTTGGATTGCGCGCCGACCGTGCCGGACGCTGCGACCAACGCCGATGCGGCGGCGGCCGTCATGAAATCGCGACGCTTCATATTTTTATCTCCTCCCTGGGACCGTGCGGGTTGTTCCCGCCGGCCGGTTGTCGAGCACGTGTTGCGTATTCGTTACGTCATACTTTTGTCGGCGCCGATCGGCCGTTTGCGGCGGACCGGAACTTCGTGCTAAAAATTTGTACGATGACCCGACAACAAAAGTCCAGCACCGTTTCGGCCGCCGCGCCGGGCAAGCCGGAAGGGCCCGGCATGATGACGCCCGTGCGCCCCGGCCGCAGCCTGACGAAGGAGGTCGTCGACCGCCTGATGGCCGAGATCGCCAGCGGCCGATGGCCGGCGGGACAACGATTGCCGACCGAACGCGAATTGGTCGAAGGGATGCAAGTCAGCCGCACCGTGGTGCGCGAAGCCGTCGCCGCCCTGAAGGCGCGGGGCCTCGTCACCACGCGCCAAGGCTCGGGCGCCTTCGTTTCGCAAGCGCCGCGCGACGAATTCCGCCTCGATCCCGAATTGCTGCGTTCGCTCGATTCCGCGATCAACGCGCTCGAACTGCGCTTGGCGCTGGAGACGGAGGCGGCGGGCCTGGCTTGCCAGCGCGCGACGCAACCGGCCCTTGAGGCGATCGCGGCCGCGCATCAAGCCTTCGAGCGCGCGATCGATTCCGGCCGCTCGGCGGCCGACGAGGATTTCGCCTTCCATGCCGAGATCGCGCGCGCGACCGGCAATCCGCATTTCCCGGAATTGCTGGGTATGATGGGCAGCTTCGTCATTCCCCGGCGCGACGAAAAAGTTTGGCGGATGAATGCGGCGGGGCAGGCTTCCTATCTCAAACGCATCCGCGACGAGCACCGCGCCATCGCCGAAGCGATCCAGGCGCGCGACGGCGACTCGGCGCGCCGGGCGATGCGCCGGCACTTGACCAACGCCGCCGAGCGCTATCGGAATTTCGTCACCGCGTCGGCGGCCGTGCCCGCCGTATAAGCATTTGATCGATATTCGAAAATAAGCGCGACGGCGAGGTTGACCCGGCGCCCCCGAAGCCCTAGTTTCCCGCCGCCTTGGTATGAGCGCGTAGCTCAATCGGTAGAGCACGACACTTTTAATGTTGGGGGTCCGGGTTCGAGTCCCGGCGCGCTCACCAAGGCGCTTCTTTCCCGTTTAACCTTGCCCTTCCGGCACGCGGTGCGCGCTGCCGCGCGCGCTCGTTTTAGAACCGCAAATTGTACGCCCTAGATGACAATCTAAAAGATTTAACATCGCATATAGAATCTGTTTAGATAGATCGCATTTGTGGCAAATAATTTACGAAATTATAGATATGCCGATCTCGCCGGAGTTCGAAATATCGACTGTTAATTTCGGCAGTGACACGACCGCGCCGCAGGATTTGGTCGATTTGTTCATGGCCGGAATCGCGGATTCCGGACATGTCGTGCGGTACTCGCAAAACCGCTTTTATCCGAACCGTTTTCAACTCTTCATCGACCGTTTGCAGCCCGAGCTGCTCGACTATCTGGTCACCAACCGGATCCCCTACGGCCTGATCGTGACGGAGGAGGTCGCGGACGACGGCGCGTTCGGCTGGTCCGACTTCGAAAATAGCGGAACGCCCTACAAGATCGGCCGCGACTATGTCGCCCAGATCGAAAACGCACGCTTCGTTTGGTGCTTGCTGGAGACGTCGATCGGATTTTGCCGCCGCCATAACCCGCGCACGGGACGTGTCGCGTTCGGCTTCAGCGAACGTTTGATGCCCCGCTACCCCATCGATTGGGACGGACGGGATATACCGATGATCGCGACCGGCCCTTTGACGGAGCGGCGCGCGGCGATTTTGAAGCGCATCGAAAGCCGTGTGGGCCCCATCCAGCACGCCGGCTATCCGCTGGCGGGTTGGTGCCGCGACAACTACCTGAGCCGCGCGCGGGTCCACGTGGCGCCGCATCGCACCGATGCGCATATTCGCTTCGTCAATCCGCAGCGCGTGGTGCAAAGCGTTCTTTACAAGGTCGTACTGGCGATCGAACGCGGCGAAGCCGGCAGCCACGATCTGATCGATTTTTGCAACGCGTTTGCGCCGGCAAATTTCGTCGATGGGGTGTGGGCCATGATGTCCGACCCCGACGGGCTGCGCGCCCAGGTCGAGACGAATTTCGCGCGGCTTGCGGACGAACGGCGCATGGGGCCGGCTTTCCGCGACCTTATCGAGAGCACGGTCGTATAGATCGCCCGTATTGGCGGAACGCTTGCCGCGACGCGGGAAGCGGCTTTAGCATCGCGCCATGGATCATCATCAGGCGTTCAACGCGGTGCGCGACGCGTATCTGGTCAAGTTGACCAAGACGCGGCCGGAAATCCGTTACCTCGTCATCGGCGCCAATGACGGCACCAAGGGCGATCCGCTTTACAAATACACCGGCCATCCGAAATGGCGCGGCACGTTGTTCGAGCCGTTGCCCGTACCCTTCGCGGCGCTTCGCGCGAACTACGCCGATCGGCCGGGTGCCACGATGCGCAATGTCGCGATCGTCGCCGACGCGCCGGGCGGCAAGCGGAAATTCTATAACGTGCCGTCCTCGTCCGTGCTTGCGTCGTTCCGTCCGGAGATCATCCAGCGCCATAAGCTGATGGCGGAGTTCCGGCACGTCGAAAAGGAGATGGTCGAAGTCGAGGTCGATTGTCTGCCGATCGCCGACTACGCGGCGGAACCCGGTTTCGTCGTCCCCGACGTATTGATGACCGATACCGAAGGCTACGATTTCACGTTGTTCCAGGCATGGTGGGCGCTTGGCTGGCGGCCTTCTTTCGTGGAGATCGAAGTCATTCACATCACCGAGCCGGAGCGCGTCGCCATACGCGAAGCGCTGCACCAAAGCGGATACGAGGCTTTCTGGTACGAAACCGACGTATTCGCGTTTCGCGGCGATACGATAGAGCCCGAAGATTTGATGTTGTATCGCGCGGCGCGCGATCAGGCGATTTCCGTCTATCGCCTCGCCGAAATGCTGGTCCAAGCCGGCGTCAAACCAAAGAACTGATCCGACCGTTTACAACGTTAGGTAATATTGAACGTCCCACGGCATTCGCGGGCCGTTTAGCGACCCAATATCGTGTTTTCGTATACTTTGCGGTGACGTTTTGTCCGTTGCTATGCGGACCTGCAATGGCGCAAAATTCTTTACGACTTGTTAATACGGGAAATCCAGGATCGAACGACAGACCCCGCGACGCTTGGTCGCTGGTGTAGAACAACGTACGCTCGATCGCCCGGAGAACGCATGACGCCTCGTCCGCGCGAAAGCGCGAAAACATCGTTCTTAGACCGCCGCCGAACCGGCGGGCGCAAGGGCGGCGCATGAGGTTCTCTGCAAGCCTTCGCGTGACGCTTTTGACGCTGCTGGGCGTCAATACGGCGATCGCACTGTGGTTCGCGATCGATATGTCGGTCGATGCCGTCCGCCAGCGCGAAGCAGCGCAACTGGCGAAGCAGAGCAACGCGATCTCCGACCTGCTGATCGAGGCGACGGCCGCGCGCGCGCGCGAACGCGGGATGACCGCCGTCGCGCTCAACCGGCCCGAACCGATCTCCAAATTGTCGCGCGATGGGATCGATGTGGCGCGTGCGGCCGGCGATTCGGCGTTGGCCGAAGCGCTGGTCAAGCTGCGCGCTATGCCGGCGCAGCCCGATTGGACGCTGGCGCGCGACGAGGCCGAAGCCGCCCATGAAAGCCTGCTGCGCGCGCGGGAGGAGGCAGACGGTTTGATGAGCCTGCCGACAGGCGGGCGGCCGCGCGAGCGCGTCGATGCCTGGTTCCACGAGGTGACGGGCGCCATCGACCGCGCCAATGCGGTGCGGTTGGCGCTCGATTTCGGGGCGCTATCGGCCCAGCCCATATTGAGCGGCTTCGTGCCGCTGAAGAACGAGCTATGGGCAATCAGCGAATTCGCCGGCCGGCAGCGCGCGATCATCGGGGCGCAGATCGCGCGCGACGAACCATTGATGCTGCGCACGATCCAAGATCTCGATCTGCTGGAGGGCGCGATCATCCGCGCCAACGGTCAGATCGACAATCTGTTGCGCAACCGATTGGTCGCATCGAACGTGTCGGCCGATATCGCGACGATGCGTTTGATCTTCGCCGCCGAGTTCCAGCGCGCGCGCGACGCCGCGATCCAAGCCGGGCGCGCGGGGCAAGCCTATCCCATGAACGCCACGCAATGGTTCGATGCCGCCACGCTGGGGATCGAAGCGGTGTTGAACATGACGGCGGTCGCTTCGCAGACCGCGCGCGCCCAGGCCGATGCCGCCGTGCGGCGGGCCGACGAAGGCGTGATCGCGGCGTCGGTCATTTTCGCGCTGGTCTTGGGGGCCGCGCTCGTCGCGTTCCTGGTCCTCGAATGGCGCGTGATCCGGCCGCTGGAATCGCTGACCACGATCATGAAGCGGCTCGCGAAGCGCGATTGGGGCGTGCAGGTGCCGGTCTTGGCGCGCGGCGATGAAATCGGCGCGATGGCGCGCGCCGTCCAGGTGTTCAAAACCTCCGGCATCGAGCGCGATCTGCTGGAGACCGAATCGCTCGAATCCCATCGGCGCGAGAAACTGCGCGAGAACGAAAGGCGCGAGCTGGCCGAAGGCGCGGCCCGGGCCGCGCACGAGCGCGTGCTGGCGCTGGAGGAAAAGATGCGCATGGAAGCGGAGTTCGCGCGCGTCGAGCGCCTCGCCAATCTCGGCGGCTTGGTCGCGGGCGTGGCGCACGAACTCAACACGCCCATCGGCAACGCGGTGACGGTCGCGAGCACGCTGTCCGAACGCGCCGACGGTTTCGCGCGCGAGCTGGCGGCGGGGCAGGTGCGCAAATCGTCCCTCGAGCGCCTGATCGGCGAATTGCGCGACGGCACGGCGATCTTGATGCGCGGTTTGCAGCGCGCGTCCGACCTTATCCAGCATTTCAAGCGCGTCGCGGTCGATCAGACCAGCGAACAGCGCCGCGTGTTCCGCATCGAAGAGCTGGTGAGCGACATCGCCGCCACGATGGCGCCGCAATTGTCGCGCGCGGGCGTGACGCTGCGCGCCGACATCGACGCCAGATGGCCGCTCGATTCCTATCCGGGCCCCCTCGGCCAAGTGCTGTTGAACCTCGTCGGCAACGCGCAGATTCACGGGATCGGGGAAGGCAATACGGGCACGATCACCGTCGCGGCGCGCCAAAGCGGCGTCGATGCGATCGAGATTTCGGTGAGCGACGACGGCAAGGGCGTACCCGCCGGCTTGCGCGACCGGATCTTCGAGCCGTTCTTCACCACGCGGCTGGGGCAGGGCGGCAGCGGGCTCGGCCTCAGCATCGTGCACAACATCGTCACCAAGGTTTTGGGCGGCACGATCCGCGTCGACAGCGAAGTCGGCAGCGGCACGACGATGACCATGCGCATCCCCTTGCGTGCGCCCACCGGCACGCATGGGCAACTCGAAGGGACCTACGATGTCGGACACGCCAAACGGGCCGGCTGACGATCTGCTGGAGCTCGCCCCCGAAGACGGCGCTCCCGAAGGTTCGGGGACGGCCGGTGCCGTGCGGCCCTGGTATGTCTTGGTGGTCGACGACGACGACGACGTTCACGCCACGACGCGCTTCGCCTTGAACGGCGCGCGCGTGCTGGGCCGGCCGATCGAGCTTGTTCACGCGCACTCGGCCGCCGAAGCCTGGGCAAGGCTGGGCGAGGTGAAGGATATCGCCGTCGCCCTGATCGACGTCGTGATGGAATCGCCCGATGCGGGCTTGCGCTTGGTGCGCGAGCTGCGCGAGGCGGGAATGCGCGAAATGCGCATCGTGCTGCGCACCGGCCAACCCGGCTACGCGCCCGAAGTATCTGTGATTTCGTCCTACGAGATCGACGACTACCGCACCAAGTCGGAGCTGACGCAAACGCGTCTGCTCACCGTGCTCACCGCGACGATCCGCGCCTACGACCAGATCCGCACGATCGGCCGCAGCCGTGCGGGCCTCGAGATGATCGTCGAAAGCGCAACGAAGCTGTTCACGCGCACAAATCTGGAGTTGTTTTCTCGCGGCGTGCTGACCCAGATCGCCGCTTTGCTGCGCGTCGCGCCCAACGGGCTGGTCTGCGTCAAGGATCCCGCCGGCATGGGCGATGGATTGACCATCATCAGCGCCGCGGGCGGCTTCGCGCGATTTGCCGGCCGGCCGCTGTCGGCGTTGCCCGACATGGCGCTCGCGCGGATGATCGCCGATCTGCCGCATCAAGCCGACCCGGTCGTCGAAGGCGGATTCATGATGATGCATTTCGGCGCCGAACCCGGCCGCGTGTTGATCGCGGTCATCGAAGCGGGCGGCGAAATCACCGACGCCGACCGGACCTTGCTGCGCCTGTTCGCGACCAATATCGCGATCGGTTTCGAAAATCAGGCGCTGATCGACCGCCTCGACCATATGGCGCATGTCGATCCGGTATTCGACGTGCCCAATTTGAACGCCTTCGAAACGGCGCTGAACGAATGTCTCGCCGCCGATCCGATCGAAGGGCGCGTGGCACTCATCCATCTCGAATCCCACGCCAGCATCGTCGCGGGCTATGGTCTGCGCATCGCGCGCAATTACCTTCGCGCGATCTATGCCGCCCTCGCGGAGTACGAGATGGGGGCGCTGGTCGTGGCGATGATCGGCGACGGCACCTTCGCGCTGATCGGCGAGAAGACGCCTCTCGATCCTGCGCGCCTGCATGCGCTGGTGACGGCGGCCTACACGACCGACGGCGTCGAAATAACGTCGACCGCGACGGCGGCGCTGCTCGATCTCGACGCGGCGTCGGGCGAGGACACCGCCGCGACGATGCGGGCACTGGCTTCGGCGCTGCAGCATGTGCGCCGCACGCGGCGCAACGAAAGCGTCGTGTTCGACGCCACGATGCGCGCGGAATCCGATCGCCGCTTCGCGCTTCAGCGCGAAATGAAGCGCGCGGCGCCGAACGGCGAGGGCTTCGCCGTCCATCTCCAGCCCAAGGTCGATGTCGCCAGCGGGCGCGTGATCGGCGCGGAAGCGCTGCTGCGCTGGCGCTACGACGGCCGGCCGGTGTCGCCGGTCGAGTTCATCCCGATCGCCGAGGCGACGGGTTTGACCGAGCCGTTGACCGATTTCGTCGTCGCGGAGATCGGCCGCTGGGCGCGCGCGCGCGCCAAGGCCGGCGCCGGTGCCTTGCCGGTCGCGATCAATCTTTCGCCCATCGATCTCGGCCGCCAAGGCTTCGCCGCGCGGTTGATCGAGCGGGTCCAGAGCGCGGAGCTGTCGCCGTCGACGGTCGAGTTCGAGGTGACGGAAGGTGTGGCGATGCAAGCCACGCCCTGGGCGATCGGTCAGTTGCAGATCTTGAAGAACGCCGGCTTCCGCATCGCGCTCGACGATTTCGGTACGGGCTACTCGTCGCTCGGCAATTTCGGCGATTTTCCGATCGATACGCTGAAGATCGACCGCAGCTTCGTGACGCCGCTGACCGTGGCGACGGCGCGCGAAAGTCTCGCGGCGGTTATCCTCGCGATGACGCAGACTTTGCGCGTCGGCTGCGTGGCGGAAGGCGTGGAGACCGACGAGCAGCGCCAGGCCTTGCAACTCCTGGGCTGCGAGGTGGCGCAGGGTTATCTCTTCGGAAAACCGGCCGAAATCGGCGGTTTCGACACCGCGTTCGGCGCGAAAGCCCGGGCGTGATCGGCCGCGTTTACGACGCGCGCGCCAGACCGGCGGCGGCATTCGCCGCGTCGTAAAGATAGGCGCGCGTCGCCGGCACGGCCGAAACCGAGCGCGTCAATTGCGCCTGAAAGACGATGTGGCCCTGGTAGCGGAACGCGCATTCGCTGCCCGCGAGATAGAATTCGAACATCCGGCAGAAACGCTCGTCGTAGATTTTCGCGATCTCGTCGCGCTGGGCCATGAACCGCATGCGCCAATGGCGCAGCGTTTCGGCGTAATGCAGACGCCAGATTTCGAGGTCGGTCACATACATTTGCGTGCGCTCGATCGACGGCAGCGCTTCGGAAAGGGCGGGCGAGTAGCCGCCGGGGAAGATGTATTTGCGGATCCAGGGATTGGTGACGCCCGACCCGTCGGCGCGGCCGATCGAATGCACCAGCGCCACGCCGTCCGGGGCCAGCAGATCGCGGATATTCGCGAAATACGTGTCGTAGTTCGGCACGCCGACATGTTCGAACATGCCGACCGACACGACGCGGTCGAACGGGCCTTTGATTTCGCGATAATCGGCGAGTTCGAAACGCACGCGGTTTGAAACGCCCGCGTCGGCCGCGCGGATACGCGCATATTCGAGCTGTTCTTCGGACAGCGTCACGCCCAGCACTTCGACCCGCGCCAGGCGGGCGAGGGAGATCGCCAATCCGCCCCAGCCGCTGCCGATATCCAGCACGCGCTGGCCGTCGCGCAGCAGCAGTTTCTTGGCGATGTGGTTCTTCTTGGCGGTTTGCGCTTCTTCGAGCGTCATGTCCGGCCGCTCGAAATACGCGCAGGAATATTGCATGTCGCGGTCGAGAATGCGGCGATAGAGATCGCGCGACAGATCGTAATGATGCGCCACGTTCCGGCGCGATCGCGCAAGCGAGTTCAATTGCTGCAACGGCCGCAGGATCGGACCCAGGCGACGGCGCCAATTGTCGAACGCGCCGCCTTGCACCGCGATCCCCATATTTCGCGTCACCAGCGCCAGCAGATCGTAGATCGTGCCGCTTTCGACCGTCAGCGCGCCGTCCATATAGGCTTCGCCGGCGTACAGGCCCGGATTGAGCCCGAGCTTGAAACCGGTCATCCGGTCGGCGACACGGATGACGACCGGCGGTTCTTCGGCCGGTGTGGCGTCGTCGCACCGTCCGAACCGGGTATGCGCACCGCTGGGGTCGATGACCGTGAGTTCGCCCGATCGGACGAACGGGGAGAGAAATTTCGACAACAACATCGGATCGTCTCCTTGCGCGCGGATGAACGGCGGAAGGGCGGGGGCCCGTTCGTATCCTTTAAATCTTGGGATCGTTCTAAAGTCCTGCAAGAGGGGGGCAAGTCCGGAGAACTACGCAGGTACCGGCAAAACTTGTTCCGCGTATCGAAATCCCGGTAAAATGATCCGCGATTTTTCGCATCTGCACAGTTTTCGCTGCGCCGCAAAATCGCTATGGTGCGCCTCCTTTCCCCAGGGACTCCAAGCGCTATGAACATCGATAAAATTTCGATCGGCCCGAACCCGCCGAGCGACGTCCACGTGATCATCGAAGTGCCGGCCGGCGGCGAGCCCGTCAAATACGAGCTCGATAAAGCCTCCGGCGCGCTTTACGTCGACCGCTTCCTGCACACGGCGATGTTCTACCCGGCCAATTACGGCTTCATCCCGCATACCTTGTCGGGCGATGGCGACCCGGTCGACGTGATCGTCGTCGGCCCGGCGCGCGTTGTGCCCGGTTCGGTCATCCGCTCGCGCCCGATCGGCGCGTTGTTGATGGAAGATGAAGCCGGGCCGGACGAAAAGATCATCGCGGTGCCGGTCGACAAGCTGCACCCTTTCTATAAGGGCATCAAAGAATACGACGATCTGCCGCCGATCCTGCTCGAGCAGATCGCGCATTTCTTCAAGCACTACAAAGACTTGGAGAAGAACAAGTGGGTGACGATCGTCAAATGGCTCGACACCAAGGGTGCCGAGCGTTTGATCCGCCAGGGCATCGAACGCGCCAAGCGGGCCAAGACTAAGCGCCGCTCGCCCACGAAAAAGTGACGTATTTTAAATAAGTTCCGTGCGAAACTTGATGACTTGGATCGGGTTTGGCGGGAAGATCGGCTTGAAGTTCTAGCTTCGGAGAATTCCGATGGCAGCCAACGGCCTTACCGGTCTTTCCGCCACCTTCTATCCGGTCATCCAGGCGAGCTTGAACAAGCTCGAGCAGTTCAAGCAGGTCACCAAGGAAGTGACCGACAACACCGCGCAGATCATCGCGCGTGGTGTGCAAGCGGCGGCGTCGCCCCAAGCGGATACGTCCGCGACCGCGCTGACCGGCCGCGGTCAAAAAGTCGATATTCAAATCTGACGACCCGGCAAATCTGACGACCCGGCAAATCTGACGACCCGGCAAATCTGACGGACTGACGGAATCGGGCGGCACTTGTAAGCTGCGCCCCATGTCTCGCGTCGTCGTCCTAGGTGCGACCGGCTTCGTCGGCCGCAACATCGCCCTTCATCTCGCCGAAGATCCCGCGTTCCAAGTCGTCGCGGTGCGCAACACGCGCGCCGCGTGGGACCATCCGCGCGTCGAATGGCGCGCGGCCGACCTCACGCGCGAACAGGATGTCATGCGCGCCCTCGACGGCGCCGACATGGTCGTGCACGCCGCCGCCGCCACGGCGGGGGCGGCCGCGCATCTGGCCGATCCGCTGTCGATGGTCGTCGACAATCAGGTGATGAATTCGCGCATCTTCGCGGCCGCGCATCGGCTGAACGTGCGCCATCTGCTTTGGTATTCGTGCTCGATCATGTACGCGTCGAAGGATCGCGCGCAAAGCGAAGCGGATTTCGATCCCGCCGCGCCGCTGCACAAAGCCTATGTCGGGGCGGGGACGACGAAGGTCTATTTCGAGCGCATGTGCGCCTGGTATGCGGGGCTCGGCCGCACGCGCTTCACCGTGTTCCGCCATTCGAACGTCTATGGCCCGTACGATAAATTCGATCTCGGCCGCAGCCATATGTTCGGCGCCACGCTGACCAAGGCGCTGACCGCGCAAGACGGCAAGATCGAGTTGTGGGGCAACGGCGCGGAAGGCCGCGATCTCATCCACGCCGACGATTTGGCGCGCGCGACCAAAGCGGCGTTGACGCGACAGACCGCGCCTTACGCGCTCTACAATATCGGTTCGGGCCAGGCGCTGCCGGTGATCGAGATCGCGCGGCGCATCGTGCGCGGCACGGGCCGCGATCTCGCCATCGAAACCGATCCGGCGAAACCGTCGATCCCGGTCACGATCGCGCTCGACTGCGCGAAAGCCAAAGCCGATCTCGGCTGGGCGCCGCAAGTGGCGCTCGACGACGGTATCGCGCGCACCATCGCCTGGTGGCGTGAAAATCGCCCGGCCGGGGTGGCCGCGTCATGAAACTCTCCGTCGTTCTGCCGACGATCTTCGCCGAATTGCTGCCCGGCGCCATCGACGCCGCCAAGGCGGCGGCGGGCGACGTGCCACACGAAATCGTCGTCGTCTCGCCTTTCGATCCCTCGCGCGCCGACGTGCGTTGGGTGCCCGAAACCAGCCCGCGCGGGTCGATCGCGGCGGCGAATACCGGCTTCGCGGCGGCGCGCGGCGACGTCGTTGCCCTTGTTTCCGACGATACGCGGTTGACGCCGGGCGCCCTGGTCGCCGCGCTGGACAAGCTCGAGACGCTACCGGGCGGTATGGTCGGTTTTCCGCGCGTCGTCGGCGGCGAAAGCTATATCGGCACGGTGTTCGGCCATTTCTATCCCTATTACTTCGCCGTGCGGCGCGCCGATCTCGATCGCGTCGGCCGTTTCGACGAAGGCTACCGCAAGCACTATGCCGATCCCGATCTCGCCTTGAAGATTTGGATTTCGGGCGGGCGCTGCGAGATTTTGCGCGATGCCGCGATCGTCGACATCCCGACGCGCGGCAATGTGGGGGAGGCGCCGGACAAGGCGCTCGGCTCGCGCGAGGCCGATTTCGCGCGTTTCACCGGGCTGTGGGGCAAGCATTTCGACGCGGCCTGGGGTGTCGAAGAGACCGGGATCAATCTCGATCTCGCCATCGACCTCATCCAGCTCGCCGGCGGCGACGCCACGACGATCGCCTTGCGCAATCCGGCCAAAATCCTCGATTTGCGGATTTTAAGCGGGCTTAGCCTCGTCGGGCTCAATCACCGGACCAAAATCGGCCTCGGACGCGCAGCCCAAGCCCTGGACTATTTGCGATGGTTGGCCGCCCTCGACCCCAGTCCGGTCAATATCGTGGTCGGGGCGGGGACCAAAGCGCTGCTCGCCAAACCCTTCTAACGCCGGGAATTTTTTTATCCCGCGCCAAGCGAACGACCCGCGTGATAATCTTTACATAAGGTTTCCCCCGTAGAAACGGGGGTATGACCCGCGATTTTACGAGGCGCGCCATGGCGGTACCGCAACGACCGATTTTTACGGCCGAGAAGCATCTAAAGCGCGACATCCGTCCGCTTTCCAACGGACATGCCGTGCTGGCGCCCGCCGCAGCGGCGCCCGCCGCCGCGACGATCATCGCCCAGGCCGATCCCAACACCGCCGCGGCGATCGACGCGTTGCGCGGCGAGGTGCAGGATCTCGGGCGCAAGCTCGACGGGTTCCTCAACGTCGATCATAACGAGATCGAGCGTATCCGCAACGAAGTGACCGGCATCGCCTCGCGCATCGAGCAGACGAAGCGCGAAATCGGCGCGCTGCGCCATCCGTTGTCGCAGGAGGATAAGATCGGCTCCGCGACGTTCGAATTGTCGTCGGTCGTCTCGCAAACCGAAGAGGCGACGACGCGTATTTTCGACGGCGTCGAAAAAATCGAGGATATCGTTCGCGAGCTGAACTCGGTCGGCCTCGACGAGTACGCGGCGTCGCGCGTCAACGAAATCGCCGATCAATGCACGGGCATCATCGAAGCCTGCTCGTTCCAGGATCTGACAGGCCAGCGCATCAATAAGGTCGTGCGCACGCTCGCCTTCATCGAAGAGCGCGTGGAGAGCATGCTCGAAATCTGGGGTGCGAGCGAAATCGAGCGCGAGACGTCGCCCGAGGACGGCGCCACCCATATCGTCGATGAAGGCGCGGGCCTCGTCCTGCATGGCCCGCAGGACATCGCGACGACCAACTCCCAAGCGGATATCGACAAGCTGTTCGAATGAGCGATTCGCCCGAGACAATACTGGCCAAAGCGATCCGCGCGGCCGACACGAGGTATTTCTTCGAGAACTACACGAAGCAGGCGATCGCCGCGATCCACGCCTTGGAAAAGGCCGGCTTCGTCATCGTGCCGAAATATCCGACGCGCGAGATGCACGACGCGGCGAAAAAAGCCATCGTCTACGGCCAGCGCAAACCCGGCGAAGTCGTCGGCCCGATTTGGGATGCGATGGTCGAAGCGGCACCCGGCCCTTATCAGGACTGACTTCAGCGCCGCGTTTCTTCCGGCGGGCGCGGCATGCGCGGGCGCTCGGAAACGGGGCCGCGGGTCATCACACCCGGATTGCGCGCGGCGACGACCAAGAAGCCGTAGGCGAGCGAGCGGCCATTGGCGTCGAGGGCCAGCACTTCGACGCGATATTGCGACGTCGATGTTTCGCCAACGCACGGCCCGCGATACTCGGCATAGCTGCCTTCCGCAATACGGCCGGGCGTGGCCGCCGTCGTCTCGTATTCGAAAGACGGCGCGATCAGCACGCTAACATTGGTGTAGCGCACGCGATAAAGCGCGGCGTTCGCGGGCGAAAGATCGAGTTCGATCGGCGGCGAAATGCCCAGCGAGCAAACGTGGTCCGGGCCGAAGAACGTGCGCACGCCCATCCGGGGCACGCCTTCGGGGCCGGGATAGAACGGCGCGCAGGCGGACATGAGCAGCGCCGTACCGGCGAGGATGAGGGTTTTCAGACGCATCGCACTGTTCTACCTTGCCCGGCGGATTCTTCAACTTCTCTCGATTTCAGCGGTTATGTCCGATATCGAAACAATCGATTGCGCCGTCGTCGGGGCGGGTGTCGTCGGGCTTGCCGTCGCGCGGGAATTGGCGCTGGCCGGGCGCGAAGTCGTGGTGTTGGAGGCGGCCGACGCGATCGGGACCGAGACCTCCTCGCGCAACAGCGAGGTAATTCACGCCGGGATCTACTACCCGACCGGCAGTTTGAAGGCCAAACATTGCGTCGCCGGCAAGAAATTCATCTACCAATTCTGCGCCGAGCGCGGCATCCGCGCCAATAATTGCGGCAAGCTGATCGTCGCGAGTTCGCCGGCCGAAGTCGCCTATCTCGAAAAGCTCAAGAAACAGGGCGAGGCGAACGGCGTCGACGATTTGGAACTGATCGACGGCGCTGCGGCGCGCAAGATCGAGCCGCTCCTGTCCTGCCACGCGGCGCTACGCTCGCCGTCGACCGGCGTGGTCGACAGCCACGCGATGATGCTGGCGTTCCAGGGCGACGCGGAGGCCAACGGGGCGGCTTTCGCCTTCGAGACGCCGGTTCTCGGCGGCCAGGTGGTCAACGACGGCATCGTGCTGCAAACGGGCGGGGCGGCGCCGATGCGCCTCAAAGCCTCGCTGGTCGTCAATGCCGCCGGGCTCGGCGCCAACAAATTGGGACGCGCCATCGACGGCATTCGGCCCGATACCGTGCCGCCGCTCTATTACGCGAAGGGCAATTATTTTTCGCTGCAAGGCAAGTCGCCGTTCTCGCGGCTGATCTATCCGGTCCCCGCACCGGGCGGGCTTGGCGTGCACATCACGGTCGACCTTGCCGGGCAAGCGCGCTTCGGCCCCGACGTCGAATGGATCGACGAAATCGATTTCGACGTCGATCCGTCGCGCTGCGATAGTTTCTACGCCGAGATCCGCAAATATTGGCCTGGCCTGAAGGACGGCGCCTTGGTGCCCGCCTATTCCGGCATCCGCCCGAAGATCGTGCCGGCCGGGGCGGCCAATCCCGATTTCGTGATCCAAGGCCCCGATACGCATGGCGTGCCGGGCTTGATCGCGTTGTACGGGATTGAATCGCCGGGGCTGACGAGTTCGGCTTCGATCGGCGCCGAAGTGGCGCGCATCGCGGCCGCGATACGCTGACGAAGAACAAACGAAGGGAACGCGCAAGATGGTCGAACTACCGGTCAACGCATTCAAGAAGGCCTTGAAAGAGGGCCGCCCGCAAATCGGCTTGTGGAGCAGTCTGTGCTCGCCGATGGCGGCCGACGCGATCGCCGACGCCGGGTTCGACTGGATTCTGATCGACACCGAGCATTCGCCCAACGAACCGCCGGACGTGCTGGCGATCCAGCGCGCGTTGCGCGGCGGTTCGGCCACGCCGATCGTGCGCCCGGCCTGGAACGACCCGGTGCTGTTCAAGCGCCTGCTGGATATCGGCACGCAAACCTTGCTCGTGCCCTTCGTTCAAAACGCCGACGAAGCGCGCAAGGCCGTCGCCGCGACGCGCTATCCGCCCCATGGCATTCGCGGTGTCGCGACGTCGACGGTCGCGGGCCGTTTCGGGCGCATCAAGGATTATCTCAAGACCGCGCATCAAGAAATCTGCGTGCTGGTGCAGGTCGAAACCGTCGAAGCGTTGAAGCAGCTGCCGGAGATCGCGGCGGTCGACGGCGTCGACGGCGTGTTCATCGGGCCGTCGGATTTGGCCGCGTCGATGGGCCATCTCGCCAACCCGATGCACCCGGACGTGCAGGCGGCGATTTCCTCCGCCGTCGGCCCGGTCCGCAAGGCGGGCAAGGCGGCAGGCTATCTCACCGCGAACGAAGAAGAAGCCAAGAAGCGCCTCGCCGAAGGGTTCCAATTCGTCGCGGTCGGCGCCGATATGGGCATTCTGGCGCGCGGCGCCGACGCACTGGTCAAGCGGTTTAAGGAGTAAGGCGCCATGACGGACAAGCCCGACTGCATCCTCCTCACATCGCTTCGCGCCACACCCACCGCGCGCCTCCACGCCGAGTTCAACGTGCTGGTCGCACCGACGGCGCCGGCCGAGCGCCTGGCGTTCATCAAGGCGCATCCCGACACGCGCTTCGTCGCGGCAAGCGGCGGCTGGGTCCCGGCGGAAGTGTTCCAGGCGCTGCCCAAGCTCGAAATCGTGTCGTGCTTCGGCGTGGGTTACGACGGCGTGGACATCGCCGCCGCCAAAGCCGCGAACGTGCCCGTCACCAATACGCCCGACGTGCTGAACGACTGCGTCGCCGACACGACGATGGGGATGGTTCTGGGCGCCATGCGCAAATTTCCCCAAGCCGATCGCTTCGTGCGCGACGGCAGCTGGCTGAAGGGCGGGCAGGCGCTGACGACGTCCGTGCACCACAAGAAAATGGGCATCGCCGGGTTGGGGCGTATCGGCAAGACGATTGCCAAGCGCGCGCAAGGCTTCGATATGGAAATCGCCTATTACGGGCGCTCCAAACAGGCCGACGTATCGTTCAAGTATTTCGCCGATATCGCCGACATGGCGGCATGGTGCGACGTGCTCGTCGTCATCACGCCGGGCGGTGCGGCGACGCGCAACATGATCGATGCGCGTGTGCTGAAGGCGCTGGGGCCGAAAGGCTATCTCGTCAACATCTCGCGCGGCTCGGTCGTCGACGAACCCGCGTTGATCGAAGCGCTGAAGACCGGCGCCATCGCGGGCGCGGGGCTCGACGTGTTCGCCGACGAACCGCGCGTGCCCGAAGCGCTGCTCGCCCTCGACAACGTGGCGCTCGCCCCGCATGTGGGGTCGGCCACCAACGAGACGCGCGATGCGATGGGCAATCTCGTCGTCGACAATCTGGTCGCGGTGAAGAACGGCAAGAAGCCGCTGACGCCGGTCTATTGAGGCGCCTCGTCGGAGATCGCGCCCGTCGCGGCGCGATCCTCCAACGCCGCGCGCTCGCGCAAGATCCACGCACCGGCCGCCACGAAGATCGGCGCCAGAAACCACGCGCCGAAGGCGAAGGGCAGCAGCGCGAACTCCGCCAGCGTCGTCCAGAACATCCGGCGCCGCAGATTTGCGGCCGGCGGCGGCGCGAATAGCCGCAAGCTCCAGTCCTCGCCAAGCGCGCGGAGCGTCCACAGACGCAGCGCCACGACCGGCGCGAAGGCGATCAAGCCGGGCCACCACAATTCGCGCGTTTCGACGGCGGCGTAGGTCAGCGCGAACAGCCAAACGCCGTGAAGGATCGCCAGGCGCTGGTGATTGGAGTGCCCGTATTCGACGGCCCCCGACGCGGCCCGGATTTCGCCGTTGCGCCGCGCGCGCGAGTACTCGATCAAGCGCAGCAGCAGCAAAGCGCCGATCGCGAATTGCGCATCGCCGGCGGCGGTATCGAAGAAACGCTCCATCCCGCCCTTATGTCACGCTTGCGACCGGGCGGGGAGAGGCACAAACTCCCCGCCATGTTCGAAGGTTTCGAGGCGGGCATCACCCGCGTGGGCGATGTCGATATCTTCCGGCGCATCGGCGGCGATGGCCCGCCATTGCTGCTGCTGCACGGATATCCGCAGACGCATTTGATGTGGCACAAAGTGGCGCCGTCGCTCGCCCGGCGCTTCAAGGTGATCTGCCCCGATCTGCGCGGCTATGGCGCGTCGTCGAAGCCCGCCCCCGATCCCGAAGATATGCTCTATTCCAAACGCGCGATGGCGGCCGACATGGTCGGGCTGATGGAAACTCTGGGCTTCGAGCGCTTCGCCGTCGCGGGCCATGATCGCGGCGGGCGTGTGGCTTATCGCATGGCGCTCGATCATCCGGAATTGGTGACGAAGATCGCCACGCTCGACATCGTGCCCACGCTTTCCAATTGGAACCGTATGGCCGATATGGCGATCGGCTTGCGAACTTATCATTGGTATTTCCTGGCGCAACCGGGCGGTCTGCCGGAACGCATGATCGCCGCCGATCCCGACGCCTATCTCGAACACACGATCCGATCCTGGGTGAAGGATTTCGACGCGATCGGCAAGGACGCGATGGACGCCTACAAATCGGCGTTCCGCGATCCGGCGGCGATCGCCGGGGCATGCGCCGATTATCGCGCCGGGGCGACGACCGATGTCGAACACGACCGCGCCGATCTCGGCAATCGCCGGATCGTGGCGCCGTTGCTCGCTTTGTGGGGCGGGAAGGGGCTCGCGACCGACAAAGGCGGCCAGATCGAGATCTGGCGGCAATGGGCCGACGATGTGCGCGGCCGGCAGTTTCCGTGCGGGCATTTCCTGGCGGAAGAAGCGCCGCTCGAAACGATCGAAGCGCTGCTCGATTTCTTCTAACCGGTCCGCGCGAGTTTGAAGGCGGCGTCGCGCTCGAACAAATAAAGCAGCGTGCGCACGGCCTTGCCGCGCGGGCTGTCGAGCGTGGGATCGGCTTCGAGCAGCACGCGCGCATCGTCGCGCGCGATTTCCAGCAGATCCGCGTGTTCGGCCAGATCGGCCAAGCGGAATTGCGGCAAGCCCGATTGCTTTGTGCCGAGCACTTCGCCCGCCCCGCGCAAGCGCAGATCCTCCTCGGCGATGCGGAACCCGTCTTCGGTTTCGCGAAGGATTTCCAGCCGCGACTTCGCCGTCTGGCCCAAAGGCTGGCCATAGAGCAGCACGCAGGAGGATTCCGCCGCCCCGCGGCCGACGCGCCCGCGCAGCTGATGCAATTGCGCGAGGCCGAAACGCTCGGCGTGTTCGATCACCATGACGGTCGCGGAGGGCACGTTGACGCCGACTTCGATCACCGTCGTCGCCACCAGCACGCCGGGCGGGCCATCGACGAACGCCGCCATCGCGGCGTCTTTCTGCGTGGGCTTGAGCTTGCCGTGGATGAGGTGGACGCGGCCCTCGCCGAAACGCGCGGTCAAATCCGCATGGCGCTCGGTCGCGGCGGCGAGATCGACGACTTCCGACTCGTCGACCAGCGGACAGACCCAATAGACGCGCGCCCCTTTGTCGATCAAACCGCGCACGCGCTCGACGACCTCGTCCATGCGCTCCAGCGGCAAGGCGACGGTCTTCACGGGTTTGCGGCCCGGCGGCTTCTCGGTGAGTTTGGAAACGTCCATGTCGCCGTAAGCGCACATGACCAGCGTGCGCGGGATCGGCGTCGCGGTCATGATCAGCGTATCCACACCGCCTTCTTCCGATGCGCCTTTGGCCGCGAAGGCGACGCGTTGATGCACGCCGAAGCGATGCTGTTCGTCGATCACCGCGAGGCCGAGATTGTCGAAGGCGACGTCGTCCTCGAACAGCGCATGCGTGCCGACGACGACCGAAACTTGGCCCGCCGCGAGGCGTTCGATCGTCGCTTGCTTCACCTTGCCCTTGTCGCGGCCCGTCAGTACGGCGACCTCGATCCCGGCGGCCTCGGCCAGCGGCAGGATCGTTTCGTAATGCTGGCGGGCGAGGATTTCGGTCGGCGCCATCAACGCGGCTTGGTAGCCCGCTTCGATCGCCGTCAGCATCGCCAGGAACGCGACGACGGTTTTGCCGCTGCCCACGTCGCCTTGCAGCAAACGCTGCATGCGGCCGGGGGCGCCCATGTCGCCGAGAATCTCGGAAAGCGCGACCGTCTGGCTGCCGGTGAGTTTGAAGGGCAGGGCGGCAAGCACCTTTTCGCGCAAACGCCCGTCCCCTTTGACGCTGCGCCCGGGCCGGCGCTTGTCGCGCGCGCGCACCAGCGCCAAGGCGAGTTGATTGGCGAAAAGCTCGTCATAGGCCAAACGGCTGCGCACGACCGTGCCGGGTTGCGTGTCCGCGTTGTCCTTGGGGGCATGCGCTTGCGTCAACGCCGCACGCCATGCCGGCCATCCGCGCTGCGCCACGAGGTTCTTGTCGGCCCATTCCGGCAGTTCGGGCGCTTTGGCGACGGCCGCTTTGATCGCCTTGACGAGAACCTTGGGCGACAGCCCGGCTGTCAAGCCATAGGTCGGCTCGACCGTCGCGATCGCCTCGAACTGCTCGGGCGGCGCTACGTGATCGGGATGCGGCATTTGCACGCCATCGCGATAACGTTCGATCTTGCCGCTGACCACCCGATCGGCGCCGAGGGGGAGCAGCTTTTCCAGGTAATCGCCCTTGGCATGGAAATAGACGAGGTCGATGTCGCCGCTCGCATCCTCGCACCGTACCTTGTAGGGCATGCCCCGGCGGCGCGACGGGAAATGCTCGGCAACGCGCACGCGCAACGTTACGACGGCGCCCTCGGGCGCGTCGGCGATGGCGGGCGAGAAGCGGCGATCGACCAAGCCGGTCGGCAAATGCCACAGCAAATCGACGATATGCGGGCCCGCCGCGCGCTCGACCAAGGCGGCGATCTTGGGCCCCAGACCCGGCAGGGTTTTGATGTCGGCGAAGAGCGGAAAAAGAATCGACGGACGCATAATGGCGGGCAGGGTGACAGGAAGCCCCGGCAGGCGCTATACCCATGCCCCGATTCCGGCCGGACCACCCTTATGCCCGAAGCGATTGAAATCCGCCGTAAGCGCCTGATCCATCGCAGCCTTTACACGGGCATGAAGGAGACCGATATCCTGCTGGGCGCCTTCGCCAAGGCCCATCTGCCTGGCTTCGACGAAGGCCAACTGGACCGTTACGAGGCCCTGCTGAAAGCGGGCGATCCGGTCATTCTGGATTGGGCGCTGGGCCGCGAGGAACCGCCGCCCGAATTCGACACCGATGTTCTAAAGCTGCTTCGTAACTTTAAACTCGTGCCATAAGACTTTGCTTTATCTTTCATTCAGCTCCGAAATCGGCCGCGGCAAGCGCCTCGACCTTCTGGGGGCGCCACCGGGCGTGGACACCGCCGCCTTGGCCGCGTTGGCGCGCCAGGGCCACGACGTGCTGCATATCGCGCGCGACGATTCCCGCGTGTCGCAATTGCTGGAAGGTTTGCGGTTCTTCCAAGCCCCCGCGACGGTGATCTCGTTCCCGGCCTGGGATTGCTTGCCCTATGACCGCGTTTCGCCGAACGGCGAGGTCGTCAGCCGGCGCTTGGACGCGCTGGTCGATCTCGCCCAGCCGCCGGATGCCGGCAAGGGACGCCGGATCGTTCTGACGACCGTCAACGCGATCACCCAGCGCGTGCCCGCCAAGGCGCAATTCGCCCGCGCGATGTTTCGCGCCGAGACCGGCGGCAAGTTGCGGCTCGACGCGTTGCTCGCCTTCCTGGTGCGCGACGGCTATCGCAAGGCGGAAACGGTGCGAGAGCCCGGCGAATACGCGCTGCGCGGCGGCATCGTCGATCTGTTCCCGCCGGGCCTTGCCGAACCCGTGCGCCTCGATCTGTTCGGCGACACGCTGGAAGCGATCCGCCGCTTCGATCCGATGACGCAGAAAAGCACGGGCCGCTTGGATGGCTTCGCGCTGAAGCCGGTCAGCGAAGTGCTGCTCGACCAAGCGTCGATCGAGCGGTTCCGCACCGGCTATCGCGACAATTTCGGCGCGCCGTCGCCCAAAGACGCGCTTTATGAATCGATCTCGGCCGGCCAGCGCTATGGCGGCTTCGAGCATTGGCTGCCGCTGTTCCACGAAAAGCTCGAAACGCTGTTCGATTATCTGCCCGACGCGGTCGTCAGCCTCGATCCGCAAGCCGACGAAGCCGCCGCGTCGCGCTTCGAGCAGATCCAGGAATTCCACGACGCGCGCGCCTTGGCCCGCGAAGCCTTCTCGAAAGGCAAGAACGCCGACCGCTTCGGCGAAAGCGCGTCGGCCTATAACCCGCTGCCGCCCAACGCCCTTTATCTGGCGCCGAAAGAGTTCCACGCCGTCCTGGCCGCGCGCGCATCCGTGGCGTTGTCGCCGTTCTCGAAAGCGCCGGGCGCCAAGGGCCTGGATGCGGGCGGAAAAACGGGCGTCGATTTTTCCGCCGATCGCGCCAAGGCGGCCGACACCAATCTGTTCGACGCCGTGCGCGCGCGCGTCGCCGCCGAGCGCGCTGCGGGCAAGCGCGTTCTCGTTTGCGCCTATTCGGCCGGGTCGCGCGAGCGGCTTGCGCATTTGATGCACGAGCACGGCCTGACCGAGACGGCCGTGGTGAAGAATTGGGGCGAGGTCGAAAATCTGCCCCAGCAGGTCGTCGCGACGACCGTGTTCGGGCTGGAGAACGGCTTCCAGACCGCGAATGTCGCCGCGATCACCGAACAGGATATTCTCGGCGACCGCTTGGTGCGCGCCGCGCGCAAACGCCGGCGGCCGGAGAATTTCCTGACCGAAGCCTCGGCGCTCGCCGAAGGCGATTTGGTCGTGCATGTCGATCACGGTATCGGGCGCTATGACGGCCTCGTGACCATCGAGGTCGCGAACGCGCCGCATGATTGCCTGCGCATTCTCTACGCCGACAACGACAAGCTTTTCGTTCCCGTCGAGAATATCGACACGCTGACGCGCTACGGCTCCGAAGACGCCGGCGCGATGCTCGACAAATTGGGCGGGGCGGGGTGGCAGGCGCGCAAATCGAAGGTCAAGAAGCGGATCGCGGATATCGCGAACCATCTGATCAAGCTCGCCGCCGAACGCCAGATGCGCGAGGCCGAGCGCTTCACCGCGCCCGAAGGCCTGTTCGACGAATTCTGCGCGCGCTTCCCGTTCCAGGAAACCGAAGATCAGGCGCGGGCGATTTCGGATTCGATCGAGGATCTGGCGGCGGGCAAGCCGATGGATCGCCTGGTTTGCGGCGACGTGGGCTTCGGCAAAACCGAAGTCGCGTTGCGCGCGGCCTTCGTCGCGGCGATGTCGGGCGTGCAGGTCGCGGTCGTGGTGCCGACCACGCTGCTCGCCCGCCAGCATTTCCGCAATTTCGCGCGGCGCTTCGAAGGCTTCCCGATCCGCATCGCGCAAATGTCGCGCCTCGTCTCGGCCAAGGATCAAGCCCAAGCACGCGCCGACGCCGAATCGGGCGCCGTCGAGATCGTCGTCGGCACGACCGCGCTGCTCGCGAAGGGCGTCAAATTCCGTCATCTCGGCCTCGTGATCGTCGACGAGGAACAGCATTTCGGCGTTGCGCAGAAGGAACGGCTGAAGGAAATGCGCTCCGACGTCCATGTGCTGACGCTGACGGCGACGCCGATCCCGCGCACGCTGCAAATGGCGCTGACCGGCGTGCGCGATCTGTCGCTGATCGCCTCGCCGCCGGTCGATCGCTTGGCGGTGCGCAGCTTCGTGCTGCCCTTCGATCCCGTGGTGATCCGCGAGGCGATCCTGCGCGAAAAATTCCGCGGCGGGCAGGTATTCTACGTCGTGCCGCGTATCGAGGATTTGGGCGCGGTGCGCGAACGCCTCGAAACCCTCGTGCCCGAGTGCAAGGTCGCGGTCGCGCACGGGCAATTGCCGCCGACGCAGATCGAAAACGTCATGTCGGCCTTCGTCGACGGCACCTACGATATTCTGCTGTCCACCAATATCGTCGAAAGCGGCCTCGATATTCCGACCGCCAACACCATCATCCTGCATCGCGCGGATATGTTCGGCCTCGCCCAGCTTTATCAGCTGCGCGGCCGTGTCGGCCGGTCGAAGCTGCGCGCCTACGCTTACTTCACCGTGCCGGGCGACCGTGTGCTGACGCAGGCGGCGCAAAAGCGCCTCGAAGTCATGCAGACGCTCGATAGCCTCGGGGCGGGTTTCCAGCTCGCGTCCTACGATCTCGATATTCGCGGTGCGGGCAATTTGCTGGGCGAAGAACAGTCCGGCCATATCAAGGAAGTCGGCGTCGAGCTTTACCAGCAGCTTCTGGAGGAAGCCGTGCGCCAGGCGAAGTCGCGCGGCGCCAAGGGCGAAGACGGCGCGCCCGACGAATGGTCGCCGCAGATCGGCATGGGCATGCCGGTGTTGATCCCGGAAACCTATGTCCAGGATCTGACCGTGCGCCTGGGGCTCTATCGCCGCGTCGCGACGCTGGCCGAGCGTAGCGAAATCGACGCTTTCGCAGCCGAGCTCGTCGATCGCTTCGGCGCGATGCCGGACGAGGTGCGCAATCTGCTCGACATCATCGAGCTCAAGCGCCTGTGCCGCGCGGCGGGCGTGGACAAGGTCGATGCGGGACCGAAGGGCGCGGTGCTCGGCTTCCGGCGCAATAAATTCGCGCGGCCCGAGAAATTGGTCGATCTGATGATGAAGCAGCCGCAACTCATCAAACTGCGGCCCGATCACAAGCTCGTCTATATGCGCGCCTGGGATACGGGCGCGGAGCGATTGAAAGGCATGCGCAAATTCCTGGGCGAGCTCGCCAAACTGGCTTCCTGACGCGCAAGCTGCGTAAGCTCGGCGTATGACGAGCGAATTCCATGCGACAACGCCGGAGATAGCGCTCGAAGCCGTCGAATCGCGCGCCGAGGGCTTGACGACGCAAAAAGCGCAAATGCGGCTAAAGAAGTTCGGGCCCAACGCGCTGGTCGAGCGCGAACGCCCAGGGCCGCTGCGCCGCTTCCTGCGGCAGTTCAACAACGTCCTGATCTATGTCCTGATCGTCAGCGGCGCGATCGTACTGGCGCTGGGCCACACGATCGATGCGGGCGTGATCGTCGTCGTGGTGCTCGCCAACGCGATCGTCGGCTTCGTGCAGGAAGGCAAGGCGGAGGACGCGCTCGCCGCCATCCGCGCGATGGCCGCCCCCGGCGCCAATGTTTTGCGCGACGGCAAGCGCGTTGCTTTGCCGGTGCGCGAGATCGTGCCCGGCGACGTCGTGCTGCTCGAAGCGGGCGATCATGTGCCCGCCGATCTACGTTTGCTGCGCGCCAGCCGGTTGACGATCGAGGAGGCCGCGCTGACCGGCGAATCCGTGCCGGTCGTGAAATCGTCCGATCCCGTCGCGCACGAATCCCCGCTGGCCGAACGCGCATCGATGGCTTACGCGGGCACGCTGGTCGCGGCGGGAACCGGTGCGGGCGTGGCGGTCGCAACAGGGGCTTCCAGCGAACTCGGCAAGATCGGCCGGCTGGTGAGCGACATCGACGACGCGCCGTCGCCCTTGGTCAAGCGCATGGACGCGTTCGGCCGCCATATCACGATCCTGATTTTGGGATGCGCCGCGATCGTCTTCGCCGTCGGGACGTTCGGCCACGGAGCACCACTGGACGAAACCTTCCTCGCCGTCGTCGGTCTGGCGGTGGCGGCGATCCCCGAAGGACTTCCGGCGGTGCTGACCATCGTGCTCGCCATCGGCGTGCGCCGCATGGCCCAGCGCAACGCGATCGTGCGCCGCTTGCCGGTCGTCGAAACCTTAGGCTCGGTCGGCGTCATTTGCACCGACAAGACCGGCACGTTGACGCGCAACGAGATGCATGTCGCCGACGCGATCGGCGAACGGGCCGGCATCGCGCGCGCGGGTATTCTATGCAACGACGCGGAGATCAAGAACGGCAAGGTCGCCGGCGATCCGATGGAAGGCGCCTTGCTCCATTGGGCGCAGGACGAAGGTTTGGACATCGCCAAGACCCGGGCCGGTACGCCGCGCGTCGACGAAATTCCGTTCGATTCCGCGCGTCGCTACATGCTGACGCGCCACGACGACGGCACGGCGTGGATCAAAGGCGCGCCGGAGGCCGTACTCGCCATGTGCGTCGGGGGCGATCTGGATTGTTGGCGACGGGAGATCGATCGTCTCGCCGACGAAGGACGGCGCGTGCTCGGCTTCGCGACGCAGGATGCGCGCGCGCCTGCGCCGCGTTTTCTGGGGCTGGTCGGTTTCGTCGATCCGCCGCGCGACGCGGTCAAAGACGCGATCGCGGCCTGCCGCGCCGCCGGCATTCAGGTCAAGATGATCACCGGCGACCACGCGCGCACCGCGTCGGCGATCGCCCGCGAACTCCATCTCGCCGACGATACGCGCGCGATCGAAGGCAGCGACCTCGCCAAGCTAGACGCCGCCGGGCTTTCACGCGCCGCCGACGAATACGCGGTCTTCGCGCGCACGAGCCCCGCGGACAAATTGCGGCTGGTCGACGCGTTGCAGGCGCAAGGCAAGGTCGTGGCGATGACCGGCGACGGCGTCAACGACGCCCCGGCCTTGAAACGGGCCGATGTCGGCGTGGCGATGGGCGGCAAGGGCACGCATGCCGCCAAGGAAGCGGCCGGTATCGTTCTCGCCGACGACGACTTTTCGACCATCGTTGCGGCGGTGCGCGAAGGGCGCACCGTCTACGACAATATCCGCAAAGTCGTGGTGTGGATGCTGCCGACCAACGGCGGCGAAGCGCTGCTGGTGTCGCTGGCCGTTTTGTTCGGCGTCGCCTTGCCGATCTCGGCCGTGCAGATTCTATGGGTCAATTTGGTGACCGAAGGGGCCTTGGGACTGGCGTTGGCGTTCGAGCCGGGCGAGCCCGACGCGATGCGCCGGCCGCCGCGCGATCCGAAGGAAAAGCTCGTCGGCGGGGAGCTCGTCTGGCGCATCGTCTCCGTTTCGATCGCGATGGCGCTGGGCACCTTCGCGGTCCATCAATGGGCGATCGACGCCGGTTACGGAACGGCGGGGGCGCGCACGGTCGCGGTCAACACGATCGTCTTCATGCAGATCGGCTACCTGTTCTCGCTGCGCTACGCCCACGGGCCGGCGCTGACGATCGACGGCCTTAAAGGCACGTATGCGGTATGGATCGGCGCGGCGATCTGCTTTGCCGCACAGATGGCGTTCACCTACGCGCCGCCGTTCCAGACGATTTTTGGATCGGCGTCTTTGGACGCGCGCGCGATGGCGGTCTGCGCCGCGGCGGCGGCGGCGCTGTTCTTCCTGGCCGAAGCGGACAAACTCGTGCGGCGCGCGCTACGAAAAATCTAAGCGTTTTCGCGTTCGGCCCGCACGCGCGCGAAGACTTCGGCGAAGGCTTCGGGCGGCTGCGCGCCGGAGACGGCGTATTTGCGCTCGACGATGAAGCACGGCACGCCCTGCACGCCGATCTGGCGGGCGAAATTGATCGCTTCCAGCGTCTCGGCTTCGTCCTGCGCGCCGTCGAGATACGCGGCCGTGCCCGCCGGGTCCATGCCGAGTTCGCCCGCGATGGCGGCGAGCGTGGCCGTATCGCCCACGTCCTGCCCGCGCATGAAATAGCCGGTGAACAGCGCCTCGACCAATTGGTCCTGAAGGCCCTTCGCTTCGGCGTGTTTGATCAGACGATGCGCCTTCAGCGTGTTGGGCGCGCGTTTGATCGCGTCGAAATCGAAGGGAATGCCTTCCTCCAGCCCGATCGCGGTCAGGCGCTTGTGGATTTCGGCGATCCGTTCCTCGCCGAATTTGGCGCGCATATATTCGCGCCGGTCCATGCCGTCGGGCGGCAGATCGGGGTTGAGCTGGTAGGGCCGCCAGCCGACCACGATTTCGCCGGGCGCCTCGGCGGCCAGCGCGCGTTCCAGCCGGCGTTTGCCGACGAAACACCAGGGACAGACGACGTCGGAGACGATATCGATGCGGATCATCGGCGGAACTTAGCACCCTCGCGGTTGACGGGCGAGGGGGACGGGCCCGACAATCGCCGCCGATAGGGAGAATGCCGATGGTCGCGAAAACCAAGCCCGATCCATACGAGCTCGACCTCGGCAAAACTCGGGCGAATTACGCGCAATTGACGCCGCTGACCTTCCTGTTCCGCACCGCCGCGACCTATCCCAAAAAGGCGGCTTCGGTCCACGGCCGGACGACCATCACCTATGCGGCGATGGCCGCGCGCGTGCGCCGCTTCGCCTCGGCCCTCGTCAAGCGCGGAGTCAAAAAGGGCGACACGGTCGCGATCCTGGCGCCGAATATTCCAGCGATGCTGGAAGCGCATTACGCGGTGCCGTTGGCGGGCGCCATTCTCAATCCGCTCAATTACCGCCTCGACGCCGCGACGATCGCCTTCATTCTCGACCATGCCAACGCCAAGGTGCTGCTGGTCGACCGCGAATTCTCCGTCACGGCCGACGCGGCGCTGCGTCTGTGCAAAGCAAAACCGCTCGTGATCGACATCGACGATCCCGAATACGATGGGGCGGGCGCCAGGCTCGGCGCCGTCGAGTACGAGGATTTCCTGACCCAGGGCGAGCCCGATTATCCCGGCCGCTGGCCGGAGGACGAATGGCAGGCGATTTGCCTGCTTTATACGTCGGGCACCACGGGCGATCCCAAAGGCGTGGTCTATCACCATCGCGGCGCCTATCTGAACGCGCTCGGCAACGCGCTGGCGTTCGGTTTGCGGCCGGAGAGCGTGTATCTCTGGACGCTGCCGATGTTCCATTGCTCGGGCTGGAGCTATACCTGGGCCGCGACGGCGCTGGGTTCGACGCATATTTGCCTGCGCCGCGTCGATCCGGCGCTGATCTTCCCGGCGATCGTCGACCACAAGGTCACGCATATGTGCGGCGCTCCCATCGTGCTGAACCTGCTCGCCCATGCGCCGGCGGGGGTGAAGCGCAAACTGCCCCATCGCGTGGAAGTCGCGACGGGCGGCGCCGCACCGCCATCGACGATCATCGCGGCGATGGAGGAACTCGGCTTTCGCGTGACGCATCTTTACGGCCTTACGGAAAGTTACGGCCCCGCGACGATCTGCGAATGGCAGCCGGGCTGGGCGGATATGCCGCTCGAGCAGCGCGCGAACCTCATCTCGCGTCAGGGCGTGCGCTACATCACCGCGGACGACCTGACCGTGCGCGATTCCGATACGGGCGAGGAAGTGCCGAGCGACGGCAAGACGCTGGGCGAGATAGCCTTGCGCGGCAACACGATCATGAAGGGCTATCTCAAAAATCCGAAAGCGACGCGCAAAGCCTTCCGCGGCGGCTGGTTCTGGACCGGGGATCTCGCCGTGCGCCATCCCGACGGCTATGTCGAGGTCAAGGACCGCTCGAAGGACATCATCATTTCGGGCGGCGAGAACATCTCCTCGCTCGAAGTCGAGGAAGCGCTCTACAAACATCCCGCGATCATGGAAGCCGCCGTCGTCGCCAAGCCCGACGCGAAATGGGGCGAAACGCCCTGCGCCTTCGTCACGCTGAAGCCCGGAGTCTCGCCGGTCGCCGCGAAGGAAATTTCGGAATGGCTGCGCGGGCGGATCGCGGGCTACAAAATGCCAAGATTCGTGATTTTTGGACCGCTACCGAAAACCTCGACCGGCAAGATCCAGAAATTCACGCTGCGCGAACGCGCGAAGGACATCAAGTGAGCGCGATATTCGATCTTAGCGGCAAGGTGGCGCTCGTTACGGGCGCTTCGTCCGGCCTGGGCGCGCATATGGCAAAGACGCTGGCCAAGTCCGGCGCCAAAGTCGCCATCGCGGCGCGGCGCGTCGATCGCTTGGAGGCGCTCGCGGCCGAAATCGCCGCCGCCGGGGGCAGGGCGCTGCCCGTCGCGATGGACGTGACCGATGCGCAAAGCGTGACGCGCGCCTTCGACGAAGCGGAGACGGAGCTCGGCGCGCTCGCCGTCGTGGTCAACAACGCCGGCATCGCGCGCAAGGAGAACGCCGCCGCGATCGACGATCCGGCATGGCGCGAAACGCTCGCCACCAATCTCGACGGTGCCAATCTCGTCGCGCGGGCGGCGATCGCCGCGTTCCGCACGCATGGCCATGGCGGATCGCTGGTCAATATCGCGTCGATCCTGGGGTTGCGCGTGTCGGCGCGCGTGCCGGCCTATTCGGCAGCGAAGGCGGCGCTCATCAGTCTCACGCAGACGCTGGCGCTGGTCGCGGCGAAGGACGGTATCCGCGTCAACGCGATCGCGCCCGGCTACATCGAAACGGATCTCAATCGCGAGTATCTCAACTCGCCCGCCGGCGCCAAGATGGTCGAGCGTGTGGCGATGGGCCGCTTCGGGCGGCCCGAAGACCTCGACGGCGCATTGCTGTTGCTTGCCGCCGATGCCGGGCGCTACATGACGGGCGCGGTTCTGGTCGTCGACGGCGGGCATACGCTGTCGTTTCTCTAAGGGAGTTGCCGAAACTATGATCGTTGATGTCCGCACCTACACGGCCCAGCCGGGTCTCGTGCCGAAATATTTCGCCGATTATGCAGCCCAGGCGTTCGCGACGCAGACCAAACATCTCGGCCAGCCGCTCGGCTACTACATGGTCGAAACGGGCGTGGTGAACACGGTCGTCCATCTTTGGGGCTACAAGGATATCGCCGAGCGGCAGGCGAAGCGCGACGCGCTCTATGCCGATCCGGTCTGGCAAACCTGGATGAAGGAAAACGCCGGTACGTTCGTGGCGCAGAACAACACGATCATGAAGAACGTGCCGTTCTGGCCGGCCGAAGGCCATAGCCAGGGCGGCTACGGGCTGGTCGATTTCCGCCTCTACACCTTCAAGCACGGCAAGCTCGGCGAGTTCTTCAAGCTCTACAAGGAAGAAGGTTGGCCCGTGCAGTCGAAGACCTTGGGCAATTGCGTCGGCTACTATCAATCCGACATCGGCGGCCTCAACCAAATCCTGCATCTGTGGGCCTATAAGGACGCGGCCGACCGCGCGGCGCGCCGCGCGACGCTCGGCGCCGATCCGGCATGGAAGGCGTATCTGACCAAGGCGTCGCCGCTGCTGCAGCGCATGGAGAACACGCTGCTGGTCAACGCGCCGTTCTTCAAGCCGTAAGGAGCGGCCATGGATTTCGCCCTCGCCCCGAAAGTCGAGAAAACCCGTGCGGCGATCCGCGCCTTCGTCGAGAAGGAGCTGATCCCGCTGGAGGATCACGACATCAATTGGGGCGACGGCGAAAACGTGCGGCTCGACACGCTTGCCAAGCTGCGCGCCAAGGCGAAGAAGGCGGGGATTTGGGCGCTGCAAACGCCCAAGGAATACGGCGGCGCCGGGCTCGACATGGCGTCGATGGCCGTGTGCTACGAGGAAATGGGCCGCGCGCTGTTCGGGCCCGTTACCTTCAACTCGGCCGCCCCCGACGACGGCAACATGATGCTGCTGGCCAAGGTCGGCACGGCCGCGCAGAAGAAGAAATGGCTGCTGCCGATCGTCGACGGGCGCGTGCGCTCGTCCTTCGTGATGACCGAGCCGCATCCCGGCTCCGGCTCGGATCCCACGATGATGCTGACGACCGCGACGAAGCGGCGCGGCAAGTGGATCGTTAAAGGCCGCAAATGGTTCATCACCGGGGCGGGCGAGGCGAAGCACTTCATCCTGATCGCGCGCACGTCGAACGATTCGCGCAAGGGTCTGTCCGCGTTTCTGTTCCACGCCGAACAGCCGGGCTGGCGGATCGTGCGGCGCATCCCGATCATGGGGCCGGAAGAACATGGCGGCCATTGCGAGATCGAGTTCGACGGGCTGGAGATCGACGATACCGACCGCTTGATGGATGTCGGCGACGGTTTGAAGGCGACGCAGATCCGCCTCGGCCCCGCGCGCCTCACGCATTGCATGCGCTGGCTCGGCATGTCGCGCCGCGCGCTGGAAATCGCGTTGCCATACGTCGAACAGCGCAAAAGCTTCGGCGCCAAGCTGATCGATCATGAAGGCGTGCAATGGATGCTGGGCGAGGCGGCGATGAATATCGAGATCGGCCGCCTGCTGACGATGCGCGCGGCCTGGAAACTCGATCAAGGCGATTTCGCGCGCAAGGAAGTGTCGATGGCCAAGGTCGCCGTCGCCGACGTACTGCATAAATCGATCGACACGGCGATCCAGTTGTTCGGCGCCAAGGGCTATTCGCGCGACTTGAAGCTCGAATGGATGTATCGCTACGCGCGCCAAGCGCGCTTGGTCGATGGTGCTTCCGAAGTGCACAAGATGGTACTCGCCAAGTTCCTCGCCAAGGAAGGCACGGAGTTCTGGGCGTGGCGCTGAATCCGGCGACCGCGTCGCCCATTCTGGCGGGATGGCTGATCGGAGCGCTCGGCGCCAATCAGGTTCAGGTCGCGCGGCTTCACAAGCTGTCGGGCGGCGCCATTCAGGAAAACTGGGCCTTCGACGCGCGCGTGCGCGGCGGAAAATACGAAGGCGTGATCCCGTGCGTGTTGCGCACCGACGCGCCCACGGGTGTCGCCGTCAGCCATAGCCGTGCCGCCGAATACGCGATCCTGAAAGCCGCGTTCGACGCGGGCGTCAAAGTGCCCGAGCCGCTGGGCGCTTGCGCCGATGCGGGCGTGATCGGTAAACCGTTCTACGTGATGCGGCGGCTGGAGGGCACGGCGCTCGGCCATATCCTGACCGACGACCGCAAATGGTCTGGCGACCGCGCGACTCTCGCGCGCGATCTGGGCGCGGAACTCGCCAAGCTGCACAAGATCGCGCCGCCGCGCGACGATCTTTCGTTCCTCAAGCCGCTCGATACGTCGCCCGCCTTGGCTTCGATCGGCGAGTATCGCGCGTGGCTCGATACGTATCGCGATCCGCGCCCCGCACTCGAATTCGCGTTGCGCTGGCTGGAGTTGAACGCGCCGGCGAAGGGCGCCATCGCGCTCTGCCATCGCGATTTCCGCACCGGCAACTACATGGCCGACGACGAGGGGCTCACCGGCATTCTCGATTGGGAATTCGCGGGCTGGAGCGACCCCGACGAGGATCTCGGCTGGTTCTGCGCCAAATGCTGGCGCTTCGGCCGCTGGGACCGCGCGGCGGGCGGCATCGGTGCGCGCGAGGATTTCCTCGCGGGTTACGGCCGCGCGATCGCGCCCGAAATCTTGCGCTATTGGGAAATCATGGCCCATGCGCGCTGGGCGGTGATCGCCCTCCAACAGGGCGAGCGATTCGTCGGCGGGGGGGAAGCGTCGCTCGACCTCGCACTCACCGGGCGGCGCATCGCCGAACTCGAATTCGAATTGCTGAACGAGATCGCGCCCGATGCGGTACCGGATTTCGATCTACCGGCGTTGCCGGGCGACCGCGCCGACGCGCTCGAACTTCTCGGCATCGCGCGCGACGCGCTGACCAAGAATCTTCTGTCGCTGCTGCCCGAGGAAAAGCGCCTGGACTCCCTGATGGTCGCGAACGCGCTTTCGATCGCCGGGCGCGAATTGGAGAAAACCGCAACGCCGCGCATCGATCCTTCGGCGGGCAAGCAACTCGTCGCCGCGATCCGGGCGGGCAAGCATGACGCCGATCAAGGCTTGGCGGGCGCTTTGCGCGAAAACGCGCGCGCGAGGACGGCGCTGACGAACCCGAAATATCCGGGCGTTTCTACCAGCCGTTAACGCGGTCCCACATTTCGATCACCTCATCCGAGCCGTCGATGACGTGATACCGATCGTACATCGCCGCCGTCATGCAGACGTGATTGGGCAGCACGACGACGCGCCCGCCGACGGGATAATCGGCGTAAGGGAAGGGATCGACCTGGTCGAGCCCGCGCGCGTAGCTCGCGATCCCGTGTTCCTGATGCACGTCGAGGATCGCGAGCGGCTTTTCCGGCAAAGCGCCCGTGGCGGGGCGCAGCAAGCCATAGCCCGCGTCCATATGCCGGTTGGCGCCGGTATCCTTCGACAGGGCGAGCGCGCCGGCGTCGAGCAGGATTTGTTTGCGCGCGGTGCGATGCGACGTGATCGTCGTCAGAACGCCGACCGCGACGTCGCCGATTTGGCAACTGCCGATCCCGGTCTGGAACAGATCGAAGAACACGAAATTGCCGGGCCGCATTTCGGTGACGCCGGCAAGGTGCTTGCCGTAAAGCGCCGTCGGCGTCGAGCCGACGCTGACGATCTCCACCTTGCGGCCTTGCGCGCGCAAGCGTTCGGCGGCTGCGACGACGCCCGCACGCTCGTCCTCGGCGATTTCCTGAATCTCGGAAATGCCGTCGGCGCCGTAGGAATGGCCCGCATGGGCGAGCGCGCCCGCGAGCATCCCGGCCTCGTCGAGGATACGGCCGATTTCGTCGAGCTCGGGCGCGGCGGGCAGCACGCCCGCGCGCTCGCCCCCGGTTTCGATCTCGATCAATGTGCGAAATTTGACGTCCAGCGCCTTGCCGCGTTCGGCGACGGCTTGCGCGACGCCGATTTCGTCGGTGAGGATTTTAAGATCGACGCCGCCTTGCATCAGCTTCGCGGCGCGGTCGAGCTTGTCGGGCGAAATCCCGACCGCGTAGACGATGTCGACGAAGCCGTGCTTGGCGAAGTATTCCGCTTCGGCCAGCGTCGAGACGGTGATCGGGCCGATCGCACCGCCATGCACGCGGCGCGCGATTTCCGCCGATTTCGCGGTCTTCATATGCGGGCGGAGAGTCACGCCCAGTTCGCGCGCGCGGGCGTTCATGCGCGCGATGTTGCGCGTCAGAACCGCACGATCGAGAACGAGGCAGGGGGTTTGAAGATCGGCGAGCCGCATCAGGGGCGGGGCGCGCCGACCGCCGGGGCCTGGGCGCGCATCAGCGCGTCGATATGCCAGCCTTGGAACATGCGGATGCCGACGGCCTGACCGAGTTCGAAAGCCATCGGCGTTTCGCAGCGGCTCATGATGATGCGGTTGATGTCGGCTTCGGCCAGCATGGCGCCGAGACCGCGCATCTTCCAATCCTCGGCATGGTCCTTCATGAAGACCATCTTGACGAGATCGGCGCGCAGATCGGCGCGGCGGAAGAAGGTCAGCACGTCGGGGGTGAGCCCGTCGAGCAGCGTGCGGTACCCGGATTTCTGCAGCACGTCGACCGCGCGGTTGTAGCTTTCGAGATCGGCGAACACGTCGAAGCGCGGCAACTCGACGATGATGTTGCCCTTCGCGAGGAACGTGCCGATGCGCTGATCGAATTCGCGGAACTTGTCCGACAGCACCGTCTCGACCGTCAGATTGATCGAGATGTTGCCCGACGTCTTGCCCAGATAGCCTTCCTGCAACGCGCGCAACAGGCGGTGATCGAACGTGCGGAACAGCATCTGCAGCAGGCCGCGCTGGCCGCGCATGTTGAGGCGCGGCTGCATCAGATTGCGCACGTCGTTCACGGAAAAGAAATACTCGCGGAAGATCGGGCGCAATTGGTTGCCGGTCAGCGCGATGCAGATCGGCTGATTGCGCAGGAACGATTTGATGTCCGCCTTGCCGAACGCTTCCTCCATCGCGGTCAGCGACGATGCGGTGAAAGCCTGGAAGTTTTGCGCGAACAACGGCGGCGGGGCGCCGGCCCCGGCGCGCTGAAGGGCGCGGGTGCGCGCGTCCTGCTGGCTCTTGTAATCCTCGAGCGCCGCGCGCGCGTAATCGTGGAAATCGTTGAACTGCGTTTCGAAATTGTACCAGGTGCAGCTCTCTTCGATTTCCTCGTCGGGCAAACCCGTGGCGACCGAGTGGCGGCGCAACAGCTCGTCGAGCTCGGTCACCACGCTTTCGAACTGGTTGGGATTGTCGACGCGGAAGATGAAGACGATGTCGAAATTGGCGAGCTGGTAGACGCTGCCTTCGAGGCGGCCGACCATTTCGCGGATCGCGTGGAACACGACGTAGAAATTCTCGCGCCGGCGGTTGAACCATTGCGAGCGCTTCATCGACAGAACGACCGCCATGCGCGGAACGGTGTTACCCGTCCGCTTGATGCGGTCGATGTCGGAGATCAGAGTCTCTTCGTCGGTTCTCGGATTGGTGGGCGCGTCCATCAGCGTCTGTGATCGGCGATTGGAGAAGGGCGGCGAAAGTCTTAACGTATGGCGATGCTTTTGTTTTTACGCGGCGAATCACTCTCGCACGCGGGTACCGGCGGATACAATACCACGAGCTCCGCCGCGCTGTACCGGGATCACTTCTGGAACGGAAAGAGTACGCACGGGTTTCTAGGGCCCCCCGGCGCCGAACAGATCGCGCAGCAGCGCATCGCGGCCGGCGGGGGCTTCTGGTCTTGCCGTAGACCCGCCAGCCATCACCGCGCGGACCTTGATCGAGCAGCATCGTGTTCATGTCGATCGCTTGCGCGAAAACGCGATCCACTCGTACGGCGAAATGGCGAGGGAGGAGTTGAGTCGCGCCCGATCGAGACCGTTAAACTTGTATACTTGCCGGGATCGCCGTCGCCGGATTTGCCGGGGACCGAAGGGCCCGCGCAAATCTGGCGGAGGGGGTGGGATTCGAACCCACGAAGACGTTGCCGCCTTGCCGGTTTTCAAGACCGGTGCCTTAAACCGCTCGGCCACCCCTCCGGCGCGCGGTTCCCGGTTCCTATGGAAATTCCGGCCGCGGCGCAAGCCGCGCGCTTTTGCGTCCGCCGCCGCGTCCCCCGATGTCTCGCCGTATCGCCCGGCACGGCATGGCACGGCAATGCCACCGTTCCGACGGGCGGTTTGCCCGATCGGCGGGCCTGCGGCAATTTCGACCGGGGAATTCGGGCCATGGACACGTTTCCTTAACCCCCAGCGGCCAGTCTGACGGGTATGACCGCCGAAACCCACAACGCGTCCGACACGGCCGAAGCCGGCTTGCGTGCACAGCTCGACGAGGCGTTGCGCGTCAACTACGCCAAAAGCGAGTTCCTGGCCCATACGAGCCACGAGTTGCGCACGCCGCTCAACGCCATCATCGGCTTCGCCGAGCTTTTGCAGATCAAGGCGAGCGACCGGCTCGAACCGCGCGAACGCGGCTATCTCGACGACATCGTCCAAGCGGCGTTCCATCTTCAAGCTGTTATCCAGGGCATTCTGGATTTCTCCCGCCTCGAAGCCGGGAAATTGCCGTTGACGGAGGAGCCCTCGCGCTTGGCCGAAGCGGTCGAGGCGAGTTTGCGCATGGTGCGCAAACAGGCGGAATCCAAACGCATCGCGTTGTCGCATGAAACCGACCCCGCGTTGCGCGTCCAGGCCGACCCCACCAAGCTGCGCCAGATCTGCACGAATCTTTTGTCGAACGCGGTGAAGTTCACCAAGCCCGGCGGCACGATCCGCGTCGACGCGGGCGAGGATTCGGACGGGCCCTATATCCGCGTGGCCGATACCGGTGTGGGCATGTCGGCGGAGGATATCGCGCGCGCGCAGAAGCCCTATATGCGCGTCGCCGACAATCCGTTCGTCGCGCGGGAAAGCGGCATCGGTTTGGGGCTGCCGATCGCCAAGGCGCTGACCGAGCTGCATGGCGGCACGCTCGATATCCAAAGCGCGCCGGGCGAGGGCACGCGCATTACGATGCGGCTGCCCGCAACGCGCCGCTTGGTTTGAGTTTTCCGTCAGTTGCCCTGAACCGGTGCGGGCGCGTAGAGTGCCCGCCCCGATGCAAGCCGCAATGACTATCGACTTCCAACTCTGGCTTTCCAAGCTGGTCTGGCTGATCGCCGAACCGGCCAGTTTGCTGCTTTCGATCTGGGTGGCGGGCTGCTTCGTGCTGTGGACGCGCTGGTGGCGCTTGGGCCGATTCCTGGTCTGCGTCGCCGCCGTGTTGACCACGGCCGTGGCGCTCTATCCCATCGGGCAAATGGCGCTGCGGCCGATCGAAGACCGGTTTCCGCCGGTCGTCACGCTGCCGCCGCGCATCGACGGCATTCTCGTGCTCGGCGGCGTCATCGATTACGACGTGATCGGCAAGCGCGGCGTGCCGTCCTCGCTGCTCGCCGCGGGCAGTCCGCGCCTCGACGCGTTCGTCGAACTCGCCAGGCGCTATCCGATGGCGCGCCATGTGTTCACCGGCGGCTCGATCGAGCTGATCGACGGCCGCGACACGGAAGCCGACGTCGTGCGCCGCATCTTCGCGCGCATCGGCCTCGACACCACGCGGATCATCTTCGAGGACAAGTCGCGCAACACGTTCGAGAACGCGCGCCTCAGCCTCGAAATGATCAAGCCGGAGCCCGAGGAAGCCTGGCTGCTGATCACCTCGGCCCGCCATATGCCGCGCGCGATCGGCACGTTCCGCAAAGCCGGATGGCCGAATTTGATTCCCTATCCGATCGATTACGCGACCGATCCCGAGCGGCCGTTCGATAGCCAGTTCCGCTTGGGCTACAATCTCAATTACCTGTCCGAGGCGATCCGCGAGTATATGGGCCTCGGCTATTACTGGTACTTGAAGCGCACCGACACTTTGTTCCCGGGGCCCGAAGCGCCCAAGCCCGAAGGCGAAGCCCCGGAACCTGCGCAACCGGCGGCGCAACAACAAGATACCCCGGCGGAGGAAGCCGCCCCGGCACCGGCGGAAACGCCGTCGCCCTCGGAATAAATCAGGCTTCCGCCCAGGTCTTGAGGCGGGCGGGGATGGGCGCTTCGTTCCAGAAATCGACGCGCAGGCGCCCGCTATCGATCGAAACGCCGCAGCACGATCCCGTCGCGACCGCCATGCCCTTGCCGTCGGCCTGCGACAGGCCGCGCGCATGGAATTCCGCGTCGCGCTTGGCGACGAATTTCAGAATCCCTTGCGATGTGCAGATGACCGGGATCGTCGTCTCGGTCATCGCGGCGAGATCGGCGATCACCTCGCCGATATTGGCTTCGAGCTTGTCGAGATCGGGCTTCCAGCCTTGCAAACGCGGCCACACGCCGCGCTTGCTCCACGCCTCGACCATCTCGGCGCCGACTTCCGCCGCGACGTCGTCGGTCGTACGACCTTCCCATTTGCCGTAATCGATCTCGGCCAAGCGATCGTCGATCTCGGGGGCCGCATCGAACGCGACGCGCAAATACTCGCGCGTGCGCTTCAACGGGCCCGACCGCAACGGGCCGACCGCCAAACCGGCGGCGCGCACGGCCTCGCCGAACAGCCGCGCTTGATCCAGACCCTTGGCGACCAAGGGCAAGTCGCTGCGCAGGCCGACCCATACGACTTTCTCGCCGGGCGCGAAGGTGTTGCCGTGACGGGTGAACAGGACTTTTCGCATCCCGGGGCGCATCATGCGACCTTCGCCGTGCCGTCATAGACGGGCAGCAACTCGCCTTCGCGCGCGATGATCGTTTCGGCCTGGGTCAGATCGTCGGGACTGTCGATCGACCAATGCGTGCGGCCGCGATACTCGCAGGGTACCACGCGCATCTTGATGCCGTTCTCGAGCGCGCGAAGCTGTTCCAGCTCCTCGGCCTTCTCGAACGGGCCCATCGGCAGCGTCACATACTCCGCCAGCGTTTCCGCGCGGAAGGCGTAGATGCCGATATGGCGCCAAATCGGCGGCCCGCCGTCGGGCTTCTTCACGAAGGGAATGATCGCCTTCGAGAAATAAAGCGCGTCGCCGAATTTATCGAAGGTCACGGTCGTGCCGCCGGCTTGGCCCGCCGCCTTCTGCTTGCGCAAGGCGTCGATCGTTTCGGGCGTCATGCGCGTGGCGAGCGTGGCGGTGCGCACGGATTTATCGCGCGCGAGTTCCGTCGCCAGCGCGCCGATCACCCAAGGCGGGGTCAGCACCGCGTCGCCTTGCAGGTTGATCACGTCCGCGTCGCCCAAGCCGAGCGCGACGGCGGCCGCATGGGTGCGCTCGGTGCCGTTGCGGCAGCTTTCGGGCGTCATCACCGCTTCGCCGCCGAAGCCGCGCACCGCGTCGAAAATCCGCGCATCGTCTGTCGCGACCACGGCGCGGCCGACACCTTCGGCCGCCATGGCGATCGCCCAGACGCGGCGGATCATCTCCACGCCCGCGACTTTCGCCAAAGGCTTGCCGATGAAGCGCGACGAGCCGTAGCGCGCGGGGATGATCGCAATGGCGCCTTTCATGCGGCCTCCGCCAAACGGTCCAGCGCCGCGCGATAGATTTCCGGCCCGGCGAACAGGATCGGCGTCGGGCGGCCTTGTTCGCGCCGTTCGCTTTCGAAGCGCCAAACGCGCAGCAGCCACAACGCCTCGCACGCGGCGAACACGTCGGCGTCGAGTTTGCGGCCGGTCTTGGTTTCGTACGCGGACAGGATCGCGCCATACATCGCCGCGTCGGCCGATAAATGCCCCGTGGCGGCGTCGATGCGCGTCCAGTGCTTCAGCTTGACGAAATCGAGTTCGGGCGGGGCGACCAGCGCGTTGTCCCAATCGATGATCCAAAGCCTTTGCGTCGCCGCATCGTCGATCAAATGCAAACCATGCAGATCGTTATGCACCAGGGTCCATCGCGCGGCGTTCTTCGCCTTGCGGGCGATGGCGCGGGCATAGCCGTCGATGGCGCCGGGCACGGGGCCGCGCGCAAGCTCGCGTTCGATCGCCCCGCCGACCCAGGACGCGAAATCCTGATCGGGCCCGGCGAGGTTCAGCAAATCGGCCTTGCCGCCGTCGAACGCGACGGCGTGAATATCGGCGATGGCGTGCGCGGCGCGGGCGAGCGCGTCGGCCGACGGCGTGGCGCCGGCCGCCCCGATCGCATCGCCCGGACACCATCCGGCGATTTCCCAAGGCAGGGACCACAAATCGTCGCCGTCGCTCCAATGATGGAGCTGCGGCGCGTGCGGCGGCGCCTTGCCGTTGGGCTTGGCGGCGGCGGCATCGCGATCGGAGGCGCCATCGCGCTTGGCCGCGTGGATCGCACCGACCAGCGCGCTTTTGGCGATGCCTTTTTCGTAACGGAAGCCCGCTTCGTTGACGCGCAAGCGTAACGCATAGCGCGTATCGTCCAGCCGCACCGGAAAGGTGCGGTTGATGGCGCCGTCGATCGGCGCGTCGATCCTTGCGCCCGCCGCACGCGCGCCGAACACGCGGGCGAGCAGCGCTTGGGCGCGCGGCGAATCGGGAAGTTCTGTCGTTAGGTTCCGCAAAGTGCGGGGAAACTGCCCCTTTTTTGCCGCAATGGCAACATGGCAAGCCGCACGAAGCGCTACGCATTGCCAAGACTCAAGGGAGCATGGCATGAAATTCCCCATGACGTATTTTCCGAATCGCCGCGCCGTTCTGGCGGGCCTTGCCGCCGCGTCTTCTCTGCCGGGCTTCGCCCTGGCGAACGACCAGCCTTTCGATGCGTGGCTGCGCGATCTGCGCGCCGAGGGCCGCCAGAAGGGCTTGAAGGATTCGACGCTGGACGACGGGTTGCGCGGCGTTTCGCCGATCGCGCGCGTGCTGGAACTGGACCGCGCCCAACCCGAGATCCGCCTGACCTTCGAGGAATATCTCGCGCGCGTCGTCAACGACCAGCGCGTGCGCAACGGGCGCGACCGGGTGAAGGAAAACGCCGAGCTGCTCGACCGCGTGACGCAGCGTTTTCCCGTGCAGCCGCGTTTCATCGTGGCGCTGTGGGCGATCGAAACGAATTTCGGCGCCAACACGGGCGGCTTCAACGTGTTCGCGGCGCTCGCCACGCTGGCTTACGACGGGCGGCGCGCGGCGTTTTTCCGGGAGGAATTGTTCAACGCGCTGCGCATCGTCGATCGCGGCCACGCCAAAGCGTCGGACATGCGCGGATCCTGGGCGGGGGCGATGGGCCAGTGCCAGTTCATGCCGTCGTCCTATCTGGCCTATGCCGTTGATTTCGACGGCAACGGGCACCCGGATATCTGGCAAAGTCGGCCGGACGTCTTCGCCTCGATCGCCAATTATCTGATCAAAGCCAATTGGCGCGGGACCGAGAATTGGGGTCGCCAGGTTTCGCTGCCCGCCGGTTTCGCGCGCGATCTCGTCGACCACAACAAGGTCACCAAGCCGCTGTCCGAATGGCAAAGCCTGGGCGTGCGGATGCCCAATGGCGGCGATTTGCCGGCCGGTCCGGATCTGCCGGCGTCGATCGTCCAGCCGATGGGCGAGGGCGGGCGCGCCTTCGTCGTCTACAATAATTTCCGCAGCATTATGCGCTGGAACCGGTCGGTGAATTTCGCTTTGTCGGTCGGCCACCTTGCCGACCGTATCGGCGAGGTTTAATTTTCACCGATAGGCGAATCGAGGCGATTCGCCGCGTTTTTAGGACCGGTCCGGGCCGGCTTCATGCGGATTTCATCGTTCTCTCGCGCCGGCGCGCTGCTGGCGATCATGCTTGCACTTGGCGCTTGCTCGCAGTTGAAGCTGGGAGCGACGGCGGTCAAGTCGATGCAAGGGGCCGAGCCGGCGCCCGAGCAACCCGCGCGCGCGCAGGGCATTTATAAGGTCGGCGATCCCTACCAGATCCAAGGCGTTTGGTATTATCCGGCCGAGGATTGGAACTACGTCGAAACCGGCATCGCCTCGTTCTACGGCGGCGAGCGTTCGGGCACGGATTTCCACGGCAGGCTGACCGCGAACGGCGAACTCTACGACATGAATTCGCTGACGGCCGCGCATACCACGCTGCCGATGCCCAGCCTCGTGCGCGTGACGAATATCGAAAACGGCCGCTCGATCGTGCTGCGCGTCAACGATCGCGGTCCGTTCGCGCGCGGGCGCATCATCGACGTATCGCGCCGTGCCGCCCAATTGCTCGGCTTCGAGGGGCAGGGCACGGCCCGCGTGAAGGTCGAGTTGATGGCCGACGAAAGCCGGCAGTTGAAACTCGCTTTGACCGGCCGCGACGAGAACCGCACCTTCGCCGCCGTGCCGCGCACGGAAGTCGCGTCGGACGCGTTGCCGCCGCCGCCCGGTGCGCGCGCCTCGTCGGGGCCGGTGCAATCCTCGACGTTGCCGCCGCCGTCGCAAATGCTGCCGGGCCAACAGAACGCCGGCAACGCGCGGGCGCCCAACAACGCGCGCCAAGCGCCGCTCGCCCAACGCGCCGCCCCAATTCAGACCCAGGCCGCGAACGACCCGGCCCCCGCGCCGCAAGCCCCGGCAACGGCCGCGTCCTCGCGCGGCGCCCCTGTGGTCAACGGCCGAAACGCGGCGCCGCCGGCACTGGCGTCGCGCGAAGTCGCGGCCCTGCCGGTCGAACAGCAAGCGATGGCGCGTCCGACGCTGACGCAGACCGCGCCGCGCGCCTCGAGTTTGTGGGTCCAGGCCGGCGCCTTCGGCAATTACGAGAACGCCTATCGCCTGTCGGTTCGCCTGTCGCGCTACGGCTCGACCAAGGTGATTCCGGCCAGCGTCAACGGCGCGCAGATTTACCGGGTGCGTTTGGGACCGATCGCCGATGTAACCGAGGCCGACCGCGTTTTGGCCACATTGGGCAGCGAAGTTCCCGAAGCGCGAATCGTCGTCGATTGAAAGGCGAGTCTATGTTGCCCGTATTGCCCCTCGTCCTGGCCGTTGCGCTGGCGGCCGCTCCCGTCCTGGCGCCGGAACCAGCGCAGGCCCAGCAACGTCAGCAACAGCAGCAGCAGCAACAACAGCAGCGCCAAGCGCAGCCGCCGACCGTCGCCCAACGGTCGGCGCCCGCGCGCCAGCCAGCGGTCAATTCCGACGGCGTGCCGGAGATGACCGCGCGTCAAATTTTGGTCATGGATTACCAGACCGGTTTCGTGATGCTCGACCGCAACGCGGACGAGCGCATGCCGCCGTCGTCGATGAGCAAGATCATGACCGCCTATATGGTCTTCAAGGCGATCAAGGAAAAGCGTCTGGCGCTCGACGACATGCTGCCGGTGTCCGAGCGCGCGTGGCGCATGCAGGGCTCGAAAATGTTCGTGCCGCTGGGCGGGCGCGTGAAAGTCGAAGACCTGATCCGCGGCATGATCATCCAATCGGGCAACGACGCGTGCATCGTGCTGGCCGAAGCGCTGGCGGGCAGCGAGGAAGCCTTCGCCGAACTCGCGACGGCCGAGGGGCGGCATATCGGCCTGCGCGATTCCAATTTCCGCAATTCGACCGGCTGGCCCGACCCCGATCATTATATGAGCGCGCGCGACCTCGCCACGCTCGCCAAGCGGATGATCGACGACTTCCCGGAATATTTTCACTACTACAGCGAACTCGATTTCACCTTCGGGCGCGACGATCGCACGGGGCGCGAGATCAAGCAGGGCAACCGCAATCCGCTGCTCTATCGCAACACCGGCGCCGACGGCATGAAGACCGGCCACACCGACGCGGCCGGCTATGGATTGACCGCCACGGCGCGGCGCGACGGGCGGCGCGTGATCGCTGTTTTCAACGGCTGGGCGTCGATGCGCGCGCGCGCCGAAGAATCCGAACGGATGATCGATTGGGCCTTCCGCGAGTTCCAGACATACCGGCTGTTCACGGCCGGCCAAGAAGTCGATCGCGTGGATATCTGGCTCGGCCAGAAATCGGGCATGTCGCTGCTGACCGCGCAGGACGTGGCAATCACCATGCCGCGCCGCTTGCGCCCGCAGCTTCAGGCGAAGATCGTCTACGACAATCCGGTCGCCGCCCCCATTCAGGCGGGCCAGGTATTGGGCAAGGTCACGATGTCCGCGCCGGGCGTGACACCGGTCGAAGTGCCGCTGATCGCGTCGGAAAGCGTGGACAAGCTCGGCTTCGGCGGACGGATGAGTGCGGCCGTCAATTATCTGGTCTTCGGCGCGCGGAAATGACCGCGCGCGGCCGCTTCGTCACCTTCGAAGGCGGGGAAGGGGCCGGCAAATCCACGCAGATCGCGCGTCTGGCGGCGCGTCTGGCGGCGCTGGGGCTCGACATTCGCCGCACGCGCGAACCCGGCGGGCCGACGGACGGTTCGATCGAACAAGCCGCGACGTTGCGCAAGCTGCTGGTCGAAGGCGATCCCGGCCGCTGGTCGCCGCAATCGGAAGCGTTGCTCAACTACGCCCAGCGCGTCGAACATGTGAACCGCTTCGTCAAACCCGCCCTCGATGCGGGCGCGTGGGTTCTTTGCGACCGCTTCGCCGATTCGACGATGGCCTATCAGGGCTACGCGCATGGCCTCGGCCCCGCCTTCGTCAGATCGCTGCATCGCGCGTCGCTGGGCGCGTTCAAACCCGATTTCACGCTGATCCTGGATATTCCGGTCGCCGACGGTTTGGCGCGCGCCGGTGCCCGTGCCGGGACCGAAACGCGTTTCGAGCGTTTTGGGCGCGACTTCCACGCGCGCGTGCGCAAAGGTTTCCGCGCCATCGCCAAGGCCGAGCCCAAACGCTGCGCCGTGATCGACGCGCGCGGCTCGCTCGACCAAGTCGAAGCGCGGATTTGGCGCGCCCTCGTCAAACGCTTTCCCCCGCTCGCCGCCGCGCGCTAAAATCGGCGCGCAATGTCCGATCCCGGCGAATTCCAACGCAGCCCCCGCGCCAATCCCGATCTCATCGGCCATGAATCGGCCGAAGCGACGCTGCTGTCGGCGTGGAACTCGGGCAAACTGCCGCATGCGTGGCTGATCGCGGGCCCGCGCGGTATCGGCAAAGCGACGCTCGCCTATCGCTTCGCGCGCTTCGTGCTGGCGGAAGGCGCCAAGCCGCAAGGGGATTCGTTATTCGGCGCGCCCGCGCAGCCGAGTTCGATCGCCTTGTCACCGGCCGATCCGATCTATCGCCGCGTCGCGTCGGGCGGGCATTCCGACATGAGCGTGGCCGAATGCACGGTCCATCCGAAGACCGGCAAGATGCGCAGCGAAATCCCGGTCGACGACGTTCGCGGCGTCGTCCAATTCCTGCATATGACGCCGGCCGAAGGGGCGTGGCGCGTCGTCGTCGTCGATGCGGCGGACGAAATGAATACCGAGGGTGCCAACGCGCTTTTGAAAGCCCTCGAAGAACCGCCGCCGCAAGCGCTGCTGCTGCTGGTGACGCACGCCGCCGGGCGCTTGCTGCCGACGATCCGCTCGCGCTGCCGCATGCTGTTCCTGCAACCATTGCCCGAGGCGAAGGTCGTGACGCTGCTGTCGCGCTATCGCCCCGAAATCCCCGGCGACGAGCGCGCGGTGCTGGCGTCGTTGTCCGACGGCTCGATCGGCCGCGCGATGGACCTCGCCGATCGCGGCGGGGCGGAACTCTATCGCGAAGTGCTGGCGCTGGTCGCCGATCTGCCCAAGCTCGACGCGCTGGCCGTGCAGCGTTTCGCCGACCAATTGGCGCGGGGCGGGGAGGACGCGGCGGCGAGCTTGCGCACCGCGCTCGACCTCATGGGCGGGCTCGTCCATCGCCTCGCCAAATCGGCGGCGGGTCAGCCCGCCGCTTTGCCGGAGGAGCATGCGCTGGCCGCCCGTGCCGCCGCGCGCGGCGCCCAAGCCTGGGTCCAAGCCTGGGAGCGTATCGGGCGCCTGGGCTCGGCCGCCGAAGGCCTCAATCTCGACCGCAAACAGACGATCCTCGCGGCGTTCGGCGCGCTCCAGCAAGCGGCGGCTTAGTAAACCAATGAGGCGTGAGAAATTGACTTTTAAATCTATGCTTGCTTATACTAAAAAATGGAAAGAATTAGCCTCCCATTCATTTATTCATTTGGACAAGCTGTTAGCTCTTTCCTAAATATCGATATCGCTGAAGATAAACGCCGTGGAGATATTCGATGGCAAACAGACCACATAGTTAGCTTTGTTCGACAATTTGAAAATGGGGCCTTATATGCGCCGCATTTTAAAAGCTCTCGAAATTTAGCCACTACATTCTTAAATCAAACAAAGGGTCTTCTCGAAGGAAGTCCAGACGACGTAATAGGACGTTGGACGATTTTATTCGCGCAAGAAAGTCTGCGTGGCTATTTAGCGCCGATGCTCGCTGAAATGAGCATCCTCGACATATATCTTGTCCAACGAAAGGGCGCGTACGACATAAAAGCCCTGCTTTCAGAAGGCTTCACTTTATTCCCTTCTGAGCTTGGCAGAAAAGTTCCGAATGCCATTCAAGATTCGATTGATGCAGCTAAGTGTTTGGCATTTGAAATGCCGAACGCATGCGCATTCCATACCTTCAGAGTTTTGGAGCACACAGTTCGGGCATTCGCAAAGCTCCACATCACCATAGAACCTGGAAAAGAAGGGATTCCTTTAGGTACCTATATTTCAAGGTTAAAAGATGAAAGACTTGGAATTGATAAGACAATAATTGAAACACTCACTTTAATTAAAGATTCTCATAGAAATCCGCTTATCCATCCAGAAGACCACCTGAATGTAGATGAAGCGATTTCAATTATTGGAATTTGCCATAGCGCAATGACGCTAATGCTCAATGAAATTCCCGCTCCCCCATTTTCAATCGGGGACATTTCAGCTCCTGGCTCATAGCTTCATCAACCCTTCGGTTCGTCGATGATCGACACGTGGGCCGCGACGACGCGCCAGCCTTCGGGGAAACGCACCCAGGTTTGCATCTGGCGGCCCACGCGGCCGGGGCCGCGCCGGAACATCGTCGACGCCGTGCCGAAATCGCGCCCGAAGGTCGTGATGACCGTCTTTTCCAGCGTGCGCTGAAGGCCCACGCTGGGCCGGGCCGCGCGGAACGCCGCGATTTCGAGATAGCCGTAGAGATTTTCGGCCGCCCCGTAGCGCACCGTGTAAGGCGCGTTCTTGAACAACTCGTCGAGCGTTTCGACGTCGTTGGTCGTCAGCGCCGTCTCGTAGCGCGCGAACATCGCGGTCAACTCGGCCTTCACGTCGGGAATATCGACATCCATCTGCGTGCTCTTTCCTAAATTCCGGCGACAGGTGCCGTCGCGATACCTTGGCGTTCGAGTTCGAAGGCGACGCGCAGCGCGATGTCTTCGCGCCACGGGGCTGCGACGATCTGCACACCCAACGGCATCGCGCCCTTGGTATGGATCGGCGCCAACGCCACGGGCAAGCCGATGAACGAAATCGGCTGGGTGTAGATGCCGAGATTGGGGCGCACCAGCATTTCCTGGCCGCCGATATTCATCGTCACCTGGCCAAGCTTCGGCGCCGAACATGGCGTCGCCGGCAGCAGGATCGCGTCGACATCGGCGAACAGCTTCAACACTTGATCGGCGTACCAACGGCGGAACCGCTGCGCCTTCACGTACCAAGCGGCGGGCACCATCAAACCGGCGAGCAAGCGATCGCGCGTCGCGGGATCGAAATCGGCGGCACGTTCGCGCAAGCGTTTCTCGTGCAACTGCGCGCCCTCGATCGTCGTGATCGTATAGGCGGCCGCGCGCGCGCGATGCGCTTCGGGCAGGATTGCCTCGCGCGTCGCGTTCAACGCTTTGGCGGCGCGAGCGACCGCATCGAACACGGGCGGCTCGCCGCTTTGGGCGAAATAGCCGCCGCCGACCGCGATGCGCAATCCTTCGCCGCCAAGCCCGACATTGGCGAAGCACGGCTCGGCGGGGCGGGGCGTTTGGCCCGCATCGGCTTCGTCCGTGCCTTGCAGCGCGTCGTAGACGAGGGCGAGATCCTTCGCCGAGCGCGCGAAGGGCCCGAGATGATCGAGCGCGCCGACGAACGGAAACGTGTCGCTGCGGCCCAAGCGGCCATAGGTCGGCTTCAAACCGAAAATGCCGCACAAGGCGCCCGGCACGCGGATCGAGCCGTTGGTGTCGGAGCCGAGCGCCACCGGCACCATGCCCGACGCGACGGCCGCCCCCGAACCGCCCGACGAGCCGCCGGTCATGCGCGTGCGGTCGTGCGGATTGCGCGACGGCCCGTCATGCTCGTTCTCGCCGGTGAAGTCGTAGGCGTATTCGCCCATATTGAGGCCGCCCAGGCAGATCGCATCGGCCTCGTTCATCCGGCGGCCGAGGAAGGAGTCGCGCTTGGCGGGGGCGAGGTCGCGATTGATCTTGGAGCCCGCGCGCGTGGGCAGGCCTTCGATGTCGAACAGGTTCTTGACCGCGTAAGGCACGCCGGCAAGGGGGCCGAGCTTTTCGCCTTTCGCACGCTTGGCGTCGATCGCGTCGGCCTGGGCCAGCGCGCGGCCCGCGATGACGTCGGTGAAAGCGTTGATCTCCGGGTTCTGGCTGGCGATGCGCACGAGCATCGTTTCGACGATCGTGCGCGCCGAAATCCCGCCCGAGGCGACGCGGCGCGCGATCTCGTGCGCAGACAACTCGATCGGCGTCATTTCAAACCCTCGGGGCGCCAAACGGGTGCCGCTTCCAGTTCGTCGGGCAGGTCGAATTCGGTCACCGCCTTGGCGATGGCGAAGGTGCGTTCCAGATTGCCGCGCACCCCCGGCCGATAGGCGGGGTCGATCTTGAGACCGAGAATTGCGGCGGTTTGGTCGAGATAGGCGTCGATGTCGTCCATGATGCGCGGAAGGAAGCAAGAACCCGGCCAAATTGACCCGCGCTTGCACGGATTAGGGCGACGGGCCATATATCCTGCCATGAAAAGCTTCTACGTCACTTCGCCGATCTATTACGTCAACGACGTTCCCCATATCGGGCACGCCTACACCTCGCTCGCCTGCGACGTGCAGGCGCGCTTCATGCGGTTCGACGGTTACCGCGTGCATTTCCTGTCGGGCACCGACGAGCACGGCCAGAAAGTCGCCAAGGCGGCGGCCCTGGCGGGCGTCGATCCGCAGGCATTCACGGACAAGGTTTCGCAAAACTTCCGCGCGTTGCTGCCGGCCTTGGGCTGCTCCAACGACGATTTCATCCGCACGACCGAGCAGCGCCATAAGGATTCCGTCCAGGCGATCTGGCGCGCGATGGCCGTGCGCAAGACGCCCAAGGGCAACGACAACATCTATCTCGGCAAGTACGACGGCTGGTACGCCGTGCGCGACGAAGCCTATTACGACGAGTCCGAACTCACGACCGGCCCCGACGGCAAGAAGCGTGCACCCTCCGGCGCCGAGGTCGAATGGGTCGAGGAACCGTCCTATTTCTTCCGCCTGTCGGATTGGGGCGATTGGCTGCTCGAGTGGTACGAGACGAACCCCGACGCGGTCGGCCCGGCCACGCGGCGCAACGAAGTGATGAGCTTCGTGAAGCAGGGGCTTCACGATCTGTCGATCTCGCGCACCACGTTCGACTGGGGCATCAAAGTGCCCGGCGACGAGAAACACGTGATGTATGTGTGGCTCGACGCGCTGACCAACTACATCACGGCGGTCGGGTATCCCAACGTCGAGGACGAGAAGTTCAAGGCCTTCTGGCCCGCCTCGGTCCATATGGTCGGCAAGGATATCGTGCGCTTCCACGCGGTCTATTGGCCCGCCTTCCTGGCCGCCGCCGGTCTGCCCGTCGCCAAGCGCGTCTACGCGCATGGCTGGTGGACCAACGAAGGCCAGAAGATATCGAAGTCGCTGGGCAACGTCATCGATCCGATCAAATTGATCGAGACCTACGGCCTCGATCAGGTGCGCTATTTCCTGATGCGCGAAGTGCCCTTCGGTCAGGACGGCGATTTCTCGCACGCCGCGATGATCCGCCGCGCCAATACCGATCTCGCCAACGATCTCGGCAATCTCGGCCAGCGCGTGCTGTCCTTCGTCGCCAAGAACGCCGGCGCTTGCGTGCCCACACCCGGCGAATTCACCGAGGCCGATCGCGCGATGCTCGACAAGGCCGTCGCCTTGCTGGCGATCGTGCGCGCGGAAATGGCGCAGCAGGGCTTCCACAAGGCGCTCGACGCCGTGTTCGCGGTCGTGGCCGACGCCAATCGCTATGTCGACGCGCAAGCGCCCTGGACGTTGCGCAAGACCGATCCCGCGCGCATGGCGACGGTGCTTTACGTTCTGATGGAATGCTTGCGCCGCGTGGCGCTGCTGCTCCAGGCCTATATGCCCACGACGATGGCGAAGCTGCTCGACCAGCTCGCCGTTCCGGGCGACGCGCGCGACGCCACCGCGTGGGACAAAGCGCTGGTCGCGGGCACGGCTTTGCCGGCCCCGCAAGGCCTGTTTCCGCGCTATGTCGATCCGTCGGCGCCGGCGACGGGCGAGGGGCCGAAGAAGAAGTGATCCTCGTCGACTCCCATTGCCATCTCGACTATCCGGAACTGCAAAAGGATTTTCCGGGCGTTCTGGCGCGTGCGCGCTCGGCGGGCGTGGAGACGATGCTCGCCATCGGCACGAAATTGTCGGCGTTCGAAGGCGTGCGCAAGATCGCCGAAAGCGCCCCCAACGTGTTCTGCACGGTCGGCGTCCATCCGCACGAGGCCGAGCACGAGCAAGCCCCGACCGAAGCTTTGGTGGCCGAAGCCGCCCATCCGAAAGTCGTTGGGATCGGCGAAACCGGCCTCGATTACTATTACGAGAAAAGCCCACGCGCGCCGCAACGCGATAATTTCCGCGCCCATCTGCGCGCGGCCCACGCGACCGGTTTACCGGTCGTCATCCATACGCGCGACGCCGATGCCGACACGATCGAACTTCTCGATTGGGCGACCCAAGAATTGCCGGGCGTGACCGGCGTGCTGCATTGCTTCACGTCGAGCTTGGAACTGGCGCAACACGCGATGAAGCTCGGCTATTTCATCTCGATCTCCGGCATCGTGACGTTCAAGAACGCCGAAGATCTGCGCCGCACGGTGCGCGAGATCCCGCTCGACAAGCTGCTGGTCGAAACGGATTCGCCGTATCTCGCACCCATCCCGATGCGCGGCAAACCGTGCGAGCCGAGCTACGTGATCCACACCGCGCGCTGCGTGGCGGGCTTGAAGAACGTCACGGTCGAGGAACTCGGCCGAGCGACGACCGAGAATTTCTACAAGCTGTTCTCGCGCGCCAAACGGCCCGCGGCGGCGGCGGCGTGAGCCAAAGCCTGAAAGTTACGATTCTGGGCTGCGGCGCTTCGGCCGGCGTGCCCCTCGTCGGCTGTACGTGCGCGGTTTGTTCCAGCGCGGATCCCAAGAACAAACGCACGCGGGTTTCGATCGTCGTCGAGAGCGCCATGACCCGCATTTTGGTCGATGCCAGCCCCGATCTGCGCCAGCAGCTTTTGGCGTCGGGCCTGACCAAGTTCGACGCCGTCATTTTCACCCACGAACATGCCGATCACATGCACGGCATCGACGATTTGCGCACGCTGAATTGGCTCAAGAACGGCGCGCTGGATTGCTATGGCGACGCGCGGACTTTGGCCGAGGCCAAGCGCCGGTTCGGCTACGCGTTCGACCCGCCGAACGAATTGGCGCTCAAAGGCGCTTGGGTCGTGCCGGTTCTAGTGCCGAAGGTCCTGGCGCCCGGCCAAACGATCCGGATCGGCGATATCGACGTTAGGGCCTTCATGCAGATCCATGGCGGCGACCGCGATCCGACGCTGGGCCTGCGGTTCGGCGATTTCGCGTATTCGACCGACGTGAAGGAAATGCCCGAGGCCGGGTTCGCGGCCTTGGCCGGGATCGACACTTGGATCGTCGACTGCTTGCAGGAACAGCCGAACTTCGCCCATAGCCATCTCGACCAGACGCTGGAATGGATCGCACGGGTAGGGCCGCGCCGTGCGGTTCTTACGCACATGAACCATCGGCTGGATTACGCCTCGCTGGCCGCCAAGCTGCCCCAAGGCGTCGAGCCGGGCTATGACGGGCTGGTTTTGAACGTCGCCGCGCACGAAGCGACACAAGCAGCGAAGTAACAGCTAAAAGACAGCGTAAGGCATTGCCTCAAAATATAGTCTCGTATTTTTGATAATATACATTATGCGATTTTTAGATTGACTTTGTACGGGCCGTTGGACGCAGCCGTGGCGACTCCTTAGGCTCCCGCCCCAATGTCCGGCGAACTCGAATTCTTCTGGTTTTGGCTGTTGGCCAATGCGGCCGATCTGCGCGACGTGACCATCGCGGCGGCGGCTTTCGCCGTGCTGCCGTTTCTGGCGTGGCGCGCCTGGACCGCGCGCAAACTGGTCGAGGCCCAGCAGCGCACCGCCGACGCGACAGAGATCGGCAAATCGGCGGAGATCATGGCCCAGGCCTTCGCCGGGCTTGGCGACGACAAGATGCAGGTCCGGATCGGCGCCGTGTACTCCTTGGAGCGCCAAGCCCGCGCCCGGCCCAAGGACCAAGGCCCGATCGTCCAGACCCTCGCCGCCTTCGTCCGCGACCGCTGCCCGCCGCCCGCCCAACCCGCGACGGCCGAAACGGTCTATCTGCCGGTCCAGACCGACGTGCAGGCCGCGATCGGCGTGCTGGGCCGCCGGGTCCGCGCCAACGATCCGGCCGGAACGCGGCTGTCTTTCGCCGGCTCGAACCTGTCCGGCTACGATTTATCGGACGGCGATTTCACCGGCGCCACGTTCAAAGGCGCCTATTTGTGCGCCGCGAACTTTGCCGGAACACGGCTCGCGCGGGCGGATTTCCAGCTCGCCGTCGGCGAACAGGCGGATTTCTACGGCGCCAAGGCCCGCGAAGCGTCGTTCTCGGCCGCCTATTTCGCCAATGCGCGCTTCGCCCATGCCGATCTGACAGGCTCGGCCTTCGTCGATTCCGACCTATCCGGCGCCGACTTCGCCCATGCCCAAGTCGATGGCGTGGATTGGCGGGGCGCCGCGATTGACAACGCTGCCCTGCCCGCCAAGGCACTACCGAAACCGCAATAGCCTCTCTATACCCTCGCCCATCATGACCGACCCGCTCGATAAAACGGCGCCGCCGATGGCGCGCCTTCTGGCCGTTATGGCCAAGCTGCGCGACCCCTCGACCGGCTGCCCATGGGATCTCGAACAGAGCTTCGCCTCGATCGCGCCGTACACGATCGAAGAAGCCTACGAGGTCGCCGACGCGATCCAGAAGAACGATATGGCGCATCTGCGCGAAGAACTGGGCGACCTGTTGTTCCAGGTCGTGTTCCATTCGCGCATCGCCGAAGAAGACAAGGCGTTCGCCTTCGACGACGTCGCGCGCGACCTTGCCGACAAGATGATCCGCCGGCATCCGCATGTCTTCGCCAAGCGCGAGGACAAGACGAGCGAGGAACAGACCGAAGCCTGGGAAGCGACCAAGGCGCATGAGCGCCAGGCCAAGGCCCAAGGCGGCGCGCTCGACGGCGTGCCGCTGGCCCTGCCCGCCGCGTTGCGCGCGCAGAAACTGCAGAAGCGCGCAAGCCGCGTGGGCTTCGATTGGGGTACCGCCGGCGCCGCCCTCGACAAGGTCGAGGAGGAAATCGGCGAGCTTCGCGTCGAACTCGCCATCGCCGATCAGAAGAAGCTCGAGGAAGAAGTCGGCGATCTGATGTTCGCGATCGTCAACGTGGCAAGACTCGCGGGCGTGGACGCGGAAACGGCCTTGCGCGGCGCCAACGCGAAATTCGAACGCCGCTTCGGCCGCGTCGAGGAAAAGCTACGCGAGCGCGGCCGCACGCCGGCGCAATCCGATCTCGCCGAGATGGACAAACTCTGGGACGCGGCGAAGAAAGAGGAACGCGGCGGATGAAGTCGGCGCGGCGCTACACGTCCGCCGACGGGTTGTCGCTGCATTACGCCGAATGGGCGCCGTCGGCGTCGCGCCAAGCGCCCGATATCCTCTGCCTGCCCGGCCTCACGCGCCATAGCGCCGATTTCGACTGGGTCGCGACGCGCCTCGCCGCCAATGGCTATCGCGTGGTCTCGCCCGATCTGCGCGGGCGCGGCAAATCCGACTACGCGCGCGACGTATCGACCTACGCGCCGCAGTATTATCTCGACGATTTGCGCGCGCTGACGATCGCCGCACGCCTCGAACGCTTCGTCGTCATCGGCACGTCGTTCGGCGGCTTGCTGGCGATGGCTTTGGCGACGATGCTGCCGAGCCAGGTGGCCGGGCTCGTCGTCAACGATATCGGTCCAGATATCGCGCAAGACGGCGCCAAACGGATACTCGATTACATATCCGTCGATCGGCCGCAGCCCGATTGGCAAGCCGCGTCGATCGCGCTGCGCGAATTCCTGCCCGACGTGTTGGCGAACGATCCCGACGGTTGGGATCAACTCGTGCGCAACACCTATCGCGAAGGCGACGACGGCAAGCTTCACTACGATTGGGACGTGAAGATCGCCGCCAATCTCCAACCCGGCGGCGATCCCGATTTCGATCTTTGGGCGTTGTGGCGCGCGGCGTCCGCGCTTCCCGCGTTGGTCGTGCGCGGCGCCAAGTCGGATGTGTTGTCGGCCGAGACCTTCGCCAAGATGAAAACGGCGAAGCCCGATCTGATGCAGGTCGAGATTCCCGATACGGGCCACGCGCCCACGCTGGACGAGCCCGTGTGCCGTATGGCGCTGGCCGCGCTGCTCGCGAAAGCGAAGTGATTGTCGGGCGACATGTTCGCCCTTGATCGCGCGGCCGGCAGCGCGCCACTCTCGCGCATCCGTTTTTAGCGAGGATCAAGATGGCCCTGCCCGTGTTCGACGATGTCGTCGCCGCCGCCAAGCGTCTCGAAGGTTTCGCGGTCAGAACGCCGCTGCTGGAAGCGCCGTTGCTGAACGCCAAGCTGGGCGGGCGTTTGCTGCTGAAAGCGGAGCCGTTGCAGCGCACGGGCTCGTTCAAATTCCGCGGCGCCTATAACGCGATCAGCCAAATCCCGGCCGACAAGCGCAAGAACGGCGTCGTCGCGTTCTCGTCGGGCAATCACGCGCAAGGTGTGGCGGCGGCCGCGCAAATGCTCGGCATGCCCGCCTGGATCATCATGCCCGAAGACGCGCCCGCCATTAAAATCGCGCGCACCAAGGCGTTCGGCGCGACGGTCGTGCCGTATGATCGCTACACCCAAGATCGCGAGAAGATGGGCCTGGAGCTGCAGGCCAAATACGGCGCGACGCTCGTTAAGCCCTATGACGATCCCAACATCATCGCGGGCCAAGGCACGGTCGGTTTGGAGATCGCGCAGCAATGCCAGGCGCTGGGCGTGACGCCCGATGCGGTCGTCGTGTGCTGCGGCGGCGGCGGCCTGGTTTCGGGCACGGCGCTGGCGCTGTCGGGCGCCCTGCCCGGCGTGCCGGTCTATGCGGCCGAGCCCGCCGGTTTCGACGACACCAAGCGCAGCCTGGAAGCGGGCACGCGGGTGAAGAACGATCCCAATGCGCGCTCGATCTGCGACGCGCTGCTCGCCCCCACGCCGGGCGAGATGACGTTCGAGCTGAACCGCAAGCTGCTCAAGGGCGGCTTCGCGGTGACGGACGAGGAAGTGAAGCGCGCGATGGCGACCCTGTTCCTGGAATTCAAACTCGTCGCGGAACCCGGCGGTGCCGTCGCCGCCACGGCCGTTCTGGCCGGCAAGCTGCCGATCCAGGGGAAGACCGTGGTCGCCGTCGTCTCGGGTGGCAATGTCGATCCCGCGACCTTCGCCGACGCATTATCGCTCGCCGCGTAAGCAGTCCGTCTAAAAATTAGGCATAAATTGCCATAAGCATACGAAATGGGGCCAGCAACGGTCTGGCCCTGGGTTTGCTTTATCGGTGGCTACGGAATGACGCCGGACTCTCGCCGGCGCCCGTCCGAATCAATGAACCGAAAGGCAAACAAGCATGACCGGGAAGATTTCACGCCGCACCTTCGGCCTCGGCCTCGCCGGTGCGGCCGCCGCCGCGCAGTTCAATTTGGCGGCGCCCGCCCTCGCCCAGGCGCGGACCCGCGTGCGCTTCACGCTCGACGTCGATTTCTGGGGCCCGCAATCGAACTTCCTGCTCGCGGTCGAAAAGGGCCTCTACGCGGCCGAAGGGCTGGACGTGCAGGTCGACGGCGGTGCGGGTTCCGGCCAGGCCGTGACGCGCGTCGCGCAAGGCACTTACGATATCGGCTTCGGCGATTTCGGCACGATGGCGCGCTTCACCGCCACCAACCCGGCGACGCCGGTCACCGCGTTCTTCGTGATCTGGGATCTTCTGCAACACGGCATCGTGTTCAGGAAGGGCGCGATCAAGGACGCGAAGGACATCGAAGGCAAGACGCTCGCCGCGCCCGAGCCCGACGCCGGCCGTCAGATGTTCCCGTGGTTCGCCAAGGCCGCCGGCATCGACCAATCGAAGGTCACGCTGCGCCATATCGATTTCCCGCTGCGCGAAACGCTGGTCGTGCGCGGCGAAGCGCAAGGCGCTACGGGCTTCGTGTCGTCGGTCGCGCTCAACATGGTCCGCGCGGGCGTGCCGCTCGACCAGATCGCCTGGATCCAGTACGCGTCGGCCGGCATCGACTTGTTCGGCTCGTCGATCTTCGCGAAGAAGGAATGGCTCGCGGCCAATCCGCAAGTCGCGGCCGGTTTCGCGCGCGCGACGGCGCGTTCGATGCAGGAAATGATCAAGGACCCGAAGGCGTCGGTCGCGGCCGCCGTCCGCCGCCAGCCGCTGAACTCGCCCGAAGTCGAATTGCCGCGCTATCAGATGGTGTTCGAGCAGTCGATCTCGACGCCGACGACGCGCCAGCACGGCATCGGCCATGTCGATCAAGCGCGCCTCACGCGCAACATCGCCGGTCTGTGCGACGCTTTCAACGTGACGCCGGTGCCGCCGAACGATCTGATCTACACGGATCAGTTCCTGCCGCCGGCGGAATTGCGCAAGATCCCGACCTAACTCGGGTCGAAAGTCGAAACGAACGCGGCCGGCGGGGCGACCCGTCGGCCGTTTTCTTTCGGACTTACATATGGTTACCCGGCGTTAAGAGATCGTCCATAGGTGCCGTGTAGGGTGACGGGAAGATTTCCTTTGCCCTCCGAGCATCTCGCGCACCGATGGCCTGCAAAACCATTTTGATCGTCGAAGACAATGCGCTGAACATGAAGCTGTTCGGCGACGTGCTCGAAGCGCAGGGCTATACGACGTTGCGCGTGCGCGACGGCGAAGCCGCGATCGACGCCGCGCGCAGCGGTCAGCCCAATCTGGTATTGATGGATATCCACCTGCCCGGCCGCTCGGGCGTGGATATCGCCAAGGAAATGAAACTGGACCCGGCCTTGCGCGACATTCCGGTCGTCGCGATCACGGCCTATGCGTTGCGCGGCGATCGCGAGCGCATTCTGGCCGCGGGCTGCAGCGACTACGTCGCCAAGCCGGTCTCGATCGACCGCTTGATCGACGTCGTCGCCGCTTATGCCGCCTAGCTTGGGCGCCGCTTAGCTTAAACGCCCTGCGTCACGCCCGTTTCGAACGGCAAGGCGCGGATGCGCTTGCCGGTCGCCGCCGCATAGGCGTTGGCAACCGCCGGCCCGATCAACGGGACGCCGGGTTCGCCGATCCCCGTGGGCGGCGCGTTCGACGGAACGATATGCACCTCGACCTTCGGCATCTCGTCGATGCGCAGCGGGCGATATTGGTCGTAGTTCGTTTCGACGACCTTGCCGCCCTCCAGCGTCAGGCGTTCGCGAAGAACGGAGCCGAGGCCGAAACCCACGGCCCCCTCGATCTGCGCGCGCACCTGATCGGGATTGATCGCAACACCGCAATCGACCGCCGCGACGACGCGCTCCACCTTGAACTCGGTGGCGCTCGTCATGCGGATTTCGGCGACCATGCCGACCGTGGTGCCGAAACTTTCGTGCACCGCCACCCCGCGATAGACGCCTTCGGCGGGTTTCTCGTGCCATTTCGCCTGGCGCGCGACCAGCTCGAGCACGCCCAGATGCTTGGGCTTGCCCGCCAGCAATTCGCGGCGCAAGGCGACCGGGTCCTTGCCCGTCGCCGTCGCGACCTCGTCGATCGCGGTTTCCATCGCATAGGCGGTGTGCGTATGGCCGACCGAGCGCCACCACAAGACCGGCACGCCGACCTTGGTGGTGGTCAGTTCCACGCGCCGGTCGGGAATGGCATAGACCGTATGCGCAACGCCTTCGACCGACGTGACATCCACACCGTTCTGGATCATGCCCGCGAAGGGCGTGCCGCCCAGGATCGACTGGCCGACGATGCGATGATGCCAGCCGGCTAAGCGGCCTTGCGCATCGATCCCGACCTTGACCTTGTGCATATACATCGGGCGATAGCGTCCGCCGGCCATGTCGGTCTCGCGCGTCCATTGCAACTTCACGGGCGCCCGGAAGCCGATCGCCTTGGCGATCTCGACCGCTTCGATCACCACGTCGCCGTCGCCGACCGCGCGACGTCCGAAGCCGCCGCCGGTCTTCATGATGCGCATCGCGATCTTGTCGGGCGTCGTGCCCGCGGCTCGCGCGGCCAACGCTTGATAAAGATCGGGGATCTGATGCCCGCCATAGACCTCGATCGTATCGCCTTGGCGGCGGACGACGGCGTTGAGCGGTTCGAGCGCCGCGTGCGCCAGATACGGGAACTCGTAGGTCGCCTCGATCGTTTTGACCGCGCGGCCCAACGCCGCCTGCGCATCGCCCGCCATATCGGCGACATGCGTGCCCGGCACGTCCAGCGCCGCGAGATACTCGGCGCGCAATTCGGCCGAGCCGCGTTTCTCGGCGGAAGTCTCGTCCCACACGATTTGCAGCGCTTCGCGACCCTTGATCGCGGCCCAAGTGTCGCGCGCGAGCACGGCCACGCCGGTCGGGATCGTCACCACGTCGACCACGCCGGGCACCGCCTTCGCCGCCGTCGCGTCGACGGACGCGACCTTGCCGCCGAACAGAGGCGGATGTTCGACCGTCGCGATCAACATGCCGGGGAAGCGCAGATCGATGGTGAAATCCTGCGTGCCGTTGGTCTTTGGCAGGCTGTCGTAGCGGCGCTGTCCCGGCTTGCCGATCAGATTCCATTCGGCCGGCGATTTCAGCGCGACGTTTTGGGGCACGGGCTCCTTGGCCGCCGCGTCGGCGAAGGCGCCGAACGTGGCACCCCGGCCGCTCGCGGCGTGGAACAGCGTGCCCTTCGACACGGCGATTTCCGACGCGGGCACGTTCCATGCCTTGGCGGCGGCGGACACCAGCATCGTGCGGGCGATGGCGCCCGCCCGGCGATAGCGTTCCCACGACGAGGACATGGCGGTCGACCCGCCCGTGCCTTGTGCGGCACCGCCCCAAGCGGCGTTGCCGTAAAGGGCAAGATTGCCGCTGGCACCATCGACGCGGATCGTCGACCAATCCGCACCCAGTTCCTCGGCGACCAGCGTGGCGATGCCGTTATAGACACCTTGTCCCATATCCATATGGGCGGACATCACGGTCACGGCATTGTCGGTGCCGATGCGCACATAACCCGCGAAAGGGTTCGGCACGGCGGCGGCGGGCGCTTGGGCCAAAGCTGGGAAGCCGATCGTCAGGCCCGCACCGGCGGCGGCCGTCCCGGCCAGGAATTGGCGGCGCGACGGGCGGAAGGACGCCGCCGAACGCTTGGCGAAGAATTTGTCCATGAAGGTCATGTTGCGCCCTCCCCTCAAGCCAGCGACTTGGCGGCGTCGTGGATCGCCGCGCGGATACGTTGATAGGTGGCACAGCGGCACAGATTGCCCTGCATCGCCGTGTCGATGTCGTCATCGCTCGGCTTCGGGTTTTCGCGCAGCAGCGCCACGGCCGACATGATCTGCCCCGATTGGCAGTAGCCGCATTGCGGCACGTCGAGCTTGACCCACGACGCGCGGATCGCCGTGGCGATCTTGTCGGTGATGCCTTCGATCGTCGCGATCTTGGCGCCCACGGCGGTTTCGACTGGCGTCTGGCAGGCGCGGACCGGCTGGCCGTCGAGATGGATCGTGCAGGCGCCGCATTGGGCCATGCCGCAGCCGAATTTCGTGCCGGTCATGCCCAGTTGGTCGCGCAACACCCACAACAACGGCATGTCGGGGGGCGCATCGACCGCGATCTTGCGGCCGTTGATGTCGAGCTGCATCTGCATAATCGAGCCTCCTGCCCGGCCGAAACGGCCGGAATCCTGTTTGCGATTTCGAATATCGGCGCGCGTTCAAGGAAAACGGGGGGATCGGGTCGAGCCTGGGCCGCGCGGCCGTTGTCCTACAAGATCGGTATGCGCGTGCGCGGCTTCAAGAGCCGTGTGCCGAACGGGCGGATTCGCGAAGGAATTCCGGACGCTCGCGAAAGTCGCAAACTGGTTGCGCCCCGCCGCGACCGACGCCATTCTCCCGTTATGGCCGGCAAAATGGTAACGCAGCATACGCGCGCCGAGGTCGAAGGGCTCCTCGCCGCGCTCGAAGGTCACGCCGATGGCGTGATCGAGGCGGCCAAGCTCGTGTCCAACAAGATCAACGAGCAGGAATGGCACGCCTATTCGGCGTTCCGCGATCGTTGCGACGATTTCGACACGCTGGCCATCGTCATCGAATACCGGCTCAAGAACCTTCGCGGCGGACGCGACGCGCAGCTCGAACGGCAATTCGAGGAATTGCAGCTGTTCATGCTGACCGCGACGCTGCAGACCAGCCTGCACTTCCTGAAGATCCTGTCGCAGAAGAACGATCTGCCGCTCGGGTCGAAGGATATTCTTTTGGGCGAATTGCGGTCGATCTATCGGGTCAAGCAATTGCTCGAACTCGATCGCTACAGGACGAAAATCTCGAGCCGCGCCGCAAAGGACATCGAAACGGCCGAGGAAATCCTCTCCCTTATCATCGAGCGCGCGCCGAGCCTGTTGCAACTCGGCGTCGCCGAGGACGCCTGATGCTGCTGACGCCCGAAAACATCGCCAAACAGAACGAAGTCCAGCTCGCCAAAATCCGCGAGATGCTGACGGCGCTCGAACAAGGTGCAACGCGCGTCATCATGGCCGCGCGCCAAGCCTCGGCCGACGCAAGCCAGGACAAGTATCACGCGTATCTGAACTTCCGCGAAGTCGTCGACGATTTCGATACGCTCGCCATCGTCATCGAATACAAGCTGAAGCGCATGCGCGACGAGAAGGCGGAAGCGCTGTCGGAGAAATTCGACGAGCTCACGGCGTTCATGCTGTCGTCGATCGTCAGCGCGTCGCTCCATTTCCTGCGCATCCTTTCGGAAAAAACCGAGATGCCTCTGGGTGCGCGCGACGTGTTCAAATCGGAACTGCGCAGTCTTTATCACGCCAAGGACCGCATCGAGACCGATCGCTATGTCGGCCGCTTGAACGAGCGCACGCGCGCCGATCTGATCGCCGCCGAACAGATCCTGGAAGTCGTGATCGAAAAGGCGCCGCGCCTTCTGCGCTTCGACGACAAGGAAGATTGACGCGCGGCACTCAGCGCTTCTTGGCTTTGTCCTGGAAGATCTTGCGCTCGACCGCGCGCTCGCAGCGCAGTTTGGTGATGCCAGCGCGATGCTGGCTTTCGCGCAAATTGCGCTGCGTGGCCGTCACGGCCTTTTTAAGTTCCGCGTCGTAGAGCTTTTGGCAATCGGCCATGGTTTTGGGCGGTGCCTGGGCGAAAGCGGCCGGCGCCAAGCTCAGTCCGATCAGCAATGCCAGGACACGCAAAATCATCCTTCATTTTATCGCGGCGGCGCTGCATCAGGCCAAGTTTTTAGTTTAAGTTACATATATAAGTATTTGTAAAACATAGGACAGATTTTGGAATCAGGAGAATTGGAAGATTCCCCATAAAAACTTGTTGACCTTTCTCTAAATTTAGAGCTAAATCCATATCGAACTTGACGGACATCTTGTGGAACGAGGCTCCTCTCCCGCAAGCGACTATCAAGTCCCTTCTGGTCTCGCGACCCGGTCACCGAATTCGGCCGGACTGCCGAGCCTCACGGGCGGATGCCAGGTTGGTCCCGGGCATCCGCCCTTTTTCTTGCCAAGCGCCGGCCCTCATTCCCAAAACATGAAAAATGCGGCGCCAACCAGGCAGCCGAACGCGGCGAGGTGATTCCATTTCAGCGTCTCGCCGAGCCAGAACACGGCGAAGCCCGCGAACACGGTCAGCGTCACGATTTCCTGGATGGTTTTAAGTTGTGCGCCGGTGAACTGGCCATAGCCCCAGCGATTGGCGGGCACCATCAGCAGATACTCGAAAAACGCGATGCCCCAACTGATCAATACGACTTGCCACAAGGGTGCGTTGGGGAATTTGAGATGCCCGTACCACGCGAAAGTCATGAAGATGTTCGAGCAAATCAACAAGGCGATGGTGAGCATTCGCAGGGGAGCCTTTCTGCACCTGAACGACGTTGAATAACCAATGCTTATGTTGCTACACTAACGTTTGATGGAGTCGGAAGAAACCTCCGCCGTCGATAAGACGGCCCTGCAGATTTTGGCGAGCTCGGTCGGGCAGATCCTGGGCGAACACTCCAAGATCCATCAATTCGTGAAGCTGGCGGCCGAGCGGCCGACCGGCATCAACGTCGATCGCGCCAAGCGCACGTTCGACTCCCTGCCCGTCTATCAACGCAAGCGCGTCGCCGAAACGGCCGAAGGTCAGGCGCACAAGCACAAGACGAGCATGACCATGTCCGGCATTCTCGGGCGCCTGGGCGGCGACGCCAAGCCGCGCGCCGCCACGCCGCGCACGGTCATGCCGCCGCCGGGTCCGGGCGTCAAAATCGTCGCGCCGCCGACGGTGGGCCGTCCGAAGGAAGGCGCCGCCCCGCCCGCGAAAAAGAAAAGCGTCAAAGAAATCGTCTGGAAGTGACGCTTCAGCGTCGCGCGCGATCCGAACGATCGCGCACGACCCACACCGCCCCGATCCCGATCAGAACCATGCCGGCGAGCGTCGTCCAGAGCGGCACCTCGCCGAACATCAAGACGCCGCCCAGCGTCGCCACGCCGACTTGGGCGAAAGCCAACGGCGCCATTTTCGAGAACGTGCCGATCGCGTAGCCGCGCGACAATCCCCATTGCGACACGGCCGCACATGCCCCGATCGCCACGATCCAGGGCAGTTGTGCGAATGTGATCGGCTGCCAATCGAACAGCGCGAACGGCGCGCCGCACAAGACGCCCGTGCACAAATACCAGAAGGCGATGCGATCGGGCGGCTCGCTGGCCGACAGGCGCTTGACCATCATCATCGCGAGACTGGTCAAGAACGCCGAGAACAGCGCGATACCGAAGAACCACAAATCGCCAACATCGGACGATCCCGGACGCGCGATCAGCGCAACCCCGCTGAATCCCACCATCGTCGCCAGCACGCGCGCCGGCCCGAACCGCTCACCGAACGCGATCACCGCCAGCCCCAGCGACCAGAACGGCGTCGTGTAGGACAAAGTCACCGCGTCGCCGACGGGAATATTGATCAGCGCTTGCAGGAACAAGATGAAGCCGAACGCGCCGAACGTGCCGCGCATCAGATGCGACAAAGGCCGCTTGGTGGCGAAATAACGCGGTCCCAAGCGCCAGAACAACGGCAGGAAGAACGGCAACGCCACGGCATGCCGCAATACGACAAGCTGTCCCCAACCGAGCTCGTCGCCCAGATGCTTGAGTGCCAGCGCGCCGAACGCCGAGCTGACGGCGCCGGTCAGGATATAGACGGCGCCGAGCGCGTCGTTCTTCGTCGCGGTGGAGTCCATTTCGAAACTACCCTACCCCACGGCACCGGCGCGGTGTAGTTTCCCGGCGACCATGGATCTCGAATCTCGACTTCTCTATCGCGACGCGCTGCTGCTGGTGATCGACAAGCCCGCCGGGATCGCGGTGCATGCCGGCGCCTCGGGCGGCGATCATCTTGGTACATACCTAAGGCAGCTGCGCTTCGGCTTGCCGCAGGATCCCGAACTTGCACACCGCCTCGATCGCGACACCAGCGGCTGCTTGGCGCTCGGCCGGCACCGCAAGGCGCTCGCCAAGCTCGGCAAGCTTTTCGCCGACGGCCAAGTGCGCAAAACCTATTGGGCGATCGTCGTCGGCCGGCCGCCGCAAAAGGACGGCAAGGTCGATCTGCCGCTGCTGAAGGAAACCAAGCGCAGCGGCTGGAAGATGCGCATCGACGCGAAAGGTCAGAACGCGCTGACCGAGTACCGGACGATCGGCGAAGGCGACGGCATGACGTGGCTGGCGCTGGAACCGCGCACCGGCCGCACGCATCAATTGCGCGCGCATATGGCGGCGATCGGCTGCCCGATCCTGGGCGATCCGATCTATGGCGGGGCCGCGACCCGCGCGAAGGAGCTGCCGTTGCAGCTTCACGCCCGCGCGTTGAAGATTCCGCTTTATCCCCGCCGCGAACCGATCAAGACGGAAGCGCCGGTACCCGACCATATGAAGGAAAACATGCGCGCCTGCGGTTGGAAGGACGGCCCGCGCGGCCGCGTCGTCGCGGTCGCCGCCGCCCCCGGTCATGATTTCTCGAAGCTGCCGGCGACAAAGATCGAGTTGATCGCGGGCGAAGGTGTGTCCGGCGACGGGCATGCGGGCGTCACGGTAAAACATCGCAGCCGCGTGGCGCGCGATCCCACCCAGCCAAATCTGCGCCAGGTGCATCTGATCCATTCGGAGCTCTTCGACGAACTCCGCGCCAAGGGCTTCGACATCAAGCCCGGCGATATCGGCGAGAATGTCGCGACCCAAGGTCTCGATCTTTTGGCGTTGCCGACGGGCACGCGCTTGCGCTTTCCCGGCGGTCCCGAGATCGAGATCACGGGCTTGCGCAACCCTTGCGCGCAGCTCGACAATTTCAAGCGGGGTTTGACCGCCGCCGTGCTCGACCGCGACGCGAATGGCGAGTTGATCCGCAAGGCCGGCGTGATGGCGATCGTGCATAAAGGCGGGCGCATCGCATCGGGCGATCCCATCGCCGTCGATCTGCCGCCCGAGCCGCATCGAAAACTGCAACCGGTCTAGCTTGACGCGATCACGGCCGCAGACCTACGGTCGATTCCGGTAGGGTCAAGGGAACGTGGTTCGAAGCCACGGCTGCCCCCGCAACTGTAAGCGTGGAGCCTTTCGCCAACGGCCACTGGATCGTCCGATCCGGGAAGGCGGCGGAACGGCGTTGAAGCGCGAAGCCAGGAGACCTCCCCTGCCGTTTCGTAACCGGTCCCAGACGGGGCCACTTTGCGCACGGGTGGATTGCGCGGGGAGAAAACAAATGCATATCGAACTGGGCGTCGTCGACGGCGCCAAGATCGTCCTCAGCTACGGCACGGCCGTGGCCAGCCTCGGCTACGCGGGCAAGTTGACGCTCGACGCCGCCACGCGCGACGGAATTGGCGCCGTCGCGTTGCGCGCGGCAATCGCCGCCGCCGCGACCTTCTGCTTCTTCGAAGTGTTGCCGCACGAGCCGGTCGGCGTGTCGGAGGTGCATCTCATCCTCGGCACGACGCTGTATCTGCTGTTCGGTGCCGCACCGGCCGCGCTGGGCCTCGCACTCGGGCTTGCCGCGCAAAGCTTGTTCTTCGCGCCCGCCGATCTGCCGCAATACGGCATGAACGTCACGACGCTGCTCGTGCCGCTGTTCCTGCTCGCCGAACTCGCCAAGCGCGTCGTGCCGACGGGTACGGCCTATACCGATATCGGCTACGCGCAGGCGTTCAAACTCTCGGCCGCCTATCAAGGCGGCGTCGTCGCTTGGGTCGCGTTCTGGGTGCTTTACGGTCATGGCTTCGGCGCCGAAACGCTGACCGAAATCGCGTCGTTCGGGGCGGCCTATATGCTCGTCGTCTTGGCCGAACCGCTGATCGATCTGGGCGTGCTCGCCGCCGCGAAGGGCTTGCGCGTTTTGCGCGACACCGGCGTGTTTCAGACGCGGCTTTACGACCCCGCCACGTGATCGGGCCAGGCCCCAGCCGCTATACGCGGCTGGGGACCGCGATCCCGAATTTCGCGAGCCGCGTCGCGCGCGCGGGATTGACCGCGAGATCGGGCATTTTTCCCGAAGCCAAAGCTTCGACCTGCCGCACCGTATCGAACGCCTGATGCGCGATCGCCTGCGGCGTCAACCCGCCGATATGCGGTGTGGCGACCACATCGGCGCGCGCGGCCAAGCGCATCATCGGCATCTGATCGGGCGCCATGCCGACATCCATCGCCGCGCCGGCGAGATGGCCGCGATCGAGGGCCTCTTCCAACGCCGCTTCGTCGACCAACTCGCCGCGCGCGAGATTGACAAAGTAAGCGCCCTTCCCCATCCGCGCGAACGCCGCCGCGTCGAACAGATGATGCGTCGCCTCGGTCGCGGGGACCAAGCACACGACGAAATCCGATTTCGCCAGCACATCCGCGAACGGCGCTTGCGTGGCGCCCGGCGGCGGCGATTTGGTCTCGGGATCGCTGAAGATCACATTCATGCGTAGCGCAGCCGCCGCTTCGGCCAAACGCCGGCCGATGGCGCCCAAGCCCACGATGCCGAGCGTCGAGCCCGCCAATTGCCGTCCCATGCGAACCACGGGCATTCTGCCGGCACGATAAGCGGTCGTCGCCGCGCTGACCCCGCGCGCGAGGTCGACCATCAAGCCGATCCCGAGTTCGACAACCGAATCGACGAACCCTGCCGTCGCGCGTGTGACCAGCACGCCCGCTTTCGAAGCCGCGTCGACGTCGATATTGCGGATATCCATCGCGCAACGGACATAGGCAACGAGATCGGGGAGCCTCTCGAACACTTCCGCCGGTGCGGCCGTCTGCCGGTCGCTGACGATCACGTCGATGCCCTTGGCGGCAGAGATCAAAGCGGCGGGATCGAGCGGCGTTTCGCTGTCGTACAAAACGACGTCGCCCAAGGCACGCAATCGGGCGACCGCTTCGTCGCCGTAGTAATTGGCGCGGAACGACGGCGTATGGGTCAGCAGAATGCGCATCGGATCAACTCCGCTTCGATTTCGCGGGCGCCACGGCCGAACCGCGCACCAGCAACGACGGCGCGAACCGGAATTCGGCCGGCGTGGTCTCGGGCTTCTTCAAACGCAGCATGATGCGATCGACCATGGTGCGCGCGAGTTCGGGCACCGGCAGCTTCACCGTCGTCAACGGCGGTGCTGTGAACGCGCCCAGCGGAATGCCGTCCATGCCGACGATCGACATATCGGCCGGCAGCGACAGGCCTTCCGATTTCAGACCCGCGATCAGCCCGATCGCCATGATGTCGTTGATCGCGATCGCCGCCGTCGGCTTGGCGCGATGGCGCAAAAGTTTCTTGGCGAGGCTTTGACCGAGTTCGGCCATCTCCGCGTCGGCGTAGCCCGGCGTCACCTCGCCTTCGATCACGACGCCGCGTGTACCCGCCGCTTCAATCGCCGCCGCGAAACCGTCGCGCTTCTCCTCGCGGCTGAAGGTCCAGCTTCCCGGCGTCAGGAAGGCGATCGTGCGATGGCCGAGTTCCACGAGATACTCGACCGCCTGCTTGGCGCCCGCGACGTTGTCGGCCGACACGTAATCGAGAAGCGGGCGCGCGTTGCGCCGCGAATGGCTGTCGTAGCTGACCGCCACCATGCCGCGCGCGGCCGGCTCCTCCAGATGGGATTCGTCCGACAACGAGGAAATAACGATGACGCCGCGCACGCCTTGCGCGGCCATGTCGTCGATGAAAGCGCGCTCGTGTTTGGGATCGCGGTACGTGTTGGCGACGACGACGCGATAGCCGTAGCGATCCAGTGCCGCGAGTTCGATCTCCCGCGCCACGACGCCGTAGCTGGGATTGCCCAGCGACGGCACGAGCAACCCGATCATCGACGCCTCGCCGGTCTTCAACTGGCGCGCGGCCTGATTGGGCCGGTAGCCGAGCTTTTCGACCGCGCGCTGCACGCGCTCCAACGTGGCTTCGCTCATCTGACCGGTGCGTCCGTTCAGGACGTTCGACACCGTCGAGATGGAAACCTTGGCTAGTTTTGCAACGTCGTTGATGTTGGACATAGGACCGTTCTAGCCGAGAACCATCCGCGGAATCCACGTCGCCAGCTCGGGAATCAGGATCACAAGGACCAGAACCGTCACTTCCGCCGCGATGAAGGCCCAGCAATACCGCACCGTTTCGTTGTAGGTGCAACCCGCGATACTGGTCGCGACGAACAGCAGCACCGCCACGGGCGGGGTGGTCGACCCGATCTGCGTCGCCATCACCATCAGCAGGCCCAGGTGGAAGTCGTCGATGCCGAATTTCCGGCCGATGATGACCGCGACAGGGATCATGATGATCAGGATCGCCATCGAATCCACGAACATCGTGAGCACGAGCATGATCGCCATCATGATCAGCAGCACGGCGATGCGCGTGCCCGCGACGGACCCGATGGCGTTCAGCACCAGATCGTTGAAATTGAGATAGGCGAGCAGCCAGCCGAACGCCCCCGCCACGCCGATGATCCCCGACACCAGCGCCGTCGTGATCCCGGCTTGCACGAAGATCTCCGGCAGGTCGCGAAGTTTCACGGTCCGGTAGACGAAGAAGCCGATGAAGAAGCCGTAGAAACAAGCGACCACGCCCGCTTCGGTCGCGGTGAAGACGCCGCCCAGAATCCCGCCCAAAACCAGCACGGGGGCGAGCAACGCGGGCCACACCAGCACCGCCGCCTTGACCACGACCATCAGCATGAACTTGCCGGTCGTGCGCCGCAGCTCCGGGAAGTCGGGATGACGCGCGTAGAGTGCCACGACGACCATCAAGCCGATGCCGATCAGGATCCCCGGAATAATGCCGCCGAGGAACAATCCGCCGATCGACACGTTGGACATCGAGCCGTAGACGATCATCGTCATGCTCGGCGGGATGATCGCGCCGATCGTTCCCGCGCAGGCGACGAGGGCCGCCGCGAAACCGGGCTTGTAGCCGCGCGACTTCATCGCGGGCACGAGGATCGAGCCGATCGCCGAGGTGTCGGCGACGGACGAACCGGACACGCCCGCGAACACCATCGACGAGACGATCGACGCGTGGCCCAGACCGCCGCGCCAATGGCCGACAGCGGATTCGGCGAATTCGACGAGGCGTTTGGAGATGCCGCCGCGCGAGATCAACTCGCCCGCCAGAATGAAATACGGCAGCGCGAGCAGGCTGAAATTGTCCAGCATCGCGAACATTTTTTGCGGGAACAGCGCCGGCACCAGGGCCGGCTGGGTCAGCATGCCGGCCAAGCCGACCACGCCCATCACCAGCAGGATCGGAATGCCGACCGTTATCAAGCCGAGCAGCAGCGCGAAAAGCAGAACGAGAGTCATGCCAGCGTCTCCGCGAGCGACGGCTTGAAGAACGCGACGATGCGGCGCACGGCGATCAACGCGAGATAGGCAGCACCCAACACCATGCCGGAATAGACCCAATCCATGCGCAGGCCGAGGCCCGGGCTGTCTTGGAACTTCGCGACTTCCATCAGCCGCAGCGTGAAAACGACGATCGCCGCGGCGAGGATCAGCCACATGATCTCGATGATCAGGGCCATCGCGCGCTGCACGCCTTGCGGCATCCGCGTCAGGATCGCGTCCATGCCGATATGCGCACCCTTGCGATAGGCGACGGGGATAGCGATGAACACCATCCACACATGCCCGAATTTCTGGAATTCCTCGCTCCAGCTCAGCGGCAGGCCGAGCGCGAAGCGGTTGAAGATCTGCAAGCCCCCGACCAGCGAGAAGGCTAGGAAGATCGCGAACAGCGCGAATTCCATCGCGCGGTCGACGGCGGTAAGCACGGCACGCATCGGAAACTCTCCGTAGGAACGGAATGGCCGGCGAAGGGATCGTCCCCTCGCCGGCCGCCGCTTCGTTACTTCGTCGCGCGGATGATGCGCAGCAGGTCTTCGGCGCCGATCTGCTTGGCGAGCTCGTCCTGCACGGGGGCCGCCGCCGTAACCAGCGGCGCCTTGTCGAGCGTCGTGACGATCATGCCCTTGGATTTCAGCAGGTCGATCGCTTCGGCGTCGCGTTGCGCGGACAGATTGCGGTTCACGTCCTGCGCCATCTTCGCCGCGTCGGCGAGAACCTGACGCTCCTTGTCGGTGAAGCTTTGCCATTCGCGCATCGAGCACGCGGTGACCGTCGGCCCGAACAGATGCCCCGTCAACGCCACGTACTTGGCGACTTCGTAGTACTTGCCCGTGAACACGACCGGCGGCGAATGTTCGAACCCGTCGAGCACGCCGGTCTGCAACGCGGTATAGACCTCGCCGAACGCCATCGGCGTGGCGCTCGCTCCCATCGCATTGAGGGCGGCGACGTAGGTCGGCGTTTGGATCGTGCGGATCTTGAGCCCCTTCAGATCGGCGGCCGTCTTGATCTCCTTCTTCGTCGTCACGACGTTGCGATAGCCCCAGCTATCCTGCCAGCCGAGAATCTTGATGCCGCGCGCCTCGTATTCCTTGGCCAGCGACTTGCCGACTTCGCCGTCCAGCACCTTGTGCGCGTGGTCGTAGCCCTGCCACATGAACGGCAGATCGAGCACGCCCATGCGGCGCACGAAGTTGTTGTGGATCGCCGTGCCGCCGACATGGCAGGTGGCGCCAGCCCCCAGCTGCATGCCCTCGACGACCGCGCGCTCCTCGCCCAGTTGGTTGGCGCCGTAGATGCGCGCGTCCAGCGTGTCCGAAAATTCGTTGATGTAGTTGCGCATCACCCACGCGACCATGTGGTTGTCGTTGCCCAGATCGACGGCAGTCGCGTGCGAGATTTTGATCTGCTTCTTGGCCTGGGCGACGGCCGCATCCGGCGCCAGAACCGCGAGCGCCACGGCGGCGGCCGCGGCGACGCCGCGAAGGAACGATTGGCGTTTCATTGCGTTTCTCCCCTTTTTTGGGCGCGGGTTGTGCCGCTTCCCGTTCGATGATTCGCGAGTACTAAAACGATTTAGTAAAACGGTACACTAAAGCCGCAAAGCGTCAAGCCGCTTTTCGCACGATGCCGTACTCAGGCGGTAAAGCCGTAGAGTTTGGCGGGGTTGTCGACCAGAATCCGCGCCCGCAAGGCCGGATCGGCGATCCAATAGAGCAGCGTGTCGAGCTCGCCCGCGTCGTCCGGCGGATCGGCGAGCTTCGAGACATGCGGCCAGTTGCTGGCCCACACCATTCGCTCGGGCGCCAAGCGCGCGGCTTCGGTCGCCAGCGCCCCGGTATCGCGGAAATCCGGCGGACCGGCGCGCGAGACTTCGTAGGCGGCCGACAATTTCAGCCAGACGCGCCCGGTGTCGAGCAGCGACGCCAGCGCTTTGAACCCGGGATGATCGATCGTCACCGGCTCCAGGAATTTGCCGACATGGTCGACGACCAGCGTGCAAGGCAGCGTTTTCAGGAAATCGACGCGCTCGTGCAGAAAGCGGCCGTCCATCTGCATCTGCATATGCCAGCCCATATCGGCGGCTTTGCGCGCGAGCGCGGGCATATCTTCCCAGCCCACGGCGCCGCCGGGCAGCATATGCATGCGCAAGCCGCACGCGCCGGCATCCGTCAGGCGCCGCCATTCGTCCGCCGGCGTCGCGTCGTTCACGACCACGACCGCGCGCGCCTTGTCGCGGCCCAGCGCCGTAACGCCCGCCAGCGTCACCGAATTGTCGAGGCCGTAAGCCGAAGGCTGCACGACGATCGCGCGCGAAATACCCAGCCGCGCCTGCACCTTGCGATAAGCGTCGGCATTCGCCCAAACCGGCGGCGGCACAACCGCCGTCTTCGCTGTGGGCGTCGTCGCATCGTAAAGATGCATATGGCTATCGATCGTGTTCGCGGGCGCGACGAGACGCGGCTTTTCGGTTCCGTTCATTTGCGTTTCCCTTCCCTTGCGCGGGGAGGTCTACGCCACGCGGCGACGGAAAGCGAGAATTTGAATCCCGGCCGCGATCATCCCGAACCCGATACCGAGCGCCGAGACGTAGAGCCAGCCGCCCGCGTTCCACGCCGCCACGCCCAGCGCCGAACCGGCCGCCCCGCCCAGGAACATCGAACTCATCAAGACCGTGTTGATCCGCGATCGCGCCGCCGGACGCAGCGCGAAGACGATATGCTGGTTGGCGATCAAAGCGCTTTGCAGGCCAAGATCGAGCAGCACGACGCCGATCACCATGCCCGGTATCGCCGCCCAGGCGCCGAACACGATCCACGACGCGAGCGTGACGACGGTGCCCATCAGCACGGTCGCGGCGGAGCCGCTTTTATCGACGAAACGGCCAACGAACGGTGCGGCCAATACGCCGACAAGGCCGATCAAGCCGAACAACCCGGCCACGTCGGCACCCAAGCCGAATTCGGGCCCCGCCAGACGGAACGGCAGCACCGTCCAGAATAGCGTGAAACACCCGAACAACGCCGCTTGCGTCACTGCGGCTCGGCGTAAGGGCGCGAATTCGATCCATAGCGACGCCATCGAACGCAAGGCGGCGAAATAGGGCAACGGCGCTTCCGGCACGCTGCGCGGCAACAGGAAGCGCAAGCCGAGTGCCGCCGCCAACGCCAGCGGCACCGCAAGCCAGAACATCTCGCGCCATCCGGCATGCGTGGCGACGAACCCCGCCAGCGTGCGGCTCAACAAAATGCCGGTGAGCAAGCCCGACAACACGAACCCGACGGCGGCGCCACGCTTGGCGGGCCCGGCGAGATGTGCGGCGAACGGAACGACCTGCTGCGCCACGGCCGCGAGCGCGCCGATGGCAAGCGAAGCGCCCGCCAGCGCCAAGCCGCCGGGCGCCATCGCCGCGAACACGAGTGCGACGGCCAACGCCAGAAAATGCGCCACAACCAAGCCGCGCCGCTCGACGATGTCGCCCAAAGGAACGAGCAGCAACAAACCGGCGGCATAGCCGAGTTGCGTCGCCGTCGGGATCGCGGCGGTCGCCGCCCCCGGCAAGTCGCGCTCGATCACTTCGAGCATCGGCTGGTTGTAGTAGATATTGGCGACCGCGAGACCCGCCGCGGCGGCCAACGCAAAGGCGGCGGTCCGGCTTAAACCCGGCGCCGTTCCGGAATCCATGTTCGACATAGGCCGAACATAGGGAGCGCCGGGTGGATTGCGACCAGCGAAAAGCGGATTGCAGCTATACGCTTGATTTCGCGCGCGGCGGCCCGAATTCCCGGCGCGCCTTTGCCGCATTTTTGCGCATCGCGCAATCTTCGGCATGATCGTTGATCAGTCCCATCGCCTGCATGAAGGCGAAGACCGTCGTGGGCCCGACGAAGCGCCAGCCGCGCTTCTTCAAATCCTTCGACAGCGCGACGGATGTCGCCGAAATCGATGCCGTTTGCGGACGGCCATGCTCGCCCGGTTTCGGCTCGTGTCGCCAGAAATAAGCGGCGAGCGAGCCTTCGCTCTTCTCAAGTTCGATCGCCCGCTTGGCGTTGTTGATCGTCGCTTCGATCTTGCCGCGATGGCGCACGATGCCTTCGTCCTTCAGCAAGCGTGCCACGTCGCGTTCGCCGAAGCGCGCCACCTTATGGAAATCGAATCCCGCGAAAGCGGCGCGGAAATTCTCCCGCTTGGCGAGGATCGTGCGCCAGCTCAGGCCCGACTGGAAACCCTCCAGGCAAATTTTCTCGAACAGCCGTCGATCGTCGCCGACGGGGAAGCCCCACTCGTCGTCATGGTAAGCGATGTACTCGGGCGACGCGGCGCACCAGCGGCAGCGCGCCTTGCCGTCGGGCCCGATGAATGTTCCGGCCATTATCCCCTCGCCCTTCTTCGTTTTACGCTCAATTCGCCATCAAGCCATTGTTCCATCGCGGCGACCTCCCGGCGGATGAATTTCTCGTCATGCAGCGCGTTGGCGAGCGCCGAGACGCCTTGCACGCGCGCCAGCAAATGCCGGGCGAGTTCGGGCGCCTTCTTGCGCTTGCCCGCCTCGACGAAACGCGCCGTCAGCCAATCTGCGAATTGCGCCATGATCTTGTTGGCGCCTTTTTGCGCGGCGTGGTCGAGTTTCGCCAACTCGCCGCACAACGTGCCGACCGGGCAGCCGTAGAGCATGATCTTGGCGCGGTTGTCGATCAGCATGCGGATGAACGCGACGATGCGCTCGCGCGGGCCATCCGCCCCTTCGACCCAGGCATCGAGCATCGCGCGCGTGCGGCCGGCGCGCCGGTCGATCACCGCGTCGAGGATCTCGTCCTTCGTCTTGAAGTGATAGTAGAAATTGCCGCGCGAGATCTTCACCGCCGCCGCGATATCCGCGAAGGATGTGCGCTCGTAGCCTTGGCGGTAGAACAGATCGTCGGCGCGGGCGACGATCTCGGCGCGCGTTTGAAGGGTCATTGAGAATTTTTAGGACAATCGTCCTATGCCGTCAATACGGCAAAAGTTGCCCCGGCGAACGCTACTTACTTTCGCGTGCCTACTTTCCTTCTCCGCGTCGATGACCAACTCTCCAGCCATCGCAACGCCAAAAAGGACTCCGACCATGACCATCGCGATCACCGGCGCCACGGGCGCACTCGGCCGCCTCGCCATCGCCGCCCTCAAGCGCCGTTCACCCGGCGCCAAGCTCGTCGCGCTCGTGCGCGATCCCGCCAAGGCAGCCGATCTGGGCGTCGAGGCGCGTGCCGCCGACTACACGAAGCCCGAAACGCTCGCCGCCGCGCTCAAAGATATCGATACGCTCGCGCTCATCTCGTCGAACGATTTCAACGATCGCGCCGGACAGCATCGCAACGTCATCGACGCGGCGAAGAAGGCGGGTGTGGGCCGCATCGTCTACACCAGCATTCTGAAGGGCTTCGATTCCGGCATGTGGCTCGCCCTCGATCATCATGCGACGGAAACGGCGCTCGCCGCGTCGGGCATCGCGCACACCATTCTGCGCAACGGCTGGTACACCGAAAACTATACCGGCGCGTTGAAGGGCGCCGTCGAGCACGGCGCCGTGATCGGCGCATCCGGCACGGGCAAGATCGCCTCGGCCGCGCGCGCGGACTACGCCGAAGCGCTGGCCGTCGCCCTGCTCGACGCGGCGCATGGCGGCAAAGTCTACGAACTGGCGGGCGATACGGCGTTCACGATGGCCGAATTCGCGGCCGAAGTGTCGCGCGCGTCGGGCAAGACGATCGCCTACAACGATCTGCCGCAAGCAGCCTATGCGGGCGCGCTCAAATCCTTCGGCCTGCCCGAAGGCTTCGCCAACGCCGTCGCCGACGCGGACGCCCACGCGGCAAAAGGCCAGTTGTTCGACGACGGCCGCGCGCTGTCGCGGCTGATCGGCCGCCCGACCACGCCGATCGCCGTTACGATCAAAGCCGCCCTCGCCTGATCGGCTATACCCCTCGGCCGGCGAGCGTCTCGCGCCGGCCGAGCAGACCGATCACGATCAGCGGAATCATCGTGGTCAGAACGATGGCGACGAACGCCATCGCCATGCCCAAGCCGACCGAGCCTTGATCGAATTGTTTCCAGATGAAGGTCGCGACGGTCTGCGTGCCGACAGGGGCGACCAAAGTCGACGCGACGAGTTCGCGCGTCGCGACGGCGAAGACGAGCAGCATCGCCGTGACGACGCTGGGGGCGATCAATGGCAGCACGATGCGCCGGAACGCGATGAAAGCATTCGCGCCGGACACACGCGCCGCCGCTTCCAAATTGTCGCCGATCTGCGCCAGCGCAGCACTCGCATAGCGCACCGGTTGCGGCAACAGGATGCAGGCATAAGCGAGCAGCAGGATTAGCGGCGTGCCGTAGGGCGTGAACGGCAAAGCGGGCTGGTTCCACGCCAGGATCAAACCGACGGCGACGACGACGCCGGGCAAGGCATGCGGCAATGCGGTCAGCATGTCCAAGGCCGTGCGCGCGCGGAACTTCGTCTTCGCCACGACATAGGCCGTGCCCACACCAAGCGCGCCCGTGACCAATGCGGTCGCGATGCCGAGCGTCACGCTGGTGGTCAAAGCGCGCATCGCCCCGGCCCCGTCGTTACTGATCGCCACGAAATGTTGAAGCCCGAGATTGCCGAGCGCAAGCCCGCCCGACACGGTGCGCGACAGCGCCGTCGCCAGAATGCCGCCCAGCGGGATCAATGTCGCGGCGGTCGCGACGATCGCGAACAAGATCAGCACCGGCACGGTCCAGGCGCCGAGCGCGCGCTTATCCGTCGCCAGCGGCTTGCCGCTTGTCGTCACCCAGTTGCCGCGCGCGACGATCGCGCGCTGGATCAGGAACGCGGCGAGCGACAACGCCACCAAAAGCATCGAGAAGAACGCGGCCCCGGCCAGGTCGATCGGCCAATCGGCCACGCGGTGATCGATCTCCGTCACCAGCACATCGAAGCCCGAGCGGCGGCCGAGTGTGGCGGGCGTGCCGTATTCCTCGATCGTCGCGGCGAACACGAGCAGCAGGCTCGCTGCCAAGCCGGGCGTCGCCAAAGGTAACGTCACGCGCCAGAAGGCGCGGCCGGGCGTGGCGCCGAACACGCGCGCGACATCGGCCCAGCGCGCGCCGATCGCTTCGACGGTCCGCGACACCGCGAAATAGACCAGCGGAAAGGTATGCAGCGCCATGACCAGCGCCATGCCCCAGACCGAGAACAGGAACGGCCCGAGATGGAAACCGAATATCTGCTGGGCATAGCCGCGCGGCTGAAGCGTCAGCACCCAGCCCAGCGTGGCGATATAAGGCGGGATCATGAACGGGACGAGCATCGCCACGTCCCAGAACTTCGCGAACGGCACACGGTACAAGGCGCGCAAGATCGCCAGCGGCACGGCGATCGCCGCGGCCAAAGCCGATACGCCCACGCCTAATGCCAGCGTATTGAAGGTCAAGCGGATCAGCTTGGGATCGTCGAGCAGTTTGGGCACATGCGCGAAGGGCTTGGCGAGCGAGCCCGCGCCGATCTCCGGAAAAATCGCCTGTAGAACCACGAACGCGACAGGCACGGCGACGACGAAGCAAAGCCCCGCCGCCGCCGCCCAGCCGAAACGCTCGCTCGCCGCGATCACTTGCCGAAGTTCTTGGCGAAGTCCTTGAGGATTTCGTCGCGGCGGCGATAGACCGCTTCGACGTCGAGTTCGAGCAATTTCAGATCGCGCATCAGCGGCCGGTTGGCGGCGATGTCCGCGCGCGCGGGGATGAGATACGTGTCCGCGACCAGCTTCTGGCCCTCGTCCGACAGCATATAGTCGATGAACGCTTTGGCTTCCGTCTGGTTCTTCGACCATTTGAGGATCATCGCGGGGCGCGGCGCGACAACGGTGCCCGAGGCCGGGAAGATCACGTCGATCGTCTCGCCTTTCGCCTTGGCGGCGAGCGAGATGTAATCGACCGCGCCGAACACGGCGGCTTTGGCGCCTTGCATCACCGGATTCAACGCATCGGCATTGGCGCCCGCGACGATGGCGCCGTTGGCGGCGAGTTGTTTGAAGAGATCGGGCGCATGCGCCTGCAACGCCGCGACCAGTTCGAAGGACGAGCCCGATTGCGCGGGATCGGGCAGATTGACGAGATCCTTGTACGCCGGCTTCGTGAGGTCGGCCCATTCGGCGGGCTTGGGCGTTTTGCTGCTCGGATTCCACGCGATGCCGAGCGCCGAGACGCCTTGCGCCACGGCGGTTTCGGTTTTGAGGAACGCGGGCACGGTCGCGGCGTTCGGGCTGGTATAGGCCAGCAAGCGGTCGCGCTTGGCGAAGTCGCTGGCCGTGTCCCACGACGCGGAGATCAGCACATCGACGACCGGGTTGGCGGCTTCGGCTTCGATCCGCGCCATGATGCGGCCCGTGGTCGCCTGGAATGTCTTCACCTTGATGCCGGTCTTCTTGGTGAAGCCCTCGGACATCTTGTCGATCAGGCTGCCGGGCCCGGCGGTGTAGACGGTAATATCGGCGAAAGCGGGACCGGCGGCGAACAACATCGCACCGGCGAGCAGAATATTCCGGATCATCTTCATCTCCTTCTTTCGTTTTATTCGGCGAACCAGCGCAACGCGGCCGGATCGATATGCAGCGAAACTTCCGAGCCGATCGCGGCGCGCGACGGCGCGAGGAAGGAAAGTTCGAAACCCGTTTCGGCCGGGCCGATGCGCAAGCGCGTCCAATGGCCGTCGCCGCGAAACGCGGAAGCTTGCACGGTCCCGCGTAAATCCAACGCCCCCGCCCCGGGCCTGACGTCGCGCGATGCGAGCAGCACGCGTTGCGGGGCGGCGATCGGCGGGTCGGGCAAACGGATATCCGTGCCCGCAAGCCGCCACGCGCCGTCTTGGCGCGTCACCGGGACGACGGCGCCCAAGCGCAGGAATTCGGCGACATGCGCGCTGCCGGGATTTCCGGCGAGATCCTCGGGCGGTGCGAGTTGTTCGATCAAGCCGCCACGCATCACCGCGACGTCGTGGGCGAGCGAGAAGGCTTCGCTTTGATCGTGGGTCACGTAAAGCGCGGTGAGGCCCAGTTGCGCGACGAGCGCCGCGAGCTCGCCGACCATCGTCTCGCGAAGTTCCCGGTCCAAATTCGACAGAGGCTCGTCGAACAGCACGAGATCGGGTTCCGCGACGATGGCGCGCGCGATCGCCACGCGTTGCTGCTGGCCGCCGGACATGTCCGAGACACGGCGTTCGGCATAGACCGACAAGCCTACACGCGCGAGCGCGGCTTCGACGCGGGCGTCGCGCTCGGCGCGCCCCACCTTGCGCATTTCCAGCGGAAACGCGACGTTGCCGGCGACCGGCAAATGCGGCCACAGCGCGTAGTCCTGGAACACCATGCCGAGATTGCGCCGCTCGGGCGGCACGAACGCGCCGGACGCGGCATCCGCGACGGGTGTGCCCGAAAACGATATGCGGCCTTGCGTCGGCGCCAGCAGACCGGCGATCAAGCGCAGCAACGTCGTTTTGCCGCAACCCGACGGCCCCAGCAAGGCGAGCGTGCGCCCCCGCTGAAGACGCAAATCGATCTCGCCCAATGCAGCACCGCCGCCCGGATAGGCGAAGCGCAAACCTTGAATCGAAACCGCGTCGATCGATATATCGTTGGCTTTGTGAATCACTTTTCGTCCGTCGATTGCAACGGACGCTAAGGCGATTGCGTGACGTTTAGGTGTCAACTTTGTTACGATCCGGCGACAGCCGCCCGTCCCCGCGCGATAACCGCGTGGATGTAGCGCAGCTTCTCCATGACCGCCGGCGAGATCATGAACGGATAGAGATCCGGCGCGCCCATGGTTCGGCTGAGACTGTTGATCGCATAAGTCAGCGGCAGCCAGGCGTCGATCAGCGTTTCCACGTCGGACACGCGATAGGGATCGAACGCGACCTTGGTTTCGACGCCGGCCTCGTCGCCCACTTCGGGGTTGACGCTGACGCCGAAGGCGCCGGCCATCTCCAGCGCATCGACGATGTGAAGATAATGGGCCCATGTTTCGGCCCAATCCTCCCACGGATGCATCGTCGCGTAGGCGCTCACGAAATGCTCGCGCCAATCCTCGGGCGCGCCTTGCCGGTAGTGGCGCGCCAAGGCCGCGCCGTAGTCGGCACGTTCGTCGCCGAATACAGCGCGGAAACTTTCGAACGCGCCGCGATCGCGGACGAGCTTGTCCCAGTAATAATGCCCGACCTCGTGCCGGAAATGGCCGAGCAACGTTCGATAAAGCTCGCCCAGCAATGCGCGCGCCGCTTCGCGCCGGCCATCGTCGGCTTCCTTCAGTGCGATGGTGATGACGCCGTTGTCGTGGCCGGTCAGCACATGCGGACCCGCGGGCGGATCGGCGAGGAAATCGAAAACCAGCGGCTCGGGATCGCCGTCGCCCAACGTCGGATGCGGCAAACCCAGCCGGATCAGCGAATAGATCAAGCGCCGCTTGGCGCTTTCGATCTTCCGCCAATTCCGCCGGTACTCCGGCAGCGAGATGTCCGGAATGGTCCGGTTATGCTGGCACGCCGCGCAATACTCGTGACCGTCGGCGACGTCGACCATCCAGTTGCAGCCCCGGTCCTCCCAATTGCGGCAAAAGCGATAGCGCGCGTTGGGCCGCGCGAGCGCGATCCATTCCGCGCCATCCGCTTCGACGGCGCTGAGCACGCCCGCGTCCGGCAGATAGCCGAGCGTATGACCGCATCGCTCGCACAGCGTGTTTTCGAAATAGAGCCGCTGCGCGCAGGACTGACACTGAAAAATCTGCATAAAAATGCGTCCGATCGATTGGTTCGCGCGATCATGCGCCCGGCGCGCGGCGGTTCCAACCCGGAAACGCTACGTGCCCTGCAGCCTTGAAAATTCCGTACGAAAACATAGGTTAGACCTTCGCGTATGCGATCGGAGACGAAGATGGAAAAGCAAGTACTCGGCGGGTTCGGCAACGATCACGGCCATTGGGTCGGCGACGGGTTTCCCGTGCGCTCGCTGTTCTCCTACGATCGCTTCGGCGAGCATATCAGCCCGTTCCTGCTGCTCGACTATGCGGGGCCCCATCGGTTCGAGCCGACCAATGCGCGGCGCGGCGTGGGCGAACACCCGCATCGCGGTTTCGAAACGGTAACCATCGTTTATGAAGGCGAGGTCGAGCATCGCGATTCGGCCGGGAATGGCGGCATCATCGGCCCGGGCGACGTGCAATGGATGACCGCGGCCGGCGGCATCGTGCACGAGGAGTATCACGCGCCGTCTTTCGCGCGCAGCGGCGGTCCGTTCCGCATGATCCAGCTTTGGGTCAATCTGCCCGCGAAGGACAAAATGGCGCCGGCCGGTTATCAGGGCATCGTCGCCGCCGATATCCCGACCGTTCCGCTCGCCGGCGGCAACGCGCCGGTGCGCATCGTCGCGGGCGAATTGAATGGCGTGCGCGGCCCCGCCAAAACCTTCACGCCGGTCAATGTCTGGGACATGAAGATCGCCGCCGGCACGGAAGTCGCCCTACCCTTGCCCGACGGTCATACGACCATGTTGATCGGCTTGGGCGGCACGGTCGTGGTCGCGGGCGAACACGAATTGCGCGAAGCCAAGGGCATGCTGCTGAGCCTTGAGGGCGACAGCGCGACGATCCGCGCCAAGGACGACGCGATGCTGCTGGTGCTGACCGGCACGCCGCTGGGCGAGCCGATCGTCGGCTACGGCCCGTTCGTGATGAACAGCGAAGCCGAGATCCGCCAAGCGATCGACGATTTCAACAGCGGCCGCTTCGTTCAACCCGCCGCTTGAAAGCACTCGCCCTGGATCACAAGCCCTCGCACTTTCACGATCCGGCCGCCATCGCCACTTACGCGACCGGTATCGTGCGCAATGTGCCAGGCTTGGCCGATCTCCATCGCATGGTGATGTTGCTTCTTGCCGAAGCCGCACCGGCGGAGGCGCAAATTCTCGTCGTCGGTGCGGGCGGCGGTATGGAAACCAAGGCGATGGCCGAAGCGCAAGCGGCTTGGTGTTTCACCGGCGTTGATCCTTCACCGGCGATGCTGGACCTCGCGCGCCAAATGCTTGCGCCATTTGCGGATCGTGTCGATCTGCGCGAAGGCACCATCGATCAGGCATCCGAAGGCCCGTTCGATGGCGCAACCTGCCTTTTCACGCTGCATCACCTCGACCTGGACGCGCGACGGAAAACGTTGGCGGGAATTCGCCGCCGTCTTGCGCCGGGCACAAGGCTTGTGGTCGCGGCACACGCACCGCTCAGCCCTGCCCCCGAACGCTGGATCGCGCTTTCGGTCGCCTTCGGCGATCGAGACGGTCCGGATTGGAGCAAGGCGGCAGCCGCCGGCCGGATGATGACGCAGCGTCTGCCATTGCTGACGCCGGCCCAGGAAGAATCGATGCTGCGCGAAGCCGGATTTGCGGACGTCGAACTGTTCTACGCCGCCTTCTCATTCCGGGGCTGGGTCGGAACGGCTGGTTAACGCGAATCGCGCGCCGCACAGGTTTCATGCAGCCGCCATAGCCCTAAAAACTCGAGGGCTGCGGCGGCGGGGGCGACCAGCCGATCGGGGCGCGGCCCGGGATGCGCGCGCCCACGCCGACGACGGCCGATAAAATCCGCGCTTCGCCGCCGGGGCCCCGCAGCGGCACCATCAGCCGCTCCCAATGCGCGACCGGAATCCACGGCAGCGTGTCATTGCGCGTGTAGACCGCGCAATTGTGGCGCAGCACCAGCATGTAGCTCGCCAGAAAAAACGCCGGGCCGGGGCCGGCTTGCGGACGGATTGCCAGATCGGACATACGCCCGCTTTGCAGTTGCGCCGTCGACTTGACGGCGACACCGTCGCCGTAGATCGCGAAACGGAAATCGCCGTCGGGGACCGGATCAACGATATTGAAATAGCGCAGATCGGCGCCCAGCGTTTCTGGCTTGAACGCGGTTTGGCGAAGCCCGCCGGGGGCGAATGCACCGGCCGCCTCTAATTTGGCGTAGATGCGCCGAACGGTTTCGTCGTCGATATCGGCCGGCGCGGGATTGCGCAGGATCCGCGCTTCATTCATCCCAGCCTGGGCCCAAATACGCTTGAGCGTCAGCGACGTGTCGCCGAAATCCAGCTCGTCGACGATGGACCGCGCGGTCGCAACCAATTCCCGGCGAACGATTTCAAGCCGCTGATCCTGCATAACCCAAGGTCCACAACGAGGCCGCTAATCCACCACTATTCCTTGCATTCGCCGGGCCAGCCGCGAGCCTCAACGCTTCGCCGAGGGGCCGCAGCACCGGCCGAAGCGCGCGCGGCCGCGTTCACCGCCTCCCCCAAAAACACAATGCCCACGCCACCTTTTCGGAGACCTGGGCATTGTGGCGGAGGGGATGGGGTTGAAAATCCGCGCTGATGGCGCGGACTCTTCCTCGCGGCAGCTCGGACTTCGCTGGCGCTGCGCGCCTTTCGCGCCGCGCGGCCCAACCAAGAGTTCGTTCACCGCATCCCCAACAGCATTACGCCTGGGACTCCCGTTCGGGAGTCCCAGGCGTAATGGCGGAGGGGATGGGATTCGAACCCACGATACCGGTTTCCCAGTATAACAGTTTAGCAAACTGCCGCCTTCAGCCACTCGGCCACCCCTCCGCCGGGAGTGGGTTAACACGGCATATGCGGGACCGCTTCTAGGGCCCCGCCCCCCGCCTGTCAACGCAAGCGGATCCTTGGGGATTTTTCGGATTTCGCGTCCTGCACGGTGCGCCGGATCGTTGCTTCTTTGCAACGTCCGTCAAATCCTGAATCAGTTGAATCAAAATACCGAACAAGTTTTAGGGATCGTTAACCAATGCGGCGCATCTTATCCACACGCAACCCGCACTGGGTTGCCCGAAATGGATGGATCGGAAACCCGTCTTCGGACCTGTCAAAAAACGTTCGGCGCAAGCCGGAAAGACCAGAGGAGCCAAAGAGATGTCCCAACAATTGAGCCGCCACGTGATCGACACCCTGCTCGATCTGGTCGACAACAAGTTGACCGCGATGGATGTGATCGACCGCGAAGACACCCGCATCCATTCGGTGCTGGAAGTCGCCAAGCGCGAGCTGGTCGCGATCCGGGGCCCGGCCTTGCCGCGCCGCACGTTGCGCCCGCGCAACAGCATCCGCCCGATGCACCCGGCCGCGAATATCCAGGCCGCCTGACACGGCGCCGAAATTCGACGTTTAAGGGCGCGGGCGCCATCGGCCCCGCGCCCTTTGCGTTTGCCCCGACAAATCGTTAGCGTGCGCGGCCACGTTTTCGACGGGAATTCGAGTCTTTGGCCGCAAAATCCAAGTCCCTGCCCCGAACCGCCGCCCGCCCCGGCATTTTGCCGTCGCAGGATTATCGCGCCTTCTTCAAATCGGGCGTCATTTCGGCGCGCAAACCTTGGCGCGACGACCAGATCCAGCCCGCCTCGATCGATTTGCGCCTGGGCGCCAAGGCATGGCGCGTGCCCGCCGGGTTCCTGCCGGGCCCCAAGGCGAAGGTCGCGGACAAGCTCAAGCTCCTGGCCATGCACATGCTCGACCTTTCCAAGGGCGCGGTGCTGGAACGCGGCTGCGTCTATATCGTCGAACTCGCCGAACGCTTGGACCTGCCGGCCGATGTCGCGGGCACCGCGAATCCGAAAAGCACGACCGGGCGGCTCGATATCTTCACGCGGCTGCTGTGCGATCGCGCCCGCGAATTCGAGAAAGTGCCCGCCGGCTATAAGGGCCCGCTCTATCTCGAAGTCAGCCCGCGCACTTTCTCGATTCTGGCGCGCGAAGGCCAGGCGTTGAATCAACTGCGCTTGCGCCGCGGCGCGCCCGATTTCGGCGACGTGGCGCTCGCCGCCCTCGACAAGGACCACCATCTGGTTTTCGCGCCCGGCGACAAGCGCGAGCGCGCGAAGATCGGCCAAGGCTTGATGGTCACGATCGATCTGGAAGGTCCGAGCGGCACGTTGATCGGCTACCGCGCGCGGCACAACACGCCGCTGATCGACCTTTCCAAGATCGGCCATTACGACGCGGCCGAGTTTTGGGAGCCGATCCAGCGCAACAAGACGCGCAGCCTGATCCTGAACCCGGACGATTTCTATATCCTGGTCAGCCGCGAACAAATCCGCGTGCCGCACGATTACGCCGCCGAAATGGTGCCCTACGACACCTCGGTCGGCGAATTCCGCGTGCACTATGCCGGGTTCTTCGATCCCGGTTTCGGCTTCGGCGGCGCGTCGGAAATCCAAGGAACGCGCGCGGTGCTGGAAGTGCGCTCGCACGACGTGCCGTTCCTTCTGGAACACGGCCAAGTCGTCGGCCGCTTCGTCTACGAGAAGCTGACCGAAACGCCCGATCGCATCTACGGGCGCGATATCGGCTCGAACTATCAGCGCCAGACGCTGAAACTCGCCAAGCAGTTCAAGTCCTAGCGCTTGAGCGCCGCCTTGCGCGCGGCGAAAACGATCGCGGCGCCGATCAGCAGCGTCGCGACCGCATAGGTCGCGCGCGTGCCGAAATCGACGGCGGCGGGTTCGGCGTGCAGCACGTCGACCGGGCCCGAGGCATAGGCGAACAAAGCCCCCATCGCGGCGGCCCCGGTCACTTGGCCAAGATTGCGCGACAGGTTGATCAACCCGGCGACGATCCCGCGTTTGCGCGGATCGATGCCTTGCATTACATGCGCGTTGTTGGCGTTCTGAAACAGCGCGTAGCCGATCGTCAACACGATCGTCGCGAATAGAAAGCCGAACGGGCCCCACGTCGCCGGGATCGTCACGATCAATACGCAGCCGATCTCGATGGCGATCAAGCCCGCCAGCGACACCGCCCCGGCGCCGAAGCGATCGGCCAAGCGGCCCGCCGGCACGCCGACGAACGCGGCCGCGATCGGCCCCGCCGCGACGATGGCGCCGATCGCCGCCGGCGGCAACGCGAACACGCGCGCCAGATGGAACGGCCCGACGATCAGGGTCGAGAACAACACGGTCGACACCAGCAAGCTGCACGCGAAGCCCGCGCGCAAAATCGAATCGCGGAACAGATCGCGACTGATCAAAGGCGACGCGGCGCGCGTCTCGACCCGCACGAAGACGAACAAGCCGATTGCCGCCGCGGCCAGCAATATGATGTTCGCCGCGCCGAATTCGCCGCGCCCCAGCGTCATCGCCAGCGCATAGGCGCCCAGGGCCAGCGCCATGACGACGATACCTACGAAGTCGAAAGCCGGCCGCTCCACGCCATCGCGGGATTTGTCCGCCGGCAAGCCGGTGATCGTCAGATACAGCGCAACGACCCCCAGCGGCAGATTGATCAGGAAGATCGAGCGCCAGCCGAACGCGTCGATCAATACGCCCCCCAATGACGGCCCGATCGACGTGCCCACGGCCGACATCGTGCCGAGCAAGCCGATCGCCGCGCCGAAACGCTCCTTGGGCGCGATGTCGCCGACGAAGGCCATCGACAGGGCCAGCAAGGTCGCCCCGCCCAATCCTTGCAGCGCACGGCCGGCGATCAACGTTTCCAGCGAGGGCGCCATGCCGCACAAAGCCGATGCCGCGAGGAAAAGGATCAAACCGCCGATCAGCAGCCGGCGGCGTCCGATCGCATCGCCAAGCCACCCGATCGCGACGATGCTGCACGTCACCGCCAGCACATAGGCGATGACGACCCATTGCACCGCCTGGAACGGAGCCGCGAACGCGGCGGCGAGATTTGGCAGCGCCACGTTCGCGACGCTGGTTCCCAGCGACGACAGCACCATGGTCAACGACAATCCGGACAAAGCCCAGCGATACGACACGTCACGATCCTTCGATTGCAATATCGGTACGGCCGCAGTATCGCGCTTTTCAGGCCTGTCGATTCATGCAACATTCACAATGAATAGCTGCACGAAACGACATGTCGAAACCGGATCTCAATCTTCTCGCCGCCCTCGACACGCTGCTCGCCGAAGGCAGCGTCGCCAAAGCCGCGTCGCGCCTGGGCCTGAGCCCGTCGGCGATGAGCCATACGCTTGCGCGCCTGCGCGAAGCGACCGGCGATAAGCTGCTGGTGCGGGCGGGCCGCGGTCTAGTGCCCACGCCGCGCGCGCTGGAACTGGCGCGCGACGTCGGCCGGCTGGTGCGCGACGGCGAAGCGATGCTGCGCCCGGCGGGCGATTTCGATCTGTCGAAACTGGACCGCGTGTTCACCATGCGCGCGCGCGACGGCTTCGCCGAAAGTTTCGGGCCCGCTTTGATCGCGCGCTTACGCCGCGAAGCGCCGCGCGTGCGCCTGCATTTCGTCGCGAAATCGGACAAGGAAAGCGCCCCGTTGCGCGACGGCACCATCGATCTGGAAACCGGGGTGGTGGATGCGGCGACCAGCCCCGAACTGCGCGCGCGCCGCCTGTTCCGCGATCGCTGGATCGGCGTGGTGCGGCGCGGCCACGCGTTGTCGCGCGGCAAAGTCACGGCGGACCGCTACGCCAAAAGCGGCCATATTCTAGTCGCGCGCCGCTTGCGCGAGGACGGCCCGGTCGATATCGCGGCGCGGGCGAAGGGTTTGACGCGCGACATCGCCGTCGTCGTCGGCAATTTCTCGGCGGCGCTGGCCCTCACGCGCGAGACCGATCTGGTCGCCAGCGTGCCCGACCGGCACACGCAAACGCTGCGCGGCGATCTGCACGCGTTCGCGCTGCCCTTCCCCACGAAACCGATCGACGTGTCGCTGCTCTGGCATCCGCGTTTGGATGCGGACCCGGCGCATCGCTGGCTGCGCGACTGCGTATTTGAAGCGGTTAAGGAACCGCCATCCCCTTCTTGACCGCCGGGCGCGCGCCGATCGCGTCGTACCAGCGTTTCACGTTGGGATACGCCGCCAGATCGACCTGATGATATTCGTGGCGCGCGGCCCAGGGATAGGTCGCCATGTCCGCGATCGTGTATTCGTTCCCCGCCAGATACGTGTTGGCGGCCAGATGCTTGTCCAGCACGCCGTAAAGCCGCTTGGCTTCTTTGCCGTAGCGCTCGATGCCGTATTCGACCTTCACCGGCGCGAATTTCATGAAGTGATGCGCTTGGCCCAGCATCGGGCCGAAACCGCCCATCTGGAACATCAGCCATTGCAGCGTGACGCTGCGTCCGCGCGCGTCCTTCGGCAGGAACTTGCCGAATTTCTCGGCGAGATAGATCAGGATGGCACCGCTTTCGAACACGCTGATCGGCTGACCGTCGGGCCCGTCCGCATCGACGATCGCCGGGATCTTCGAATTCGGATTGATCGCGACGAATGCCGGCGCGAATTGATCGTTCTTCGAAATGTCGATCGCGTGCGTTTTGTACGCAACACCCAGCTCCTCGAGCAGGATCGAGACCTTGCGGCCGTTGGGCGTGCTCCACGTGTAGAGATCGATGGTCATGCGGGGATCTTCATGCCTTTTTGGAAGGAATCGCGGATGGCGAGTTCGTCGTACCAGCGGCGCAGATGGGCGAAGGGCGCGAGATCGATCCCTTGCCACGCCGACGCGCCGGCGACCCACGGGAAATGGGCGATGTCGGCGATGGTGAGCTCGTCGCCCGCGAGATAGGGCGAATGCCCCAAGCGCTTGTCGAGCACGCCGTAAAGCCTCGAAAGATCGGTCCGCAGCATCGTCGCCGCCTGCTCGTTCTTCTCTTTGAGGCCGATATAGAACAGCCAGAACGCGTCGGACGACACGCCGCTCGCCTCGACCTGCAGCCATTGCAAGGCGGCGTAACGCGCGGCCCCTTTATGCGCGAGCAAGCGGCCGGTCTTGTCGGCCAGATAGATGAGGATCGCGGCACTTTCGAACATGACGAAGCGCTGTCCGCTGGGACCGTCGGGATCGACGATCGCCGGAATCTTTCCGTTGGGATTGATCTGCAGATATTCCGGCGTGCGGCTCGCGCCCGTCTGCGTATCGATCCTGATCGCGTTATAGGGCAGCGCCAACTCCTCGAGCGCGATCGAGATCTTGCGGCCGTTGGAGGTCGTGTTCGTATAAAGCTCGATCACGCGGACACCTTATCTTCCTTGGGCAGCAGCGCATAAGGATGCGCCACACCCGGCAGTTTCAACATACGCAGCGCCCAATCGCGCAAATTCGGGAAGTTCGCGGGATCGAACCCCGCCTCGTCCGCCACGGCGATCCAGGCGAAGATCGCGATATCGGCGATGGTCGGGTGAAGCCCCGCGACAAATTTGGTCTGGCCCAAATGGCGGTCGAGAATTTCCAGCGCCGCGCGCGCGCGCGCTTCGACGAAAGCGAGGGCGGGGTTCGGCGGCTGGTCCGGCGCTTGGGAAGAGCGCAGGAAGCGCGTCTGGCCCAGCGTCGTCAGCTTGTCGAGATCCCAGGCGAGCCATTCGGCGATGCGGCGCTTTTCGGCCGGCGTTTTGCCGCCGAATTTGCCGGATTTCTCGGCCAGATATTGCAGGATGACGTTCGACTGCACGATCGTCTCGTCGCCGTCGACGAAGGCGGGCACCTGGGCGAAGCGATTGACCTTGGCGTAATCGGGCGTCTTGTGGGCACCCGCGCGCAAATCGACATGGCGATAATCGAACGGCTCGCCCAGCATCGCCAGCATCAACGCGACCTTGCCCGCGGGCATCGAGCGCTGATTGCCGTAAAGGATGGGGCGCCGCGGTGCCCGCACTTTTGGCAGATCGTAGCCCGAGATTTTCTTGATCTTGGCGCCCTTGGCGGCCTTCTTCGCCGATTTGACGGCGGCCTGTTTGATGGCACCGGTCGCCTTCAAAACTTTTTTCGCCTTCGCTTTCGGCGCAGGCTTTCTGGGAGATTTCTTCTTCGCGGCCATGACTCGAACCCTCCCATGATGAAGGGTTCGAGCCTAGCGCGCCGATAGGTTACCCCGCCAGCTTCGCTTTCAGGATTTCGTTGACCTTGGCCGGGTTCGCCTTGCCGCCCGTGCCCTTCATCACCTGGCCGACGAACCAGCCGAACAGCGTAACCTTGCCCGAACGATATTCGGCGACTTTGGCTTCGTTCTCCGCCATCACCTTGGCGATCGCGGCGTCGATGGCGCCGGTGTCGGTGACCTGACGCAGGCCCTTCTCCTCGACGATCGACGCGGCGTCCTTGCCCGTCTCGACCATGATCTGGAACACGTCCTTGGCGATACGGCCGGAGATCGTGTCGTTCTCGATCAGGTCGAGCAGCCCGGCGAGGTTCTTGGCCGAGACCGGGCTATTGGTCACGTCCTTGCCCTGCTTGTTGAGCGCGCCGAAGAGTTCGACGATCACCCAATTCGCGGCGAGCTTGGGGTCCTTGCGGCCCTTGGCCACTTCCTCGAAGAACGCCGCCTGCTCCTGCTCCGCGACCAGCACCGACGCGTCGTAGGGCGAAAGCTTATACTGGTCGACAAACCTTGCCTTCTTGGCGTCGGGCAGTTCCGGCATTTCCGCCTTGATGCGCGCGATTTCCTTGGGATCGAGAACCAGCGGCAGCAGATCGGGATCGGGGAAATAGCGGTAGTCGTGCGCGTGTTCTTTGGAACGCATAGAGCGCGTGACGCCCTTCGACACGTCCCACAGACGCGTCTCCTGCTTCACCGTGCCGCCGTCTTCGATCAGCTCGACCTGGCGCGTGGCTTCGTATTCGATCGCCTGCATGACGTAGCGGATCGAGTTGACGTTCTTGATCTCGCAGCGCGTGCCGAACTCGGTCGCCCCCACGCGGCGCACCGACACGTTGGCGTCGCAGCGCATGGAGCCTTCCTCCATGTTGCCGTCGCACGTGCCGAGATAGCGCAAAATGGCGCGCAGCTTCTTGAGATACGCCCCCGCCTCTTCCGGCGTGCGGATTTCCGGCTCCGACACGATCTCCATCAGGCAAACGCCCGAGCGGTTGAGATCGATATAGGATTTCGACGGGTGCTGATCGTGGATCGATTTCCCTGCGTCCTGCTCCATATGCAGGCGCGTCACACCGATCTCGCGCGTCTTGCCCCCGGGCATGTCGAGCACCAGCCGCCCGCCCGACACGATCGGGCGCGTGAACTGGCTGATCTGATAACCCTGCGGCAGATCGGCGTAGAAATAGTTCTTCCGGTCGAAGACCGAGACTTCGTTGATCGTCGCTTCGATGCCGAGGCCCGTCTTGATCGCCTGTTCGACGCAGAAAGCGTTGATGACCGGCAGCATGCCGGGGAACGCGGCGTCGACGAAGCTGACTTGCGTGTTCGGCTCGGCGCCGAATGCCGCACTGGACCCCGAGAACAGCTTCGCGTTCGACACGACCTGGGCATGCACCTCCAGGCCGATCACGAGTTCCCAATTGCCGGTCTTGCCTTCGATGATCATCGCTTATGCTCCCGGCCGCGCGGTGAAATTGGCGGCGGTCTCCACGACGCCGCCGACCCGCAGCAGCGTCTCCTCGTCGAACGGTTTGCCGATCAACTGCAAGCCCAGCGGCAGGCCCTCGGCCGACAACCCGGCCGGCACCGACAGGCCGGGCAAGCCCGCGAGGTTCACCGGCACGGTGAACACGTCCTGCAGATACATCGCCAGCGGATCGTCCTGATTTTCGCCGATCGCGAACGCCGCCGAGGGCGTGGCGGGCGTCAGGATCACATCGCATTGCTCCCAGGCCTTCTGGAAGTCCTGGAAGATCAGCGTGCGGACCTTCTGCGCCTTCAGATAATAGGCGTCGTAGTACCCGGCCGAGAGCACATAGGTGCCGATCAGAATGCGGCGGCGCACTTCCGCGCCGAAACCTTCTGCGCGCGTGTTCTCGTACATCTCGTCGAGCGAGTTGCCCGGCACGCGCAAGCCGTAGCGCACCCCGTCATAGCGCGCGAGGTTCGACGACGCTTCCGCCGGCGCGATGATGTAATAGGTTGGCAGCGCGTATTTGGTGTGCGGCAACGAAATCTCGACCGGCGTGGCGCCGGCCGCTTTCAGCCACTCGATGCCCTGCTGCCACAGCTTTTCGATCTCGGCCGGCATGCCGTCGATCCGGTATTCCTTGGGAATGCCGAAGCGCAGGCCCTTCACATTGCCGGTCAGCGCCTTTTCGTAATCGGGCACGGGGCGCGGCACGGAGGTCGAATCCTTCGGGTCGTGCCCGGCCATCGCCTTGAGCATGATCGCGGCGTCGCGCACGTCGCGCGTCATCGGCCCCGCCTGATCGAGCGACGAGGCGAAGGCGACGATGCCCCAGCGCGAGCAACGGCCATAGGTCGGCTTCAAGCCGACGATGCCGGTCAAGCTCGCGGGCTGGCGGATCGATCCGCCGGTGTCCGTCCCGGTGGCACCCGCAACGATGCGTGCCGCAACCGCGGCGGCCGAACCGCCCGACGAACCGCCGGGGACGAGATCCTTGCCGTCCTTGCGCTTCCACGGGTTCTTCACGTTGCCGAAATGCGAGGTGATGTTGGCCGAGCCCATCGCGAATTCGTCGAGATTGAGCTTGCCGAGCATCGTCGCACCCGCGCCGAACAGATTCGACGTCACCGTCGATTCATATTGCGGCACGTAGCCCTTCAAAATCTTCGACGCGGCGGTCGTCTGCACGCCCTTGGTGCAGAACAAATCCTTGATGCCCAGCGGCACGCCTTCCAAATCGCGCCCCTCGCCCTTCGCCAAGCGGGCATCGGCGGCCTTCGCCTGTTCGCGCGCGAGATCGGGCGTTTCGACGATGAAGGCGTTCAGATCGCGCGCCTTCTCGACCGCACCGATATAGGCGTCGGCCACTTCGACGGCCGAGAATTTCTTGGCGCGCAAGCCGTCGCGCAGCTGTGCAAGGGTGAGTTCGACGATCCCGGCCATTATTCGACCACCTTCGGCACGGTGAAGAAGCCGCCGGCTTCCTCGGTGTTGGAAATGCGCACGGGCTCCGTCGCGTTGGCGAGGATCGCGGCGGGATAGCCGCCGTCCGTCACCTTGTCCGCGCGCTGCGGCAGGACCATTTCGACGGTCGAGGTCATCGGCTCGACCTTCGACGTGTCGAGGTCCTTCAGCATCTCGACCCAGTCGAGAATGCCGGACAATTCCTTGGCCATTTTCTCGCGGTCGGCTTCGGGCAGTTTGATGCGCGCCAGAACGGCGATCCGGGCGACGGTGGCTTGGTCCAACGACATACGGTATGTCTCTGTACGGAATTGAAAAACAGGAACTAGCTTCTAGCCGCCACGATGCCGATCCGCAACCCCGCCGACCTGATCGAGGATTTGCCCGAAAAATCATGCCTGATGGGGCTGGATGCGGGCGAAAAGACCATCGGCATGGCCGTTTCCGACCCCGGATTGTCGATCGCCTCGCCGCTCGACACCGTCCGGCGCGGGCGCAAGGCCTCGGCCGATTACGACCAGGTCGTGGCGCTGGCCAAGGCGCGCAATGTGGGCGGCTTCGTTTTGGGCATGCCGGTCAATATGGACGGCACGGCGGGGCCCCGCGCCCAGGCCACCCGCGCCTTCGCGCGCAATCTTCTGGCCAAAATCGACCTGCCGCTGGTGATGTGGGACGAGCGCATGTCGACCCAAGCTGTGACCCGCACGCTGCTCGACGCCGATATGAGCCGCGCCAAGCGCGCCGAGGTCGTCGACAAGATGGCCGCCGCCTTCATCCTGCAAGGCTATCTCGACTGGCTGCGCATCGGGCGCTAGATCGGACCGGCAATTAGGCCTCGCCCTTCGACAAGCTCAGGGTGAGGCCTAACTTTAGACCTCATGGTGAGCTTGTCGAACCATGAGGTCGGCGCATCGGGCGCTAAGCGTTCGGCGGCAATTCCGGCATGGGGGCGGCCTTGGGATCGGGGCCGTATTGGTTGTCGCCGACATCGCCATTCTTCAAAAGAAGCACGATCATATCGAGCCAGCCGAGGACCGGCACAAACCAATAAAACTGCCACCAGCCGGCGTGACCGGTGTCGTGCAGGCGTCGCGCGGCGACGGCAATGTTCAACAATATAAGCAGGATCGTGAAAATCACTGTCGCTGGGGACCTATCGCCAATTACAATTGCGATGGCGAAGATCGCGATCGTGTTCGCCAGCGTGAAACACCAATATTCTTTGCGTCGCGCGCGGCCGGAAAACGTTGCGCATTTCGACAAGGAATAGATGTACCAAGAGAAGATCGACTTATCCATTTTTTCGCCCTTGAACCGGCTGGCCCGAGCTTCGGCCGGACGGGGCGCCCGCGTCAAGCGCGCGGCGGAACGAAGCGCAGCGCCACATTCATCCGCGCCAGGCGGCGATTGAGCAGCGCTTCGCGGCGGATCGGCCACCAGCGATACAGGAAGATATCGACCGGATGCCACATGGCGATCCAGCCGACGATGGTGAGCCCCTCCTCGATCCAGGCGAGCCAGGGCGAGTCCGTCGCCGCCGCGATGATCTCGCGCGCCAGCGTGCAAGCGGCAAGAAACATCACGCCCATGAACAAGGCTTGGCGGCCTTCCGCCAGCCGCAGGCGCAGATCGCGCCAAGCCATTTCCTCGCGCCATTCGAAATAGCCGCGGATCGCGGTTTCGAGTCCGCGCACCTCCTCGCTCTGCGCCTCCGCCGACGGCAGCTCGATCGCGAGTTCGAAAGCCGCGTCGCGCGGCAGATCGCGCGCGCGCCCGACGATATAGGCGACCGCGTCGGGATCGAGGTCCTTGTCGTGGAACGGGGCCGGATCGAGGCTTTGGAAAAGCTGGCGGACCGTGCGCAGCCGAAGCTCGATCCGTTCGGGCGCGCCGGTCATCGCGCGACACCCTTCCCGCGCCCGACGGCTTTGCCCGAAGCGTCCCAAAACGCGCCTTCGTCGGCGCGTTTGTAGATGCGCAAGATCAGATCTTCGATCTTGGGATGCGCTTCGCGCGCGGGCCTCGTGCGTTCCAGCGTCTGGTCGCGGGTGACGCCGATCTCCGCCCAGGACAGGCCTTCCGACAGATAGGATTGCAGGAAGCCCTGCACCCGGTCGCAGGCATTGGCGAGCTTGGCCTCGGGCGTTTGCTTCGCCTCGAATTCGCGCCACAGCCCGTCGAATTCGGCGCCCAGATCGGGCGGCAGCAATCCGAACAGCTTCTTGGCCGCCGCGTCTTCTTTCGCCGCCGCTGCCGCGCGCGCGGCCACGTCATAGGCGCCCGCGTCTCCCGCATAGATCTCGACCAGATCGTGCACCAGCACCATCGACAGCATCCGGGCGAGATCGCCGGTAAAGCCCGTTTCGCGCGCCAAAACCATGGCGACCAGCGCCATGTGCCAGGAATGCTCGGCGGAATTCTCCCGCCGGGACATGTCGCCCAGCAGCGCGCGGCGCTCGACCTTCTTGAAACGGTCGACGAGAGCGAGGAAATCGAGGATAGAGTCGAGGCGGTCGGTCATGGCTCCGCGCGAGTCTATCAGAGGCTTTACCTTTGGCGCTGCTCGAAATCGTTCTGATCATGCTGGCGGTCGCCGTCGCGTTGGGCCGCTTTTCCGACGTGCTGCGCCTGCCCTACCCGGTGCTGCTGGTCTTCGCGGGTATGGGGCTGGCTTTCGTGCCGGGGCTGCCGGACGTTCGCCTCGACCCCGAACTGACGCTGGCGCTGTTTCTGCCGCCGTTGCTGTTCGCCTCGGCCTACTACACGTCGTGGCGCGATTTCCGCATGTATATAAGGCCGATCCTGCTGCTGGCGATCGGCCTCGTTTTCGCGACGACGCTCGGCGTGGGCTTGGTCTTCAAATGGCTCGTCCCCGACGTGCCTTGGGCGGCGGCGTTCCTGCTCGGCGCCATCGTCTCGCCGCCCGACGCGGTCGCGGCCGCCGCGATCATGGAACGCCTGAAACTGCCCCGGCGCATCGTCGCGATTCTGGAAGGCGAAAGCCTGGTCAACGACGCGACCGGCCTCGTGCTCTACAAATTCGCGCTCGCCGCCGTGCTGACCGGCGCGTTCTCGGTCTGGGAAGCGGCGGCGACGTTCACGATCTACGCCGCCGGCGGCACCGGGCTCGGCGTCGCGATCGGCTTCGGCGCCGTCGCGGTGATGCGCCGTCTCGACGAAACGCTGCTGCAGATCGTCGCGTCGTTCATCGTGCCCTATCTCGCCTTCCTGCTGGGCGAGCAAATCCACGTCTCGGGCGTGCTGGCCGTGGTCGCCGCCGGTCTGGTGATCGGCTGGCACGTGCCCGAACTCGCCAGCGCCGAAGCGCGCATGCAAAGCAACATGGTGTGGGGCGCGATCGTCTTCGTGCTCAACGCCATCGTGTTCATCCTGATCGGATTGGAACTCGACGGCATTCTCGGCCGCTTGAGCGCCTATTCGATGGCCGAATTGCTGACTTGGGCTTGCGCGATCTCGGCGGCCGCGATCGTCATCCGGATGCTTTGGGTGTTCCCCAACGCCTATATTCCGCACCTGTTCGAGTCCGTGCGACGCACCGAACCCAAGCCGCCGATCGCGATGACGCTGATCGTCGGCTGGTGCGGCATGCGCGGCGTGGTCAGCCTCGCGGCGGCGCAGGCGATTCCGCATCTCGCGTCGGCGGGCGAACCCTTCCCCGCGCGCGATTTGATCGTCTTCCTGTCTTTTGCCGTCATCTTCGCGACACTGATCGTGCAAGGCACGACGCTGGGCCCGCTGATCCGCATGCTCAAATTCGGCGGCGACCGCAACGAGGAAGCCGAGGAGGAAATCGCGCGGCGCAAAATGGCGCATGCGGGTTTGATCGAACTCGAGGACCAAGCGCAACGCGACATCGTGGCGCTGGATCTGGCGCCGACGCTGCGGCGCATCTATCAGGCGCGGCTGCTGGAACAAGCGCCCACGCAGGACGATCTGGATTTCGCGCAAGCCCGCGCCCAAGCGCGCCATGTGCGCGAAGCGTTGCTGGCGGCGGAACGCAAACGCCTATTGAAGCTGCGCCGCGAGCGCGAGATCGGCGACGGCGTGCTGCACAAGCTGCTGCGCGAACTCGATATCGAGGAAATGCGGCTCGCGACCAACCGCGATTTTTAGAAGAAGACGCCGCGTATACCGTCATAGGCGAGCTTCAAGCCCGCCAGGAACAGCAGCACGTAACAGAGCTTGAACAACTGCGGGCCGTCGAGCCGGTCGTGGAATTTGCGCCCCAGCCAAACGCCCAGCGGCACCGACGGCGACAGGATCAACGCCATCCACAGCAGATGCGGCGTCGAGCCGGCGATATAAAGATAGGGCGGCAACTTCATCACGTTGCCGACCGCGAAGAACACCGCCGACGTCCCCGCATAGATTGTTTTGTCGAGGCCGCGGCGCAGCATGTAGATGTTCAACGGCGGCCCGCCGGAATGCGCCACGAAAGTCGTGAACCCGGCCATCGCCCCCCAAGGCAGCGCGTTGGGCCATGTCGCGGTCAGCGGCGTGACATGCGATTTGCCGCCGCCCAGGAACCAGCGGATCGTGAAGATCAGCGTAATCGCCGCGATGGCGAGTTCGATCAAATGTTGATCGACATAGACGAAGGCGACGAAGCCGATGCCGAGCCCGATCAGCAACGCGGGCAGCAGCACTTTGAGATCGGGCAAGCTCCACGTCGCGCGCCGAAACGAGTTCAACGTGAACACGTCCATAAACGCGACCAGCGGCGCCATCATGATCGCGGCGTCGAGCGGCGGCATCACGAAGGCGAGGAACGGAATGCCCAGCGTGGCGAAGCCGCCGCCGAATCCGCCCTTGAAGAACGAGATGATGAAGATGGTCGCGAAGGCGACGGCGTAGAAAACGGGATCGGTCGAAATATCCATGTCGGAGGCGACTTTCCGCCCCGCGGGGAGTCGCGCGCAACCCAAACTTCATCGAGCTGAATATTCACTAGGCCGATCAAACGCTTAACGACGATCGAATTGTTGTCACAATGACGCGCTATATTACGATTATTGAGGTTTGTGTTATGTCGACCGATGAATTCATGTTCGACCGTTTCGTGCGCGATATCGCATCGCGCAGCGCCTATTCGCCCGAACCGGACCGTTAGCGGCCGCAGGGTTCTATAGCGCGCCTTCGCGCGCCCTCGATCCTTTCCTTTATCGAAAAGCTGCGGGCGGCCCCGATCGGGCCGGCCGCCGGAATTGTTGTGTCATGAAGTCCCTGCGTACCGAAATCTGCGTCGTCGGCGCCGGCTATGCCGGTTTGTCGACCGCGCTTCACGCCGCCAAGCGCGGCTACGACGTCGCCATCCTCGAAGCCACGCGCCCAGGTGCGGGCGCCTCCGGCCGCAACGGCGGCCAAGTATTGCCTGGCTACGCCGCCGATCCCGCCGCGATGATCGCCGAATTCGGCGAAACCCGCGCGCGCGAACTTTGGCGGATCAGCCTGCGCGGCCTCGACAAGGTGCGCGAACTCGCCGGCGACGCCTGCGCTATCCGCGATCATGTCGCGATCGTCGCCGCCGCGAAAGCCGATCTGCCGCGACTTGCCCGGCAAGCCGCCTTGCGTCGCGATGTGTTCGGCGACGACGCGGCGGAGATTCTCGACGGGCCCGCGTTCAAGCGGGCGATGCCGGGCCTCGCCGGTCATGGCGCGTTGATCGACAAGCGCGCCTTCTCGATCGACCCGGTGAAATACGTCGCCGCCCTCGTCGCGCAAGCGAAGGCGGCCGGCGCCACGCTCTACGAGCGTCGCCCCGCGACCGGGATCGCGCGCGCGAACGGCAAATGGCACGTCGCGACTCCCAAGGGCGACGTGATCGCCGATCGCGTCGTGCTCGCCGCCAATGTCGATCTGCCGGGGCTCGAAGCGGGCACGGAACGCCTGCTGGCACCCGTGCGCACCTTCATGCTGGAAACCGCGCCGCTGGCGAAATTCCCCGCTTGGGCGGCCGGCGCCGCCTACGACACCAGCAAGGCGCTGCGCTATATGCGCCGCACGGCCGATGGGCGTCTGCAGTTCGGGGCGGGCGGCTGGCCTGGCCGGGGCAATCCGCCGCTCGCCGAAACCTGGCTGCGCCGCGCGCTTGGCAAGGCGCTGCCCGATCTCGCACGGGTCAAAATCGCGCGCGCGTGGAGCGGCTTGGTCGACGTCACGACCGACGGCATGCCGCGCTTCGCCGATCGCGAGGGGCTTATCCATCTCGTCGGGTTCTGCGGCCATGGCGTGGCGTTGACAACGCTCGCCGGACAAATCGTCGCCGACGCGATCGAAGGCGAGGATGCGGATTTCCGCCGCTTCGCGGCACTGCCGCAAACGCCGACCTGGCCGACCTCGTTCGGCCAAGCGGCCCAGCTCATCCTCGGCCGCGCGGCACCGGTCTAATCGAACTTGCATGAAGGAAAGCGGGGCGGCATGGTTCGCCGCCATGACCGCCCTGCCCCTTTCCGGAATCCGCATCTTCGACCTCACCCGCATTCTCGCGGGGCCCACCTGCACGCAGCTCCTCGGCGATCTGGGCGCCGACGTAATCAAGATCGAGCGCGCGGGCGCGGGCGACGACACCCGCAAATGGGGCCCGCCTTACGTCACCGATAAGGACGGCAAGGCGACGGGCGAAAGCGCCTATTACCTGTCGGCCAATCGCAACAAGCGTTCGATCAGCCTCGATCTCTCGAAGCCCGAAGGCCAAGCGATCGCCAAGCGCTTGATCGCGAAATCCGACGTGTTCATCGAGAATTTCAAGACCGGCGATCTGAAGAAATTCGGGCTCGACTACCAAACCTTGTCGGCGGAATTCCCGCGCCTGGTCTATTGCTCGATCACCGGATTCGGCCAGACCGGACCTTATGCGCCGCGCGCGGGCTACGACATGCTCGCCCAAGGTCTGGGCGGCATCATGTCGATCACCGGCCCGGCCGAAGCCACGCCGGGCGGGCAGCCCCATAAAGTGGGTGTCGGCATCGCCGACATCATGACCGGCATGTATTCGGCCGTGTCGATCCTGGCGGCGTTGCGCCATCGCGACAACACGGGCGAAGGGCAGCATATCGATATGGCGCTGCTCGACACGCAAGTCTCGTGGCTCGCCAATGAAGGCCTCAATTATCTCGTCTCGGGCAAAGTGCCCAAACGCCAAGGCAACGCGCATCCGAATATCGTGCCCTACGAAGTGTTCGAATGCGCCGACGGCTTCGTGATCCTGGCCGTGGGCAATGACGGCCAGTTCCGCAAGCTGTGCGAGTTCGCGGGCCACGGCGCATTGGCCGACGATCCGCGCTTCGCGACCAATCCGCAGCGCGTGGCCAACCGCCAGGAAATCGTGCGGCTGGTGAACGAATTCATGCGCACGCAAAAACAGGCGCATTGGGTCGAAGGCCTCGCCAAGGCGGGCGTGCCCTGCTCGCCCGTCAACGATATCGGGCAAGTGTTCGAGGACCCGCAGGTCGTCGCGCGCGGTATGAAGATCACGATGCCGCACGCATCGGGCGTCGACGTGCCGTTGATCGCCAGCCCGATCAAAATGTCGAAGACGCCGCCCAGCTATCGCCGCGCGCCGCCGGTCTGCGGCCAGCACACCGACGAAGTGCTGGAGGAATTGCTGGGCATCGACGCCGACGAACGCGCCGCGTTGCGCGGCCGGGGCGTCGTTTGAGCCTGCTGCTGACGCCGGATTTCGGCGGGCCGATTCTGCTGGTCGTCGGCGTGATGATCATGGTCGCGGCCTTGCTGCTGCGCGGCAGAGTGTCGCTGGTGCTGGGCATCGCCGCCGCCGCGCTATTGGCCGGCGGGCTATGGACGACGGCCGTGCTGGTATTTCGCGAAGTCTCCCGTTAGAAGCTTTCCCCTAGGGAAACCTTCCGCCGCATGAATCCGTTCCGCCGCCTCTGGACACGCGAATTGGGCCTCTACGCCACGGGCCTGGCGCTGCTCGTCCAGATTCTGATGGCGGTGGCCCACACGGTTCCCGTCCGCGCGGGCAGCCTCGACCATTCGGCCTTCTGCGTCGTCGATACCGGCGAAACGCAAGATCCCGCCCTGGTCGCGCAAAGCTGCCCGCTTTGCCACATCCCCGATCCGCTGGCGTTGAAGCCGCGCGATCCGTCGCTGACGGTCGCGTTGGTTTGGACGCCGGTCGTTTACGCGCCCGTGCCAACGCGCGTCTATGCGCAGCCCGACTTCGTCAACCCGCCCGCGCGCGGCCCCCCAACTCCGGTCTGAGAAACCTTTCCTCTCTTTTTCTCAAGATCCGGAGTCCATTCGAATGTCGAAGAACATCCTCGCGGCCGCTTGCGCGGCCGCAATCCTGTCGCTGTCCGTTCCCGCCGTCGCGCATATCACCCTCGAACAGAACCAAGCCATCGCCGGCACGACCTATAAGGCCGTGCTGCGCGTGCCGCATGGCTGCGCGGGCTCGGCGATCACCTCGATCCGCGTGAAGATCCCCGACGGCATGACCAGCGTGAAACCGATGCCGAAGGCCGGCTGGCAGCTCTCCACGACCAAGGGCAAGCTCGCCACGCCGATCAGCGACGGCCATGGCGGCCAGATCACCGAAGGCGTGACCGAAGTGCTGTGGAGCGGCGGCAAGCTGCTCGACGAGCATTACGACGAGTTCGTCTTGCGCGGCGGCCTGCCCAACACGCCGAACACGACGATCTATTTCCAGACCGTCGCCGAATGCGAAAAGGGCGTGGACCGCTGGATCGAAATCCCGGCCGCGGGTCAGACATCGAACGATCTGAAATACCCGTCGCCGGCCCTGCGCCTCAACCCGCGTCCGTAAGATGCGGTTTTTCGTTTCCATCCTCGCCGCTTGGCTGCTGCTTGCCGCCGGGCCCGCCGCCGCACATGCGGTGTTGCTGGAAACGGCACCGACCGAAGGGGCGCGTCTTGCCGACGCGCCCCGTTCGGCGGCGCTGCGTTTCAACGAACCCGTCACGCCCGCCGCGATCCGCTTGGTCGGCCCCGGCGGTGCGCGCGATCTCGCCGCGCGCACCGAAAACGAAAGCGTCGTGATCGATCTGCCCGCCGACTTGCCGGCGGGCGGCTATTACCTCGTGTGGCGCGTCGCCTCGGCCGATACCCATCCCATCGCGGGCACGATCAGTTTCGCGATCGGCGACGCGGCCCTGCCAGCACCACCGCCGGATGCCGACGCGCACGCCTTCGATCCGCGCACGCCCGCCGCGATGGCGTTGCGCTTCGCGCGCGATCTCGCCCTTGCCATCGGCGTGGGCGGCGTCGCCTTCCTCGCCTTCGTCAATGCGGGAACGCGCGAAGGGCCGCGCCGCGCGATGCGTGCGGCATTGTTTGTCGCCTTCGCCGCCGCCGCCTTGTCGCCCGCGATGGCGGGTGCGCGCATCGCCGACGCCGCCCCCTGGACCGCGCAAGCCTGGCGCGCGGGCTGGTATTCGAGTGCCGGCCCCGCCGCGATCGCCATGCTGATCGGCATCGCGTTGGCGTTCGTGCCCAACCGGATCGCGGCCTTCGCGGCGTTGATCCTCGCCGGCGCCGGCACGGCTTTGACCGGCCATGCGACCGCCGGCGGCGTGCCGATCCAAGCCGTGCAGACCTTGCACAGCGTCGCCGCCTTGTTCTGGCTCGGCGCGTTCTTGCCGCTGTTCCACGCGGTGCGAACCAGCCCGATCGCGGCCGCGCATTGGGGCACGGCGTTCTCGCCCGCCGGGATCGCCGCCGTCGTCATCGTCGCGGTCAGCGCGTTGTGGCTGGGCGTGCCGCGATTGGAAGGCGAGCTTGGCCGCTACGCCGCGCTGATGGCGATCAAAGTCGCGTTGTTCGCCGGGCTTATCGCCATCGCCGCGCATAACCGCCGCCACGCCGTGCCGCGCGCCAAGTCGGGCGATGCCGCCGCACTCGGCCGCAATCTCAAACTCGATCTGGTTTTCGGTCTGGCGCTGATCGCCGCGACGGCGATGCTGACCCACACACCGCCCGCCGTGCATCTGCACGGGCCCGGCGGACACGACCATGGTCACGCCCACGCCAACGCGCCGCGCAGCGGCTTGTCGCTGATCGCCACCCAAGCGAACCGCCTGCTTTGGATCGAAACGACCGGCGCGCGCCTCGAAATGCGTTTGTTGGCGAGCGACAATTCGCCGATCGAGCCCAAGGAATTCGCTATCGAATTGACGTCGAAGGCGGCCGGGATCGAAAGCTTGCGCCGCCAGCCCGCGATTTTGGGGCGCGGCTATTACGGGATCGACGAAGCCGCCTTGGTCCTGCCCGGTCCCTGGACCTTGCGCGCCGAAGCGCTGATCGACGACTTCACCAAAGTGACGTTCGAGATCGAGCTGCGTTAGCGCTTCGGCTTGGCGCCGTCGAAAGGCGCGATGTCGAGCGCTTGGAAATGCCGCTCGACCGATTGCGACAGCTCGTCGGCCAGCAAACGCGAAAGTTTGGCTTTCGCCTTGGGCGACTGGTGCTGGTTCTCCGCGATCGCCAGCAACCGGTCGAGAGTCGCCGTCGCGGATTCAGGCGCAATGCCGATATCCCGGTTGCCTAGCTTGGAGCGGCCGGTCTTGGGCGGCGTGTCGCGGACGACCGTCATGGGTGGGATCTCGCGAGTCGTGGGGTCCGGAACATATTATCCACCGAACCGGTTAACCGCAGATTAGCGGATTTCCTGGGTTTTCGCGTGCGTTGCGCAGGCACCTTGCGGGGGGCCGGGGGCGCGCTTATAAGGCCGCTTTAATGTCCGCCGTCCAGTTAGCGCCGACGCGCTTCCGCCCCCGACACCTGCTGGGTATCGAGGGGCTTTCCCGCGAGGAGATCACCCTCCTCCTCGACCTTTCCGATTCTTACGTCGAGCAAAACCGCGCCAGGGAAAAGAAATCGACCCTGCTGCGCGGCCGCACGATCATCAACCTGTTCTTCGAGAACTCGACGCGCACGCGCACGTCGTTCGAACTCGCCGGCAAGCGCTTGGGCGGCGACGTCGTGAACATGTCGGCCGAAGCCTCGTCCATCAAGAAGGGCGAGACGATGACCGACACGGCGACGACCCTCAACGCCATGCTGCCGGACGTGCTGATCGTCCGCCACGCGGACTCAGGCGCCGTAAAACTTCTTTCCGAAAAGGTCGACTGCGCGGTCGTCAACGCGGGCGACGGCACCCACGAGCACCCGACCCAAGCGCTGCTCGACGCGCTCGCCATCCGCCGCCACAAGAAGCGTCTGGAAGGGCTGCTGGTGGCGATTTGCGGCGACATTCTGCATAGCCGCGTCGCGCGTTCGAACATCCATCTGCTGTCGACGATGGGGGCTCGCGTGCGCGTCGTCGGGCCGCCCACGCTGATGCCCGCCCAAATCGAGCGCATGGGCGTGGAAGTGTTCCACGACATGAAGAAGGGTCTGGCCGACGTCGACATCGTGATGATGCTGCGTCTGCAAACCGAACGCATGCAGGGCAATTTCGTGCCGTCGGTGCGCGAGTATTTCCGCCACTACGGCCTCGACTACCAGAAGCTGGAAGTCGCCAAGCCCGACGCGCTGATCATGCATCCGGGCCCCATGAACCGGGGCGTGGAAATCGACTCCGAAGTCGCCGACGACGTCGACCGTTCCCTGATCCGCGAACAGGTCGAACTGGGCGTGGCCGTGCGCATGGCCTGCCTCGATGTGCTGACCCGCAATCTGCTCTCCAACACCGAGGGGAACGGCAAATGAGACTCCCCGAAGGTGCCATCGCCGGCCGCACGCCGGGCGGCCGCGGCGGCCCGGCACTCGCTTACGTCAACGCGCGTTTGCTCGACCCCGCGACGGGATTGGACGCGCCCGGCGGCTTGGTCGCGCGCGACGGCATGATCGCCGATATCGGCGCGCATTTGGCCAAGGCCGGTGCGGTCGCCGCGCAAGGGATCGAAACGATCGATCTCGGCGGCAAATGCCTTGCCCCGGGCCTCGTCGATATCCGCGTGCAATTGCGCGAACCGGGCGACGAGCACAAGGAAACGATCTCCACCGCCTCGGCCGCCGCCGCCGCGGGCGGTGTCACCACGATGGTGGCGCTGCCCAACACGCATCCGGCGATCGACGATGCGGCCCTGGTCGAATCCGTCGCGCGTATCGCGCGCGAGACGAGCCTCGTGCGCGTCGAAACCTATGCGGCGTTGACGCGCGGGCTTCAGGGCAAGGAGATGACCGAGCTTGGCCTGCTCGCCGAAGCCGGCGCGCTCGGCTTCACCGACGGCACCCAAGCGACGAAGGGCGCGCAGTTGATGCGCCGCGCCTTGTCCTACGCGAAGGTTTTCGGCAAGCCCATCCTGCAGCATCCGGAAGAGCCCACGCTGTCGCGCGGCAGCATGAACGAAGGCGAGATCTCGACCCGCCTGGGCCTGCCCGGCATTCCGGCGGCGGCGGAGATCATGCAAATCGAGCGCGATCTGCGCCTCGCCGCGTTGACCGGCGGGCGTCTGCATATCCCGTGCGTGACCACGGCCGAATCGCTGCGCGTGATCCGCGAGGCGAAAGCGCGCGGCATCAACGTCACCTGCGATACGGCGGCGCATTATTTCGCGCTGAACGAGTTGGCTGTCGGCGATTATCGCACCTTCAGCAAGGTCGCCCCGCCCTTGCGCAGCGAGGACGACCGCCGCGCGGTCGTCGCCGCGTTGAAGGACGGCACGATCGACGCAATCGTCTCCGACCACGCGCCGCACGATCAGGATTCCAAGCGCCTGCCCTTCGCCCAAGCCGCGTTCGGGACGGTGGGTCTCGAGACATTGCTGCCGATCACGCTGGAACTCGTCCATAAGGGCGAGATCTCGCTGCTCGCCGCTCTCGATCTGCTGACCGCGCGCCCGGCGAAGCTGCTCGGCTTGACGTCGGGGCGGCTTGCCAAGGGCGTGCACGCCGATTTCGTGGTCTTCGATCCCGATACGCCGTGGAAGGTCGAAGCCAAGAAGTTGCTTTCGAAATCCAAGAACTCGGCGTTCGACGACCGGCTGGTGCAAGGTCGCGTTTTGCGTACGGTGTGCGGTGGTCTGACCGTGTATAAAGCCTGATCGTGTTCGCACCCCAACTCATCATCCATGCGTGGCCGTTCTATTTGGCCGCGATCATCGGCGGCTATCTGCTGGGCTCGATCCCGTTCGGACTGGTGCTGACGCGCGCCGCCGGCCTTGGCGACATCCGCAAGATCGGCTCCGGCAATATCGGTGCGACCAACGTGCTGCGTACCGGCAACAAGCCGCTGGCGCTGGCGACGCTGCTGCTCGACGGCGGCAAGGGCGCCATCGCGGTGTTGATCGCGCGTTATTTCTGGGGCCCGGATGCGGCGTTGCTCGCGGGGGCCGGCGCGATGCTTGGCCATCTCTTCCCCGTGTGGCTTGGCTTCAAGGGCGGCAAGGGTGTGGCGACGACGCTCGGCACGCTGCTCGCCGCCGATTTCCCCGTCGGGATCGCGGCGTGCCTGACCTGGGCCGTAGTCGCCGCGATCTTCCGCTATTCGTCGCTCTCGGCCCTCGTCGCGGTCGCGCTCGCCCCGGTCTACGCCTATTTCTTGCCCTTGCTGTGGGCACCGGGCGTGGAACGTATCGGCGATCTGCAAATGTCGTTTTTTGCCGGCTTTCTCGCGGTATTGGTGTGGATCAAACACCACACCAATATCCGCCGCCTGCTGAAGGGCGAGGAACCGAAGATCGGCGCGAAGAAAAAAGACACGAATACTTCCGGTTGACCTCGGCGCGCGGCCGCGCTTTAACGAAGGCATGGCCGCAAAGCAATTGAGCGACGCCGAACGCAGCCTGTGGCTGCGCCTCTACCGGTCCGAGAATGTCGGGCCGATCGCGTTCCGCCAATTGCTGCAACGCTACGGCACGGCGCAGGCGGCACTCGACGCCCTGCCCGATCTCGCCAAACGCGGCGGCAAGCGCGGTTTCAAAGTCTTCGCGGCAGCGGATGCGGCGCGCGAGATCGATACGCTCGGCAAGCTCGGCGCCAAGCTGATCGCGTCCTGCGAGCCCGAGTATCCCGCTTTGCTGCGCGAGGCCGAGGATGCACCCGCCTTGGTCGCGGCGATCGGCCATCCGCATATCTGGGAAAAGCCCAGCGTCGCGATCGTCGGTGCGCGCAATGCGTCGTTCAACGGCTTGCGCTTCGCCGAGGATCTGGCCCGCGATTTGGGCGATGCCGGGCTGTGCGTCGTCTCCGGCCTCGCGCGCGGGATCGATACGGCCGCGCATAAGGGATCGCTGGCGACGGGCACGGTCGCGGTCATGGCCGGCGGCGTGGATGTTTGCTACCCGCCCGAGAACAAGAGCCTCTATGACCGCATCGCCCAGGCGGGCGCGCTGATTTCCGAATTGCCGCCGGGCGTCCAACCCCAAGCCCGCCACTTCCCGCGCCGCAACCGCATCGTGGCGGGCATGACGCTCGGCACCGTGGTGGTCGAGGCCGCCTTGCGTTCGGGTTCGCTGATTACCGCGCGGCTGGCGGGCGAGTATGGGCGGGAGGTCTTCGCCGTCCCCGGATCGCCCCTCGACCCGCGCGCCAAAGGGGCCAACGACCTGATCCGCAACGGCGCCACGTTGATCGAGACGGCGAAAGACGTGCTCGACGTGGTCCTCCGCCGGTCGCTGTCGGAGCCCTCGAAAGAACACGAAGAACTCTATACAAACCTTTCTTATTTAATGGATAATGACATCGAAATGGCCCGCCTTGCGGTGCTCGAACGGCTGGGGCCGGTCCCGACCAATGTTGACGAAATCGTCCGCGAGTGCCAATTGTCCGCCCCCGCAATCCTGGCCGCCCTCCTCGAATTGGAGCTGGCTGGGCATATTGAGCGGTACCCAGGTAACAAGGTCGCCAAGCGCGCCTGACGGCCTGGGCTCCGGCTCCGGACGAAGGGCCTTCTTATCTCGATGAAGCTGGTTATCGTCGAATCGCCCGCGAAGGCGAAAACGATCAACAAGTATCTCGGCACCGATTACACGGTGCTGGCGTCGTTCGGCCATGTCCGCGATTTGCGCGAGAAGGACGGCGCGGTCGAGCCGGATCGCGAATTCGCGATGCATTGGGAAATCGGCGAGCGCGCGCGCAAACCGGTCAACGAGATCGTCAAGGCGCTGAAGGGCGTCGACACGCTTATTCTGGCGACCGACCCCGATCGCGAGGGCGAGGCGATTTCCTGGCACCTGAAAGAGGTGCTGGAGGAAACCAAGAAGCTGAAGAACATCGACGTGAAGCGCGTCGTGTTCAACGAAATCACCAAGAACGCGATCTTGGAGGCGATGCGCCATCCGCGCGACCTCGATCGCGATCTGATCGACGCCTATATGGCGCGCCGCGCGCTCGACTATCTCGTCGGCTTCAACCTGTCGCCGGTGCTGTGGCGCAAGCTGCCGGGCAGCCGCTCGGCCGGCCGCGTGCAGTCGGTGGCACTGCGCTTGATCTGCGAGCGCGAGACAGAGATCGAACGCTTCAAGGCGCGCGAATACTGGACGATCGCCGGCACGTTCAAGGCGCCGGGCGGCGAGTTGTTCGACGCCAAGCTCACGCATATCGACGGCGTGCGCCTCGACAAATTCGATCTGCCCAACGAAGACGCGGCGCGCAGCGCGGTCGCCAAGATCGAAGCGGGCGATCCGTTCCGTGTGGGCTCGATCGAGAAAAAGCGCACGCGCCGCAATCCGATGGCGCCCTTCACGACGTCGACGCTGCAACAGGAAGCTTCGCGCAAGCTCGGCTTCGGCGCTTCGCGCACCATGCGCCTCGCCCAGCAGCTCTACGAAGGCACGGATATCGGCGGCGAGACCGTCGGTCTCATAACCTATATGCGTACCGACAGCGTGACGCTGTCGCAGGAAGCCGTGCGCGCAGCGCGCGCGTTGATCGCGGATCAATACGGCAAGAAGTTCCTGCCCGAAAGCCCACGCGTCTGGAAGACCCAGGCGAAGAACGCCCAGGAAGCGCACGAAGCGATCCGCCCGACCGATTTGCTGCGCCGTCCCGACGAAATGCGCCGCTACCTCTCCGACGATCAGTTGAAGCTCTACGAACTGATCTGGCGCCGTACGGTCGCCTCGGAAATGGAAAGCGCGCAGCTCGACCAGACGGCCGTCGACCTCGTCTCGACAGACGGCAAGACGACGTTGCGCGCGACGGGCTCCATCATCGTGTTCGAAGGCTTCCTCGCGCTTTATCGCGAGGACAAGGACGACGCCTCGCCCGAGGATGACGAGGAAAACCGCCTCCTGCCCCCTTTGGCCGAAGGCGACGCGACGCCGCGCCAATCGGTCAAGCCCGAGCAGCATTTCACCCAACCGCCGCCGCGCTATTCGGAAGCGAGCCTGGTCAAGCGGATGGAGGAGCTCGGCATCGGCCGCCCGTCGACCTACGCGTCGACGCTGGAGACGCTGCAGGAGCGCGGCTATGTCCGCCTCGACAAGCGCCGCTTCATTCCCGAGGATCGCGGCCGCGTCGTCACGACGTTCCTCGAGCATTATTTCCGCCGCTACGTCGAATACGATTTCACGGCGAAGCTCGAAGATCTGCTCGACGAGATTTCCGGCGGCCGCGCCGATTGGCGCAAGGTACTGACCGATTTCTGGACGCTGTTCTCGAAATCGCTCGACGACACCAAGGACCTGAAAATCCGCGACGTCATCGACGCGCTGGACGAAGCGCTCGGTCCGCATTTCTTCCCCGACAAGCCGGGCGGCGCCGATCCGCGCATCTGCCCCGCCTGCAACGACGGGCGCTTGGGTCTGCGCCTTGGCAAGCGCGGCGCCTTCATCGGCTGCTCGCGCTATCCCGAATGCAGCTTCACCCGCCCGCTCAGCGTCGACACGGGCGATGGCGACGGCACGGCCGCCGGCGGCATCGCCAACAAGGTGCTCGGCGTCGATCCGGCGACAAACGAAGAAGTGCATCTGAAGAACGGCCCTTATGGTCCCTATCTTCAGCTGGGGACCGGCGGCGCGAAGGAAAAGCCCAAGCGTGTCTCCATCCCGCGCGACATCAATCCCGGCGACGTCACGCTCGAACTTGCGCTGAAACTGCTGACCCTGCCCCGCCCCGTCGGCACGCATCCGACGGATGGGTTGCCGATCCTCGCGGGTCTCGGCCGCTTCGGGCCCTACATCAAGCACGGCGACAAATACAAATCGATCCCGACCACTCAGGATGCGTTGGAAATCGGGCTCAACCGTGCGGTCGATATCCTGGCGCAGCCCTCGACCGGCCGTCGCTTCGGCCGTGCGGCGGGTCCGGTGGGCCGCGTCGTCGGCAACCATCCCGATGACGGCCAGCCGATCACCGCCGCCGCCGGCCGCTACGGGCCTTATGTGAAGCACGGCTCGACCTACGCCAATCTGCCCAAGGAAGGCTCGCCCGATGCGGTGACGCTGGACGAGGCGGTCGCGCTGCTGGCCGAACGCCGGGCGCGCGAAGCCGCCAATGGCGGGCCCAAGCCCAAGCGCGGGGCCGCCAAGCCAAAGGCTGTAAAAGCCGCCAAGCCGAAGGCCGAAAAGGCACCGAAAGCGGAGAAGGCCGAAAAAGCCGAGAAGCCCGCCAAGGCCGCGCCAAAGCCCAAGAAGGCGAAGAAGGCCCAAGCCCCCGCCGAAGAAGGCTGAGCGTGGCGAAGTACGAAGACGGTTCCTGGCCGACGAAGGAACGCGTCCTCGAAACGTTGAAGCGCTCGGCCAAACCCGTCGAAAAACGGCGGCTGGCGAAGTTTCTCCATCTCAAAGGTCCGGCGCGCGACGCGCTGAAAAACCTGTTGCGCGACATGCTGCGCGACGGCGAGTTGATCTCGCTCGACGAAGGCAAGGTCGCCTTGCCGCGCCGCGACGGCGTGCCCGTCGGCGCGCAAATGGTCGAGATCGTCGAGGCCGACATCGAAGAAGGCGTGTTGCGCGCCAGGCCGGTCGATTGGGACGGCGACGCGCCCGCCCCGCTCGCGCGCGTGCGCTTGCCGCACGGCCATCCGGTGCCGCCGGTGGGCGCGCATGCGCTGGCCCGCTTGAAACGCGACGAAGAAGGCTGGCTCGCCGACGTGTTGCGTATCGCCGACCGGCAGTCGGAGCGCCTCGTCGCACGGCTCGACCGCGTGGGTGCCGGCTGGCGCCTGATCCCGACCGATCGCAAGCTGCGCGTCGAATTCGGTCTCGTCGGCGATCCGCCCGACGACGTGAAGCCCGGCGATCTGGTGCTGGCGGAGATCAGCCCCGCGCGCCGCTTGGGCCTGCCGCGCGCCAAGATTTTGGAGCGCGTGGGCCACGAGCGCGATCCGAAAGCCGCGAGCCTGATCGCGATTTTCAGCCAGGATATTCCGACCGTATTCTCGCCCGCCGCCTTGACGCAGGCCGAACGCGCCAAGCCCGCCACGCTCGGCGACCGCTTGGATTTGCGCGACCTGCCGATCGTGACGATCGACGGCATCGACGCGCGCGATTTCGACGACGCGGTTTACGCCCGCCCCGATCCCGAAAACCCGGACGGGTTCGAATTGATCGTCGCCATCGCCGACGTCGCCTATTACGTGCGGCCCGGCGACGCGCTCGACCGCGACGCTTACGAGCGCGGCAATTCCTGCTACTTCCCCGACCGCGTCGTGCCGATGCTGCCCGAGCGCCTGTCGAACGATCTTTGCTCGCTGCGGCCCAACGAGGATCGGCCGGTGCTCGGCGTGCGCGTGCGCATCGACGCCGGCGGGCGCAAGGTCGCGCATAAATTCTTCCGCGGCCTGATCCGCTCGGCCCAGCGCTTCACCTACGAGGAAGTGCAGGACATCGCCGACGGGGGCCCGCACGAACTCGCCCCCATCGTGGCGCCGCTTTACGCCGCCTATCGCGCGTTGCTGAAAGCGCGCCAGGATCGCGGCGCGCTCGACCTCGAACTCGAGGAACGCAAAGTCGAGATCGACGATTTGGGCCGAGTGGCGTCGATCAAGCCGCGCAAGCGCCTGGACAGCCACAAGCTGATCGAGGAGTTCATGATCCTCGCCAATGTCTGCGCGGCCGAGACGTTGGAGAAGCGCAACCGGCCTTGCATGTATCGCGTGCACGAACCGCCGGCCGAAGGGCGCATCGACGCCTTGCGCGAAGTGCTCGACGGACTCGATTTCCATTTGGCGAAGACGGCGCTGCGGCCCAAGGATTTCGGCCGCATCCTGGAATGGGCGGCCGACAAGCCGTGGCGCCACATGGTCAACACGATGGTGCTGCGCTGCCAATCGCTCGCCGTCTATTCCCCCGATAACGCGGGGCATTTCGGCCTGTCGCTGGCGCGCTACGCGCATTTCACCTCGCCCATCCGCCGCTACGCCGATCTGCTGATCCATCGTTCGCTGATCGACGCGGAAAAACTGGGCGATGGCGCGTTGACCGAAGGCCATGTGCCCGATTTCGAAAAAGCGGGCGAACATATCTCCGCGACCGAGCGCCGCGCCGTGACTGCCGAGCGCGACGCGATGGCGCGCTACATGGCCGCCTATCTCGCCGACCGGCAGGGGGCGACGTTCCCCGCGCGCATCTCGGGCGTGCAGAAATTCGGCGTCTTCGTCACGCTGGACGATATCGGCGCCGACGGTTTGGTCCCGGTGCGCGCTTTGCCCCAGGATTTCTATCACTTCGACGAGCGAAGCCATGTACTGAGCGGGGCGCGCACGCGGCGCACCTTCAGCTTGGGACAAGCCGTCGAGGTCCGCCTGCGGGAAGTTGACGCATTGACCGGCTCGCTGACGTTCGATCTGCTCGACGGTGGCGGCCGCCCCTCGGGCCGTGGGAAATTCCCCCGGAAAAAGAGGTAAATTCCGTCATACATTCTCCGACACGGGGGGAGTGTTGCCGGATTGCCGCGCCTGCGCGACCTTTCTGCCATGCTTTGGCGGAAGGGGTGGCCGGACGCCGTCCGGCCTATATGATGTGCATCCGAGAAGGAGTTTCGGAAGAATGTCCGCCGACCTGCAAACGCCCGCCGCCCGCGACTGGTCCAAGTCGTTCTGGCGCGGTCTGGCGTGCAAATGCCCCGCTTGCGGCGAGGGCCCGGTTTTCGCCGGCTATCTGCGCGTGACGCCGAATTGCGCCGTCTGCGGCGAGAAGCTCGACGATCTGCGCGCCGACGACGCGCCCCCCTATTTCACGATCTTCATCGTCGGCCACATCATCGTTCCGCTAATCCTGATTCTGGAGCGCGGGTATATGCCGCCGATTTGGCTGCATATGGCGCTGTGGCTGCCCCTGACGACGCTGCTGAGCCTCGCCTTCCTGCGCCCGATCAAGGGTGCGGTGGTCGGCGTATTGTGGGCCCAGCGCGAGAAACCCTAACGGACATACCGACATGCGCGCCGCCTATCGCCCCTCCTCGTTGCGCAAGCCGCGTTCGCGGCTGGGGGTATTGGCGGCGGCACTGGTCCTGTTCGCGACCGCGTGCGCGGGCCCGCGCGAAACCGTGCGCCCGGAACAGGCGGCCGTCCCCGCCCCGCGCGCGGCCCAGACTTCGCCCACGCAATTTTTCCACCGCGCCTATGACGAGCTAGCGGTGCGCTACATCCAGCCGATCGATATGCCGGTGCTGGCCAGCACGGGTCTCGGCGGCTTGTCGAAGATCGACCAGCGAATCTCGGTCAAGCGCACCGATACGCGCCTGCAAGTCATGGACGGCGCCATCGTCGCGGCGAGCTACGATTTGCCCCGGCGCGACGACGCGCTCCGCTGGGCGCAATTGACCGCCGCGGCGATCGATAGTGCGCGCAACATCTCGCCCGCCTTGCGCGACACGTCGAACGAGCGCGTGTTCCGCGCGGTGTTGGACGAAGCGCTCGCCCCGCTCGACGCCTATACGCGCTACGACGATCCCGATCGCGCGCGCGACGCCCGCGCCTCGCGCGACGGCTTCGGCGGCATCGGCGTGACCGTGGGGTTCGAGCAAGGCGAAGTCCGCGTCGACGCGGTGACGCCGGATTCCCCCGCCGCACGCGGCGGCATTCGCGTGGGAGACCGTTTGGTCGCCGCCGACGGCCGCGCCTTTCTGGGGATGCCCGAGCGCGACGTGATCGCGCGCCTGCGCGGGCCGATCGGCAGCGAGGTGCGGATCGAAATTCGCCGCCCGCCGGCCGAAACGCGCAGCGAGTTGAAGCTGACCCGCAGCCATATCGTGTCGCCGACGGTCACCTATCGGCGCGACGGCGACATCGCCTATCTGCGCGTGACCGGCTTCAACCAGCGCACGACCGATGCCTTGACCGACGCGGTGCGCCGCGCGAAGGCCGAAATCGGCCCGAATATGCGCGGCGCCGTGCTCGACCTGCGCGGCAATCTCGGCGGCCTGCTCGACCAGGCGGTCGGCGTCTCCGACCTGTTCTTGGCGCGCGGCACGATCGTTTCGACGCGCGGGCGCCATCGCGGCGCATTGCAATCGATGACCGCGCAGCCGGGCGATATCGGGGAAAACGTGCCTTTGGTCGTGCTGGTCAACGGCCAGTCGGCGTCCGCGTCGGAAATCGTCGCCGCCGCCTTGCAGGACAACGGCCGCGCCGTGGTCGTGGGCACCACGTCCTTCGGCAAGGGCTCGGTCCAGACGCTGGTGCCGATGCCCAACGACGGCGAGCTTGTCATCACCTGGGCGCGCTTCCACGCGCCCACGGGCTATCCCTTGGCCGATCTGGGCGTGATCCCGGCCGTGTGCACCTCGGGCAACGATCAGGTCGCAACGGCCCTCCAGGCGATCAATCAGGGCCGTACGACCGGTCCCGACGTGATGGTGCGCTGGCGCGCCGCCGACCATTCGGACATGGACGGCTTGAAGCGCTTGCGCCAGATCTGCGCGCCCGAAAACACCAACCGCGAAAGCGACCTTGGCATCGCCGAAGCGTTGCTGCGCGACCGCACTTTGTTCTCCCGCGCCATCGAATCGGTCCAACTGGCCGCCGAGGCGCGCTGAAATCCGCCGTTAAGCCCCTGAAACAAGGGGATTCCCCCCGCGCTTGACATTGCGGCACAGGCGGTTATGTTCCGCGCCCTGCCGCCCTTTCGGGGGCCACCCCATTCGAGAACGCGATCATGGCAAAGTCCAAGCAACTGCTCATCAAGCTCAACAGCACCGCGGACACGGGTTACTACTACGTGACCCAGAAGAATCCGCGTAAGACGACGGAAAAGCTGGAGCTGAAGAAGTACGACCCGATCGCGCGCAAGCACGTCGTGTTCAAGGAAGGCAAGATCAAGTAAATCGCGCCTTCGGGCAGCGTTTACATTTCCGCGCAAAAGCCGGGACCGTCATCGACGGCCCGGCTTTTCGTTTTTCAGGATTCCGGCGGGGCTTCGACGCGATTGCGCCCGCCCTGCTTGGCGCGATAAAGCGCCTCGTCCGCCGCGCGGATCAAATCGGGCAAATCGCTCAAGCCGCCATCGGTCGCCGATACGCCGACCGAAATCGTCAACTCGACGCCGTCTTCCTTGCCGTCGATCGAGATGCGCTCGGCGGCCACCTTGCTGCGCAAGCGTTCGCCGACCATGCGTCCGATTTTCGTATCGGCCTCCGGCATCACGACCAGGAATTCCTCGCCGCCCCAACGCGCGACCGTGTCGAAGGGGCGCAGGTTGCGTTGCAGGCGATTGGCGACGACGCGCAACGCCTCGTCGCCCGCCAGATGGCCGTAGGTGTCGTTGACCGTCTTGAAATGGTCGATGTCGATCATCAGCAGCGCCAAGGGCCGGCGCGAATGCGCGGCGCGCTGCACGAGGCTCGACAGATGCGCCTCCATATAGCGCCGGTTGTGCAGGCCGGTCAGCGCGTCGGTCAGCGCCAGCGCCATATTGCGTTCGAAATTGGCGCGCAGCGCGTCCATATAGCGTTTGCGGCGGATTTGCGTGCGCACGCGCGCGACCAGCTCGTTGGGCTCGATCGGCGTCAGCAGATAATCGGTGACGCCCAGATCCAGCGCCTTGGCCAAGCGCGGATCGTCGCCGTCGTCCAGCACCGCCACCAGGGGCACGTTGCGCGCGCGCTCGCTCGCCCGCAATTCCGCGCATAGACGCAAGCCGTCGGTCTTGCGCATCAGCGTATTGACCAGCAGCGTGTCGCAAGTTCCGTTTTCGGCAAGGCTGCGCGCCGCCCCCGCGTCGGCGACGAGTTCGACGGTCGAATTGTCGCCCGCGACCGCCTTGCCCAGCGTGCGCGCCAAGCCCGGCATGTCGTCGACGACGCAGATTTTCGCGTTGGTGACGGGCAATTCGCGCTCGACCGTGTCGCCGCCGTCGGGCATGTCGAACTGGCCCGACGTCACCGAACGCAGGCGCCATTCGTCGCCCAGCATTTTCAAGCGGACCAGCGAACGTATCCGCGCATAAAGGGCCAGATCGCGCACCGGCTTGGTCAGGAAATCGTCGGCGCCGCTTTCGATGCCGCGCAAGCGGTCCTCGGCGGCGGACAAGGCCGTAACCATCACGACCGGGACATGGCGGGTGCGTTTATCCGCCTTCAAACGGCGGCACACCTCGAAGCCGTCCATGCCGGGCATCATGACGTCGAGCAGCACGATATCCGGCGGATCGGCGATCGCCTTTTCCAGCGCTTCGGGCCCGGAAAACGCGGTGACGACGTTGAAATACTCGGCCGTCAGCCGCGCTTCGAGCAGCTTGACGTTCGGCAGGAGATCGTCGACGACCAGGACCCGGGCTGACATTCCGGTACCGTCTCGGTCAGTTCAAAAAGCGTTGGACGGTTTCCAGGAACTTCGCGACCGAAATCGGCTTGGCGATATAGGCTTCGCACCCGCCCTGGCGGATCTTGTCCTCGTCGCCCTTCATCGCGAAGGCGGTCACCGCGACGACCGGGATCGCCCGCAATTCCGGGTCTTCCTTCAGCCACTTGGTGACTTCCAGCCCCGACACTTCGGGCAGCTGGATATCCATCAAAATCAGATCGGGGCGCTTTTGGCGCGCGATCTTCATGGCCTCGATTCCGTCCTTGGTCTGCAAAGTCGCATAGCCATGCGCCTCCAACAGGTCGTGAAAGAGCTTCATATTGAGCTCGTTATCTTCGACGATCAGAACGGTCTTCGACATGGAGGGGCTCGCGAGCGCAATCGCTTCAAGGTATAGAGGCGGCTTAGGGTTTAGCACGGCAATCGGGCGGCGTAAAACCCGCCCGGAGCCCCAAATCGCGCGGCGGTAGAATGCGATACGGAATCGATCTGGGCGGCACCAAAACTGAGCTGGCGGCGTTAAGCAACGACGGTATGATCGTGCATCGCGAGCGCGTCCCCAGCCCCAAAGGCGACTATCGCGCGACGGTCGAGGCGATCGCCGGACTGGTTGAGCGGGCGGAGGCCAAAACCGGCCAGCACGGCAGCGTCGGTGTCGGTATACCAGGGACCATATCGCCGATCTCGGGTTTGGTTAAAAACGCGAATTCGACGTGGCTGATCGGCCACCCGATGGACCGGGACCTGTCCGAAAGGCTCGGCCGCCCGGTGCGCCTGGCCAACGACGCCGATTGTTTCGCCCTATCGGAAGCGTCCGACGGCGCCGCCGCCGGTGCGCGCTCGGTTTTCGGGGTCATCATCGGCACGGGCGTGGGCGGCGGGCTGGTATTCGACGGCAAGCCCGTCGGCGGTCCCAACGCGATCGCCGGCGAATGGGGCCATAATCCCCTGCCCTCGATGCGCGTGATCGACGGGCTGGACGAACGCCCCGGCCCGCAATGCTATTGCGGCCATACGGGGTGCATCGAAACCTATCTGTCGGGCGGCGCGATGGCCGCCGACCATTTGCGCTACACCGGCAAAAAGCTGACGGCCGAGGAAATCGTCGCCGCCGATCTGGCCGGCGACAAAGAAGCCGACGCGACGATGCGCCGCTATATCGACCGGCTGGGCCGGGCGCTGGCGACCATCGCCAATATTTTCGATCCCGAAACGATCGTGCTGGGCGGGGGCTTGTCGAACGCGGTGCGGCTTTATCGCGACGTATTGCCGGTGATGAAGGTCCATACGTTTACGGACGAACTCGTCACCAAGCTCGTCCAGAACAAACACGGCGATTCCAGCGGCGTGCGCGGGGCGGCGTGGCTGTGGCCCGCCGCCTGACGCCGTTTCAGCAGCGCGGTTTGGGCAATGCTTCCAGGCGTTCGAGCTTCGCCTTCATCGTGAACTCGGGATACTCGAACGTGTAGTCGCCCGCGACGCCGTTATCGAGCATCCGCATCGACGTTTCGTATTGCGGCGTGCCGGTCTTGTCGTCCGAATTGAAATAGGCCATGCGCACGCGAAACGCGGGGCGCTTGCCGATCTCGGGCGTTTGCGCGCCCAGCAGCATCTGGCCCGGCTGCTTGTCGGTGAAGATCGCGGTGACGTCGAGCGCGCCGTCCAGCGTGGCGCCGTCGAACACGGCGCGCAGGATCACGCGCTCCCCGCCTTCGGCCAGATTGAGCAGCAGCAGCGCATGCGCGGTCGGGAACATCGTGCCCGGCGGCAACTCCATCTCGGTCTCTGGCTCGGTGAAGACCGCCTTGCCGCCCTTGTCCGGATCGAGCGTCGCGCGGCCCTTCAACTCCTCGACGACCTGACCGTCGCGCGCCGTGCGCAAGGTGAAGCGATAGGACGTGCCGTCCTTCGATTCGAACGACGAGAACAGAATGTCGCTTTCGGTCGTGCCCTCATCGGCCGTCGTCATCGTGAAGCGCATGCGCTGGTTAAGGGTGTAGCCCTCGCACATTTCCGCCCAGTCGATGACCAAGGCGCCCTCGAGCCTGCCCACCTGCCCCCGGTTGTCGCCCAGCGACAGCGAATACGCCGCGCGATGGGGGGCAAGGCTTTGCGCCGCCGCCAAGCCCGGCAGGAACCCGATCAGGGCCGCAACGAACGCGAATAGAAGGCGCATGGGGACTCCGGAAAACGGGGGGAACGCCGATTGGCCCGACTTTCCCCGAAGAATATGGCGTTTTCCGGACCGGTTATCCAGGTACCCGGGCGGGTCAGTCCTTCTTCTTGACCGGCGGCAGATCCGGCTTGATGTGCAGTTCCTTCAACCGGATCGGATCGACGGAATTCGGGGCCTGCATCAGCAAATCGACGGCACCTTGGGTCATCGGGAAGGCGACGACTTCGCGGATATTCGGCTCGTCCGCCAGCAGCATGACGATGCGGTCGATGCCGGGGGCCGAACCGCCATGCGGGGGCGCGCCGAACTTGAACGCGTTGAGCATGCCGCCGAACCGGCTTTCGACGTCGGCCTGCGTGTAGCCGGCGATTTCGAACGCCTTGTACATGATCTCCGGCAGGTGATTGCGGATTGCACCCGACGACAATTCGACGCCGTTGCAGACGATGTCGTACTGGAACGCCTTGATCGTCAGCGGGTCCTTGGTCGTCAGCGCTTCCAGCCCGCCTTGCGGCATCGAGAACGGGTTGTGGCTGAACTCGATCTTGCCGGTGTCTTCGTTGAGCTCGTACATCGGGAAGTCGACGATCCAGCAGAAGCGGAATTCGCCCTCCTTGATGAGCTCCAGTTCCTCGCCCAGCTTCTTGCGCGCCGCACCCGCGAGTTTCGCGGCCGCCAGCGGCTTTTTGTCGGCGACGAAGAACACCGCGTCGCCCGCCCCCACGCCCGCGAGCGCCTTGAGCTTCGCGAGGCGTTCGTCGTTCAGGAACTTGGCGATCGGGCCCTTGGCCGTGTCGCCTTCGAACACGATATAGCCGAGGCCGGGGGCCCCTTCGCTTTGCGCCCAAGCGTTCATCTTGTCGAAGAACGAGCGCGGCCGATCGGCGGTCTTGGGCGCCGGAATGGCGCGCACCACACCCCCGCCCGCGACGATGCCGGCGAACACCTTGAAATCGGAGCCCACGAACACTTCGCCGACGTCGGCAATGACCAAAGGATTGCGCAGATCGGGCTTGTCGGAGCCGTATTTCAGCATCGCGTCGTCGAAAGCGATGCGCGGGAACGGCGGCTTCGTGACCTTGCGGCCGCGCGAGAATTCGTCGAACACGCCGCCCAGCACCGGCTCGATCGCGGCGAACACGTCGTCTTGGGTGACGAAGCTCATTTCGAAGTCGAGCTGGTAGAATTCGCCGGGCGAACGATCGGCGCGCGCGTCTTCGTCGCGGAAGCACGGCGCGATCTGGAAGTAGCGATCGAAGCCCGAGACCATCAGCAATTGCTTGAACTGCTGCGGGGCTTGCGGCAACGCGTAGAACTTGCCCGGATGCAGACGCGAGGGCACCAGATAGTCGCGCGCCCCCTCGGGCGACGACGAGGTCAGGATCGGCGTCTGGAATTCGGTGAAGCCCTGATCGATCATGCGCCGGCGGATCGACGCGATGACTTGCGAGCGCAGGACGATATTGGCGTGCAAACGCTCCGTGCGCAGATCGAGGAAGCGATATTTGAGGCGCATCTCCTCGGGGTAGTCGCCTTCCTGCGCGACCTGGAACGGCAGCACTTCCGACGCCGATTGCAGCAACGCCGCTTCGATACGCACTTCGATCTCGCCCGTCGGCAGCTTCGCGTTGACGGTCGACGGTTCGCGCGCCACGACCTTACCGGTCAGCGTCACCACGCTTTCGGGGCGGAAGGCTTCGACGGTCTTGAACGCCGGGTTTTCGGTATCGAGCACGAATTGCGTGACGCCGTAATGGTCGCGCAAATCGACGAACAGGAGATTGCCGTGGTCGCGTTTGCGGTGGACCCAGCCCGACAGGCGAACCTGCGCGCCCACGTCCGAGGCGCGCAATTGACCGCAAGTATGCGTACGGTAGGCGTGCATCGCGTCGAATCTCCTTTGAAAATCGGGCGTTAAAGGCCCATGAAGGGGCGCGCTTGTCAACCCCCACGCCCCCTCTTGTTGCGCCAAAGACGCAAGGTTAAACAAGGACATGACATTGATCGCCGAGTCCGCCCCTCTAGCGGCGTTTTGCGCCAAGGTGGCCGCGTCCAGTTACGTGACCGTCGATACCGAGTTTATGCGGGATAAGACTTACTACCCGCAGCTTTGCCTCGTGCAGGTCGCAGGCGAAGACGACGCTGCCGTGATCGACGCGCTGGCGCCGGGGCTGGACCTCGCCCCGCTGCTGGCGCTGATGGACAACCCGGCCATCCTCAAAGTGTTCCACGCCGCGCGACAGGATCTGGAAATATTCCATAACCTGACCGGCCGCGTCCCCGCCCCGCTTTTCGATACGCAGGTCGCCGCGATGGTGTGCGGCTTCGGCGAGCAGGTCAGCTACGAAAACCTCGCCGCCCAGCTCGCCCGCGCGCGGATCGACAAATCGGTGCGCTTCACCGATTGGGCGCAGCGCCCGCTTTCGGCCAAGCAAATCAGCTACGCGTTGTCGGACGTCACGCATCTGCGCCCGGCCTATGAAGCGCTGGCCCGCAAGCTCGGCCAAAGCGGCCGTGCGGGTTGGCTCGCCGAGGAAATGGCGATCCTGATGGATCCCGCGACCTATCGCGCGGATCCCGAAGAAGTGTGGCGGCGCATGAAGCCGCGCGGCGCCAAGCCGCGTTTCCTCGCGATCCTGAAAGAGGTTTGCGCCTGGCGCGAGCGCGAAGCCCAGCGCCGCGACACGCCGCGCAACCGCGTGGTGCGCGACGAAACCATCCTCGACGTGGCCGCCCATGCGCCCGAATCGCTCGAAGATCTCGCGCGCATGCGCGGCATCAATCGCGGCTTCACCGAAGGCCGGTTGGGCCAGGAAATGATGGAGGCGGTCAAGCGCGGCTTGGCCACTCCCGTCGATAAAGCGCCCGCCTTGCCGGAATCGCCCGATTTGCCGCCGGGCCTCGGCCCCGTCGTCGAACTCCTCAAAGTGCTCCTCAAAATGAAATGCGAGGAACACGGCGTCGCGCAAAAGCTGGTCGCGACCACGGCGGATTTGGAGCGTATCGCGGCCGACGACATCGCCGACGTGCCCGCCCTTCAGGGCTGGCGGCGCGAAGTGTTCGGCGAAGCCGCCCTCGATATGAAGGCGGGCCGGCTCGGCTTCACGCTAAAGGGAAAAAAGATCGTGCTGATGCGCTTGGACGGCGCGGCGGCGGCGGTCGCTTAAGCGGAATTCCGCTTAGGCCGTTACGTCGACATTGCGGCCGCGGCCGGAATCCGACGGCGGTGCCGTCAGGTTCTGCGCGGCGGCGCCCAGCTGCGGGCGCGCTTCGTCGGCCGACGACGTATCGGCGCTCGATGGCGCGGGGCGCGACGTTTCCAGCGACGAAAGCTGGCTCGCGGGCGAGTATTGCGTATTGCCGATGGAACTGGCGGCCATGGTTCCTCTCCCCGAAAAGGGATACCGGAAAGATTAGGCTCGGAAAGCGGTTTCGGCAAGACTTTCGGCGATAAACCCCTCAAGAAACGGATTTATTTCGTCGCGTAAGCATCCAAAAAGATGCGCAAATCCGAAAACGCCGCATCGCGTACAGCTTTATTGTGGGCGCTGGCGGCACTCGACCGCCAAAACGCCCAGCCGGGACCGACATCGTCGAAGCCATGCGTGGCGCCGCCATAACGGATCGCCAGAACCTTATCGGCATCCTGGGTGCGGCCGACGGCGGCCAAGCAGGTCTCCGGCGGGGCGATCGTATCGTTCTCCCCCAGCATCAACAGCACGGGCCCCGTCGGGCGCCAATCGCGCAAGCCCGCGCAAGACGGATAGAACGCCGCCGCCGAGCGCACGCCGGTGCGCGCCATGGCGGCAAGAACCGAGGCCCCGCCTTCCGCCCAGCCGACCAGATGCAGCCGCGCGCGATCCACCCCCGGCACCGCGGCAAGCCGCAGCAATGCGCGCTCGATCGCGGGCACCCCGGCGGCCGCGTCGTCGGCCCGGCAGGCCCCCGACGGCCAGTCGAGCGTGGCGACCGCGAAGCCCGATTGCGTCAAATCCTGTACGGCGCGCGCGGTGTGTTCGCCCGGCCCAGCACAGCCGGGCACGAGCAGCACCGCGCCGAACGGCCCGGCGCGCAGCGGGGTCGCGATCGGGTTCGGGCGCGCGCACGCGGCCAACGCCAACGCGGCGGCGAACACGGCGAAGAATGTCTTCATCGCGGCCGGATACGCGGTTTCTTGTCGAAGGCCGAGGCGACGGATTCGAGCCGCCGTCCGACCATCTCGCCCACCATGCCGACATCGCGCTTGGGAACTTCGAGGATAAGCTCGCGCCCATCCATCACGAGGCGCGTGCGCGCCAGCACGGCCGACGCCCCACCCGAAAGGCGATAGGCCAAACGCAGCGCAAGCCCCAGGCGGAAAGCCTCGCGCAACGAGTCCTCGTCGAGCATGCGCCAGGAAATCTGCGCGGTCTCCCCGCCCGGCTCGCCGTCGTAACGCGCGAACAAAGCGAGCGCCACGTAAGCGCGTCCGGGATGATCGATGCCCGCGACGGGCATATAGAGCGCGCGGCGATAGGCGATCTCGCCGCGATGATCGGGATGCTCGCTCCACGCGAGATCGGAAAGATGGCAGGTCGCCAAACGCAACCGCGCACGCGACTTGTCCTTGAACAGCGGCTCGATCCAGCGTTGCAATTCCTCCGCCTTCACGTGATAGCGGCGGTTTTGCGCGGCGATGGCGGCCACACCCGAGATCAGCGGGTCCATCCGCTTCAACGCGGGCGACAGGGAATCGTAGAGGCAGCCTTCGCGCAAACCATAGGCGGAGAAAACGAGCTGCTTGGGCTTCATCCGGCGCAGCACGCGTTCCAACACCGTCGCGGCGAGCGGAATCGTCTCCAAGCGCTTGCGCGAAATGCCCGCGAAACCTTCGAGCGACACGCGGCTTTGCGTCGCCATCAATTCCAGGAAGTCGATCGCCCGATCGCGCGCGATCGTATAGTGGTGGATGATCTCCAGGCCGTAGCCCGAATGCGCCATATGCAGCTTGGCGATCGCGCGCCACGCGCCGCCGACGGCGTAGAATTCCGCGTCGCGGCCCTTGTCGAGGAAATCGAGCGGTTTCAAACGCTCGTCGATCATGTCCTTGAGGCGACCGCGCCCCTTCTCGGCGTATTCCTTCAAGCGCAGCGGCCCGAAAGGCAGCGTCACGTAGCCGCGCGTCTTGCCTTCGCCCAGCGCCACGAGTTCGAGACTGCCGCCGCCCAGATCGCCCATGGCCCCGTGCGAGCCCGGCGTCCCCGCGAGCACGCCCAGCGCCGAAATACGCGCTTCGTCCGCCCCCGACAGGATGCGCACGGGCAAGCCCGTGACTTTACGCACGCGCGCGATGAATTCGGGGCCGTTGCCGGCGTCGCGCGCCGCGGCGGTTGCGAGCGCGTAGGTCCGTCGCACGCCCATCGCGCGCGCGAGTTCGGCGAATCGGCGCAGATTGACCAGCGCCTGTTCGACCCCGGTTTCGTCGAGCTTGCCGGTGCGCTCGATACCCTTGCCGAGGCCGCAGAGGACCTTCTCGTTGAACAACGGCAAGGGCACGCGGCTCGTCCCGTCGAAGACGACGAGACGGATGGAGTTGGAGCCGATATCGACGACCGCGACGGGGCGCCTGTCGATGCTGACGCCGGACGTGGCGCGCCGTACCGCCATCTCAATCTTTCGGTTTTCCCTTGCCCTTGGACTTGTCCGATTTGTTCAGCGCTTTGCCGCGCCCGGATAGCGAAGGGTTGGTCATGAAGAACTCGTGCGCACTGAACGCGTCGGCCCCGCATTCGAGGCGTTTATAGTCGCCCGCCGAATCGAGAACCCAAGTTTGCGCCACGTCGCGCAGGTTCGCCACCATGATCTGATCTTGGATCTGCTCGTGGACCGTCGGGTTTTCGATCGGCACGAAGGTCTCGACGCGGCCGTCGAGATTGCGCGGCATCCAATCGGCGGAGGAGATGAACAACTTCGACTCGGCATGCGGCAGCCCGAACCCGTTGCCGAAGCAGACGGCGCGGGCGTGCTCCAGGAACCGGCCGACCAGGCTGCGCACGCGGATATTCTCCGACATCCCCTTTACGCCGGGGCGCAGGCAGCAAATGCCGCGGATCACGAGATCGATCTGCACGCCGGCGTTGCTCGCCTCGTAAAGCTTTTCGATGATCTTGGGGCAGACCAGCGAATTCATCTTCGCCCAGATCGCGGCGGGACGGCCCGCCTTGGCGTGCGCGATTTCCGCGTCGATATGCTTGACCAGCGTCGCGCGCAACGTCAGCGGCGCGAAGGCGAGCTTCTCCATCGCTTCGGGCTTGGCGTAGCCGGTCATGAAGTTGAACAGGCGGACCGCATCCGAACACAGGCCCGGATCGCAGGAGAAGAACGACAAGTCGGTATAGATGCGCGCGGTGATCGGGTGGTAGTTGCCCGTGCCGAAATGCACGTAGGACCGCAAGGCCGGGCCTTCGCGGCGCACGACGTAGGAGATTTTCGCGTGCGTCTTCAGATCCATGAAGCCGTACACGACTTGCGCGCCGGCCCGCTCCAGATCGCGCGCCCAGCGGATATTCGCTTCCTCGTCGAAACGCGCTTTGAGCTCGACCATCGCGGTGACCGACTTGCCGCTCTCGGCGGCTTCGACCAAAGCCCGAACGATGGGAGAATTATCCGACGTGCGATACAGCGTCTGCTTGATCGCCACGACCGCCGGATCGCGCGCCGCTTGGCGCAGGAACTGGACGACGACGTCGAAGCTCTCATACGGGTGATGGACGACGATGTCCTTGTGGCGGATCGCCGCGAAGCAATCGCCGCCGAAATCGCGGATGCGTTCGGGGAAACGCGGGTTATAGGGCGGGAAAAGCAGATCCGCGCGTTCGGACAGCACGAGCTGCTTCAGATCCGCCATGCCGAGCATGCCGCCCAAGCGGAAGCAATCCTCGGGCTTCACTTCCAATTCGGACAGCACGAAGTTCTGCAGATCCTCGGGCATCTCGGCATCGAAGGCGAGACGGATCACTTCGCCCCGCCGGCGGCGCTTCAAGGCGCTTTCGAAAACGCGCACCAGATCTTCCGCTTCTTCGTCGATTTCCATTTCGGAATCGCGCAGCAGGCGGAAGCGGCCGGCGGCTTTGGTTTCGAAACCCGGGAACAGCGTGCCGAGATTGAGGCGGATCGTCTCTTCGACCGGGATGAAGCGGATCGTCTTGCCCGGCAGGCGGACGAAACGTTCGACCTGCTGGGGCACGGGGATCAGCGCTTGCAGCACGCGATGATCGGTCGGCGAAACCAGACGCGCGACGAGCGCCAGCCCCTTGTTCTGGATGAACGGAAACGGGTGCGCGGGATCGATCGCGAGCGGCGTCAGGATCGGGAAGATCGCTTCCTGGAAGCGCTGCGCCAGGAACGCGCGATCGTCGTCGCTGAGTTCATGCGTCCCCACGACCGAGATTCCGGCCGCACGCAGCTCGCCGACCAGTTCCATCCACACGTTCTGCTGGACGTTCATCAACTGGCTGGCGCGCCGGTTGATCGCGGCGAGCGCTTGCGCCGGCGACATTCCGTCGTCCGACGGCGTCGTGACGCCGGCGGCGACCTGGCCCTTCAGCCCGGCGACGCGCACCATGTAAAACTCGTCGAGGTTCGACGCCGAGATCGACAAGAAGCGCAGCCGCTCCAACAGCGGATGATGATGATTGGCGCATTCCTCGATCACGCGCTCGTTGAACGCGAGCCAAGAAAGCTCGCGATTGATATAGCGCGACGTCTCGGTCTCGCCGATTTCGACCCGCTCGGGGGCCTGCGTTTCGCCGTCCACCTGAATTCTCCTTGCCCGAGGCTGATGCCGACGGGCCGTTTATGGTATCACGCGCGGGCGACTCTAGCGGGCGAACGGTGTCAAGATTTTGAAACCCAAGCGACTTTTTCTGCTCCGGCACGCGAAATCTTCGTGGGACGACACGTTCGTCCAGGATTTCGATCGCGACCTCAACAAGCGCGGGCGCAAGGCGGCGCGCGGCCTTTCTAAGTGGCTGGAAAACAAGGGATATACGCCCGATTTGGTGTTGTGCTCGGCGGCGTTGCGCACCCGCCAGACGCTGGAATTGACCCAGGAAGGGTTCGGCGGCCGCCCCGAAATCTCGATCGAGAAGCGGCTTTACCTCGCCAATGTCGAGGATTTGAGGGGGCGGCTGGCCGAACTCGACCGTCGCAGCCCCTGCCCGGACGCCGTCCTGCTGATCGGCCATAACCCGGGGCTGGAGGAATTCGCGCTCGACCTCATCCCGCCATCCGAGGCCGATACGCGCGCGCGCATCGCCGCGAAATTTCCGACTTGCGCGCTCGTCGCCTTGCGCTTCGCCGATTGCCCCTGGGGTTCGATCGGCCCGGCGCGCGCCACGCTCGAAGCCTATCGCATCCCCGCCGACGACGAGGACTGACGCAGCTCGACATAGGGAAACAACGGCTTGAGTTTCACGTCGTTGGGATAGTTGCAGGCGACGAGAATCATATCGACGTTCTCGCCGTCCGAAGCGAGCGGGAAATAGACGCGTTCGCTGTCGATGAATTCGCGGTCGGGATACGGCATCGGAAAGCGATCATAGACCGCCGCCCGCGTGCGGACGACCGTGCGCATATTTGAGAGAATGCGATCGGCATAGGCGGGCAGCACCGCATCATCGACGAACAACCCGGTGATCTCGCGCCGCGCGAGTTCCGTCTGCGTCGTGCCGACCAAACGAAAGCGGAAGCGCACGGCACCGCCCGCATCGCGCACCGTTTCGACCAAATTCACCAGACGAAGATTGCCGCGCAGCCAGCACGGATCGAAATCCGCGCGCGACGCGATTTTGCCCGGGACGGCGATCGACGCGAGATAGTCGCGGATCGCGGCGAACCAGGGATGCAGCGCCTCGTAATCGGGCGGCATCGCGCAACCGGCGCGATCCCCGTTGGCGCTGCCGGCATCCGCGGCGGCGTTAACGATTCGAAGATGCCTTATTCGCGAAGGGCTAGAAAGCATCGCTTTTGCTCCTTCTTCTATGGGCTGGCTTCGATCGGCTGGCGTATTCAATAGTATGACACCCGTTCCGGATGATCGGATATCGAAATAACGTGAAAGTTTTTCAAAATCCGAGCGAGCGTTGCAGATCGCAACGCAATCCGTCATCCGGTCCGATTTTGTATTCAACTTAGGAATACGGCTTCGACGCGGGTGTACAGCGGCGCGTCCGATCTATTTCGCCAGCTTCAGTGTTTCTTAATGAGACAACGTCGTAATTCGACCCAATAACCCCTGGGCCGCCGACGGCCGCTCGTGACTGCCATGGAGATCCAAGATGTCCGCCCTTTCCGCGATCAACGGCCGCTTTTCGATCGGCACACGCATCGGCTTCGGCTTCGCCATCGTCCTTGCACTGCTGGTAGTGGTCGCCGGGATATCCTGGAACTCGATGACAGGAATACAGCGTGCTTTCGTGAGTTTCGACGCGATCTCCGACAACGCCTTGGCGGTCGAGGAAGTCAACTCGGATATGTTGGAGCTGCGTCGGCAAGTTTTGATCTACGTTTCGACCGGCAGTCCCGACGCGCAAAAGCGCGTGGTAGAGTTGGGCGGTACGATCCGCCAATCGATGCTGACTATCATCCCCAAGTTCGTCTCCGAAGAGCGCCGCGCCATTGCCCGCAATATCGGCGAGCTGACCGAGGAATATCAGCGTAATTTCGCGAAAATCGTCGAACTGCGCGGCCAGCGCGAAGACGCGATCACAGCGAAATACGAACCCGCCGCGTTGAACGCCCGTCAGAAATTGACCGAAGCGTTCGACGGCGCGATGAAGACGGGCGAGGACACGCTCAGCGCCGCCGCCGGCAAGTCGCAGGACAATCTCGGCATTCTGCGCATCCGCGTCGCGCGTTTCATCGCCAATCCGACCGAAGCCGGCGTCACGTCGATTAACGCCGCGCTGACCGACCTCGAAGGTTCGATCGCCGCCGCACGGCAAGCCGCCGCGCGCAGCCCCGCGCGCGACGCCGTCGAAGCGGCGGCCCAGGCGGTCGCGCCGTTGCGCGGCATGTTGCAGACGGGTATGCGCGCCTCGCTCGAAATGACGGAATTCGTGAACGTCGCCAATGCCCGCGTCGCCGAACGTCTTTCGGGCCGGATCGAGGAGCTGGTCGGCGCGCAGAAAAAGGCGATGGACGCGATCTCGAGTGAATCCGGAGAAACGATCAAGAGCGCGATTGTCCTGATTTCCATTGTCTCGGCAATCGCCCTCGCACTCGGCCTGATCTTCGCCTACATCATCGCGAAGGGCATCACCGCGCCGATCGGCGGCATGACCGGCGCCATGACCAAACTCGCCGGCGGCGAACTCGAAACCGAAGTCCCGTCTCTTTCGAACAAGGATGAAGTCGGCGCGATGGCGAAAGCCGTCCAGGTCTTCAAGGACAACGCGTTGAAGGTGAAGGCGCTGGAGGAGGAACAGAAAGCCGCCGAAGCGCGCGCCGCGCGCGAGAAGCGCGAAGCGATGATCGCGCTGGCCGACGGCTTCGAAGCGAAGGTCGGCGGCGTCGTGACCGATGTCTCGGCCCAGGCGACGCGGATGCAGGAATCCGCCACGCAGTTGACGGCGACGGCGGTTGCGGCCGCGTCCGAGCAGGCGTCGACCAACGTCCAGACCGTCGCCGCGGCGACGGAAGAGTTGTCCTCGTCGATCAGCGAGATTTCGCGCCAAGTGACAGAATCGGCGCGGATGTCGAGTAAGGCGGTCGACGAGGTCGGCCGCACCAGTCAGACGGTCGAGGCGCTGTCGAATGCCGCGCAGAAGATCGGCAGCGTGGTGCAACTGATCTCCGAGATCGCGTCGCAGACCAATCTTCTGGCGCTCAACGCGACCATCGAGGCCGCGCGCGCCGGCGAAGCGGGTAAGGGCTTCGCCGTCGTGGCGTCCGAGGTCAAGAGCCTGGCGAGTCAAACCGCCCGCGCGACGGAGGACATCAGCTCGCAGATCAACGAGATCCAAGCCGCGACCGGCCAGTCCGTCGAGGCGATGCGCTCGATCGGCGCCACGATCGCCAGCATGAACTCGATCGCCTCCACCATCGCGGCCGCCGTCGAAGAACAAGGCGCGGCGACCAACGAGATCGCGCGGAACGTTCAGCAGGCGTCGGCCGGCACCAGCGAAGTGTCGTCCAACATCACCGGCGTGACGCGCGCGTCCGAAGATACGGGTAGCGCCGCCAGCCTGGTGCAGCAAGCCGCCACCGACTTGGGAAGCCAAGCCAGCGACCTTCGCCGGGCCGTCGAGCAGTTCCTGAGCCAAGTCCGCTCCGCGTGACGACATAGGACAGGCGTCCGGCGGCGGATGGATCGAGATGAGTAAATGGCTTCGGAGGGAGACGACCGGTGTGCTGCAGCATATCTCGCCGGGGCAACTCGCCTTCATCTTCTCGATCCTCGTCGCCGCCGGCGCTTGCTACATCGCTTTCTGGAAGATCGAAAACGACCGCCGCGAGGTCTTCGCCAGCGCCTATGCGGAACTGCTCGGCGGGCAAAATCTTCTCGCGGCCCAATTCACACGCGCGATCGATGCCGCCGTCCTGACCTTGACCGCCGCCGACCGCTGGATGAGCGATCAGAACCATACCGACGATATAGAAGACGAAATGGCGGCGCTCGAAGACTTCATCAAAAGCGTCACCCAGAATCAGTCTTTCCCTATCCCCATCCGTGTCTTCGACGAGGACGTGAACAGCATTCTGTTTCCGGGTTCGCCGGGCCCCGTCTTCAGCGCGGCGGACCGCGAATACATCACCGATCTCGAAGGCAAGAGCTACGACTTCTTCAAGATCGGCTACCAAACCCGTTCGCGCGGAAACGGGCTGGATCTGATACCCGTCGTGAAGCTCGCGCGGCCCAACAAATTCGGCGTGAAGTATATCGTGGCCGCCATCCGAATCGCCGATCTCAACGGACTCTTCGACCGGGTCTTCGTCTCCGCGCCCGGCTATGTCGGCGCGTTCCGCGATGACGGATATCTGATCTTCCGCAATCCCGATCCCGAGGGCTATGTCGGGATCAAACTGGATCTCGACTATTTCATGGGGCCGGAGGCACAGCGCAACGATTTGGGCGTCGTTCTCAATCGCACGGATCCCGACGGCAGACCCCTGACCATCGCGTACAAGCTTATCGAGCGGCACCCCGTCTACGTGTATGCGAGCTTCCGCAACGCCGATCTGGAGCAGCGCAGCGTCGCGCGATGGCCGGTCTATTTCGGCTTCGCGGCGCTGGTGAGCCTATTGAGCTTCGCGATGGCGGGGTTGATAGCCTATTTCGCGCGTATCCGCGAACGCGAAGCCGCCGCGCTGCGCACGGCGCTCGTCACCGCCGACGCCGCCAACATCGCCAAGCGCGACTTCCTCGCGAATGTCAGCCACGAGCTGCGCACGCCGCTGAACGCGATCATCGGTTTTTCCGAAATGATCGGCACCGGCATATTCGGGAAATTGTCGGCCAAGAACGCCGAGTACAACGGCGACGTCGTCACGGCCGCACGGCACCTGCTGACGGTCGTCGATCAATTGCTCGACATCGCGGCGATCGAGGCCGGCCGCGCGAGCTTGCGGCCGGAAGAGCTGGACTTGACGCCGTTCCTGCGGGACATCGCGCATATGCTCGCCACCAAGGCCGCGTCGCGCGGCATCGCCATCGAGGCGGTCGTGCCGGACGGGCGGCGCATCCTTTACGCGGACAAGCGCGTATTGCGGCAGATTCTGTTGAACTTGACGGACAACGCGATCAAATACAGCCACGCGAACGGGCATGTGCGGATCGGCTGGCGCGAAACGGACGACGGAAAAATCCGCATCTCCGTCACCGACGAGGGCGTCGGTATTTCCCCCGACGAGCTGAAGCATATCTTCGAGCCGTTTTGGCGCAGTTCCGACGCCTATATCGCGCGGCCCGACGGCGTCGGGCTCGGCCTCATGGTGACGAAACAGCTCGTCGCGCAGATCGGCGGCACGATCGCCGTCGAAAGCACGCCGGGCCTGGGCACGGAATTCACCATCGAGATTCCCGACACGCCCGTCCCGCTCTCCGCTTTCCCGCAACGCGCGGCGTAAAGCGCCGGTCAGATATCCTTCAATCGCGCCAGCGCCACGGCGAAGCGCGTCCGCGCCGCCTTGGCTTCGGCGAGACGCTCGCGCTGATCCGCGACCGCTTCGGGATCGGCTTTGGCGACGAAATCGGCGTTCGACAATTTCTTGTCCGCCTTGGCGATCTCGCCGTCGAGCTTGCCGATTTCCTTCTCCAGACGCTTGCGCTCGGCCCCCGCATCGATGAGGCCGGCGAGCGGCAGAACCAGCGTGGCGCCGGCGAGTGCGACCGGCGCCGAACCCTTCGTCGGGCCGCCGGCTTCGGCACCGATGCTCTCGACGCGCGCCAGCGTTTTGATCAGCCCTTCATGGCGCGCAAGCCGCGCCTTGGCCGTGTCGTCGGCATCGCGATAGAGCAACGACGGCTTGGCGCCTTGCGGCACGTTCATCTCCGCGCGCAGCGCCCGGATGCCGGTGATCGCGTCGACGACCCAGTTCATCTCCGCTTCGGCCGCGGCGTCGCCGAAACCCGCGCCGAATTCGGGCCAGCTCTCCGACATCAGCTGCGTATCGCCCCGCTTGTAGCCGAGCGTTTCCCAGAGTTCCTCGGTCACGTAGGGCGCGATGGGATGCAGCAGTTTCAGCACCTGCCCGATCACGTAGGACGTGGTCGCGCACACTTCCGCCTTCTCGGCATCCGTGCCCTGCAGGAGCAGCGGCTTGGTGAATTCGAGATACCAGTCGCAGAACGTGCCCCACACGAAGCGATAGAGCGCTTCGGCCGCTTCGTTGAAGCGATAGGCGTCGATCGCGGCGGTGACCGCCTTGGCGCATTTGGCGAGTTCGCCGAGCAGCCATTTGTCGACCGTCAGCGTCACCTTCGCCGGGTCGTAACCGGCGACGGGTGCCGCCCCGTTCATCCGCGCGTAGCGGCAGGCGTTCCACAGCTTGGTGACGAAGTTGCGATAGCCTTCGACGCGCGCGGTCGCGAGTTTCACGTCGCGGCCTTGGGCCGCCAGCGCGCACAGCGTGAAGCGCAGCGCGTCGGTGCCGTATTTGCCGATCAGGTCGAGCGGGTCGATGATATTGCCCTTCGACTTCGACATTTTCTGGCCGCGCTCGTCGCGCACCAGCGCATGGATGTAGACGGTCTTGAACGGGACGCGTTCGGCGAGCGGCTTGCCCGGATTGCCGAAATGAATGCCCATCATCATCATCCGGGCGACCCAGAAGAAGATGATGTCGAAGCCCGTGACCAGCACGTCGCTGGGGTAATAGCGCGCGAGATGCGCGGTCTGTTCCGGCCAGCCGAGCGTGGAGAACGGCCACAAGGCCGAGCTGAACCACGTGTCGAGCACGTCGGGATCGCGCTTGAGATCGACGTCCTTGCCGAATTTGGCGCGCGCGGCCGCCTTGGCGGCGTCTTGCGTTTCCTCGACGAACACGCTGCCGTCGGGCGCGTACCAAGCCGGGATCTGATGGCCCCACCAGAGCTGGCGGCTGACGCACCAGGGCTGGATGTTGCGCATCCATTCGTAATACGTGTTCTCCCATTGCTTGGGCACGAACACGGTGTGGCCCTTCTCGACCGCTTCGATCGCGGGCTTGGCCAGCGTCGCCGCGTCGGCGAACCATTGATCGGTCAGCCACGGCTCCAGCGCAACGCCCGAACGGTCGCCGTGCGGCACCATATGCGTATGCGCTTCGATCTTGTCGAGCAGGCCCAGGGCTTCGATCTCCGCCACGATCGCCTTGCGCGCGGCATAGCGTTCCATGCCGGCGAAGCGCTCGGGCACGTCGCCGGAAACATGCGCGTCCTTGTCCATGACGTTGATCATGGCGAGTTTGTGCCGCTTGCCGACTTCGAAATCGTTGAAGTCGTGCGCGGGTGTGATTTTCACCGCGCCCGTGCCCTTTTCGGGGTCCGAGTATTCGTCGGCCACGATGGGAATGCGGCGGCCGACGATCGGCAGGATCGCGAATTTGCCGACCAGCGATTTGTAGCGCTCGTCGTCGGGATGCACGGCGACGCCGCTGTCGCCCAGCATCGTTTCGGGGCGCGTCGTCGCCACGACGATGAAGCGATCGGGCTCGCCGTCGATCGGGTATTTGAAGTGCCAGAGATTGCCCTTGATCTCGCGCTGCTCGACTTCGAGGTCGGAGATCGCCGTGTGCAGCTTCGGGTCCCAGTTGACCAAGCGCTTGTCGCGATAGATCAGGCCCTGGCGATGGAGTTCGACGAACACGCGGCGCACGGCCAGCGACAGGCCTTCGTCCATCGTGAAACGCTCGCGCGCCCAATCGGGCGACGCCGCCAGGCGGCGCAGCTGGCGCGTGATCGTGCCGCCGCTTTCGGCCTTCCACGCCCAAGCTTCTTCGAGGAACTTCTCGCGCCCGATCAGCGTCGCGTTGCCGGCATCTTTACCCTTGGGGGCGACACCGCCGCGATCGAGGAACACGCCCTTCTCGGCCAGGCGCCGTTCGACCACCATCTGCGTGGCGATGCCCGCATGGTCCGTGCCCGGCTGCCACAGCGCGTCGCGCCCGCGCATACGTTGGAACCGGATCAGCGTGTCCTGGATCGTGAAGGTCAGCGCGTGGCCCATATGCAGCGAGCCCGTGACATTGGGCGGCGGCATCATGATCGTGTAGGGCGTCTTGGCCGAATTCGGATCGGCGGCGAACGCGCCGGATTTCTCCCACGCCTCGTAACGGCGGGCTTCGATCTCGGCGGGCGAAAAGGTCTTGGCGAGACCGCCCTGGGCGGTCTCGTCGTTTTGCGTGTCTGTCATGGCCGGAAGGGTTTAGCCCGCACTAAGTGCGGGCTCAATAGTCCTGCGACTCACGCGTGATGCGGCGGATTTCCCGCTGCACCATACGCTCCACCAGATCGGGCAGATACTGGTCGAGCCACGCTTTGAGGATCGGGCGCAATTCCGCGCGCACCAGATCTTCGATCGTCAGGTCCGAATTGCCGAGCAGCAGGTTGCGCGGCACGCGCGCCTGCAAACCTTGCAGCGATTCCGATGCGCGAACCGCCGTGTCGTCCGACATCAGGCGGCGCGGCTCGTCCGACATCACCGGCGGCGGCTTGTCGACGACGTTGGTCAGTTCCAACACGTCGTCGATCGGGTCCGGCTCCGGCATCGGCATGCGCGGACGCGGCGGCGGCGGGGGTGGTGGCGGCGGCGGAGGGGGTGGTGGCGGCGGTGGCGGCGCCATCATCTCCATAACGGGTTCGGGCTCCGGCTCCGGCAGCATCGGCTCCGGTTCCGGCATCGCCATCGGCTCGGGCTCCGCCGGCGGTGGCGGCGGAGGGGGAGGTGGTGGCGGGGCTGCCGCCGCCGGCGGCGGCGGCGGCGGAGGTGGCGCTTCGGCAGCAGGTGCGGCAGGCGGCGCTTTTCCCGCATCGCCGTCTTCGGAAATGATACGGCGGATGGAGGCGAGGATTTCCTCCATCGACGGTTCTTGTTGGTTCTTCGGATCCGTCATCTTCGTCCGGGTTCCAGTCGCCTGTTCAAACCGCCAGTGCGGTTCGAACGCCGAGGGTTCGAAACCGCCCTAAATTGCTATGGCGAAACGGTAAAAGCGTGCGAATCGCAGCTAAGCCGTTCCGCGACCAAAGATTAAGCGACAGAACAGCCCGACGCCAGAGATAAACCCCGCCCTTCCGGGCGGGGTCGAAGCGTCACTTATTGGCCGTTTCGCCAGGTATGTCGTTACCCGACCAGCGGTCGCGCGACGCGCTCAGATTCGCGGCCGGATCGTAGATTTCGACCGGCAGGCCCAAGTCACGGGCCTGGAGCTTACCCACCGCCGACAGCAGCTGGAACGACGCCAGCACTTCGTCGCGCTGGGCTTGGACCAAGCTCACGCGGCTATTCAGCAATTCCTGCTCGGCGTTCAGCACGTCGAGCACGGTGCGCGAGCCCACGCGGGCTTCCTGTTCCACACCTTCCAGCGCGATTTCGTTGGCGCGGATCTGGGCGGTGAACGAACCGATCTGGGCGCGGGCGGTGGAAAGCTGCTGCCACGCGGTCGTCGCGTCGTTTGTCGCCTGACGCAAAGCGACGTCGATCTGCGTCCGGCGCTGACCTTGCGTCTGCTTGGCGCCGCGCACGCGCGCGTCCGTCGCACCTTGCTGATAGATCGGCACCGAGAAGGTCAGCAGCACGTCCACCGTATCGCGGATCGTGCCGCGCGTCTGGGTTTCCTTGCCGCGGATCGCGTCGGCCTGCAACGCGATGGTCGGCAGCTGTTCGCCTTCGACCAGCGCCACGTCCTGCCCGGCGGATTCATGCGCGTAGCGCGCCTGGATGATGTTCGGATTCTGCGCCTGGGCCCAGGCGCGCGCTTCCTCGGCGCTGCCGGGAAGCCCGCGCGGCACCGGCGGCACGCTGACGCGGCCCGCTTCCATGCCCGTCGTGCGCAGGAAGGTCGCGCGCGCGGTGTTGACGTCGCCTTCCGATTTGGTGCGGCTGGCTTGCGATTGCGACAAGCGCGCTTCGGCCTGGCTCACGTCGGTCCGGGTGATTTCGCCGACCTGGAAACGGTCGCGCGCGGCGTCGAGCTGACGCTGCAAAACCTGGACGTTGTTGATGTTGAGATCCAGCACCGCGAGGGCCTGGGCGAGATTGATATAGGCGGTGGCGCTGTCGAGCAGCACGCGCTGTTCGACGGCTCCGAGCTGCGCCCTGCCCGCTTGAACGTTGGCTTCGGCGCGCGCGAGTTCGGCGGTCGAACGGCCGCCGCGATAGAGCGGCTGCGTGACCGTCAACGTCGCCTGCAACGGCGTGCGATCGCGCTCGTTCTCGGTCGTCTGCTGGTCGCGCGAACCGTTGGCGCCGTAGACCGTGGTCGTGGTCGTGTTGAAGTCGCGCGCCTTGCCGGTATTGCCCGACAGCGTGACCGACGGGCGCCATTGCGACAAGGCCTGCGGCACGGTTTCGTCGGTCGCGCGCAACGCGGCGCGCTGGGCGAGGATTTCCGGGTTGGTGCGGTAGGCATTGGCGAGCGCTTCGTCGATGGACTGCGCGCCGGCCATCGGTGCCGCGGCCAACATCGCCGCCAACACGGCGACCGCCGTCGTCGTGTTCAATGCAATGCGTCGCGTCGCCATCGAATTACCCTCTTCCAAATCAGTAGCGCGCCATGTCCGGATCGACCTGCGCGGCCCATTGATCGACTCCGCCCGCCAAGTTGATCGCCCGATCGATACCTTGCTGACGCAGCCAAGAAACCACACGTGCGGACCGCCCGCCGTGATGACACGTCACCACCAAGGGTCCGTCCTTCGGCAAACGATCCAGCGAATCGGGAATCGTTCCCATCGGAATATGTAAACTACCCGCGATTCGGCAAATTTCGTACTCCGAAGCTTCGCGGACATCGATAATCGCGGGCTTTTTGCCTTCGTCGAGCCAGCGTTTCAGTTCGCCGACGCCGATTTCGAACGGATACGTTTCGTCATTCAAAACAGGCGGGGTCAAAACACGAAGCCCGGCTGCTTTTCGAAACCCGGCAGAATCGGCGTCGCCGCGTCGAAAATCGTGATGCTCGTCATGTCGCCCGCGAATTTGCGCCACAGCGTGGCGCGGCCGGGCTCGCCCGGCGCCGTCAGCACGCCCGCGATCCGCCCGCCTTCGATCACGCGGCGCGTATAGGTGTCGAGCAATTCGCCGATCGCGCCGACGAACAACACCGCATCGACGGCCGACTCGTCGGCGTCGGAAGCGAGCGTCACGCCCATATCCTTCAACACGGCACCCGCATAGCCGGTGAAGTCGCCCACGACCAGCACGCGCTTGCCGGGTTCGAGATTCAGCGCCTGCACCAGACGCGCGAACACCATCGGCTCCATCAAATACTTGCCGCCGCCCAGCGCCAGATCCTCGTCGACATAAGCGACGCCGGCGAGCTTGGCCGGCACGAATTTCTCGCGCGGGACCGAGGACATCGCCGCGATCAAGCGCTCGTCGATCACCTTGTTGGTGCGCAACTGGCCTTCCACCATGTTGCGGCGGCGTTCGGCGAAATCCATGTCTTCGGGCTCCCTTGGGTCGAGCGGTCGGGGTCGGCGACTTATATATGGTGCGTCGCCACAAGGGACAACTGAAAGCGCGTAAGTGCCGGTAACGGCTCGGCTCTCGGCGGCGATATTGACCCCGGGCGGCGGCTTGCCTATACGTGGCGCCCGCGTGGGCCGGCCGAGTAGCAAAGTGGTAATGCATCGGATTGCAAATCCGATATGCGGCGGTTCGATTCCGCCCTCGGCCTCCACGCGTTCCGTCCAGGGCTCTTTTCCCTGGCGACGCGCCGGGGCATCGGTTATAAGCCCCGCCCGTCGTTGCCGTTCCCCGGTAGCTCAGCGGTAGAGCAATCGACTGTTAATCGATTGGTCGCAAGTTCGAATCTTGCCCGGGGAGCCAACGTTTTTCGCCAAATTCCGCCTAATCCTCGTCCCGCCGCACGATCCGGCGGGGTTTCGCTTTTTGGCGCGCCAGAATGCCGTCGCGCAATTTGGCGAACAGGCCCGGCGGCAGCATCCCGTAATCGCATTTCGAAGGCTTGTTCGGAATCGGCCGCAAATCGAAACCGGGCCACGCGAAGCGATTGAGTTCGTCCAGCCGCAACCAATGGCGCCCGTCATCGAGCCCCAGCGCCTTGCAGGTCGCGGCCGGAATTTCGATCGATGCGGCAGAATCGTCGGGTGCGCGATGTGTGATCGGCGCCACGATCGTATCGATCTCTCCGCTTTCGGTGCGCCGCGCCGCGACGACGATAGCGCAGGGGCGATCTTTGGCGCCGGTATCGGCGCCCTTCGCATGATCGGCGCGCCAAAGGAACGCATAGCGGATGACGAGACCGGGCCGCGGCGCCGGCAGTTTCATTTCGGCGCGACGCCGTACTCGGCCGCTTCGATCGCCGCGACGGCGTCGTCGGGCAGTTCGCCCACGACAAGCGATTGGCGCTCGAGACGTTTGAGCTTGGCGTAATGCGCCGCTTCGCTCGCCGACAGATACGCGCCGATCACCCGGCCATGGCTGGTGACGTGGACGACCTTGGTCTCGATCGCCGCTTCCCGATAACGCGCGAAATTTCGCGAGAATTCGGTCGCCGGTACGCCTTGCGTTTTTGCCATGGCGGGCTCCTTTTCCGTATTTTTCATAAAATACGGAAATTACAAGAATCGTCAAGATTCGGATGATTGGGAATAGACTCGCCGAAATAACCGTTGCCCGTACGATGAACCCTCTGCGCCCCCTTCTCGCTTTGGCCGGCCTGCTGGCGCTTTCCGCCTGCGGGCCGCCGATGCGTTGGGAACATCCCGCCTTGTCGGATGCGCAGGCCCAGGCCGAGGCGAGCGATTGCCGCCAGCAAGCCTGGAGCGAGGCGCAGTCGCGCGCTTTCTATAGCCGCTTCGCCTATGGCCCCACTTACGTGCGCGGCCGCGACGGCCGGGTCTATATGGCCGATCCGTGGATGCGCCAGGGCTTCAACGACACCTGGTTCGAGGAACAGCGTTTGCGCGACTTCTGTCTGCGCAACAAAGGTTTCCGTCTGGTGCCGGGCGAATAACACGCCTCGATTGCGCGAGGATCCGCTCTCGTCTATACGCGTCGCCCCTTTCCGATCGGCGGCGCCATGCAAGCACAGACTTCGCTCCGGCTTTTGCCGCTGTTCACGATCACGGCGGCCGGCATGTTGACGGTCGATCTGTATCTGCCCGCCGTACCCACGCTGCCCGCCGATCTCGGCGGCACGATCGTCCAGGCGCAGGCGACCCTCGCGGTGTTCTTCGCGACGTTGGCGGCCTCGCAGATCGTGTGGGGATCGGCGGCCGACAAATTCGGCGTGAAGCCCGTGCTGATCGTCGCGATCACGTTGCAGATCGCGGCGGGCTTCGTTTGCGCCGTCGCACCGAGCGTGGAAACGCTGATCGCCGCGCGCGGCGTGCAAGGCTTCGGCGTCGGGGCCGCCGCCGCCGTGGTGCCCGCCCTCATCCGGCGAAATCTCGACGAAGCCGCGTCGGTGCGCGCGATGGCGCTGCTCGCCACGGGCGAAAGCATGATCCCGGCGATCGCGCCGATCCTGGGCGCGCTGCTGCTGCTGATCGCCGATTGGCGCGCGAGTTTCTGGATCGTGGCGCTGCTGACCATCGCCGCCACACCCTTCGCGTTGCGCGCCATTCCCCCCGCCCCGCCGGTGTCGCGCGAAACGCGCAAGGCGGCGGGCGGCTATGGCGCGCTGCTGCGCGACCGCGTCTATTTCGGCTACGCGCTGGGCCACGGGTTATGCTTCGGCGCGTTGCTGGTGTTCGTCGCCAGCGCGCCGCAGCTCATCGAGCTTTGGCTGGGCGGCAGCCCGCGCGACTTCGCGATCCTGCAATGCTGCGGCGTGCTCGCCTTCAGCGTCGCGGCGTCGCAGAACGGACGCCTCACGCAACGCTTCTCGCTCGATACGATGATCGCGTCGGGCGTGATCGTTCAAATCGTCGCGACGGTCGCGCTGCTCGCCCTCGCTTGGGTCGACTACAAATCCTTCGTGGCGCTGGGCATCGTCTGGATGATGTTCTGCGGGGCGCTCGGCTTGCGCGGGCCGTCGACGATGGCGCGCGCATTGTCGGTCGATAAGGCGATCGTCGGCCGCGCCTCGGGCCTGCTGATGTTCATGGGGCTGGGCCTGTCGGCGGCCGGCACGCAAGCCGTGGCGCCGTTCCTCGAGCACGGCTTGATGCCCGTGGCGCTCACCGCCCTCGCCTTCACGCTGGCGAGCGCGGCCCTGGTGCTGAACGCGAACCGGAACCGCTAGAACCGATACGAGATCGACAGCGCGCCGAAACGGTCGGGGTTTTTCTGATCTTCGAATTCGCGCGTGCGCATCACGTAGCTGAACGTGCCGCGAATGCGTTCGACCACGACCGCGACGCCCATCTGCAGATCGCCGACAAGCGCACGGCGATTGACCGAATGGCTGCGCGCGAAGGTGTTGCCGTCGAGCGTGACGTCGCGCGCCACGGCGCGGCCTTCGAAACCGAAAAACGCGTAATAGGCGTAGCGGTCGATCGGCGGATCGACATGCAGCGAGCCCGCCAGGCCCGGCCGGATGCGCGGCGGGCCGTAATCCACGCCCAGATCGCGGCCGATGCGGAACGTGGCGCCGACGGCGCCATAGGTGAACACGTTGCCGACCGACGCGCCGACATGCGGCGTCATGTCGAGTTCGAACAGCGGAAAATCGGGCAACGGCGTGCGCATACGGCGCCATTTACGCTCGTAGAACAGCGCGACACCCGGCTCGTTCTTCAACTGGTTGCCCCAGCCCATCGGCATGCGCGCGCCGATCAGCTTGTGATATTCCTTCTGCGTCTGCTCGGCGTAGCTTTGCGGACCGACGATGCCGACCTGCAGTTCCAGCGTGTCGAGGCGGCCGCGATTCTGCCCCTCGCCCAAATCCGACGTCAGCGCCGCCGCGAGATACGTCCAGCCCGAATAAGGCCGGTCGTTGGTCACGATGTCGCGGCGCGAAATATCCTCGGGCGTGTACATATTCTGCCCGAAGCCCAGGCCCGCGCGCGTTTTGCCCGAAGCGTCGAACACCGGAATCCAGCCCGCGAGTTCGCGCAACGGGCCCCAGCGCAAGCCGGGCTCCGACATCCAGTTGAACCGCACGCCGTTGGTAAAATTGCGATCGGTCTGCTTGGCTTGATCGAAGGAATTGAACTTGTCGTTCTCGACGATCACCGAATAGGTGCCGCGCCAGCTCCACTCCGCAGCGTCCTGGGCGGCGACGGGGCTGGCAAGTGCGGCAAAAAGGACGGCGAAAAGGGGGCGACTCATGGGAATGCTCTTAACCGAACCCGGCGGATGAGGCTAGTTTATCGACTATGAAGCTCGTGAAGATTTGTGGCGCGATTGCGGTTCCGATTGTGGCGGCGCTGGGGCTTTCGGCCTGCGCGCAGGAAGATCGCTGGGCTAATCCAAGGCTTTCGCCGGAGGCCGCCGCCGCCGCGCGCCAAGCTTGCGACATCCGCGCCGAAGCGGCGGCGGGTCCGAACGAACTTCCGCCCCGCCCTTGCGGCAGCGAAATCGACGCCAATGCGCGCGACCGCTGCGCGCGGGATAACGACGCCGCCTATGCCCGCCTTGCCGGCCGGCTGCGCGCGCGCGAAACGGCGTTCGCCGCTTGCATGGGTGAAGCCGGGTTCCAACGGCGGTAAAGTCCGGTCATGTCCGAATCCACACCCCTTTACGATCTCGCGATCATCGGCGGCGGCGTCAACGGCTGCGGCATCGCGCGCGACGCCGCGGGCCGCGGCCTCAAAGTGCTGCTCGCCGAGCAGAACGATCTCGCCTCCGCCACGTCGTCGGCGTCGTCGAAGCTGATCCATGGCGGTTTGCGCTATCTGGAACACTACGAGTTCCGCCTGGTGCGCGAAGCCCTGGCCGAGCGCGACGTGCTGCTTGAAAGTGCCCCGCATATCGTGTGGCCGATGCGCTTCGTACTGCCGCACGACGCGTCGCTTCGCCCGGCCTGGCTCATCCGGATGGGCCTGTTCCTCTACGATCATCTCGGCTGGTCGCCGGGGCGCAAGACCCGCCTGCCCGGTTCGCGGCAGGTCGATCTGCCGGCCAGCGAGTATGGGCGGGGCTTGAGCGCCGACGTGCCCACGGGCTTCGTCTATTCCGATTGCTGGGTCGATGACGCGCGCCTCGTGACGCTCAACGCGCGCGCCGCCGCCGATCTGGGCGCCGACATACGTGTTCGCACCCAAGTGACGTCCGCGCGGCGCGAGAACGGGGAATGGCGCCTGACGCTGTCCGACCGCTTGGGCGGCGGCCAAGCCGATATCCGCGCGAAGGCGCTGGTCAACGCCGCGGGCCCTTGGGTCATGTCGACCATCACCGGCGTGATGGGTCAGAACGCGCCCGCGAAGCTGAAGCTCGTCAAGGGCAGCCATATCGTCGTGGCGCAGCAATACGAAGGCGAGCACGCCTTCATTCTGCAAAATGTCGACCGGCGCATCGTGTTCGTCATTCCCTATGAAGGGCGCTTCACGCTGATCGGCACGACCGACGTCGTCTACGAAGGCGATCCGGGGCGCGTGGCGATCTCGACCGAGGAAACGGATTATCTGTGCCAGGCGGCGAACCGCTTCCTCGCGCGGCCCGTGACGCCGGCCGACGTGGTCTGGAGCTACGCCGGCATCCGCCCGCTTTACGACGACGGTTCCGACAACGCGAGTGCCGTGACCCGCGATTACGTGCTGGAATTGGATGCGGGCGAAGGCCGCGCGCCCGCTTTGTCGATCTTCGGCGGCAAGATCACCACGTTCCGCCGCTTGGCCGAACACGCGCTCGAAAAACTCGCGCCGTTCTTCCCGCAAGCGACGGGCGCCTGGACGTCCGGCGCCAAACTGCCGGGCGGCGAGCTCGACGGAAGCGGCGCGGATTTCGAACGTTTCGTCGAGGATCGCGCGCGCGAATGGGATTATCTGCCGCGCGAGCATCTGCGTGCGATCCTGCGCCGCCAAGGTTCGCGCGCGCTCAAATTCCTCGCGGCCGCCAAATCGCGCGACGATCTGGGCCCGCATTTCGGAGCGGGGCTTTACGGCGCGGAAGTCGATCTGATGGTGCGCGAGGAATGGGCGCGCACATCGAACGACATCCTGTTCCGCCGCACCAAGATGGGCCTGCATCTGTCGCTCGCCGAGCAAGCGGTGCTGGGCGGCTATCTCGCGCGCGTCCACGGTTTGGGCCAAGCCGGTTGATGGCGAAGATCGCGTTCTTCGGCTTGGGCCGCATGGGATCGGGCATGGCCGCGCGCTTGCGCGATGCCGGGCACGAAGTCCGCGTGTGGAACCGCACGCCGAAAGACGAGCCCGGCTTCGTCGCGAAAATCGAGGATGCCGCGAAGGACGCCGACGCCGCCTTCGCGATGCTGGCCGACGACGCGGCCTCGCGCGACGTGTGGGATCGCGCTTTGCCCGTGCTGCCCAAGGGCGCCTTCGTCGTCGAATGTTCGACGCTGTCGCATGACCGCGTGCTGGAGCTGGCCGCGCAAGCCAAAGCCAAGGGCCTGCGGTTTATCGACAGCCCGGTGACCGGGCTTCCCGATGTGGCGGCCGTCGGCAAGCTCACCTTGTTCGTCGGCGCCGATAAGGACGATCTCGACGCCGCGCGGCCCTTGCTCGCGCCGTTATCGGCGGAGATCGCGCATTTCGGTCCCGTCGGCGCGGGTACGGTATTCAAGCTGATGATCAATCTGATGGGTGCGGTTCAGATCGCCGCGGTCGGCGAAGGCTTGGCGCTCGCCGCCAAGGCCGGGCTCGACGTCGGCCAAGTCGCCGCGTTCCTTGCCAAGGGTCAGGCCGCGAGCCCGCAAGCCGTGCGCACCGCCAACTACATCGCCGGCGGCGATCACACGACCAATATCGTGTTCACCGGTAAGCTGCGTCGCAAGGACGCAAGCTACGGCGTGGCGCTGGCGCGCAAGTTGGGCGTGCCGGCACGCTTGGGCGAAACCGCGTTCGATGCTTATACGCGGCTGGTCGATGCCGGGCTTGGCGATCAGAACGAAAGCAAGATCGTCGCGGTCTACGAAAAGAAGCTCTGAAACGAAAACGGCCGCCCGAAGGCGGCCGCTTTCTTTCGCCGGCGTGGCGCTCAGTGCCAGTTCGGGTTGGGCAGCAGCCCGTCTTCGCGCAGAATCTCCTTCATCGAATTCAGAACCTCGCCGATCGGCGGCAGTTCCGCGTTCGACTTCGCCGCGGCCTTTTTGGGGCGGGCGGGAAGTTTGCGAGGGGCGCTGTGCATTGTCTGGCTCATGGCGACCGGGATGGTTAATTCTGGATTGAATATGCCCAGTCCTTTCGCATTTTGCAAGGGGGGTATATGATTAGGATTACTAATTTAATGCCTATCGAATCGCATTTCGCAAATCTGTAAAGAGCGCGGGTTAGCTCTTGACGGTTCACGTGGCCGGGATTAGAACAAAACTCGAATACGAATGAAGAGTGAACTTTGAACAGGAGCGGAAGATGAACCTGCAAGCCTCGACCGGTTTTCCCGCGATCATCCGGGCTTTCCCGCCACCCGCCCCGGCGATGGCGCCGGTCCCGGCCCATCGCCAGGAAATGTTCGGCACGCTTCGCAATCCGCTTTTGGGGAAACATTTCATGAATATGCCGTCGCCGCCCCGCCGCCCCGCCTCGACCACGGTCCAGGAACTCAAGGCGCGACTGGCCAGCTTCGCCGCCCGCCCCGATTCGGGCGACGGCAGCGTGGGTTTCGGCATCAAGGCGATCGATAAGCATCTGCCCTGGGGCGGCATCCCGCGCGGCGCGCTGCACGAAATCGCGGGCGTGGAAGCCGACGGCCCGGCGCAGGACGGTGCCGCCGGCGGCTTCGCCGCCGCCTTGCTTGCCCGCTTCGCCAAGGACGCGGCCAAAGGCGGCCCGGTCGTGTGGATCGCGCGCCGCCCGAATTTGACCCAGGCGGGTCTCGCCGCCCTCGGCCTCGACCCCGCGCGCCTGCTGCTGGTCGACGCGCCCAAGCGCATCGACGCGCTGTGGGCGTTCGAAGAAGCGTTGCGCTGCCGCTCGCTCGCCGCCGTGGCGGCCGAGATCGACGGCGTCGAACTCGTCCAGACGCGCCGTCTGCAATTGGCCGCAGAGTTGGGCGGCACGGCCGCCTTCCTGCTGCGCCCGCAAGCCGAATTCGCCCAGCCCAGTGCCGCACGCACGCGCTGGCGCGTGGCCGGTGCGCCGTCGCCGACGGGTACCCGGCGCTGGAACGTCGAACTCTTCCGCGCGCAAAACGCCGCCCCCGGCGCCTGGACGGTCGAACTCGCGGGGCAGAACTGGTCCCTCGCCGACGATGAAACGCTTCATCGCGATCTTCCTGCCGTTCCTGCCGACCGATCGCGCCGCAAGGCGGGCTGAGCGCGATGGCGTCCCGCCGCAACTCCCCCGCGCGACGTTCGCTTCAACCGCCGGCGCGCTGCGCTTGGCGGCGGTCGATGCGCGCGCGCGCAAGGCGGGGCTCCATCCCGGTCTCGGCCTTGCCGAGGCGCGCGCGCGATGCCCGGATCTGGTCGCGACGCGCCACGATCCCGACGGCGACGACGCGGCGCTGAAATCGCTCGCTTTGTGGGCGCAGCGCTGGTCGCCGTCGATCGCGCGCGTCGCCGACGGGCTGCTGCTCGACGCGACCGGCGCGGCGCATCTGTTCGGCGGCGAAGATGAATGGCTCGCCTCGATCGCGCGCGAACTCGGCCGGTTCGGGCTGCACGCGCGCGCAGGCGCCGCCGATACGATCGGCGCGGCCTGGGCCGCCGCGCGCTATGGCGCAAGCGCGGCCACGCGCATCGCTCCCGGCGAAACGCAAACCGCCCTCGCCGATTATCCGCCCGCCGCCTTGCGCTTGCCGCCCGATATTCTCGGCGATCTCGACCGGCTGGGCTTGCGGCGTATCGGCGATCTCGCCGCTTTGGTGCGCGCCAGCGATCCGCGCCGCGGCCTCGACGCGCGTTTCGGGCCCGAACCGTTGCGCCGTTTGCGTCAGGCGTTCGGCGAGATCGACGAACCGCTCGATCCCGATATTCCCGTCCCGGCGATGCGCGCGCGGCTCGTTTTCGCCGAGCCCGTTTCGGCGCCCGAAGATCTCGCGCGCATCGTCGAACGCTTGGCGCTCGAACTTTGCGCCAAGCTCGAAGCCGCCGAACTCGGCTTGCGGCGTGCGCGGCTGATCGCGTTGCGCGCCGACGGCACGGCCGCGCATCTGGCGCTCGGCACCAGCCGACCGATGCGCGACGCGAAAGCGCTCGTGCGGCTCTTCGCCGAACATCTGCCCAAGCTCGATCCCGGCTTCGGCATCGATACGGCCTTGCTCGACGCCGAAATCGCCGGCCCGTTGAGTTTGCGCCAAAGCGCGATCGCGCTTCCCGACGGCGATCCCGATCTCGGCGAACTCGCCCCGCTGGTCGATCGCCTGATCAATCGCCTCGGGGCCGCGAACGTGGTGCGCTTGGCGCCGTTCGAAAGTCACATTCCCGAACGCGCGCAGATCCGCCTGCCGGCGCTGGGCACCGTGCCGGCGCATTTGCGCGGCGCCAAGCCGCCCGCCAATCCGCGCCCGCTGCGTTTGCTCGCCTGGCCCGAACCGATCGAGGCGTTGGCCGAATTGCCCGACGGGCCGCCGCGCCGCTTCCGCTGGCGCAAGCGTCTGCACGACGTGGTGCGCGCCGAAGGGCCCGAGCGGATCGAGCCCGAATGGTGGCGCGCGCCCGGCCGCCCACGCGATTACTTCGCCATCGACGATCGCGAGGGCCATCGCTTCTGGGTCTATCGCGAAGGGGCGGCCGGCGGTCTGCGCTGGTTCCTGCACGGGCTGTTCGCGTGATGCGAGGCCTCTCCTTCGACAGGCTCAGGATGAGGCCTCATGGTGAGCTTGTCGAACCATGAGGCCCGCGCCCGTTTATGCCGAACTCGGCATCACGACGAATTTCAGCTTCCTGCGCGGTGCGGCACATCCCGAGGAATTCGTGCGCCAAGCGCAGACGCTCGGCCTCGCCGCCATCGGCATATCCGATCGCGCGAGTTTCGCCGGGATCGTGCGCGCCCATGTCGCGGCGAAGGAAGCGGGCATCAAATTGCTGATCGGCGCGCGGCTCGACCCGGCGGACGCGCCGCCGCTGCGCATCTTCGTCAAAAACAAAATCGGTTACGCGGCACTCGCGCGCGCGATCTCGACGGGCCGGTTGCGCGCGGGCCACAACAAAGGCTGCGTGCTGAACCTCGCCGAGCTCGAAACCTTGCGCGGCCATGCGATCGTGCTCGCCCTCGAACCGCGCGGCTTGAACGAACTGCGCCGGATATTCGGCCGCGACGCCTACCTCGCCGTCGCCTGCCGTTTCGACGGCAACGACGCGGCACATCTTTCCGAATACGCGGGCGCCGCGCACGCCGCGCAATTGCGCCTCGTCGCGACCAACGACGCGCATTACCACGTCCCCGAACGGCGGCGCTTGCACGACGTGCTGGCGTGCGTGCGCGACGGCACGACGATCGACCAAGCGGGCTATCGCCTCGCCGCCAATGCCGAGCGGCATTTGAAAACGCCGGCGGAGATGGCGCGGCTGTTCCGCGATTATCCCGACGCGATCGCGGCGACCGTGGATATCGCCGCCGCCTGCGCGTTCTCGATGGACGAGCTGCGCTATCTCTATCCCGAGTTGCCCGACGCCGTGCCGGGATCGAGCCAAGCGACCCTCGAACGCCTCACGCGCGAAGGGGCGGCGAAACGCTATCCCGCCGGCGTGCCCGCGAAAATCGCCGCCCAGATCGAACGCGAGTTGGAAATCGTCGCGCGGCTCGACTACGCGCCCTATTTCCTAACGGTTCACGACATCGTCGTCTTCGCGCGGTCGCGCGGCATTTTATGCCAGGGCCGCGGCTCGGCGGCGAATTCGGTGATCTGCTTCATCCTCGGCATCACCGGCGTCGATCCCGAACAGATCGACGTGTTGTTCGAGCGTTTCGTCTCCGACGCGCGCGACGAGCCGCCGGATATCGACGTGGATTTCGAGCATGAGCGGCGCGAGGAAGTGATCCAGTTCATCTACGAACGCTACGGGCGCACGCGCGCCGGCCTCGCCGCGACGGTGATTTCCTATCGCACGCGCTCGGCCTTGCGCGACGTGGGCAAGGCGCTGGGCCTGTCGGAGGACGCGGTGCAAGCGCTGTCCGGCTCGGTCTGGGGCCGGTCCGACGGCTTGCAAGATTCGCATGTGCGCGAAGCCGGGCTCGACCCCGATCAGGAAAGGCTGCGCCTGGCGCTCGAACTCGCGCGCGAATTGCGCGGCTTTCCGCGCCATCTGTCGCAGCATGTCGGCGGTTTCGTGATCGCGCGCGGGCGCTTGGACGAGCTTTGCCCCGTCGTCGATGCGGCGATGGAAGCGCGCACCATCGTCGAATGGGACAAGGACGATCTCGACGCGCTGGGCATCCTGAAGATCGATATTCTGGCGCTGGGGATGCTGACCTGCATCCGCAAGGCCTTCGATCTGATCGTCGATGCGGGCGGCGCGCGTTACGACCTTGTCGATCTGCCGCGCGAGGATCCGGCCGTCTACGACATGCTGTGCAAGGCGGATTCGATCGGCGTGTTCCAGGTCGAAAGCCGCGCGCAGATGAGTATGCTGCCGCGTCTCAAGCCGCGCTGCTTCTACGATCTGGTGATCGAAGTGGCGATCGTGCGCCCCGGCCCGATCCAGGGCGACATGGTCCATCCCTATTTGCGCCGGCGCGAAGGCAAGGATCCGGTCGAGTATCCCAAGCCCGAATTGCGCGCGGTTTTGGAGAAGACCAAAGGCGTGCCGCTGTTCCAGGAACAGGCGATGAAGATCGCCATCGTCGCGGCGAATTTCCAGCCGTCGGAGGCCGATGCGCTGCGCCGCGCGATGGCGACGTTCAAGCGCCACGGCGACGTCCATCGCTTCCGCGACAAATTCGTCGGCGGCATGATCGCCAACGGCTACACGCCCGATTTCGCCGAACGCTGCTTCAAGCAGATCGAAGGCTTCGGCAATTACGGCTTTCCCGAAAGCCACGCCGCCGCCTTCGCGCATCTCGTTTACGTCTCGGCCTGGCTCAAGCGCCGCCATCCGGCGGCGTTCGCGGGCGCGCTTATCAACAGCCAGCCGATGGGCTTCTACGCGCCCGCCCAGATCGTGCGCGACGCGCGCGAACACGGCGTGATCGTCCATCCGCCTTGCGTCAACGCCAGCGACTGGGAATGCACGCTGGAGGATGCGAACACGCTGCGGTTGGGCCTCTGCCAGATCAAATCGCTATCGCACGGTGCCGCCGAAGAATTGATCGAACGCCGCCCCGCCACGGGCTGGCAAGGTCCGCATGAATTGGATTTCCTGCCCCAGCGCGACCGCGCGGCGTTGGCCAAGGGCGATGCGTTCGCGTCGCTCGATATCGGGCGCCGGCCGGCCTTGTGGCAGACGATGACCAAGAAACTCGCCCCGCTCCCCTTGTTCGCGAACCTGCAAGCGAAGGCCGAGCCCTTGCCCGATTTGCCCGAGATCGGGCCCGGCGAGGCGGTGGCACTCGACTACACGCATTTGCGTTTGTCGCTCAAAGCCCATCCGGTCGGCTTGCTGCGCGGCGTGCTGGCGAAGACCGGTTTGCGCCCGTGTTCGGCATTGGCGAGCGCGCGCGACGGTTCGACGATCGCGGTTGCGGGGCTGACGCTGATCCGCCAGCGGCCGGGGACCGCCAGCGGCGTCATCTTCATCACGCTGGAGGACGAAACCGGCATCGCCAATCTCGTCGTCTGGCCGCATGTGTTCGAACGTTTCCGCGCGGTCGTGCTGGGCGCGCGGCTGATGGCGGTGCGCGGTGCCGTGCAGCGCGAAGGCGACGTGATCCACGTGATCGCGCGCAAGCTCGAATCCCGCGACGCGCTGCTCGGCCCGCTCTCCTCTGGCGCGTTCGATGCGAAGTGGGGCGATGCGAAATGGGGCGATGCGGGTCTCGCGCGCGCGGACGAAGTGCGCCGCCCCGGCGAGGATCGGCGCCGCTTCCCCAGCCGCGACTTTCACTAGATCGAGGCGGGAGGTAACACGCCCAACGTGTAATGGAGCAGCAGCATGTCGACGGTCTTGCCGTCGCCCGACAGCGGCAGCGACAAACGCCAGCTCCATTTCCAGTCGCGATGCTTGAACGCGAGCGGCGCCGAATAGAGCCACGGTGCGGGTTCCGCGACGACGCGGTCGAGCCACGCATGCATTTCCGCGATGCGCGACGGATCGATGAATTCGTCGACATGCGAGCCGGTCGGATCGTGGTCCGCCAATTCGGCCATGCGCGTGCCGATCAAGCGATAGCGATAGCGCTCGCGATCGCCGCCGCGCGCAATGTCGATCAGAAAGAGATCGGGCAGAATATCGGGCCGAATTTCGACCATGTCGATGTCGCGCCGCCCGGGCAACGCAGGGCCGCGGCACTTGCCGCGCCAGTAGGAAAGCATCCAGTCGGCGGCGGAATCACGATCGAACCATTGCCGATCGCCATCCAACCGGAGCAAGCCTTTCACGGACAGCACCCCGTCAGGACCGGACATGCGTTTCTCCGCATTTAACCCGTAAGAATTATTCTCCCACGTCGATTTATTATAATCATTCGAAACTGATGCGAAAGTTAAGCAACCGGCGGAATCCCCCGCCAGACGAGAAGATCGCATGTCATGATCTGCAACTCGTCGCCGTGTTGATTGCGGGTCGTGACGCGGGCTTTGAGCGTGCCGCGTTCGGGCTTGGACCGCGAGGGGCGCAGCTCCAGCACCTCGATCCGGATCGACAATACGTCGCCCGGCCGCGTCGGCCGCGGCCATGTCAGCGAGCCGCCCGCGCCGATGATTCCGCCCGCGAGCTGCAAGCCGCTGTCGACGATCAGGCGCATCGTCATCGCCGCCGTGTGCCAGCCGCTGGCCGCGAGCCCGGCGAAGAACGTGTCCTTCGCGGCCTCGGCATCGAGATGGAAGATCTGCGGATCGAACTGCCGCGCGAACGCCACCACGCTTTCCTCGGTCACCGCGATTTCGCCGTGCTCGAAAACCTGCCCGACGGCGATATCCTCGAAACGGCGGCCGTCGATCATGGCCTCAATCCACGATGAAAAGCTTCGCGCCGATCGCCGTGCGCGAGCGATGCGGCTCCGCGCCGTCGGCGACCTGATAGCTTTGCCCCGGCTTCAGCATGAATTTCCGCCCGTCGGCGAGTTCGGTTTCCAGCTCGCCCGCGAGAACGAGCAGCACATGCCCCTTCTCGCACCAATGATCGGCCTCGTAGCCCGGCGAATACTCGACCATGCGCACGCGGATATCGGCGAAATCGCGCGTGCGCCACAATGCTTCGCCGGTCGTGCCCGCGTGGCGCGTGGGCGGAACGTCCGCCCAATCGACCGTCGCGAAAGGAATGCCGCTCATCTTCATTCGGCGCTGGCTCCAGCGTGGTGAATCGGTCCACCATAGCCGCATGGCCGACACCGACACCGCAACCGAAATTCTCTCGCACGCGCGCATGGCGGGTTTGCAGCGTTTCGCCGAACTTTACCCCGACGCGCTGATCCGTGCGGGCGAAGGCATGGCGCGTCATCTCGCCAATATTCCCGCGAGCGACGATCCCGCGATCGAGCCCGCGACGCGTTTTACGCCGTGAACGACGCGACGCACTTCCTGTCGATCGTCGAGATCGGGCGCCGATATCGTTCGGGCGCGCTCAGCCCCCGCGACTACGTCGAACATCTGATCGCGCGGGTGAAGCGCCTCGACGGCAAGCTCAACGCCTTCCTGCATCTGGACGAACGCGCCGCGCGCGCCGACGCCGATAAGGCCGGGGCCGAACTCGCCAAGGGTCATGATCGCGGCCCGTTCCACGGCATTCCCGTCGGCATCAAGGACATCGTCGCGGTCGCGGGCGACGTGACGACCGCGCATAGCCGCGTCCACGATCCCAAACCCGAAACGCAAGACGCCGCCGTCGTGGCGGCGTTGCGCGATGCGGGCGCTTTCCCCTTCGGCAAGCTCGCCTTGCACGAACACGCACTCGGCGGGCCCGCCTTCGACCTGCCCGCCCCGTCCGCGCGCAATCCGTGGGATCTTTCGCGCATGCCCGGCGGCTCGTCGAGCGGTTCGGGTGCCGCCTTGGCCGCCGGTCTATTGCCCGCCGCGATCGGCACGGATACCGGCGGCTCGATCCGCGGGCCCGCCGGGTTTTGCGGCATCGTCGGCTTGAAGCCGACTTACGAACGCGTCAGCCGCCAGGGCGTGTTGCCGCTCGCCTGGTCGCTCGACCATATCGGGCCGATGACGCGCGACGTGCGCGACAACGCGCTGATGCTGAACGCGATGACCAACGGCGCCGAGGATTTCGCACGCGAGATCGGCCAGCCGATAACGGGGATGCGCGTCGCCTACGCCAAGGCGTGGCATACGCGCGACGTGCCGTGCGAGCCGGCGGTCGCCGCGGCGATGGATGCCGGCGCCGAACGCTTGCGCCGCTTGGGCGCCGAAGTGATCGAGATCGATCCGGGCGAATTCGCGGCTTACGGTTCGACCAATTGGACGCTCCTCGCCGCCGAAGCCTTCGCGGTGCACGAGAAAGTATTGCGCGAACGCCCCGAGGATTACGGCGCCCGCGCGCGCGAGTTGTTCGCCGCCGGCGCGTTCGTCTCCGCGGCCGATTACATCCGCGCCCAACGCGCGCGCGCGACGTTGAAGGCGAAGCTCGACGCGATCCTCGATACGCACGACGCGCTGCTATGCGCGGGCGCTGGTTTGCAGCCTTGCGCGATCGACGATCCCGCCGCGATCGGGCGCTTGCTCGGCGCGTCCTTGCGCGGCGCTTTCAACTTGAGCGGGCATCCCGCGATGGCCCTGCAAGCGGGCTTCGATGCGCAAGGTTTGCCGTTGCATGTGCAATTGGCGAGTGCCGCGAACGCGGAAGCGAAACTTTATCGTCTCGCCGCCGCGTTCGAAGCGGCCGATACCGATAAGAGACACCCCGCGGAATTCGCCTGACCGGCGTTCGAGTCGTCCTTGGGCGACTCGGAACCCATGTGACAGGGTGCTGTGGATAACCTCGAATCGGTATGGCTCCACATGCGTTTGCACAATCTATCCCCAGTCGTCTTGGCCGCGTCGTTGTTGGCCTTCTCGGCCACGCTTTCGACCGCCTCGAACGACGTGCAGGCGCAGTCCCGTCCGCAATTCTCCGAAGGCATCTATGTCGGCGCCGGGGCCGGCGCACATAAGCCGCAAAGTGCGGACGTCTCGCGCGCGGGCGGCAATGGCGGCGGTGTGGATCTCAAAACCGGATTCGCCGGGGCGGCCGCGGTCGGCTACGCGTTCGGCAACGGTCTTCGCGCCGAAGTGGAACTCGCGCATCGCATGTCGAAGGCGAAATCGGGCGCCTTCGGCCAGTCCGCGTCGGGCAAGCTCGATGCGACCAGCCTGATGGTCAACGGTCTGTACGACATCGCGACCGGCACCGATTTCGTGCCCTATCTCGGCGCCGGTGTGGGTGCGGCACGATTGCGCGCCGATAATTTCGGCGCATTGCCCGGCGGCGTGACCGTCGGCGGCAACGATACGGTCTTCGCCTATCAAGGCATTGCGGGCCTGGATTATCTGATCGATCGCAACGTCGCGATCGGCGCTTCGTATCGCTACTTCGCCACGCAAAAAGCCGAAATCGGCACGTCGGCCGGCGACAACGCGAAGATCCCGTATCGCGATCACGCCGTGTTGCTCGGTATGCGCTGGAGCTTCGGCGCGCCCGCGACCCCGGCCCAGCCGGTTCAAGCCCAAGCGCCCGCGGCGCCGGCACCGGTTGCGGCACCGCCCGCCGCCCCCAGCTTGCCCGCTCCCGCCGCCGCGACGGCGGGACCGCGCCAATTCACGGTGTTCTTCGATTTCGACAAGGCCGACATTTCTGGCGATGCGAACCGCGTCCTGGTGCAGGCGGCCGATTCCGCGAAATCGGGCAGTTTCACCCGCATCACCGCGACGGGTCATACCGACACGATGGGCACGCCGCGCTACAACATGGCGCTGTCGATCCGGCGCGCGAATGCGGTGCGCGATGTGCTAGTCCGCGAGGGTATTCCCGCCTCGGCGATTGTCGTGATCGGGCGTGGGGAAACGCAATTGTTGGCGCCGACCCCCGATCAGACGCGCGAACCGCGCAATCGCCGGGTCGAAATCGTTATAGAATAAATACTTACAGCCTGATCTTCACAACAATTCGAGCGTGGCTCCAAGGCCACACTTCCGAAAGAAGATCCCGCCGTCCGATTTTGCCTTGGGCATCCCAACAAGTGTTTGTGATAAATAATGGTTACGCGAGTCGGCACGCCCTGCCGTCGCGCAGAGTTTTCAGACTCTAAGTTTCGAAAGAAGAGGAATACGAGATGCGCTTGCGCACCGCCCTTTTGACCGCTGCGACCGTCATCGCTCTGGCAGCCCCCGCTGCCGCCCAGAGCACGACCGGGTTCTATATCGGCGGTGGTGCCGGTGCTAACTGGCTCCAGGAGCAGGGTGGCAGCACCAGCCCGGCGATCGCCAATACGAACAGCGAATACAAGGTTGGTTACGGCCTGTTCGGCGCGCTCGGTTATGGCTACAGCAACGGCTGGCGCACGGAACTCGAAGCCAATTGGCGCGATAACAAGATCGATGACGTGTCGCGCAACGCGGTACGGCAGACGACGCCGGGCGGCAATACGAGCACGTTCGGCCTGTTCGGCAATGCGCTGTACGACTTCAATCTCGGCTCGCCGTTCGTGCCCTACTTGGGTCTCGGCCTCGGCTGGGTCCGCTCGAACGCGGAACTCAAGGGCGGCGGTCTGACGATCGCCGACGATCATGACGATCTCGCCGGTTACCAGCTGATCGCCGGTGTGGCCTATCCGCTCGCCAGCCAGCTGAAAGTGACCCTGGACTATCGCTTCCTGTCCACGTTCTCGAAGCCGGAATACTCGACGACGGCCGCCTATCGCGCCGCCAACGCCGGTCAGAACTCGGTCACGCTGGACCGCCCGATGAACCACTCGATCATGCTCGGCCTGCGTTACGAGTTCGGCGCGCCCGCGCGTCCGGCTCCGGCCCCCGCCCCGGCTCCGACCCCCGTCGCCGCTCCGGCGCCCGCCCCGGCCCCCGCGTCGGCGCCCGCCGCAGCACCCGCTCCGGCCCCGCAGATCCAGCGTAACTTCCTCGTCTTCTTCGACTTCGATCGTTCGAACCTGACGCCGGAAGCGAGCCGCATCATCGGTCAGGCCGCGACGGCGTCCCGCCAGGGCAACGTCACGCGCATCACCGCGACGGGCCACACGGATACGTCGGGCACGCCGCAGTACAACCAGCGTCTGTCGGAACGCCGTGCCGCCGCGGTGCGCGACGAGCTCGTCCGCCAGGGCATCCCCGCGAACCAGATCGTCACGGTCGGTCGCGGCGAAAGCGAACTGCGTGTGCGCACCGCCGACGGCGTGCGCGAGCCGCAGAACCGCCGCGTCGAGATCGTTCTCCAGTAACGATCCCGCCTTACGGCGCTACGGAACGGGGCCGGTCGCAAGACCGGCCCTTTTTCGTTGGGCCGTTCGATAGCGCGCAAAGAGAAAACGCGCGCAAAGAGAAAGGGCCGGTCTTGCGACCGGCCCTTTTTCGTCGAACCCGGCGCTTCGCGTCAGAGCGCCAGCGCCATCTGCGCGTTAACGCGCCAACGCAAACTGCATCGCGGGATCGCGGCCGCATTGCTCGCCGGTGCGCAAGCTGCCTTCGCGGCCCAGATTGGCCACATAAGCACCCAGTCGCCCGCGCTCGACCGCGGCGATCGCGTCGAACAGCTTGTACGAGGTGTCGCAGAAATCGGCCGCCCCCAGCGAGCGGTTCGACGCATCATTGGCCAGCGCCGTGGTGAAGGTGTCGTAGCGGCGCTGGGCGTTGCCGCCGGTGCGGCCGAAATGCTGCTGGATCACCCGATTATGGCGTTGCAGCTCGGCCGAGTGCCGGTCGATGAAGTTGTTGTAGGCGGCCTCGTGGCTGACCGCGCGGCGGCACGACAAGGTCGCGACCATCAACTCGGTCTGCAGCATTCGCGCCTTGATCGCGACGGCTTCGTCGTTGGTCAGGCAATTGGCGTTCTGGGCGATGGCGACGCCAGCACTCAGCAGCGTGGCCAGAGCGGTACCGGCGAGAATGGAACGGAATCGCACGCGGGTTTGCTCCTCGAAAAAGGTCGCCTCTTATACATCAGCGGCCGCGCCATAAAAATCCCCTTGGCGTAACCGATAAACACCTGAAATCGGCCGAAATTCCATCCCCGGCGGCGGGGCCGGTGCCGACTCGCCTCAGCCCGGCACCGGCGTCGGCAGCTTCCGGCCCGCGAAATGCGCCTTCACGTTCTCGAGCATCAGCCCGGCCATCGCCGCTTCGGATTCAGGGGCAAGCCCCGCGATATGGGGGCTGAGCACGACATTCTCCAACGCCGCGAGCGCCGGCGGCACGGCGGGCTCGCCGTCGAGCACGTCGAGCCCCGCGCCGGCGATTTTGCCGGCCGTCAACGCGTCGATCAGCGCCGCCTGGTCGATGATGCTGCCGCGCGCGATGTTGACGACGTAGCCTTGCTGCCCTAGCGCCGCCAGCACTTCCGCGTTCACCAGATGGCGCGTGGCCGGGCCCCCGGGCGAAGCGATCGCCAGGAAATCGGCCCATTCGGCCAGCGCCACGAGGCTGGGGAAATAGGTGCCCGAAGCCCCTTCGACCGGCCGGCGATTGTGATAGCCGATCGGCATATCGAAGCCGCCCGCGCCGCGCTTGGCGATGGCCGCGCCGATCCGGCCCATGCCGAGAATGCCGAGCTTCTTGCCGCTGATCGTCGGGCGCATCTGCTTGCCCTTCGACCATTCGCCAGTCCGCGCGATACGATCGCCCGGCACGATCAGCCGCGCCGTCGCCATCAACAGCGCCATCGCGTGATCGGCGACGGACATCACGTTGGTGCCCGGCCCATGCGTCACGGCGATGGCGCGCGCGCGCGCCGCCGCGACGTCGATATTCTCGTAGCCCGCGCCGATCGCGCAGACGATCTCCAGATTGGGCATATGGTCGATATCGGCGGCCGAGAACCCCAACGTGCCGTAGGTCAGCACGCCGCGGAACTCCGCGCCGCGCGTCGCGATGATTTCGGCGTGATTGTCGACGGCCATATGCAGCGCGAATCCGGCCGCTTCGAATTGGACGGCGAATTGCGGCGCCAACGGCAGCATGACGAGCAGCGGAATGGACATATGACCTCGGCGTCGATCGGCGAAGCCAGGATCATGCCCCGATCGCGCCGCGATGCAAGCAAGCCTTGATCGCAAGTCCGTCCTGCGCTCCACTGCGCGGCGCATGAACAATCCTTCTCCCACGCTGAAAATCGGAATCGTCGGCACCGGCGCCATCGGCACGGCCGTCGCAGCGCGCCTGGCCGCCGGCGAACCGCGCCTCGCCCTGGCCGGCATGGCCGCGCGCGACATCGCCAAGGCCGAAGCGATTCTGCGCGCCAAGTCGATCGCGACACCCGTGATGTCGCTGGACGACCTCGCGCGCGAAGCCGATCTGCTGGTCGATTGCGCCGCCGGTTCGGCGTTGCGCGACGTGGCGCTGGCCGCCTTCGCGCAAGGCAAGTCGCTGGTCACGGTCAACGCCGCCGCGCTGCTCGATCATATGGATCTGGCCGATATCGCCGCGCGTAACGGAGCGAAATTGATCGTCGCGACGGGTGCCTTGCTCGCACTCGACGCCGTCGCGGCCGCGTCGCTCGGACGGATCGAGCGCGCCACGATGCGCAACCGCAAACCGCCGAAGGGCTGGTCGGGGGCGCCCTACGTCGTCGCCAACAAGATCGATCTCGACGCGATCGACAAGCCCACGCGTATCTTTACGGGCACGGCGCGCGAAGCGGCGAAGGGCTTCCCCGCGAACGTCAATGTCGCGGCAGCACTCAGCCTCGCCGGGCCCGGCCCCGATCGCACGCAGGTCGAAATCTGGGCCGAGCCGGGCCTGACCCGCAACATTCACGAATTCGACATCGTCGCCGATTGCGTGAAGTTCTCGGTCTCGACCGAAGGCTTGCCCTCGCCCGACAATCCGAAGACCAGCGCCATCGTGCCGCTGTCGGTGCTCGCGACCCTCAAGCGCCTCGTCGATCCGCTGCGGATCGGCACTTAGTCGGCCCATGGTTCGACAGGCTCACCATGAGGCCTCTTCCTGAGCTTGTCGAAGGATGAGGCCGTCAGGCCTCGATCGTCTCGATCACCTTCTGCCCGAGCAGGAACTTATGCACCGGGCAGTGCTCGGCGATCTGGATCATGCGCGCGCGCTGCTCGGCGTCGAGATCGCCGTCGAGTGTGATCGCGCGCACGATCCGATCGATCTTGCCCTTGCCGTCGGGGGCGGCGATCTTCTCCATCGTCACGCGCACGCTGACGTTTTTGAGATTCCAGCCTTTGCGATCGGCATACATCCGTACGGTCATCGACGTGCACGCCCCCAGCCCCGCCAGCACGTATTCGAAAGGCTGGGGCCCGGCATTGCCGCCGCCGGCGTCCGCGGGCTCGTCGCAGATCAATTCGTGGCCCGAGGCCTCGACCTTATTGGCGTATTTGACGCCTTTTTCGCTGACGACAACGGGCCCCGGACCGGACATGGCATTCCCCTGCGGCTTCGGATTAAACTCGCCGCCATGAATCGCGACGACGTCGAAATCCTAGCACGCGACCGCCGCTACGGCGGATTCCTGAAAGTCGAGGAATACCGGCTGCGCCATCGCCTGTTCGCGGGCGGCTGGAGCGAGCCGATTGCCCGCGAATTGATGGAGCGCGGCCACGCGGTCGCGGCCGTCCTCTACGATCCGGTGCGCGAACAGCTCGTGCTGATCGAGCAGTTCCGCATCGGCGCCTACGCGGCCGGCGAAGCGCCCTGGATGGTCGAATGCGTCGCCGGTATGCGCAAAGCCGACGAAGATCCGATCGAGGTCGTGAAGCGCGAGGTCAAAGAAGAAACCGGCCTCGACGTGCGCGAAATCGAATTCGCCTGCCGCACGATGGCCTCGCCCGGCGGCACCAGCGAATGCTGCGATATCTTCGTCGCGCGCGTCGATGCGCGCGACGCCGGCGGCATCCACGGTCTCGCCCACGAAGGCGAGGATATCCGCGTTCTCGTCGAGGATTTCGACGACGCCTATGCCAGTTTCTTCGACGGGCGGCGGCTGGGCAGCGCTTTCACCCTGCTGGCATTGCAGGCTTTGGCCTTGAATCGCGCGCGCCTGCGCGCCACATGGCTCGGTACCAAGGAGACGTCAACGTGAGCGACATCAAGAACGGCTTCGTCGAAGCGATCGGCAACACGCCCCTCATCCGCCTGCGCAAGGCGAGCGAGATGACCGGCTGCGAAATCCTCGGCAAGGCCGAGTTCATGAATCCCGGCGGCTCGGTCAAGGATCGCCCGGCGTTGTTCATGGTGCTCGACGCCGAGAAGAAGGGGCTGCTGAAAAAGGGCGGCACGATCGTCGAAGGTACGGCCGGCAATACCGGTATCGGGCTCGCCCTCGTCGCCAACGCGCGCGGCTATCGCAGCGTTATCGTGATTCCGGAAACGCAGAGCCAGGAGAAGAAGGATTATCTTCGCTTGATCGGCGCGGAACTGCGCGAAGTGCCCGCCGTGCCCTACGCCAATCCCAACAATTACGTTAAGGTTTCGGGGCGCCTGGCCGAGGAAATCGCCAAGAGCGATCCCAACGGCGCCATCTGGGCGAACCAGTTCGACAACGTCGCCAACTGTCAGGCGCATATCGAAACCACGGCGCCCGAAATCTTCCGCCAGACCCAAGGCAAGGTCGACGGCTTCATCTGCGCCGTGGGTTCCGGCGGCACGCTTGCCGGCACGGCGCTGGGGCTGCGCTCGCTGAAACCGTCGGTCAAGATCGGCCTCGCCGATCCCTTTGGCGCGGCGCTCTATTCCTATTTCACGACCGGCGAGCTCAAATCCGAAGGCGGATCGATCACCGAAGGCATCGGCCAGGGCCGCATCACGGCCAATCTGGAAGGGTTGAAGGTCGATCACGCCTATCGCATCGCCGACGCGGAAGCCGTGCAGATCGTGTTCGACCTGCTGCTGGAGGAAGGCCTGTTCCTGGGCGCTTCGTCGGGCATCAACGTCGCGGGTGCGATCGCGCTCGCCAAGGAACTCGGGCCCGGCCACACGATCGTGACCATCCTCTGCGACGGCGGGGCGCGCTACGCGTCCAAGCTGTTCAACCCGGAATTCCTGCGCACGAAAAATCTGCCGGTGCCGACATGGCTCGACGCCAACGCACCCAAGGTTCCGGTCCCTACCCCGTTCCAGTGAGGTCCGCGATGGATTACGCGCATCCCGAAAGCCTCGTCTCGACCGAGTGGCTCGCGGCGCATTTGGGCGACAAGGATATCCGCGTGCTCGACGGCACGTATCACTTGCCGACGGTCAAGCGCGACGCGCGCGCGGAATTCGCCGCCAAGCATATTCCGGGTGCGGCGTTCTTCGACATCGACGGCATCGCGGATCATACGACCGATCTGCCGCATATGCTGCCCTCGCCCGAAGCGTTCCAGGCGGAAATGCGCAAGCTCGGCATTTCGGCCGAGACGCGCGTGATCGTCTACGACGTTTACGGCTTTCAGTCGGCGGCGCGGGCGTGGTGGAGCTTGCGCATCTTCGGCCACGACAACGTGGCGCTGCTCGACGGCGGCTTGCCGAAATGGCTCGCCGAAAACCGCCCGACGGAAGGCGGCGCGGCATCGCCCGCCGCCGGGAATTTCGTCGCGAAATTCCGCCCCGATCTCGTGCGTTCGAAGGCGCAAATCGTCGCCAATATCGATACGAAGGCCGAGCAGGTTTTGGACGCGCGCGCGGCGGGCCGCTTCGAAGGCACGGCGCCCGAGCCGCGCGCCGGTTTGCGCGGCGGGCATATTCCGGGCTCGCGCAATCTGCCGATGTCCGATCTCGTCGAACCCGCCACCAAGCAGCTCAAATCGGCGGACGATCTCGCCAAGCTCTACGCCGCCGCCGGCATCGACACGACCAAGCCGATCGCCACGACCTGCGGCTCGGGCGTCACCGCTTGCGGCCTCGCCTTCGGACTGCATCTGATCGGCATCGACAAGGTCGCGATCTACGACGGCTCGTGGTCCGAATGGGGCCTGCCCGACGGCCCGCCGATCGCCACCGGCCCGGCGTAAGGCCCAAACAAAAACCCCCGGATTTTCATCCGGGGGTTTTCGCTTTCGCGGTGCGCGATCCTTAGTGATTCAGGATCTGCGACAGGAACAGCTTGGTGCGCTCGTTCTGCGGATTGGCGAAGAATTCGTGCGGCTCGTTGGCCTCGACGATTTCGCCCTTGTCCATGAACACGACCGCGTCGGCGACGGCCTTGGCGAACCCCATTTCGTGGGTCACGCAGATCATCGTCATGCCTTCGCGCGCCAGTTCGACCATCGTGTCGAGCACTTCCTTGACCATTTCGGGGTCGAGGGCCGAGGTCGGCTCGTCGAACAGCATGATCTTCGGCTTCATGCACAGCGAGCGCGCGATCGCCACGCGCTGCTGCTGACCGCCGGAAAGCTGGCCGGGATATTTGTGCGCCTGTTCGGGGATGCGCACGCGCTTGAGGAAATGCATCGCGATTTCCTCGGCCTCGGCCTTCGGCACCTTGCGCACCCAGATCGGCGCCAGCGTCAGGTTTTCCAGCACCGTCAGATGCGGAAACAGATTGAAGTGCTGGAACACCATGCCGACTTCGCGGCGGATGGCTTCGATGTTCTTGAGGTCGTTGGTGAGCTCGATCCCGTCGACCACCAGCGAGCCCTGCTGATGCTCCTCCAGACGGTTGATGCAGCGGATCATCGTCGACTTGCCCGAACCCGAGGGGCCGCAAACGACGATCTTCTGGCCCTTACGGACCTCGAAATCGATGTTCTTGAGGACGTGGAAATCCCCGTACCACTTGTTGAGCTTCGAGAGCTTGATGATCGGCTGGCCCGAATCCCGGGCGGCGGCGGCGGTAGCGGACATCTAACGTGGCTCCCTTAGCGGTGCTTGTGACGATTGAACTCGGTCTCGACCCTCTGGCTGTATTTCGACATCGCGAAGCAGAAGACGAAATACAGCAGCGACACCCCGAAATATACCTCAGGCCCGTAGCCGCGCCAAAGCGGATCGGCGGCCGCGGTCTTGGCAGCGTTCAGAATGTCCAGCAGGCCGATGATCAGGACCAGCGAGGTGTCCTTGAACAGCCCGATGAAGGTGTTGACGGTCGGCGGAATGACCAGGCGCAGCGCCTGCGGCAGGATGATCATGCGCATCGCCTGCCAATAGGACAGGCCCAGCGCGTCGGCCGCTTCGTATTGGCCCTTGGGCAGCGCCTGCAGACCCGCGCGGACCACTTCGGCCAAATAAGCCGCGGCGAACAGGATGATGCCGACCTGGGCGCGCAGCAGCTTGTCGAACGTGATGCCTTCCGGCAGGAACAGCGGGAACATCACCGACGCCATGAACAGCACGGAGATCAGCGGCACGCCGCGCACCAATTCGATGAAGGCGATGCACAGCGTCTTGATCGCGGGCATGTCCGAGCGGCGGCCGAGTGCGAGCAGGATCGCCAGCGGGAACGCGAGCGCTATACCGAACGTCGCGAGGATGAGGGTGAGCACCAGCCCGCCCCAACGCTCGTTCGAGACGTAGGACAAGCCCAGAACCCCGCCCCACATCAGGACGGCGATCGCCGCGAGCCCGCCGCCCCAGACGTAGAACAGGTTCGAGTTCCAGTTCCGGCGCATGGCGCTGAAACCGTAAAGGAACAGGAAGATCGCGCAGGAAAGCGCGGGACGCCATTGTTCGTCGAAGGGATAGGTGGCGAACAGGATAAAGCGCCACTTTTCGGGGAAGAAGGCCCAGCACGCGCCGATGCCCTTGACGGCCTTGCATTCCTCCGGCGTGCCGATCCACACCGCGTTGACGATGCCCCAGGGCACGAAGCCGAACAGCGTGCGCGCGATGATGTAGAAGACGACGAGCGTCAGCGCGGTGTTGAGCCAGCTCGAAAACAGATTGGCCTTCAGCCACTCGATGGGCTTGCTGACGACGACCGGCGCATTGAGGCCGGCGGAAACGGGAATTCCGGCCATGCTCAGCGCTCCTTGAAGGCGATACGTTTGTTGTACCAGTTCATGAACAGCGAGATCGACAGCGACACCGTCAGATACGCGGCCATGATGATGGCGATACCTTCGATCGCCTGCCCGGTCTGGTTCAACGTCGTGTTGGCGATGGAGACGAGATCGGGATAGCCGATCGCGACGGCCAGCGACGAGTTCTTGGTCAGGTTCAGATACTGGCTGGTCATCGGCGGCACGATGACGCGCAGCGCCTGCGGCAGGATGACGAGTTGCAGCATCTTGCCCCGACGGATGCCCAGCGCCGAAGCGGCCTCCGTCTGGCCGTGCGGCACGGCGAGGATACCCGCGCGCACGATCTCCGCGATGAAGCCCGCCGTGTAGGTCACGAGGCCGACCAGCAGCGCCGCGAATTCCGGCGTCAGGGTCAGACCGCCTTGGAAGTTGAAGCCGCGCAAAGCCGGCCAATCCATCGCGACGGGCGCGCCGCCGATCAGCCACACGACGAACGGCAAGCCCAGGATCAGCCCGAGCGTGGCGCGGAAGACCGGGAATTGCTCGCCGGTCGCGGCTTGACGGGCCGCCGCCCAGCGCCGCACGACGACCGAGGCCGCGATGCCGATCAGGAAAGCCACGCCCATCCAAGCATGAATCCAATGCTCGGCCGGGATCGGCATTTTGATGCCGCGATTGGAGAAGAAGAAGCCGGTGATCGGCTCCAGCGCTTGGCGAGGGCCGGGGAATGCGTCTTGGAACAGCGCCCACCAGAAAAACAGCTGCACCAGCAGCGGAAGGTTGCGCATGAACTCGACATAGACCGAGCAGACTTTGGCGATGAGCCAGTTTTTCGACAACCGGCCGATCCCGACGAGGGTGCCCAGGATCGTCGCGAGCACGATGCCGATGACGGCGACGCGCAGCGTGTTGACCATGCCGACGACGATGGCGCGGCCGTAGCTATCTTCCGGCCCGTACTGGATCGGCGTTTCGCCGATGGCGAAGCCGGCTTCGCGGCTCAAGAAACCCCAGCCGGTCGCGATCTTGCGGACCTCGAGATTATGCAGCGTGTTGGAAATCAGGAACCAAAGGATCAGGCCGATGAAGCCGACGACCACGATCTGCCAGAAAATGGCGCGGAATGTGGGGTCGTTCAGCGACAGCCGAATAGACTGCTTTCCGCGTGCCCCGGAGCTCGCCGCGATATCGGCCATGCCCCTCTCCTTTTTGCTGACCTGTTCGTCTCGACACCCGCGTCGGCACCGGCCCCGGCGTTAACGCCAGCGAAACGGCCCGATGCGCCTTCCGTATTCCGCGAGCCCCGCTCTAACGGCGGGATCGCGCGGCCGGGAGGTATTCAAAATCCGGGCCGGACGGGGCGGCGAACCGCCCCGTCCGGGAACCGTCGCGATGGCTTAGCGCAGCGGCGGCGCGTACATCAGGCCGCCCTTGGTCCAAAGATTGTTCACGCCGCGCTCGATGCCCAGCGGCACGATGTTGCGACTATAGCTTTCGCCGTAGTTTCCGACCTGCTTGACGATGTTATAGGCCCATTTCGCGTCGAGCCCCATCATCTGCCCCAAACCGCCCGTGGCGCCCACGAAGCGCTGGATCGACGGGTTGGTCGAGCCCATCTGCGAGTCGATATTCGCCGAGGTGAGGCCGATCTCTTCGGCTTCGAGCATCGCGAAGAACGCCCACTTGACGATATCGCCGAAACGGTTGTCGCCATGACGCACGGCCGGCCCGAGAGGCTCCTTCGAGATCACTTCCGGCAGGATCACGTGGTCGGCGGGGACCGGCGTGTTCGCGGCGCGGATCGAGGCGAGGCCCGACACGTCGGTCGTGAACGAATCGCAACGGCCCGCGAGATAGGCGGCGATGTTCTCTTCCAGACGCTCGATGACGACCGGGGTGAAGCGGATGTTGTTGGCGCGGAAATAATCCGCGAGGTTCAACTCGGTCGTCGTGCCCGGCTGCACGCAGATCGTGGCGCCGTTCAGTTCCTTGGCAGACTTCACGTTCAGCGACTTCTTCACCATGAAGCCCTGGCCGTCGTAGAAGCTCGTCGCCAGGAAGTCGAGGCCGAGCGACGTATCGCGCGACAGCGTCCAGGTCGTGTTGCGGACCAGGAGGTCGATTTCGCCCGACTGCAGCGCCGTGAAGCGCTGCTGCGCCGTCGTACCGACATATCGCACTTTGCTCGCATCGCCGAAAATGGCGGCAGCGACCGCGCGGCACACATCGACATCGAGACCGCGCCACACGCCCTGCGCATCCGGCAACGCGAAGCCTGCGAGGCCCGTGTTCGTGCCGCAGATCAACTGACCGCGCGCCTTGACGGCGTCGAGGGTCGGCGAGCCCGAACCTTGCTGGGCTTGGGCCGGCAATGCGGCGACGGCAATGGCCGCCACCGCGATGGCGCTGGCAAGAGCTTTCATGAACCAATCTCCCTTCGGCGCCCCGGGAATGGGGCGCTGGTTTCCAGTGATATCGTGTCCTCCCTGCCGGCCGAGGTCGTTTGAAACAATCACTCGTTACCCGTCAGGAAGCGACACGCTAGCACGCGCTCGATACCGCTCTCAAATGGTTTGTATCGATACGAAAAAACGGAAGCCCCCGTACGGAACGGCGGCGCTATAGTGCGCCGATCGACCGTGAATTCCGGATACTCGAAACGAGCCAGACGCCCATGAAAACCGACACCAAGCTCACCGTTCTGGGCCGCGACCCGCACGCCAATTTCGGCGTGGTCAACCCGCCCGTCTATCACGCGTCGACGATCCTGTTCCCGACGCTCGACGCGCTGGAAGCGGCCCAGAAAACCAAGACCAAAAACCAGATGCGCTACGGCCGCTATGGCACGCCGACGACCTTCGCGTTGACCGACGCGATGGCCGAGCTCGACGGCGGCTACGCATCCTTCGCGGTGGGTTCGGGGGCGGCGGCCATCCTCGCCGTGTTGATGGCGTTTACCAAGGCGGGCGATCACGTGTTGTGCGTCGATACCGCCTACGCGCCGTCGCGGCATTATTGTAACGGCATCCTCAAACGCTACGGCGTCGAGACGACGTATTACGACCCGGCGATCGGTGCGGGTATCGCCGACCTCATAAAGCCCAACACGAAGTTGTGCTTGATGGAATCGCCGGGTTCGCTGACTTTCGAAATGCAGGACGTGCCCGCGATCGCCGCCGCGTGTCGGGCGAAAGGTGTTGCGACCGCCATCGACAACACCTGGGCCACACCCTTCTATTTCCGTCCCTTCGATTTCGGCGTCGACGTGACGATCCAGGCCGGCACCAAATATATCTGCGGGCATTCGGACGTGATGCTCGGTATCGTTTCGATCCGCGAAGAACGCCTCTATCAGACCGTGCGCGCGGGCGTGGACGATTTGGGTGCCGCTGTCGGGCCGGACGACGTCTATCTCGCTTTGCGCGGACTTCGCACGCTGGGCGTTCGCTTGCCGCGCCATTACGAAACGGGTTTGAAGCTCGCCAATTGGCTGGCGCAACAGCCGGACGTCGATCGCGTGCTGCACCCGGCTTTGCCCTCGTGCCCCGGCCATGATTTCTGGAAGCGCGATTTCAAGGGGGCGTCGGGTTTGTTCTCCTTCGTGCTGAAGGAAACGCCGCGCGCCGCCTTGGCCGCGTTCGTCGACGATCTCGAGCATTTCGGCATGGGCGCTTCGTGGGGCGGTTTCGAAAGCCTGATGCTACCCAGCAAGGTCGACAATATCCGCACCGCGACCAAATGGGGCGGCCCCGGTCCGTTGCTGCGCGTGCATGCCGGGCTCGAAGATCCCGCCGATCTGATCGCCGATCTCGACAAGGGCTTCGCGCGTCTGCGCGCGGCCGCCAAAGGCGCCAAATGAGCGCGCCCGATCTCGCCCCCATCCTGGCCGAGATCGCGTTCGACGCAACGGGCCTCGTCGTCGCCATCGCGCAACAGCACGACACGGGCGAAATCCTGATGGTCGCGTATATGAATCGCGCGGCGGTCGAGGAGACGCTGACGACCGGCACGGTCTGCTATTGGTCGCGCAGCCGCATGAAGCTGTGGCGAAAAGGCGAAAGCTCGGGCCAGACGCAGCGTCTGGTCGAGTTCCGCGTCGATTGCGACGGCGACGCCGTAGTCGTGCGCGTCGATCAAACCGGGGTCGCCTGCCATACCGGACGGCGCGATTGCTTCTTCCGCGTGGTACGCGACGGGGCGCTCGTCATCGACAAGCCCGTCCTCGTCGATCCGGACAAACTCTATGGCGGCTGATCCCAAACCGCGCTTGCGGATTCTGCTGGGCGCGGCGATCGCGATCGGGCCCGGCAAGGCCGATTTGCTCGACGCGATCGCGCGCACCGGCTCGATCTCCGCCGCGGCGCGCGCAATGGACATGTCCTATCGCCGCGCTTGGCTGCTGGTATCGGAGATGAACGAGGCGTTCCGCGAGCCGTTGGTTAGCGCCGGCGCCGGCGGGCGGCGCGGCGGCGGGGCCGAGGTCACGGCGCTGGGCCGCGAGGCCCTCGCGCGCTACCGGGCGATGGAGTCACGCGCGCAGCATTTTTTAGCGCCGGATCTCGAGACCTTTACGAGGTTAATGCGCAGAAAGGATCGGGCGAAAGATTAAGACTTATCCACAGTCATTTGATTTATAATAATTTTTAGAGATCTGAACCCGACCTGAATTCCGCATATTGCAACGCATCGGCGTTAAGCATATATTGGTAAGCAGGAAAAGGGCTCGAATTGCGTCTTTTCCGGTTGTGAGCGCCACTTTCGTGGCGCAGCGACCGTTGCAGAGGGACCAAGAAATGGTGGCTTTGCCGCCTCTCGCAGCGACGACGACCTTCCCGGGTCTCTCCCGCCCGGCGCCGGTTACCCAACCGGGCGCCGCGAGCGACGCTGCGCGTGCGCCGGATGCCCCCGTTATCGGCTCGGCCGCCACCGCCAAGATCCGCCAGCAGCAGGACCAAGCCGCCGCCTTGGCGGAACAGGCCCAAGCGCAGAACCAGCGCAGCGGCGAAGGCCGTCAGACCCCCGCTCTGCCGCCCTCGCCCTATTCGCAGAATATCGGGCTATTCGACAATTCGTTCCGCGTCTTCGTCGATATCGTGTTGTCGAACGACGAGAACCGCACCGTCGCGCGCGTGTTCGGCACGCCGCCCACGCAGAAGCCGACGGCCTCGGCCGCCAAGCCGATCGATATTTTCGCCTGATTTAGGCGCGTTCCTCGCATTTCATTCGCCACATGCCGCGCAACGCGGCGGCGAAGTCGCGCGCATAGACCGGCGCATCGCCCAAGGCCGAGCCCGCGACCCGCGCGCGCATTCCTTGGCGTAGCGCGTTCAGCGCCGCCGGATCGGCGACCGCCGCGATCGCGCGCGCAACGAAGGCGTCGTCGCCGTCCACCACCCAATCGCCAAGGCCGCAAGCACCCAGGATCGAATCCCCGAACCGGCCCAACGGCGCCCGGTCGCGCTTCGACAAGACCGGCACGCCCATCCACAGCGCCTCGAACGTCGTTGCTCCGGCATTGTGCGGAAACGGATCGAGCGCGATGTCGATAGCGCCGTACGCCGCCCAGGTGACCGGCTGCGGTGCCGTCGCGATCAGATCGAGGCGTGCCGCGTCCCCGCCCCATTCGGCGAAACGGTGCCGGAACAAATCGCGCGTCTCGCCTTCGCCGAAGACCAGCGCGTTCAGCGCCAAACGCGCCTTCGGGATCGCCGCAAGCACGCGCGCCCAGAGCGCCAAGCAGCGCGCGTTGTAGCGCACGGTGCGGCTGAAGCAGCCGAAGGTCGGATAGCCGTTGCGCAGCATCGGTGCGGGCCCGCACGCGGGCATCGCGTCCTGCGGCGCGTATACGAAGGCCGTATGCGGCAAGCGCCACACGCGCTCGACGAACGCCGATTCAGCCCCCGGCGGCACCAAGCGTTCGTCGCCGATATACCAATCGATCGCGGCAAGCCCGGTCGTGCCGCCATAGCCAAGCCACGTCGCCTGAACCGGTGAAGGCTTGCGCGCGAACACGCCCAAACGGTTTCCCTGGCTATGGCCCGACAGATCGACCAGCACGTCGATCTTCGCCGCCGCGATAAAAGCGGCGGCCGCGTCGTCGTCCAGTTCGCCGATCGCATGCCATTCGTCGAACGCGCCGCGATAGCGCCGCGTCCAATCGTCGTCGGCGCCGGGATCGGTCGCAAACGCGACGAGCGCGGCACCGTCGCGCGGAAAATGTTCGAGCAGCGGCCACAGAAAATGCCGCGCCGAATGGCGGCGGAAATCGCCGGAGACGAAGCCGATCCGCAAGCGCCGTGCTGGCGAAAAATCGGGCGTCGACGCAATCGGCTGCCGCGCGCGTGCGCTCCCCCACGCGGCGTAAAGCGCCTTGATGGCGCCGCTATCCATCGCCGGATCGTAATTCGCGGTGAACAGCCGATTGCTTTCGACGTCCGGCCGGCCGGGTTCGCGCGCCAGCGCCGTCGCGTAGTCGGCCATGGCGCCGGCATGATCGAGCAGGTCCTGGCGCACGCTCGCGGCCGGAGCGGGTGAATCGTTCGCCGCGAAGACCGCGAGCGCGGCCATCGGCCGGTTCGCGGCTTTGAGCGCCACGCCGAGATTTTCGCGCAAGGCTTTGACGCCGGGCATCGCCGCGTCCGCCGCCGCGATATCCGCGACCGCGCCATCGGCGTCGCCCAGATCGAGCTTGGCGAGGCCGCGATTGCACAAGATCAGCGCGTGCTGGGGGACAAGCCGCGCCGCTTGTTCGAGGGCCGCCAGAGCTTCAGCCGGCCGTCCCGCCCCGCGCAGCGCATTGCCTTCGTTCATCCAGGCATCGGCGAAGCCAGGCGCCAGGCTGCGCGCGCGCACGAATTTCGCCAAGGCCGCGTCGAAACGGCGATGCGCGAGGTCGATCTGCCCCGACAGGTTCAACGCGTCGATGGCGTTGGGATCGGCGGCGATCAGTTCGGCGTAGATCGCATCGGCTTCGTCGAGCCTGCCGGCCTGATGCAGCGCCAAGGCATCTTGCAACGTCGCGGTCACGCGCGAACCTCATGGTTCGACTGGCTCACCATGAGGTTTGAAGAAACGGCCTCACCCTGAGCTTGTCGAAGGGCGAGGCCGGTTGGCGCGCCGTCCATCAACGCGGCCAAATCAACTCGAGGCTGACATCCTCGTCCGCCGCCATGTTTTCGACGATCTGGACGACCTTGGCGCCGGCGCGCATTTCTTCGGCCAGATCCTTGGCGACGCGGCCGATCTCGCGCCGCTCCGCCCCCGGCATCTTGTCGAATTGCCGCTTGGCGTTGGAAATATCCATTCGGTCGCCCGTTTCCGCGGCCAATCGCGCGGCGCGCGACACATCGGTCGTCCCGCCCGACACGCGCTCGATCGCGGCGGCGAAGATCTCCAACGTGCGTTGACGCGTCTCGGGCGTCTCTCTGGGTGGTAAAGTCACCATGTTCGACGCGCGAAATTGCGGCAAAACCCGAGAAATATCAACTTCAAGCGCCCGGCGCGGGATTCCGGCGTCCGATGGCGACCCCGGCAGGATTCGAACCTGCGACCACTTGCTTAGAAGGCAAGTGCTCTATCCAGCTGAGCTACGGGGTCCGGCCGTCGGCGAAAATTCAGCGAACGCGGTCGTATTTGAAATTGTCGGCGTAGCTCTTGGGGCGAACCCGCGAAGCATGCGGAACCGCCACTTCATAGGCGATTCCATGGCGCTGGGCGTAGGACAGCGCCGCATCCTGGGTCTCGAAAACCAGCCGGATCTGGCCGTCGGTATCGGGCGAACCCGCCCAGCCCATCAGCGGATCGGCGCGCTTGGCCGCCCCCGGCTCGAACTCCAAAACCCAGTTCAAGGTCTTCGCCTTGCCCGATTGCATGGCGTTTTTCGACGGGCGGTAGATGCGCGCGGGCTTGCTCATGGCGGGATTGGCTCGTGAATCGGCTGAATCGCCGGGACCGGCCCCGGCGTCCCGAAACATGGCGTCGCCCGCGCCCGAAGGCAACCCTTATCGGCAAGCGCCGGCCGGGCCGCTTCCGGCCGTCCTCAATGTTTTATGGATAATTCTTGAATCGTTATCTTTCAACCAATAGCATATTGTCTTATTAAGAGAAAAATATCTGTTATTTTCTCCAAAATAAATAGCGAGGCGCGGCATGGGCAAGTCCGGTTCGACCAAGCGCGCGGCGCTCGACCGCAAACCGATCGCCCTCGCCCCGCCCGTGGTGATGGCGCCGGACGCCAAATTGCCCGGCGGCCAGGCTTGGCGCCCTTTGCATCCGGCGCAGAATTTCCTGGGCTTCGTCGTGGCGCGCGCCTTTCCCGCCAAGCTCGCCGGGCCGGGTGCGGCCTCGATCCGCATCCGCATCAAACATTGCGTCGCTTACGGGCCGCGCTCGTTCGATCTGAAGCCGGACGGCAAAGGCCCGCGCTACGCCGTGGTGATCGAGCCCAAGCGCGGCGCCGATCTGCCGCCCGAAGGGCGTTACGATCTCGTTTCGGAATGCGGCTATATCGGTCGGCTTGCCGATGTCCGTTTGCGCCACGTGCCGGACGATCTGCGCGCGTCGATCGGCGGGCCGCTTTACTTCAACGTTTTGTGACGGGGTGGCGAAGTCGGCGCGTAATGACTAGATTCGCCCGATGGCCGCCATCCCGCCCACTTTCGCTTTGCCGCACGGCTTTCTCGGGCTCGACAATCGCGCGCCCGGCGCGAAGTTCTGCGTCGCCGGCATTCCCTTCGATCTCGGCACCACGAATCGTGCCGGTGCGCGCTTCGGACCGGCGGGCATTCGCGCCGCCTCCGTCATGCTGCGCGACGGGGCGCATCCCAACTCCCGCCTCGACCCCGCGTCGCTCGATCTCGCCGATATCGGCAATTTCGACATCGTGCTTGGCGATATCGCCGCGAGCTACGCCACGATCGAAGCGCAAGCCGCCAAGATCGGCCATTTGCTGGCGCTCGGCGGCGATCACGGCGCCACGCTGCCGCTGCTGCGCGCGTTGCGCAAACGCCTGGGCAAGCCGGTCGCCCTCGCCCATTTCGACGCGCATATCGACACATGGCCGACCAGCTTCGGCCAGGCGCTGGGCCATGGCTCGGTCTTCTATCGCGCGATCGAGGAAGGCTTGGTCGATCCCGCCCGGATGATCCAGATCGGCATCCGCAGCCCGGCCGATCCCGAAGTGTGGGATTGGACGATCGGCAAAGGGGTGACGATCCTCGACGCGCAGACCGTCCATGCGCGCGGGCCCGCTTTCGTCGCCGGCGAAATCCGCCGCGTGCTGGGCGATGCCCCCGCTTATATGTCGTTCGACATCGACGCGATCGACCCCGCTTTCGCGCCGGGGACCGGCACGCCGGAGATCGGCGGCTTAGCGACTTGGCAAACCCAAGCGATCTTGCGGGCACTTGGCGGCATCGACTGGATCGGCATGGACGTAATGGAAGTGGCACCCGCTTACGATCACGCGGAGATCACGTCGCTCGCCGCCGCGACGATCGTTTGGGAGTATCTGGCGCTCGTCGCCGTGCGCTGAACGAATGCGGCGGAAAAATGACATGCGTGTACTGCAATACTGCGGACACGTCGCACGCATCGATGTCGCTTGATTCCCAAGGCCGATCGACCCGATAAACACGCCAGACGCAAGTCGCACGTGCCCCAGGCCCACGAGGCAGCGCTAAGAGGCAGGGCGGGAAGTTCGCGAAGAACCTCCACGTCTCTCGACCACCAGCGCTCGAGGTCAAGCAACGACGTCACGCGTCCTTTCGGGGTTTGCGCCCCGGAGGGAACGGGATTTCGCCGCGATCGACCTCGGGGGTTCTTCAACCCTCCGACGACGTATCCGTCCAAGTTCCGTCCTTCCAGGCGCCTTTGCTTGCGAGGATGCCGACCAATGGCCTTGTCCAATCTGCGTATCGCCGTCTCGCCTTTGAAGCGACGAAGCGCCGCCCTTCCCCTCCCCGCACCGGCGGAATTGCCGACGGTCGACGCGGTGATCGCGCGCGAAAAACCGCAGGAGCCGGTGCACGCCTTGCGCCCGGAAACCCTGCGCAAGGCCGCGCGCCGTTTCGTGGCCGGTTTCCCCGGCGACGTTCTGTACGCGGTGAAGTGCAACGCCGACCCGCGCGTGCTGCGCGCGCTGTGGGACGGCGGCGTGCGCCATTTCGATTGCGCCTCGCCCGCCGAGATCGCGCTGGTGCGCTCGATGTTCGGGACGGACGCGCATATCGCCTATATGCACCCGGTGCGCGCGCGCGCCGCGATCCGCGAAGCCTATGCGCGCCATGCGGTGCGCGATTTCGTGCTCGATGCGGACGCGGAACTCGACAAGCTGCTCGCCGAAACCAAGGCGAAGCCGGGCGAGCTGACGCTCGTCGTGCGCTTGGCGCTGCCCAAGGGCGGCGCACGCTACGACCTGTCCGGCAAATTCGGCGCCGAATTCGACGCGGCCGTGGCGTTGCTGCGCCGCGCGCGTCCGCTCGCGCGCGAACTCGGGATCTCGTTCCATGTCGGTTCGCAATGCGTCGATCCGGCCGCCTATGCGCGCGCCATCGAATTGGCCGATCGCGTGGCGGGCGAAGCTTGCGTGCGCGTCGATCTGCTCGACGTGGGCGGCGGCTTCCCCGTGACCTATCCCGATATCGACGTGCCGGAGCTTGGCGCCTTCTTCGCCGAGATCGAGGCCGCACGCGACAACGCCGCGCATCTGCGCCATACGAAATTGTGGGCCGAGCCCGGCCGCGCCCTGGTCGCGGGCGGCGGTTCCGTGATCGTGCAGGTGCAAGCGCGGCGCGGGAACATGCTCTATCTCAACGACGGCATCTACGGGTCGTTGTCGGATGCGGGCTATCCCGGCTTCCGCTTTCCGGTGCGCGGGCTTCGCGCGTCGGATGCGCCGATCCGCGACTTCGAATTCTTCGGCCCGACTTGCGATTCCGCCGATCGGATGGCCGGGCCCTTCCCGCTGCCCGCCGATATCGCGGAAGGCGATTGGATCGAGATCGGCCAGCTCGGCGCCTATGGCGCGGCGTTGCGCACGGCGTTCAACGGCTTCGAGCGCGCGCACCTGGTGGAAGTCGCCGATGCGCCGATGCTGACCACGCCCGGCCTCGACGACTGAGGGTCAGTCGCGCGCGCGATACCAGGCGATCGTGCGCGCGATTCCTTCCTCCAGCCCGATCTTGGGCGTGAAGCCCAAGATGGTTTCGGCGCGCGCGGTGTCGGCGACTTTGCGCGCTTCGCCGGCCGGCTTGTCCACGTCCCAGCGCACGCTTGTGCCCGGCGCGCCATGGCGCAAAATCGCCGCGACGACTTCGGCGACCGAATAGCCGCGCCCGCTGCCGAGGTTGATCGGCCCTTTGCCGAGCCCGCGCTCGTAGCCCGCGAGCAAACCGTCGACCGCATCCTCGACGTAAAGGAAGTCGCGCACCGCCGTGCCGTCGCCCCACACGCTTAGCGGGTTTTCGCCGCCCAGCGCCCGGCCGATCAAGGCGGGCACGACCAAAGCGGTTTGCGCGTTGAAATCGTCCCACGGCCCGAACGTGTTCACCGGGCGCAGGATCGCGAAATTCTTGGCGCCGTATTGCACCTCGAAGGCTTCGATCAGTTTTTCGGCCATGCGCTTCGACCAAGCGACGAATTCGTTGCCGGGATGCGGATTGGCCGACCATGCCTGATCTTCGACATAACGCTCGCCGGGCGGATAGACCGACACGGTCGACACGTAAACGACGCGCGCCACGCCCGCTTCGCGCGCCGCGTTCAGCGCGTTGAAACAGGACAGCGTGTTGTCGTGCAGCATTTCCGCCGCGCGCTTGATCTGAATGCCGATCGAGCCGCGCGTGCCCGCCATATGGAACAGGCCGTCGCACCCGGCGACGGCCTGGCGCGCGAAGCTAGGCTCCTTCAAATCGCCCGCGACGAATTCCACATCCGGCCCGAAGCCGGTCGCGGGAACGCGGCGCGCCACGGCGCGCACATTCGCACCCTTGGCCAAAAGCCGGGGAATGAGATTGCGGCCGTAAAGCCCCGTGGCGCCCGTGACCAGGATTTTTTTGCCCGCGTAGAGCGCGTCGGAGTCTGCGTTCGACATCGCGCGGCATTATGAGAATCATTCCGAATCATGTCCATACTGCCGGTTATGGACGCGACCGCCCTGCTCAATGCCGCACTCGAACGTCATCGCGCCGGCGATGTCGAAGCTGCGGCGCGTTTCTACGATCAGGTTTTGGCCCTGCAACCGGACAATGTCGACGCGCTGAATCTGCTGGGACTGACGCTGCATCAGCGCGGGCGCGACGCCGATGCCGTGGCCCCGCTCGAACGCGCGGTCGCGTTGCAGCCCGCCTTCGCGGGGGCGTGGCTGCATTTGGGCACCGTTCTGCGCCGGGTGAACCGCCCGCAAGACGCCGCCCGCGCCTATGCCCGAGTGGCGGCGGTCGCGCCCGCCTCGGCGCTCGGGCCGATGGGCTTGGGCCAGATCGCGGAATTCGCGGGCGACCGCGCGGCGGCGAAGCGGCATTACCTGGATGCGACGACGCGCGAGCCCGGTCACGGCGGCGCCCATTTCGCGCTCGGCACGCTGCTCGCGAACGACGGCGATCTGCGCGGCGGGCTCGATCACGTGCGCCAAGCCATAGCACTCGATCACGCCGCCCCGGACCATCATCTCGCCCTCGCGACGCTGCTTTTCGTCGCGGGCGATTCAGCGGGGGCCATCGCCGCGTATAGGAAATGCCTCGATATCGCCCCCGGCCATCTCGACGCCTGGGCGAGCCTGATCGCCGCGCTTTGTGCGGGTAACGATGCCGCTTCGGCGCAAACCGCCCTCGACGCGATGCGGAATCATGCGCCAGCGAACGATCCGCGCGTCGACATGGCGCAAGGTCAGCTCGCCAATCTGCAAGGCAAGCCCGCGGCGGCGATCGCGGTGCTGAGCCGCGCCTTGCGGAACATGATCGCGGCGGCGCCCGATGCGCGCCTGGGCGACGTCGCGCGCGTTCTGGGCGAACAAGCGCATGCGCTCGACATGGTCCGCCGCGAGCGGATCGCCGCCGCCTGCGATCTGCTCGGCACGCTGCTGCCGCTGTTCGACGATTACGCGACCGCCGACGCGTTGTTCGCCGCCGCCGCGAAGCTCGGCCGCCTGCGCGCGCTCAAAAACCGCATCGCCGTGTCGCTCTACGATCCCGATCTGTCGCTCGATCGGCGCAAGGCGCTGCATCTCGACTTCGCCGAGGCGATGCGCGACCGCGTGGCCGCGCCGCCCGCCTTGTGGGTGCGCAAGGCCAGCGAAAAAATCCGCATCGGCTATGTCTCGTCGGATTTTCGCGGCCATCCGGTTGCGCGTTCGATGCGGCCCTTGTTCCGCGCGGCCGATCGCGCCGCGTTTTCGATCCACGGCTACAATCTCGCCTTCGGCGAGGATGACGTCTCGCGCGAATTCGCGGCGATGGCGGATGGCTGGCACCATCTCGCGGCACGGCCCGACGCCGAACTCGCCGAGATCGTGCGGCGCGACGGCATCGATATTCTGGTGCATGTCGCCGGCCATTTCGACGAGAACCGCCTCGGCCTCGCTTGGCGGCGCGCGGCCCCCGTGCAAGTCAGCCTGTTCGACGCGGCAACGAGCGGGATCGCCGCGATCGACTACTTGATCGCCGACCGAAATCTGGTTCCCCGGCGCGGTGGCGAGTTCTATGCCGAGCGCGTGCTGCGCCTGCCCAATCTCTATATCCATCCCTGGCTTGCCGAAGCGCGCGCATTGGCGCCGCGCGCGGCGGGCGCGCCGATCGTGTTCGCGTCGTTCTCCAATCCGACCAAGCTCAACGGCCGCACGCTGGAAACCTGGGCGCAAGTTTTGCGCATGGTCGAAGGTGCCACGCTGCTGCTGGGCCATGCCCGCGCGATGGACGAGCCGGAAATCCGCCGGCGCTTCCAGGCGCATTTCGCCAAGGCCGGCATCGATCCCGCGCGCGTCGCGGTGCGCCCCTATGTCGCCGATCTCGCCGCGCATCTCGCGTCCTATGACGGCGTCGATGTGGTGCTCGACCCCTTCCCGTTCAACGGCTCGACCAGCACTTTCGAAGCGTTGTCGATGGGCGTGCCGGTCGTGTCGCTGACCGGCGACACGATGATGTCGCGCTGGAGCGGGGCGATGCTGGCGCATCTCGGCCTGGAACGCTGCCGGGCGGCGAATGCCGGCGATTACGTGCGCGTCGCCGCCGATCTGGCCGCCGACGTCGCGTGGCGCAATGCGTTGCGCGCCGAATTGCCGGACCGGATGAAGCATTCGGCGCTGGTGGATGAAGCACGTTGGATGCGTCGCCTCGAACGCGCCTATCGCGCCTTCGCGCGCCGCGCAATATTTGGTGGATCATGACCGACGACCTCGCCGAACTGCGCCGCCGCACCCTTGCGCTCGCCTTGGGCGACGCCGCCCCCGACGCCGATTTCGAGAACGCGGCACGCGCCTTGGCCGCCCGCGCCGATAGCGGCGAATTGGCGAACCTCGCGCGGTTGTTCGGGCGTGCCGCACGCCTCGCCCCGCCGCCGCCCGCCAAGGGTGCCGCGTTGGAAATCTCCGGCGAAGCGCGCATCGTGCGCACCCTCGCGCCGCTGGGGATGCGCGTGGCGTTCGATATCGGCGCCAATCGCGGCAATTGGACGGCGGCGGCCCTCGCCCATTGGCCCGATTGCGCGGTGCATGGGTTCGAAGTGGTACCCGACACGTTTAAGCACTACGCCGCGCGCTTCGCGGGCGACGCGCGCGTGCGCGCCAACCCGTTCGGCCTCGCCCATGTCGACGGCGAGATCGACATCAACGTCTATGCAGGGTTCGACGAGCTCGCCTCGATCGCGCCGTTTCCGCACGCCGCCCCGTCGCGCGTCGTGCGTTGCCCGGTGCGCCGCGCCGACGGCTACGCCGCCGCGAACGGCGTCGCGCGCATCGACTACGCCAAGATCGACGTCGAGGGGGCCGAACATCTCGTCTTCGACGGGTTCGGCGCGATGTTGAACGAAGGCCGGATCGAGGCGCTGCAATTCGAATACGGGCGCGTCAACATCCTGACCCACAGGCTGCTGATCGACTTCCATTTCATGCTGACGAATCTCGGCTATCGCGTCGGCAAGGCCGGCCCGTCGGGCGTGCGCTTCGCGGATTACTCGCTGGCCGACGAGGATTTCGAGAACGCGAACTACGTCGCCGTGCGCGGCGCGCGTGCCGACATGATCGCGGCGCTCGGCGCGCCTTAAAGGGAAAAAACCGGGTCGGTGTGGCGGGATTCGAACTCGCGACTTCTTGCTCCCAAAGCAAGCGCTCTACCAGGCTGAGCTACACACCGTTTCCCCGGGCCCCTTCCCTACACGGGCTTGGCTTCGGAGGCAACCATCTGCGGCGTCACGATTTTTCGGGGAATTGGCGCGCCGTCCTCCGCGCGTGCGCCGCGCCGGGATGAAGATTCTTGCTGCACAGCAACATCTTTTTAAGACCTTCCCGCGAAAAAGGAGACGGTAATTCCCGACGGTCAACCGCGATTTCGGAGAAGGTTTCATGGCGTCCGCCCGCACGACTTCGGTTTCCAACCGCATCATGGCGCTGTTCGGCGCGCTGACGCTGGCGCTGCTCTACTTGAACGCCGGCGACATGTGGACCGCGACCACGCGGTTTCTGAGCAGCGGCACCGTGACGGCGCTGACCCAGGCCGACCGCGCGATCTTCGAAGCGCTGTCGCCCTTGCGCCAGCAGCGCGGATCGATCGCCACCGCGTTGCAGACGCAGGACGATCCGAAACCGCAAATCGCCGAAATCCGCCGGCTGGTCGACGAACGCGTCGGGCGTGCGATCGAGGCGTTGCGCCGCTCGGGCGTCGCCGGCGCCGAGCGCGACGTCGCGGAGATGCGCGACCTGATGGCGGCGATGACCGCGCGCGGCGCGTCGGTCGATCGCGAAGCGGCGAAGCCGCGCGCGCAACGCGCGCTCGCGGCGATCAACGACTGGGTCGCCGCGGCCGACGACATCCTGGCGCGTTTCGATCAGGCTTCGGACAGGCTGGCGACGACCGTTCGCGGCACGGACCCCATGTTCGCCGAGTTCGTGCAATTCCGGCTGACGAGCTGGACCATCCGGTCGAATTTCGGGTCCCAGTGTTCCTATCTGCGCCCGACCGTCGCGGCGGGAACCGCGATGACGCCCGAACAGCATCGCGAAATCGGCCGGTATCGCGGAATCGTCGCCAACCGTTTCGACGAATTGACCGGCCTGCTCAAGAGCCCCGGCGCCTCCCCCGTCCTCGCGCGCGCCGTGGCGGAAGCCAAGCAGGCTTCCGAAGCGTCGATCGCCCGGATGGACGCGATGCTCGCCAATCTCGGCTCGGGCCAGCCGGCCGCGCCCGCGGCCGAGTGGACCTCGGTCTGCAACGCGCCTTTCGAGAAGATCGTCGCGATCGGCACGCTCTCGCTCGATCTCGCGGTCGCGCGCGCCGAAGCCATCCGCGCCGAAGCGATCGCCGCGTTCGCGATCTCGGCGGCGGTTCTGGCGTTCGTTCTGACACTCGCCGCCTACGCGATGTTCGCCGTGCGCACCCGCGTGGTCGCCGCCTTCGCGGGGCTGATTCCGGCGATCGGCCGTCTGGGTGCGGGCGACTACGCCACGCCGGTGCCGAAATGGCGCCATGCCGACGAATTCGGCAGCGTCGCCGACGCGCTGGAAACCTTGCGCGAAAGTGCGGCCAACGCGGAGCGCTTGAGCGCCGAGCAAGCCGCCCAGCGCGAAGCACAGGTCAAACGCGCCGCCGCCTTGGCCAAACTTTGCGCCGATCTCGACGCCGTGGCGAAGAATCTGACCGGCAAGCTCGAAGCGTCGACCGCCGATCTGTCGGGCACCGCCAACGCGATGCGCGAGATCGCGACGACGTCGAGCCGCAACGCGTCGAGCGTGGCGTCGGCCGCGCAGGAGGCGACCGAGAACGTCAACTCCGTCGCCGCCGCGACCGAGGAGTTGACGGCGTCGATCAGCGAAATCTCCTCGCGCGTCCAGTCCAGCGCCAAGGAAGCCAAAGAGGCCGCCGAACAAGCCGCCAGTACGAACACGCTGGTCTCCGATCTCGCGCAACGCGCGCAGGAGATCGGCGAGGTCGTCAAGCTCATCGCCGGAATCGCCGAGCAGACGAATCTCCTCGCCCTGAACGCCACGATCGAAGCCGCACGCGCGGGCGACGCCGGCAAGGGCTTCGCCGTCGTCGCGTCGGAGGTGAAGAACCTCGCGACGCAAACCGGCAAGGCGACCGAGGATATCGCGCGGCAGGTTCAGGACATTCAATCCTCGACCGAGCGGACCGTCGCGGCGATCAACGCCATCGTGGAGGCGATCCGCCGGATCGACGGGGGCGCCACGGCGATCGCCGCCGCGATCGAGGAGCAAGGCAGCGCCACGCAGGAAATCTCGCGCAGCGTCCAGCAAGCGGCGTCCGGCACGCGGCAAGTCACCACGAACGTCGCGGGCGTGGCGGATTCGAGCACGAAGACGGAGGAAGCCGCCGACCGCGTTCTGGGGTCGGTCACGGCACTCGCGCACGACAGCCGTTCGCTGAATGCCGCCCTCGACGACTTCTTGGGGAAGATAAAAGCGGTCTGAGGCGGATCGGGTTAGATGCCAAGGCCGCCCAGCGACTTGCCGCCGTCGACGAACAGCGTCTGGCCGGTCACGAAGCTGGTTTTGGGCGACGCCAGGAAGGCGATCGCCGTCGCGATTTCGTCGGGCGACGCGGCCTTGCCCGACGGCTCCAGGCTTTCCCACGCCGCGAACATCTCGGCCGGCGCCGAGCGCGTCATCGGCGTATCGGTGAAGCCCGGTGCCACTGAATTCACGGCGATTTGCTTGGCGCGCAATTCCATCGCCATCGCGCGCGTGAGGCCGATGACCGCCGCTTTCGACGCGACGTAATGCGCGAAACGCGTGCCGCCGAGCGCGCCGCGCGAGGAGATCGTGACGATCCGCCCGCCCGGTTTCATCCGCCGTGCGGCTTCCTGCGCGGGGATGAACGTGCCGATCACGTTGACGTCGAGCATGCGCCGGAATTGATCCTCGGTCAGATCGAGGAATTGCGCGTCGTTGTAGATACCCGCCGCCGTTACCATCGCGTCGACGCGATCGGCCTGATCGAGCACCGCCGCGACCGATGCGCGATCGCATACGTCGCAGGGCGCCGCGAAGACGTCGAGCCCGCCCCCGCGCAGCTTGGCGCAAGCGGCGGCGAGCGTATCGTCCGTGCGATCCATCGCGAAGACGCGGAACCCGTCCTCGGCCAAACGCTTGGCGGCGGCAAGCCCGATGCCTTGCGCCGCCCCGGTGACGAAGGCGACGGGTCTTGTCACGTCGCGTAGCCGAAGAGATGCGGCACGAACAACGTGATGGCCGGGAACAGGATCAACAACAGCAACGCGACGGCGAGCGGCAGGATGAAGGCCCAGATCTCGCGGTTGATCTCGCGCATCGGCACTTTCGACAGCGCCGATAGCACGAACAGGATCAATCCGTAGGGCGGCGAGATGATCGCGATCATGAAATTGACGATCACCACGACGCCGAAATGGACGAGATCGATGCCCAGCGCCTTCACCGTCGGCAGCAGGATCGGCACGAAGACCAGCAGCATGACCGAGCCGTCGAGCACCGTGCCCAGGATCAGGAACATCAGATTCACGACCAGCATGAACCCGACTTGCGAGAATTCGTTCGCCGCGAACCAGCGCGCCACGGCGTCGGCCACACCTTCGTTGGTGATCGCGTAGTTCACGATGAAGGACGAGACGATCAGCATCATCACGATCGTCGATTGGCGCGAGGATTCGCGGAACACGTCCAAGAACTTCGCGAAGGACAGGTTCCGATACCAGACGAAGCCGATGAGCGCCGCCCAAAAAGCGGCGACGGCCGCGGCTTCGGTCGGCGTGAAGATGCCGAGCCAGATGCCGCCGAGCAACACGACCGGAAGCGTCATCGGCACGGCCGCCTGCGCCAGCACGCCCGGCACCGCGCGCAGCGGCACCACATCGCCGCGCGGCAGATCGCGGCGCTTGGCGACGATATAGATCCAAGCCGAGATCGACGCCGCCATCAACAGGCCGGGCACGATCCCGGCCAGGAACAACGCGCCGATCGAAGCCCCCGACAGCAACGCGTAAAGCACCATCGGGATCGAGGGCGGAATCAACGGCCCGAGCAGCGAGGCCGACGCGGCGATCGCGCAGACGAAACCGGCGGGATAGCCGCCTTGGGTGCGCATCATCCGCACCGCGACCATGCCCGCGCCCGCGACGTCGGACACGGCACTGCCGGTCATCGACGACATGACGAGATTCATCAGCACGGTCACGTGCCCGTGGCCGCCGCGCAACCGCCCGACCAATGCGCTGCCCGCGTTCCATAAGCGGTCGGAGATCGTGACCGCGTTCATGATGTTGGCCGTCAGCACGAACAGGGGTACTGCGATCAGCAGGCTCAAACCCAGCGTGCTGTTCAGCGTCTGGTCGGCGAGCAGGCCGATATCCTGGCGCGTGACGGCGAGATAGGCGATGCCCGACGCGAACATCGACGCCGCGACCGGCAGCCGCAGCACCGCCGCGACGACGAAAACCGACAGCAGCGTCATCATTCCGACGGACATGGTTCAGCCGAGCAGATTGTTGGTTTGGGAAGCGGGATCGCCGTCGCCGACGCGCGCGCGCCAATCGCCGAAAATCGCCTCGTAGCATTTGAAAGCCAAACGCACGACCCAGGCGGCGATGTAGACGAGGAAGCACGAATAGACGAAGTCGAGACGCCATTCGAGCGCCGACGTCCGCTCGCGCCACAAGAACAGGATGTAGTCGGCGACCAGCGGCCACGCATAGGCGAAGATCGCGGCGAACAGCGCGCCTTGCAGGATCAGGATGACACGGCGCGCGCGCGGCGAGGAGATGTCCCAGACGATGTCGAAGGCGACGTGATCCTTGTCCTTCGTGACGAAGGAGTCGGCGATGAACATCGACCAGATCAGCATGATCATGCCGAGTTCGTCGACCCAGGAGATCGGCCGGTTCACGACGTAACGCATGAACACGCCCGCCAGCGTCACGGCGAAAGTCGCCGCGAGCAGCAGCGCGGAAACGGCTTCGGCCGTGCCCCTTACGAAATCGAACGCGCGTCGCAACATCGCCAGTTCCGATCGGAAAAGGCCCCGGCGATACGCGCCGGGGCCCATCGTTTCAGCGGACCGCTTCGACCTTCTCGGCCAGACCCGGCTTCCAGCGCGCCATCATGCCGGATTCCTTGTACTGCGCCATCACCGCCGCGCGGAAGGCGGGGATATCCGGCTCGACGATCTTGATGCCCGCGGCGCGGAAAGTTTCGGTCGCCGACTTCTCGTCTTCCAGCGTCTTGGCGATTTCGAAATCGGCCGCTTCGCGCGAAGCGGCGCGCAGCTCGGCCTGCTGTGCGGGCGTCAGCTTGTCGAAGGCCGGCTTGGCGATCGCGAAGAACACCGGCTGGACGAGATGGCGCGTCAGGATCACCTGCGCGGTCACTTCGTTGAACTTCCAGTCGCGCGTCATGTTGATCGGATTGTCCTGCGCGTCGATCGAACCTGTCTTGAGGCCGAGATAGACTTCCGTGATCGGCATCGACACGGCGGTGGCGCCCAAAGCCTTGGCCAGCATCTGGAAGGCCGGGCCCGGCGGCATGCGCATCTTCACGCCGGCCAGATCGCCGGGCAGACGCACCGGCTTGTCCATGCGCAGATTGACCGTGCGCGTGCCGAGATAGGCGGTATCGAGGATGACGATGCCCATCTTCGAGGCCACGTCGTCGGCGAATTCCTTGCCGATGTCGGAACGGAACGTCTTGATCAGATGGTCGGCGTCGCGGAACAGATAGGCGGCGCTGAACACGCCGTATTCCGGCAGCTGGCCCTCGATCTCGAACGTCACCGGGCTCGCCATTTCCAGGTTGCCGCGCTGAAGCGCGGGCAACTCCGTGCCCTGACGGAACAGCGAGCTCGCCGTATGGACCGAGACGCGGATCTGGCCGGGGAACTTCGCTTCCATCCGCGTCTTGATCATGCGGAAGGCGTCGCTCAGCGGCGACTGATCGGGGGCCGCCGTCGAAATGCGGATCTCGGTCTGCGCTGCGGCGGGCGCCGACGCGAGGCCGCCCAGCAGCAACGCGGCGGCGGCGAGTTTCAGAAACGTCTTCATAGGCTTTTCACTCCTTGAATGAGGGAGGGTTCAGCGCGGCTCTTGGATGACGACCGACAGCTTGCCGATCGTCTCGATCTCGGCGTCGACTTTGTCGCCGGGTTTCAGGAAGGTCTGTTTGGGCACGCCCACGCCGGCCGGCGTGCCGGTCAGCAGCAGATCGCCCGGATCGAGGGTCATGATCTTCGACGCCGTCGAAATCTGCTCGGCGATCGAGAAGATCATGTCGGTAGAGCGGCCGTTCTGCTTCAGCTCGCCGTTCACCCACAGCTTCAAGCCGATATCCTGCGGGTTGGCGATCGCCGACGCGGGCACGAAACGCGGGCCCGTGGGGCAGCACGTGTCGTTCGCCTTACCGGCGACCCAGTCGAGCTTGTAGAAGGTCTCGGGCGCGCGGTTATGGTCGCGCGCGGAGAAATCGATCGACACCGTATATCCGGCGACATGCGACAACGCATCCTCAACAGATACATTGCGCGCGCGCTTGCCGATCACCGCGGCGAGTTCGATTTCCCAATCGAAGGCCTTGGTGCCGATCGGCTGATGGACGGTCGCCCCCTCGCCCACGATCGCGTTGCGCGGCGGCTTCATGAAGAAGAACAGACGCTGATCTTCCTTCTTCGCCCCCGGCATCCCCATCTCGGCGAGGTGATCGAAGTAATTCGCCCCCGCGCACAGGATCTTGCCCGGATAGAGCAAGGGGGCGAGACGGCGCGAAGGCGTCACCGCATCGGCGGCGTCGACCAGCGTCGCGGCCTTGTCGAGCGCCGCTTGGGCCTTGGCCCAATCCGCGAAGACGTCGACGACGTTGTCGATGCCGGCGAGGCCCGCACGGGCCAAAGACGGCCCCAAGCGATAAAGCTTGTCGCCGACTTCCAAGACCGCGACCGGCTTCCCGCCAGCCTCGACCGTCGCCAGCGCCCATTGCGCCGCGCCACCCTTCGCCATACCGCAACCCCCTGCCGCAAAACACGAAACGACATTCGACGCCGGTCGTGCACTTGACTTTGTATGAAGAAAGGCTAATTTTATGAAATCCGAGAGTCAATACGAAAAATGACATCCGTCATGGAAGAAGTCGACGAACTGTCCCAATCCGAGCGCGCCTATCGCGTGCTTCGCCGCGAGATCCTTCACGGCGACGTGATGCCCGGCGAACGCTTGCGCGCGGCCGATCTGCAGGATCGCTACGATCTGGGACTGACCCCGATCCGCGAGGCGCTGATGCGCCTCACCTCCGAAAGCCTCGTCGAAGGCGAAGCCAATCGCGGCTCGCGCGCGCGCGACGTGTCGATCGCGGAGCTGCGCGATTTGATGGCCACGCGCCGCGAGATCGAACGCATGTGCCTGGCCGCGTCGATCGCGCGCGGCGACGCGCAATGGGAAGCGGAGATCGTCGCGAGCCTGCATCTGCTGACGCGCACCGCCCTGCCCGCATCCGACGGGGACCGCGATACGGCGGCGCAATGGGAGGCGCTGCATCGCCGCTTCCACACGGCGCTGATCGCGGCGTGCGGCTCGCCGTGGCAATTGCGTTTCTGGAACATGCTCGCCGACCATTCGGAGCGTTATCGCAAGGTGCGCCTGCTGCGCCATCGCGAGAAGAACGCCGAAGTGCGCGACGCGCATGCCGAACACGCCGCGATCGCCGACGCGGTGTTGAAGCGCGACGCCGATCGCGCCATCGCGTTGATGGACGCGCATCTGACCGCGACCGAAAACTCCGTCGCCCGCCTGCTCGAAGCGGGCATGCGCGAAGCCGGAAAGTAACAGGAGTCAAACTTGATCGTTCGTTCCGCCGTCCTCGAAGGCACCGTCGCCGAAGCCGATCGCGCGACGTTCGACACGCTGGCGCGCGGGTCCATCCTGCCCGCGATCACGCGCTATCCGGGCATCCGCGAAGTGCGCTTGCGCAAACCGATGGAGACGGAAGCCGGCGCGCCGCCGGTCTATATGATCTTCGATCTGGTGTTCGACGATCTGGCGGCGATGCACGCCGCCCTCGCCAGCCCCGTGCGCCAAGCGGTTCGCACCGAGATCGCGTCGGCGATGAAGTTCTTCACCGGCCGCGTCTATCACTTGGTGCTGGAAGATATCGCGACGCTGAAGGGTGTTTAGCCCTTCGGGAACATCGCGTGGACCATCCGGTCGCCGGGTTTGATCCCCAGGCGCTGGACGGTGCCGCCGTTGAGTTCCAGCACCGCGCGCACCACGCCGCGCGATTCGATCGTCGTCTCGTCCATCGGCACGGCGCGCTCGTGGATATGCGTGATAAGCCCGGACTTGTCGGCGAACAGCATGTCGAGCGGGATCAGCGTGTTGCGCATCCACATCGCGACGGGCGAATCCCGCTTGAAGTCGAACAACATGCCCGCATCGGCCGCCATCTGGCGGCGATACATCAGGCCCAGCGTGCGGCGCTGATCGTTGTCCGCGAACTCGACCGTGAATTTATGAATCTTGCCGCCGCTGACGATTTCCAGCGGCCCCTTCTCGAAGGTGACGCCCGTGGCGTTCTGGGCGAAGGCCGGCGCCGCGACGAACGCGGAAAGCCCGGCGAGGAACATACGGCGCTGGATCATCATGGCGGTGATTCCTATCACGCCGCGCGCGCATTGCCTAAGAGGGCGCGTATTTCCGCGCGTATCGGGCCGTCGCGCGGTTCGTCGGCCAAGCTGGTGAACCAATGCTCGGGCCGCGCTTGATCCTTGCGCCGATGCCAGGTGAGCGCGCGGAGCATTTCTTCGGCTTCCGCCGGCAGGCGGTCGGGAATATCGTGCCCCGCGACTTGCGCCCACATGCCGGTCCAGGCGCGGGCGACGCTCCACGGATTGTAACCGCCGCCGCCGGTGATCAGCGTCGGCACGCCCAGCGACAGCAACGCCGCGCCCGCGCGCCACAACGCGACATTCGACAGGCCGAGATTCGACAGCGGATCGTCGGCCAGCGCGTCCGCCCCGCCCTGCACGATCATCGCTTGCGGCTTGAACGCGGCGAGTGCGGGCAGGATCGCGTCCTCGACCAGCAGCGCGAACTCGCTGTCGTTCAGATCGGCGGGTACGGGAAAATTCGCCGCGATGCCGCCCGCCGTCTCGTGCGCGGCCCCGGTATTCGGCCAGCGCCCGGCCTCGTGGATCGAGAATAGCCGCACGCGTTCTTCGCCCGCCAAGGCCGCTTCAACGCCGTCGCAATGATGCGCGTCGAGATCGACATAGGCCACGCGCGTCAACCCGCGATCCAGCAAGCTCAAGATCGCCAGCACGGGATCGTTGAGATAGCAAAAGCCCGAGGCTTGATCCTTGCGCCCGTGATGCGTGCCGCCCGCCGGGCTGTAGATGCGCGTGGCGTCGCCCGACGCCAAACGCTCGGCGGCGGCGAGCGAGGCGCCGCACGCGGTCGCGGGGCGGCGGAAAATCTCGCCAAAGACCGGATTGCCGCCGCGCCCGATATTGTGGCGCTCCGACGTCGCGTCGTCGACGCTTTGCGCCGCCTCGGCCGCGATCAACGCATCGATATAGGCGGGATCGTGGAAGCGAGTCAGTTCGTCGCGCGTCGCGATCGGGCTGTCGAGAAAACGCTCGGCCGGCAGCCAGCCCAACGCGCGGCACAGATCGATGCAGGTCGACACGCGCGGGATCGCCAGCGGGTGGTTCGAGCCGTAGCGCGAGCGCCGATAGATTTCCGAGCCGATGAACAACGCCATGCGAGGAAGCTGGTGCCCCTTGCGTCCGCCGTCAACCCGTCGTATAGCCCAATCGTTCGCACGGGGTGCCGGCACTGGGTCGGCTGAGATCATACCCGTCTAACCTGATCCGGGTCATGCCGGCGTAGGGAATGCGGAAACCGCCTTCGCTCCATCTCCGTTCCGCGCGTTTGGTCTATGACGGCGCGCCGCTGTTCGAAAACCTCGACGCGGATTTCGCGGCCGGGCGCTTCACCTGCTTGCTGGGACCGTCGGGTGTCGGCAAGTCGACGCTGCTGCGCGCCTTCGCCGGCCTTGCCCAGGTCGGCCCGGACGCCGTTTCGCCGAAGCTCGCCCGCGTCGCCTGGATGGCGCAGGACGATCTGCTCTGCCCCTGGCTCGACGCGCTCGGCAATGTGACGCTCGGCGCGTCCTTGCGCGGCGAGAAAGCCGATCTTGCGAAGGCGCGCGACCTATTGGCGCAAGTCGGCCTCGCCGACCGCGCGAACGCAGCACCACACGAGCTTTCCGGCGGGCAACGCCAGCGCGTGGCGCTGGCCCGCACGCTTTACGAAGACCAAGACGTCGTGCTGATGGACGAGCCCTTCGCGGGGCTCGACGCGCCCACGCGCTGGCGCTTGCAGGAACTCGCCGCCACGCTGCTGGCGGGCCGCACCGTGCTGCTGGTGACGCACGACCCGCGCGAAGCGTTGCGCCTGGGCCACGACATCCGCGTGCTGGCCGGACGCCCGGTAAAGCTCGGGCCCGTGCTGTCGCCCACAGGCGCCACGCCGCGCGCCCTCGACGATGTTTCGCTGCTGGCGATGGAAACGCGATTGATCGGCGAGATCGCGGACGGTGCCGCATGATCCGCGGCCTCGTCATCGCGCTGGGCTTCGTCGCCGGGTGGTACTTGCTGGTCGCCGCGACCGGCGTGCCGCATTACATCTTGCCCGGCCCGGCGCGCGTCGCCGCCGCCTTCGCCGACAATGCGGGATTCATCGCCGAGAATGCGGCGATCACGTTCCTCGAAATCGTGCTCGGCATGCTCGTCGGTTTGATCGCGGGGCTTTCCTGCGCGCTGGCTTTGGCGATGTCGCGCCTGCTGCGCGTCTGGATGCTGCCGCTGATCGTCGCGAGCCAAGCGATCCCGGTTTTCGCCATCGCACCTTTGCTGGTGCTGTGGCTCGGCTACGGTATCGCGTCGAAAATCGCGGCGGCGGCATTGATCATCTTCTTCCCCGTCGCGTCGGCGTTCTATGACGGGCTGGCGCGCACCAATGCGGGGTTCCTCGATCTCGCGCGCACGATGGGGGCGACGAAACCGCTGATCCTGCTGCGCTTGCGCTTTCCCGCCGCTCTGCCCGCGCTCGCTTCCGGCATTCGCGTGGCCGCCGCGATCGCGCCCATCGGCGCCGTGATCGGCGAATGGGTCGGCGCCTCGGCGGGGCTCGGCTTCGTCATGCTGCAATCCAACGCGCAGATGCGCGTCGATCTGGTGTTCGCCGCGTTGATCGTGCTCGCCACGTTCGCGCTGATTTTCTACGCCGCCATCGATCGCTTGATGACGGCGCTGGTACCTTGGGACCCGAAAAGGATCGATCGATGAAGCTCTCCCGCCGCGCTTTGCTCGCCGCTTCCGCCGCTTTGCTCGCCGCGCCGTCGATCGTGCGCGCCCAGACGAAGGAATTCACGGTGCTGCTCGATTGGTTCGTCAATCCCAACCACGGACCGATCATGGCGGCGCAGGAACTCGGGCTTTTCCGCGAAGCGGGCCTCGACGCCAAAATCCTGCCGCCGACCGATCCCAACGATCCGCCGCGTCTGGTCGCGGCCGGGCGCGGCGACGTCGCCGTCTCCTACCAGCATTCGCTGGTGTTGCAGGCCGTACAGGATATTCCGCTGATGCGTATCGGCGCGTTGATCGACACGCCGCTGTCGACGATCACCGCGCTCGCCGACGGACCGATCCGCACCCTGGCGGATTTCAAGGGCAAGCGGATCGGTTATTCGATTTCGGGTATCCAGACGGCACTGGTGCGCGCGATGCTGGGCAGTGCCGGCGTGTCGATCGACGACGTGCAACTCATCAACGTCAATTTCTCGCTGTCGCCCGCCTTGCTCGCGGGCCGCGTCGAAGGCGTCATCGGCGCGCTCAGGAATTTCGAACTGCATCAGCTCGACCTCGAAGGCCGGCCGGGCCGCGCCTTCTTCCTGGAGGAGCACGGCATTCCCCTGCACGACGGCTTGATCTTCGTCGCCAATCGCGCCCGCGCGCAGGCTAAGGACCCGGCGTTGCGCGGTTTCCTCGATGCGGTCGAACGCGGCGCCCAATACTGCGTCAATAACCCGGACGACGCGTGGAAGCTGTTCGTGAAGGGCCGCACGCAGCTCGACAACGAGTTGAACCGCCGCGCCTGGAAATCGACCCTGCCACGCTGGGCGCACTCGCCCGCGGCTTTGGACCGCGCGCGCTACAAGCGTTTCGCCGAATTCCTGGCGGCGTCGAAGCTGATCGCCAAGGAACCCGATCTCGATAGCTTCGTGATGGCACTTTAGCCGCGACTCCCGAACCACGCGATTGCAGCGCACATGGATGCCGGAATGACGGCACAGCGGTGCGAAGCGGGTGCCTCGCCATGTCCGGCCACAACGATTGGCCGGAATCTCAAAACCAAGCCGCCGCAACCGCCGCTTGATCGCTTCGGAGTGGCGGCCTTCGGCCTCGACGATGTTGATGAAGGGGCGCACGGGGCCGAACTTGCCGATCGCCGCCGCATATGTCGCGTCAGCCTTGCGTTCATCGTCGAGTGCATCGAGCAAGATGGCCTTAATGCCCCGTGACGTTATGACTTTACCCTGATCCTTAAGGTCCGGCGGACATGAGGAAATCCTCCCGCCGGACCGCACGGGTCATTCGGAGGTCTTGCCGTCGAAGTGCTCGTGCTCGTGCGCGGCATCGGCGCACGTCGCATGGACCGTACCGTCGATGTGCTCGGGCGGCCCGTAAATGGTGTAGAGCCTGAGCGGTTCCTTGCCTGTACTCACGACATTGTGCCGCGCGCCCTGCGGCACGACGATCCCGTCATCGGCCTTCACCTTGTTGCACACACCATCGATCCAGATCTCTCCTTCACCGCCTTCGATGCGGAAAAACTGGTCGCGATCGTCATGGATTTCCTCACCGATCTCTTCGCCAGGCTGAATCGCCATCAGTACCAGCTGAAGATTATGACCGGTGTAGAGAACGCGCCGGAAATCGCCGTTCTCCTCGGTGAGCTTCTCGATATTGTCGACAAATCCCTTCATCCGCGCATTCCTTCCACATTCTTTCCGCAGCCAAGACGGAATCCTCGAGGACGAAGCGCTTTGGCGACGCGAGCCACCGAGACCATCCACAAGGGTTAGACCGCCGCCGGGATAGCATGCACATGTGCGTCACGCCCAGAAAACTTCTTGAGAATATCGACGGCGCGCTTCTCATGCTCCGCATCCGGCGTTCGTACCCAGAGTAGTAGGCCGCCACGGTCCAGCTGCTCCTGCAGATGGTGCGCATGGCGATCGCCTACGAGCTTCGCCAGGACGAAGCCGATAAGGCCACCGGTACCGCCGGCCAGAGCCGCTCCGGCGATTACTGCGGCCAAAGAGCCCCCGGAAGCGACGATCGCGCCCGCCGCGGCGGCGGCCGCTACATACAGAGGCGCGCCGATCAGCGCTCCCTCCGCATCCCCGATAGACTCCGGCGAGATGTAGCAACAGCGGGGGACCGCGGCGGCGTCCTCGAGTTCGGTGACCTTCCGGTATTTGTGGCCGAGCTTCTCCTCGACGGTATGGTCAGCCGCCAGAAGGCTTAGTTCCGCGCGACCAAAGCCTGAGTTCATCAATTCGTCTATCGCTTCCTGGAGGGAGTCGGCGGTCCCAAAGCAACCTACCGCCTCTCGGGTCGTATCGGTCTCTCGTGCAGGGGGCAACATCATGGTCTCCTTCAAGCAGATCGCGCTGCGCCCTCTTGATGAGCCGACATTATTTTGAGCTGCAAACTCACAAAGGATTCCGCGACAATCGGCTTCGCGGCGTCAACGGCCGTTTGGCATCGAACTCCGGGATGACTGGTCTGTGGTGCCGCACAGGACGTTCATACCTGGATCGAACCAATAGAAGGGTGGCATCATTCGAAATTCGGCCACAGATGCGGAAACTACCTAGTGAAGCGCTCCGGTAGGGTCCGTATCCAAGCCTAAACCGACATTTCCAGGATGAATCGACTGGGCAACCAGAAGGCTGACATTCTGGACATTTTCAAGCCAACCGGCAGACGCGATCCATAGTTATCCAGTGCTCTCCGCGCGTCCGCCGCCCAAAATCCCGCCCGCTTCATTCTCTCGGCCTTCCCCTTCGTCATTCGGACGCACGCCTCCCGTGTTGATGGCGCATTCGCCGCGCTCAGGCCGGCGTCGGGACAGGCCGCGCCTTTTTCCTGGAGGAGCATGGCGTGCCGCTGCATGACGGCTTGATCTTCGTCGCCGCGCTCTAGGCCTCGCCCTTCGACATGGGCATCCATAGACGGCCGCAGGGTGAGGCCTAAATTGGAAACCTCATGGTGAGCCTGTCAAATCATGAGATTCTCGCGCTCTAGGCGTTTTCGGAAAGCCGCGCGGCTTCGGCTCGGATTTCGGCTTCCTGCACCTCGACCTGGCGGCGCCACATCTGCGCGTAGAGCCCGCCGAGCGCCAATAGCTCGGTATGGCGTCCGCGTTCGGCGACGCGGCCCTTGTCGAGCACGACGATCTGATCGGCGTCGACGACGGTCGACAAGCGATGCGCGATGGTCAACGTCGTCGTGCCCGCCGAAATCTGGCGCAGCGATTCCTGGATTTCCTTTTCGGTGCGCGTATCGAGCGCGGACGTCGCCTCGTCGAACACCAGCAGCTTGGGCCGCTTCAGGATCGTGCGCGCGATCGACACGCGCTGGCGCTCGCCGCCCGACAGCTTCAAACCGCGCTCGCCCACCCGCGATTCGTACCCGTCGGGCAGCGACATCACGAAATCATGGATGCGCGCGAGCTTGGCCGCGGCGATCACCTCGTCCATCGACGCGGCCGGGCGGCCATAGGCGATGTTGTAGCCGATCGTATCGTTGAACAGCACCGTGTCCTGGGGAACGATGCCGATCGCCGCGCGCAAGGAGGCTTGCGTCACGTCGCGGATGTCCTGCCCGTCGATCAGGATGCGGCCGGAATCGACATCGTAGAAGCGGAACAGCAAGCGCGAGATCGTCGACTTGCCGGCACCGGAAGCGCCCACGATGGCGATGGTGCGGCCCGGCTCGACCTCGAAATCCACGCCGTGCAGGATCGTGCGGCGCGGATCGTAGCCGAAACCGACCTGATCGAAGCGTAGGCGCGCGCCTTCGACCCGCAGCGCAAGCGCGCCAGGCTTGTCGACGATTTCCTCGCGTGCGTGCAGCAGGCGGAACATCGAGCTCATATCGATCAGCGCTTGGCGCACTTCGCGATAGACCATGCCGAGGAAATTGAGCGGCAGATAAAGCTGGATGAGATAGGCGTTGACCAGCACGAAGCCGCCGACGGTCATACGGCCGGCCGCGACTTCCGACGCGGCGAGCAGCATCACCGCCGTCAGGCCGATCGCGATGGTGAAGCCCTGGCCGACGTTCAGCAGCGATAGCGAGGTTTTCGACAGGATCGCCGCGCGCTCGTAGGAATCCAAAGAAACATCGAAGCGCCGCGCCTCGTGCGCTTCGTTGCCGAAATATTTGACCGTCTCGTAATTCAGCAGCGAGTCGACGGCTTTGGTGGAGGCTTCGCCCTCCGCCTCCAGCATCTTGCGCCGATAGCGCAAGCGCCACGCGGTGATCGCGAAGGTGTAGGCGACGTAAAGCCCGATCGTGACGAGCGTGACGGCGGCGAAGCGCCAATCGTAGAGCCACCACAAAATGCCGCAAACCATCGCGATTTCCAGGACCGTCGGGATGATCTGGAAAATCAGGAAATGCAGCAGGTTTTCGATGCCGGCCGTCCCGCGCTCGATGGCGCGGTTGAGTCCGCCGGTCTGCCGGTCGAGATGGAAGCGCAGCGACAAACGATGAAGATGCTGGAAGGTTTCGAGCGCCACGCGGTGCATCGCCTGATGCGCCACGCGCGCGAACACGATTTCGCGCAACTCGGTGAAGATCTGCGACATGACGCGCGCGGCGCCGTAGGCCATGACGATGGCGATGGGCACCACGATCTCCGCCCCGCCCGCCCCCGACAGCGCATCGACCGCGCGCTTGTAGAAGATCGGCACGGTCACGGTGGCGAGCTTGGCGCCCACCAGCATCATCAACGCGATCGCCACGCGAACGCGGATCTCCGGCCGGTCCTTGGGCCAAAGATAGGGCAACAACCGGCGGATCATGCCCACGTCTTGCGCGGGATCGACACCGGGAACGTTGAGCGGATCGGAAGGCTGGGAACGACGTCGCATCGGCCCTATGTAGGGCGCCCGGGGCCGCTGCGCTAGGGCGTTGCTGTTTCCGGCGGCGACTTATTGCGCTGCGTCGGGCCGACCGGACGCCGCCGGCGCCAGCGCCAGCGTCATCGCGCGCAGCAAGGCGGTCTTGCGGAAGGGTTTGGAAATATAGTCGGTCATCCCCGCTTCCAGCGCCTTTTCGCGGTCGCTTTCGAACGCGTTGGCGGTGACCGCGACGATCGGTACTTGCCCGGCGATTCCCTGCATCGCGCGGATCGACTGCGTCGCCCCATACCCGTCCATCTCGGGCATGTTGACGTCCATCAAAATCAAATCGAATGCCTTACCGCGCTGCGCTTCGATCGCTTCGAGACCGTTTTCGGCGGTGCCGATCTCGACGCCCAGCGGCTCCAGCATCGCTTCGACGATCATGCGGTTGGTTTGATTGTCCTCGGCGACCAGGACGCGCACCGGCCGGCCGAACCCGGCGGCGACGGCGGCGAATTCGCGCAGCCAATCGACATCCTTGCGCGCGGCGTCTTGGCGTTCTTCCGCCGCCAAGCGCAACGGCACGGCGAACGAAAACACGCTGCCCTGCCCCGGTTTGGAATCCGCGCGCACATCGCCGCCCATGCGCGCGACGAGGCGCTTGCTGATCGCCAAGCCCAGCCCCGTGCCGCCGAAGCGGCGCGCGATCGACCCGTCGAGCTGTTCGAATTCGCGGAACAGCAACGGCAGCCGGTCCGACGCGATGCCGATGCCCGTGTCGATCACCCGCACGATCAACCGGCTGCGCCCGTCGGTTTCGGGCCGCGCCGACATTTCCACGTCCACGCGCCCGCGTTCGGTGAACTTCACAGCGTTCGACAGCAGGTTCAGCAGCACTTGGCGCAACCGGCCCGCGTCGCCGACGAGGCGCGACGGCACGTCGCCGGCCGAGCTCCATTCCAGGATCAAGCCCTTGGCGCGCGCGCGCGGCTGGACGATATCGACCGTCGCGCGCACCAAAGCGCGCGGATCGAAGGGCAGATCCTCGAACTCCAAGCGTCCGGCTTCGAGCTTCGAGAAATCGAGCACGTCGTTGATGATCTGCAACAACGCTTCCGACGCGTCGCGGATCGCGTCGACATAGCGGCGCTGCGTGGGGTCGAGCGCCGTGTCGTTCAACAAACCCGCCATGCCCATGACGCCGTTGATCGGCGTGCGCACTTCGTGGCTCATCGTCGCCAGGAAGTTCGACTTGGCTTCGTTCGCGGCTTCGGCGGCTTCCTTGGCGTTGCGCAGGGCTTGCGTGATGCGATGTTCGGACGTCACGTCCTGCAGAATATGGATCTGCCCGCCTTGGTGCGACGGGATGCCGATCACGCGGATCGTGCGTCCGTCGCCCAACGTGCGCTCGTAGCGCGCGCCGTTGTTGAGGCGTGCGAGCGCGGTCATCGACCAGGATTCGCGCGCGGGCACGGGAATGTCGTAGATCGACGAGCTTGCGTGCATCATCATCAGATCGAAACCCAGCATGCCGGGCTCGAGCTTGCCGTCGACATACGGGAACATTTCGGCGTAGCGCTTGTTCCACAAAATCACGCGGCCCGTGGCGTCCAGCATCAAGAACCCGTCGCGCAAGGATTCGATGCCGTCGCGCAAGGTGCGCTCGCTGTCCTCGGCCGAAATGCGCGCGAGCGCCAAGGCCTGGCGCGCTTCCATTTCCGCCGTCAGGTCGCGGCCCGAGCCGCGATAGCCGGCGAAGTTGCCGTCGAAATCGTAGAAGGGCTTGCCCGACACCGAGAAGAACTGCCGCCGCCCCAGCCGATCCACGCGTTCGAACGTGAAGTCGCGGAAGGGCTCGCGCCGTTCGAGCAGCGCCAGATGCGCCTTCAATTGGGCGTCGCTGACACCCATCAACGGCGTTTCCTCGATCCGCATACCGTATTGCTTGGCGAGGCCCAGGCCCCACGGGTCTTGCCCGCCGGTCGAGAACCAGGTGAAGCGCAGATGCTTGTCCTGTTCCCAGAACCAGTCGGCGGTCGTTTCGGCGAAATCGCGGAAGCGCTGCTCGCGCTCCTCCAGCCGCGACTGGATGCGCGCCAGCTCCTCCAGCCGGCGATGAAGCTGCATGGCGAGGGCCAAAATCGACAGCCCCGCGACCAGCGCCAACCCCACCAGCAAGGCGTCCGAGCGCGTGATTTCGTCCACCGCCCGGACGAAAAACGCGCCGATATCGAAGGTGCGCAATCCGTCCACGCCGCTAACGCGATCCCCGCACGGTTAAGATTTACGGACCCTACAATCCCCGCCCCCGCCCGGCAAGCGACGGCAAGTCAATACCTTGCAAATCCACCGGCCGCTCCGCTAAATTCTCCGCCTAAGAGCCGGACCATTCAGCGAAGTCTGGCGCTATCAATCCTTCAGGAGAGGCCCTTCATGATGCTCCGCCGTGATTTCCTCAAGACGACCCTCGCCGCCGGCGCGTTCGCCGGCATGTCCGCGCCCGCTTTCGCCCAGACGATGGATCGCCTGCGCATGTATATCCCTGCGGCGCCGGGCGGCGGCTGGGACCAGACCGGCCGCACGATGGAACAGGCGATGCGCGCCGCCGGCATCGTCAACAACTTCCAATTCGAGAACGTGCCGGGTGCGGGCGGCGCCGTCGGCCTGCCCCGCTTCCTGGGAATGCGCGGCCAGGGCGACATTCTGATGGTCGCGGGCATGGTGATGGTCGGTTCGCTGATCGCGAACAAAAGCCCGGTGAAGATCACCGACGCGACGCCCATCGCGCGCCTGACCGGCGAATACCAGGTCGTCGTCGTGCCGCCGAACTCGCCGCATACGGATATGAAGAGCCTCGCGGCCGCCGTGAAGGCGAACCCGGGTTCGGTTTCGTGGGCCGGCGGATCGGCCGGCGGCACCGATCACATCCTGGTCGGCATGATCGGCCAGAATTTGGGCGTGGAGCCCAAGGCGATGAGCTATGTCGCGTTCGCCGGCGGCGGCCCCGCCCAGGCGGCGCTGCTCGGCGGCCAAACCACGGCCGGCGTGTCGGGCTGGGGCGAATTCGCCGAACAGGTCAAGGCCGGCCGCCTGCGCGCGATCGGCCTGTCGGCGCCCGCCCGTCAGGCGGGGATCGACGTGCCGACGCTCAAGGAACAGGGCATCGACGTCGAACTCGCCAATTGGCGCGGCGTGTTCGGCGCGCCCGGCATCAGTGCCGCCCAGCGCACGGCGCTGACGGCGGTGGTCGAGCGTATGGCGAATTCGTCGCAGTGGAAGGACGAGTGCACGAAGCGCGACTGGACGCAGATTCTGATGACCGGCGACGAATTCGGCCGTTACGTCACGGCGGAAGTCGCGCGCATCGAAGGCGTGCTCAAGAATCTCGGTCTCGCCGCCTGATTCGATCGCGAAACCGGCGGTACCGCTTTTTTCAAGGGCGGTACCGCCGGTTTTTTCTTTTCGCCGGGGAACCATGAATCTCAAACTCACGGCCGACGCTTGGGTCGGCATCGCGATCCTGGTCTTCGCCGGCATCGTCTATTTCGAGGCGGCGCAGATTCCCGTCTCGCCGCTTTACGCGCGCGTCGGCCCCGCCGTATTCCCCTATTTCGTCGCCGGCGCGATGGCGCTGCTGGGTGTGGCCCTGCTCGTCCAAGGTTTGCGCGGCGGCTGGTCGCACGAAGATCCCGAATTGACGCTGAAGCCCGATTGGCACGCGGTGTTCTGGGTGGCACTCGGTCTTGGCATCAATCTCGCCGCGATCGCCGATCTCGGTTTCACGCTCGCCTCGGCGCTGATGTTCGCTTGCGTCTCGCGCTGCTTCGGCTCCAAGCGCCCGATCGCCGATTTCGGCGTCGGCTTCGCGCTCGCCGCCCTCGCGTATCTCGGCTTCTCGATCGGCCTCGGCATCAATATCGGCGAAGGCATTCTGGAAAAACTGGTGTTCTGATGGAAACGCTCGCCGATCTCGCGACCGGTTTTTCGGTCGCGCTCACGCCGACCAATCTTCTGTTCGCGCTCGTCGGCACGCTTCTGGGCACGGCGATCGGCGTGCTGCCGGGTCTGGGGCCGGCCCTGACGATCGCGCTGCTGCTGCCGATCACCTACAAGGTCGACGCGACGGGCGCCTTTATCCTGTTCGCCGGCATCTATTACGGCGCCATGTATGGCGGGTCGACCACGTCGATCCTTTTGAACACGCCGGGCGAGAGTGCGACCATCGTCACCGCCCTCGAAGGCAACAGAATGGCCAAGCGCGGCCGTGCGGGGGCGGCGCTGGCCACCTCCGCCATCGGGTCCTTCGTCGCGGGCACGATCGGCACGGTCGGCATCACCTTCGTCGCCCCCCTCGTCGTCGAGCTCGCGCTGAAATTCGGGCCCGCCGATTATTTCAGCCTGATGACCCTCGCCTTCGTCACCGTTTCCGCGGTGCTGGGCAATTCGGCGATCCGCGGGCTCGCCAGCCTCGCCTTCGGCATTTGGCTGGGCCTTATCGGCATCGACATGCAGACGGGCCAAGCGCGCTTCACCTTCGGCCTGATCGAATTGCTCGACGGCATCAACGTGATCGTCGTCGCGGTCGGGCTGTTCGCGGTGGGCGAAACGCTGTGGCTCGCCTCGCGTCACGCCCATGGCAAGGACGAGCTGCTGCCGATGTCCGGCTCGCTGTGGATGACGCGCGAGGATTGGAAGCGCAGCTGGAAACCGTGGCTGCGCGGCACCGGGCTCGGCTTCTCGATCGGCGCGCTGCCCGCGGGCGGCGCCGAGATCCCGACCTTCCTGTCCTATTACATCGAGAAGAAGCTTTCGACGAAGCCGGAGGAATTCGGCCATGGTGCTATCGAAGGTGTGGCCGGCCCCGAAGCCGCCAACAACGCCTCGGCCGCCGGCGTGCTCGTGCCGATGCTGACCCTGGGTCTGCCGACCTCGGCCACCGCCGCGATCATGCTGTCGGCGTTCCAAAGCTACGGCATCAATCCGGGCCCGCTGCTGTTCGAAACCCAGGCGACGCTGGTGTGGGGCCTGATCGCCTCGCTCTACATCGCCAACGTCATGCTGCTGGTGATGAACCTGCCGATGGTCGCGGTGTGGGTGAAGATCCTCGCGATCCCCAAGCCCTGGCTCTATGCCGGCATCATGGTGTTCGCGACGATCGGCACCTACGGCATCAGCCAAAGCGTGATCGACCTCGCTTTGCTCTATGCGGTCGGTATCGCGGGCTATTTCATGCGCCGCTTCGACTTCCCCACCGCCCCCGTCATCATCGGCATGATCCTGGGTCCGCTGGCCGAACAGGAATTGCGCCGCGCGCTGACGATCAGCCAGGGCGACATGACCGTGTTCCTGACACGCCCGTTGTCGGCCTCGTTGCTGGCGCTGGCACTCCTGGCGCTGGTCGGGCCGCAATTGTGGAAGCTCGGCAAGCGCAGCTAGCGCGCCGGCGTTCCCGCCGGACAGGCGAATAGATCGGTGCCGTCGGGCCCGGGGGGCAGCAGCGCTTCCATCGGTCGGCATTGGCCGTCCCAGCAGATCGTGTAGTCGCGGGTGAACCCTGCGCGACGCAGCGTCACATGTCCGAGCGGCGCGACGCGGGGGCTGTAGTGGTACCAGCCGTCGCGCAACACGGCGTCCGGCGGCGGCTCCATCCCCGCCCCGCTGCCCTGGATGCGCGCGGCGACGGGCACGATTTTGCCGTCGTCCGTGACGCGCCAATCCTCCTCCCACCGGATCTTTTCGATCGAGTGGGTCCAGGCGAGCGTGAACTCCTTCGCCGGAACCGTCGCCCCGATCAGCGACGGCCAGACGCCGAGGCAAAGCGCCGCGAGCGCGGTCACGCCCGCGCGGGCGTTTGGCGGTTACGCCACCAATGCCACGCGATGAACGCGGCCGACAGGGCGAACCCGAGTTCGTCGGTGATCGGCAGCGCCGCGATCAGCAGCGCGGCCGAACCGGTCGCGAATGCGCGCTCGGCCCAGTTCAGCGGCCCCAACAGATGGCCGGTTGCCGCCGCCCCCCACAAGCCGATCGCCAGCAGCGCCTTGAAGGTGATGTAAATCACCGCCATCGGGCTGTCGGTTTGCAGCAGCAAAGCCGGGTCGTAGACGAACATGAACGGGATCACGAACCCGGCCAGCGCCACGCGCACCGCGATGATGCCGATCTTCATCGCCGATTCCTTGGCGATGGAGGACGCCGCGAAGGCCGCCAGCGCCACCGGCGGCGTCAGATCCGCCATGATGCCGAAATAGAAGACGAACATGTGCGACTGGAGCAGCTCCACGCCCATGCCGAGCAACGCCGGCGCCACCATCGACGCGGTGATGATGTAGTTGGGGATCGTCGGGATGCCCATGCCGAGGATAAGGCAGACCACCATGGTCAAGATCAGCGCGAGAATTTTGCTGTCCCCCGCCACGCCCACGACGACGCGCGCGAAGGTACCGCCCAGGCCCGTCATCGTCAGCGTGCCGATGATGACGCCGACCAACGCGCAGGCGATCGCCACGGCGATGGCGTTGCGCGCACCCTCGGCCAGGCTGTCGAGCATGATGGCGTAGGTCTCGCGCGCACCCTTGAAGAACGCCGTGACGACCAGCAGCGCCGCGACGAGCCCGACTAGCAGATCGAGATTCTCGGTCTTGAGATACAGGCCGCCGAGAATGCCGAGTGCGATCCACAGAAAGAAGCGGAACGGCATCGCGCCGAGCTTGGCGGCGATACGCCCGCCTAGGATCAGCACAACGGTGAAGGCAAGACCGACCGTGCCCGCATAAAGCGGCGTGAATCCGGCGAACAGCAGGTAGACCAGGATCACCAGCGGCAGCAGCAGATACCAGCTTTTCTTGATCGCCTGCCACGCCGACGGGCATTGATCCTTCGGCAGGCCGGATAGGTTCAGCCGCTTGGCCTCCAGATGCACCATCCAGAAGGCCGATGCGAAATAGAGAATGGCGGGGATCGTCGCGGCGAGCGCGATTTCCGCGTAAGGCCGGTCGAGATTCTCCGCCATGATGAAGGCGACGGCGCCCATCACCGGCGGCATGATCTGGCCGCCCATGCTGGCCGTCGCTTCGACCGCGCCGGCGAAAGCCGGGCGGTAGCCAAAGCGCTTCATCAGCGGAATGGTGAACTGGCCGGTCGACACGACGTTCGCCACACCCGAGCCGTTGATCGTGCCCATCAGCGCCGACGAGACGACCGAAACCTTCGCCGGGCCGCCGGTGTAATGGCCGACCGTGCCCATCGCGATATCGTTGAACAGCTGGATCATCCCCGCCTTCTCGAGGAAGGTGCCGAACAAAATGAACAGGAAGATGAAGGTCGCAGAGACCTGGATCGGAATGCCGTAGATGCCTTCCACGCCGCGATAAAGCTGGTGGAGGATCAGGTCGAAATCGTAGCCGCGATGGCCGTAGGGGAATGGCAGTATATCGCCGAAGAACAGATAGGTCAGGAACAGCGCGCAGATCAGCGGCAGCGCCACGCCCATCACGCGGCGCGCGGCTTCGAACACCATCGCGATGATGATCGTGCCCACGACCATATCCATCGTCGTGGGATCGGGATAGGTCATCAATTCGACATGGAAGACCCAGTGATAGAAGCCGAGCGCGAAGGCCGCGATCGCGAGGATCCAATCGTAGAACGGCACGCGCTCGCGCGTTTCGCCGGGCAGCAGCCGCGAACGGAACAGCAGGAACACGAGGAACAGCACGAACCCGACATGCACCGAGCGCACGATGATGCTGGAAATCGGATTGAAGGCGGCGGTGTAGATCTGGAACAGCGAGAAGATCACGCCCATCCAGAACACGACCTTGCCCGCGAAGCCGTGCAGCGTGGGCACGTGCCCGGCCGCCTCTTCCGCCTGTCGCAATGCTTCTTTCGAGATTTCCTCATCGTTTTGCGGCAGAGCGGCGTTCGTCATGTGCGGAACCGGAGAAAAAGGGGCTGAAATAGAACCGGCGGCGGCCCGTTTGAAGCCGCCGCCGGAAGGGCGCCAGATTACCCGACGCTTCGATTACTTCAAGAGCCCACGCTCGCGATAATACCGCGCCGCGCCGGGATGCAGGGGTGCCGGCGGGTTCTGGAAAGCATCTTCGAGCTTGATGCCGCGCGCGGCGGCGGCGCTGGCGACCATGCGGTCCAGATTTTCGAACATCGCCTTGGTCATCGTGTAGACCTGATCGTCCGGAACGCGATCCGACGTCACCAGGAAGTTCTTGATCTGCGCCGTCGCGATCGCCTCGTCCTGGCCGCGATAGGTGCCCGCCGGCACCGTGCCGGGCTGGTAGGCCGGATCGCCGATCTTGGTGATCACGTCGGCGGGAACGGCGACGATCACGATGTCGCTGGTCGCGGCGACGTCGCGGATCGCGGCCACACCCAGGCCGGCCGAGATCAGCGTTGCGTCGAGCTGGCGGTTCTTGATCAGATCGACCGACTGGCCGAACGGCAGGAACTGGACTTGCGAGAAGCCCGTGCCGAGGTTCTGCGGCCCGCCATAGCCCAGCCCCGCCGCCTGGAAGATCGCGCGCGCGTTGACTTCCGTGCCCGAACGCGCGGCACCGACCGAGATGCGCTTGCCGCGCAGATCGGCGAGCGACTTCACGCCCGATTCCTTCGATGCGACGATCTGGATGTAGTTCGAATAGAGACCGCCGATGGTGCGCACGCGGGTCAGCGGCTGCGCGAAGCCGACTTCCGCGTTGCCGCGCACGGCGTCCGACAGCGCGTCGCCCAGCGTGAACGCGATTTCCGCGCGGCCCTGCTGGATGAGGTTGAGGTTTTCGACCGACGCGGCGGTCGCTTGGTGCTGCACGCGCGCCTGGGGCATCGCTTGCGCGTAGATGGCTTCGAGCGCCTGGCCGAGCGGGTAGTAGACGCCCGTCGTGCCGCCCGAAACGATATTGATGAACTGCGCATTGGCCGGGGCCGCCGTCGCCAGAACGGCGCCGAGTGCCGCCGTCGCGAAAGCGAGTTTGCCGTAAAACGCCATCATGTCCTCCCTTGTGGTTGCGCTAGATAAGCGTCGCGCGTTTGTGCAGGATCGATCCGGAACGGTCAAGCCGAACCGGCGCTTTCGCAAGAGCGCCCCCGCCTTTCGCAAGAGCGAACGTCATGGCCGCCGGAACATTCGTGCGGATTGACGCCGATGCACCGGATCGGGCTATCTCTTCCCAGCGAATCTCCAGCGATCGGCCGTACCATGAATCTCTCCGGCGAATACAAGCTGCCTTTGCCCCGCCAAGCCGTGTGGGAAGGATTGAACGATCCCGACGTGTTGAAGCGCTGCATTCCCGGCTGCGAGGAGCTGATCAAAAGCAGCGACACCGAGATGTCGGCGAAAGTCGCGCTGAAGATCGGTCCGATGTCTGCCAAATTTTCGGGCAAGGTTACGCTGTCGGACATCGACCCACCGAAGGGCTACAAGATCGCGGGCGAAGGCCAGGGCGGCGTGGCCGGGTTCGGCAAAGGCTCGGCGGTTGTCAGCCTCGAGGAAGATGGCCCCGGCGGGACGATCCTTCGCTACACGGCGGACTCCCAAGTCGGCGGCAAGATCGCACAGCTCGGCTCGCGCCTGATCGACGCCACCGCCAAGAAATTGGCCGATGAATTCTTCGGCAAATTCGCCGCCGCGATGGGCGAGCGCGCCGGTCCGCAAGCCGCAACGCCCCCGTCCGATGGTTCTGCCGCAGTGCAAACTAGCGCCCCGGCCCCGGTTTCGGCGCCGTCGGCGTCCGGCGCGGGCCTGTCGCCGGCGGTCTGGATACCCGCTTTGGTCGCTGCTTTGGCGATTGTCTATTGGCTGGCGTCGCAATAACGCACGCGTGCTTGACGCCGCGCCGCCCGGCGCGGGAGACTTGATCAACGCGAACACCTACGAGTTCGTACACATGGGGGGAGCACCATGCCCAAAGTTTCATTGACCGTGAACGGACGCGCCGTGTCGGCCGAAGTCGAAGGCCGCACGCTGCTGGTCCAACTGCTGCGCGAGAAGCTGGGTCTGACCGGCACGCATGTCGGTTGCGACACCAGCCAGTGCGGCGCTTGCGTCGTGCATATCGATGGCAAGTCGGTCAAGAGCTGCACCACTCTCGCCGTGGCCGCCGAAGGCGCCAACGTGACGACGATCGAAGGTCTGGCGAACGGCAACGAACTCCACCCGATGCAGGCGGCGTTCAAGGAACATCACGGCCTGCAATGCGGCTTCTGCACGCCCGGCATGGTGATGAGTGCGGTCGACCTCGCCAACCGCAATTCCGATCCCAGCGAACACGAAGTTCGCGAATGGCTCGAAGGCAATATCTGCCGCTGCACGGGCTATCACAACATCGTCAAAGCCGTGCAAGCCGGCGCCAAGGCGATGGCGGGGGCCAAAGCCGCCGCCGACTGATCCCAACCCGCACGAAAACAAGATGCGGGCACACCGACGTTCATAAACGACACGCGGTTTCAGGGAGGATGATATGGGAGCGGAAGGGATCGGCGCCGCCGTCCGGCGCAAGGAAGATTTCAGGTTCTTGACCGGTCGCGGCAACTACACCGACGACATCAACCGTCCGGGCCAGACGCACGCCTACTTCCTGCGCAGCCAGGTGGCGCACGCGACGCTCGGCAAGATCGACACGTCCAAGGCCGCCAAGGCGCCGGGCGTGGTCGCGATCTTCACCGGGGCCGATTTCGCCGCCGACGGCAAAGGCGGCCTGCCCTGCGGCTGGCTGGTCAAAAACAAAGACGGCTCGCCGATGCAGGAGCCGCCCCACCCCGTCCTCGCCCAAGGCAAGGTGCGCCATGTCGGCGATCCGATCGCCGTGGTCATCGCCGAAACGCGCGAGCAAGCCAAGGACGCCGCCGAACTGATCGACGTGCAGCTCACCGAACTTCCCGTCGTCGGCACGATGGCCGATGCGGTGAAGCCGGGGGCCGCCAAGGTCCACGACGGCGGCAATGTCTGCTACGACTGGCATATTGGCGACAAGGACGCGTGCGAGGCCGCCTTCAAAAAGGCGTTCAAGGTCGCGAAGCTCGACCTCGTCAACAACCGCCTGATCCCCAACGCGATGGAACCGCGCGCCGCGATCGGCGATTTCGACCGCGCGACGGGCGAATACACGCTCTACACCACCAGCCAGAACCCGCATGTCATCCGCTTGCTGATGGGCGCGTTCGTGCTGCAAATCCCCGAAAGCCGTCTGCGCGTCGTCGCCCCCGATGTCGGCGGCGGTTTCGGTTCGAAGATCTTCCACTACGCCGAAGAAGCGACCGTGACCTGGGCCTCGGCCAAGGTCGGCCGGCCGATCAAGTGGACCTGCGATCGCACGGAATCCTTCATGTCCGACGCGCATGGCCGCGATCACGTGTCCCACGCCGAAATGGCGATGGATAAGGACGGCAAGTTCCTGGCGCTGCGGGTCAAGACGGACGCCAATATGGGCGCCTATCTGTCGACCTTCGCGCCGGCCGTGCCGACTTATCTTTACGCCACATTGCTGGCGGGCACCTACACCACGCCGGTCATCTACGCCGAAGTGCGTGCACTTTTCACCAACACGGTGCCGGTCGACGCCTATCGCGGGGCCGGCCGTCCGGAAGCGACCTTCCTGCTCGAGCGTCTCGTCGACAATTGCGCGGCCGAGATGGGCATGGATCGCGTCGAAATCCGCAAACGCAACTTCATTCCCGCCGACGCGTTCCCCTATCAAACGCCGGTCGCGTTGCAATACGACAGCGGCGATTATCAGGCGACCCTCGCCTCGGCGCTGAAAATCTCCGACTGGGCCGGGTTCGAAGCGCGCCGCGCCGCGGCAGCCAAGAAGGGTAAGCTGCGCGGCATCGGCATCTCGACCTATCTCGAAGCTTGCGGAATCGCGCCGTCGGCGGTCGTGGGTTCGCTGGGCGCGCGCGCAGGTCTCTACGAGTGCGCGAATATCCGCGTGCATCCGACCGGCTCGGTCACCGTGTTCACCGGCTGCCACAGCCACGGCCAAGGGCACGAGACGACCTACGCGCAGCTGGTCGCCGATCGCCTGGGCATTTCGATCGATCAGATCGAAGTCTCGCACGGCGACACGAACAAGATCCCGTTCGGCATGGGCACCTACGGCTCGCGCTCGCTGGCCGTCGGCGGCACGGCGATCGTCAAGGCGCTCGACAAGATCGTCGACAAGGCCAAGAAGATCGCGGCCCATCTGCTCGAAGCCTCGCCCGCCGATATCGAGTTGAAGGACGGCAAGTTCGTCGTCGCGGGCACCGACAAGGCCAAGGCGTTCGGCGAAATCTCGCTGGCCGCCTACGTGCCGCACAACTACCCGATCGATACGGTCGAGCCGGGCTTGGAAGAAACCGCCTTCTACGATCCGAAGAACTTCACCTTCCCCGGCGGCTGCCATATCTGCGAGGTCGAAATCGACCCCGATACCGGCGTCACCAAAGTCGTGAAATTCACGGCCGTGGACGATGTGGGCCGGGTCGTCAATCCGATGATCGTCGAAGGCCAGGTCCATGGCGGCCTCGCCCAAGGCATCGGGCAGGCGCTGCTGGAAACTTGCGTCTACGACGACAACGGCCAGCTGCGCTCGGGCTCCTACATGGACTACACGATGCCCCGCGCCGACGACCTGCCCAGCTTCGACGTCGCCACCCAAAGCACGCTTTGCACCCATAATCCGCTGGGCGTGAAGGGTGTGGGCGAAGTCGGCGCGATCGGCTCGCCCCCCGCCGTGATCAACGCGGTGGTGGACGCGCTGCGCGAGACGGGTGTACGTCATATCGATATGCCCGCCACACCCGCCAAGATCTGGGCGCTGCTGAATGCCGGCCGCCGCGAAGCGGCCGAGTGAGGGAGACGGAAGATGTATGATTTCGCCTATCACAAACCCGCCAGCGTCGCAGACGCGGTGAAGCTGCTCGGCGCCGACGGCGAGGCCAAGCCGCTTGCCGGCGGCCAAACGCTGATTCCCACCCTCAAGCAGCGCCTCGCCCGCCCGACGGCGGTCGTCGATCTCGGCGCCATCAAGGACCTCGCCGGCATTTCCGTCGCCGGCGGCAAGGTCACGATCGGCGCCATGACCAAGCACGCCGACGTCGCCGCGTCGGCCGAAGTGAAGAAGGCGATCCCGGCACTGGCCGTTCTGGCCGGCGGGATCGGCGATCCGGCCGTGCGCCATCGCGGCACGATCGGCGGTTCGATCGCCAATAACGATCCGGCCGCCGACTATCCGGCCGCTTGCATGGCGCTGGGCGCCACGGTCAAGACCAACAAGCGCGAGATCGCGGCGGACGATTTCTTCCGCGGTATGTTCGAAACGGCGCTGGAAGCGGGCGAGCTGATCGTCTCCGTTTCCTTCCCCTTCGCCGAAAAGGCCGCGTATATGAAGTTCGACCAGCCCGCCTCGCGCTACGCGCTGGTCGGCGTGTTCGTCGCCAAAACCGCCGGCGGCGTGCGCGTCGCGGTCACCGGTGCGGCCTCGGCCGTCTTCCGCTGGAAGGAAGCCGAAGCGGCGCTGTCCAAGAACTTCGCGGCCTCGGCGCTCGACGGCGTCAAGGCGTCGGCGGACGGTCTCAACTCCGATATTCACGGTTCGGCCGAATATCGCGCCCATCTGATCGGCGTGATGGCCAAACGCGCGGTGGCGGCAGCTTAAGACTGCCCCGTACCAAGACTACCGGGGCCGGTGTTCTTCGGGGCACCGGCCCTTTCTTTTGGGCTTGGCGCTACGCTTGCGGCTTAAGCCGCTTTACCGCGGCGGGCATCCTCGACCAGCGATTCGATATATGCCTGACCGGCCTCGTCGCCCGCGAGCGAGAACATAAGCCCCAATGCGCCTTCGCCCGTCACCCGCGCAATCCGGGCCGCGACTTTGATTTTCCCGAACTGAATTGTGACCGATTCGCCGGGACGCGCGCCGGACAGTTCAATTCCCGCGCGCAGCCCGCCCATCGAGATATCGACGGCAATCGCTTCGTGGCGCGTGCCGCGCCGGTCGATGACGATCGGAATATTGCATTTCAGACGCTCGAAGCCGCGCCGGTCGCCGCTATCCTGCATCTGCCGCAGGAAGCTCTCGACCTCGCGGCGCAAGCTCGACGCTTGGTCTGCGAGCCCGCCCGAGGACGTCAGAACCACTTCCGCCGCCGCGCCGGTCTCCCCCGCCCCCGCCGAAACGCCCGAAATCGAGCTGGTCACCGCGCCGGTCAATTCGCTGGCGTTTTGCACGTTGCGCACGATCTCTTGCGTCGCCGTCGATTGCTGGTTGACCGCGTCCGCGATCCCCGCCGCGATCTCGCTGATCTGGGCGATGATCGACGAGACCTTGGCGATCGACCCGGACGCTCTGCCCGTCGCGCCTTGGACCGCCTCGATCTTCGCCGCGATTTCGTCGGTCGCTTTGGATGTCTGCCCGGCGAGACTCTTCACCTCCGAAGCCACCACAGCGAAGCCCTTACCAGCGTCGCCGGCGCGCGCCGCTTCGATCGTCGCGTTGAGCGCCAGAAGATTCGTCTGCGACGCGATGTCGTTGATCAGTTTGACCACGTCGCCGATCTGACCGGCGGCATCGACCAAACCTTTGACGATCTCGTCGGTACGTTTCGTTTCCACGACGGCGTCGGCCGCGATCTTGGCGGATTCGCCGACTTGGCGGCCGATTTCGCGGATCGAGGCGAGCATTTGTTCCGACGCGGCGGCGACGGTCGTGAGATTGTCGGAACTGCGCGTGGCGTTGTCGGTGACCGTACCGGCCTGATCGCGCGTGCGCGCGGCGGTGTCGCTCATCGTGCGCGCCGAGTGCTGCATGGCCGCGGCGGCTTCCGAGAGCGATTCCAGAACCCCCGAGACCGTCGCGTTGAGATCCGCTGTGTGCCGCTCCATCGCCAAGCGCCGCAAATCCTGGACGGCGCGCGCGGCGGCCTCGGCGGCCTCCTGATCGCGCCGCGCCACGGCGTTGCGACGCAAGACCTCGATGGCGCGCGCCATCTCGCCAAGTTCGTCGGCGCGCTCGACGGCGGGAACACTCACGTCCAAGCGGGCGGCGGAAAGTTCCGTGACCGTCCCGATCAGCGCGCCCAGGGGCCGAAGCATGGTCCGGTCGAGCAACCATACGACCGCGATCATGATCGCCGCGATCAACAGCAGCGCGATCGCCCTTTTGATCGCCTCGACCCGGAACGCGGCCTCCACGTCATCGACATAGATGCCGGTGCCGATGACCCAGCCCCAGGGTTGAAAGGCTTTGACGAAGGATATCTTGGGTTGATCTTCCGACGCGCCGGGCTTGGGCCAGGGGTAATCGTGATACCCGCCGCCCGCGCCGCGGGCGATCCGGGCGAAATCCTGGAACAACGGCAACAAGCGCTTGTTCTGCGCGGTCGCAAGGTCGATCCCGACGATCGCCTTGACGAACGGATGCATCAGAACCCGCGCATCGTAGTCGTTGACCCAGAAATACTCGCTGCCCGAGTAGCGCAATTGCTCAAGCGTCGCCAAAGCGCGCTTCTGCGCTTCGTCGCGCGGCAAGGTGCCGCTGGTCTCCAACGAATGGAAATACGCCGCGATACCCTGCCCAACTTCGGCCAGTTCGCGCGTCTTCTCCTTCCGATCGGCCATGATCCGATCCCTGTCGCCGAAAAGATCGACAACCGCCGCGATGACGAAGGCCAGCGCGATCGCCGCGAAGGCGGCCAAGGCGCGGCCGCGCAAGCCCATACGACCTTTTGGGGATGTGGCGACTTTCATGACGGACTCCGAAGTTTGAGTGAACCCGCGCCGCAATTTTTCTTTCACCACCATAAGTCCGAATTTATTAAAGCCGGATGAAAGCCGCCGCGCCGCTTGCCGCTCACCGCTCGCGACAGCCCGAAAGGACGAATTTCCCTTATGATCAAGGCATAGCGAGGCGAAGCTAAGGCTCTTCCGAATGTGGTGCCGGGCATGCGATGCTGGCGCTCCGAACCATCAACGCCCGGGCTCCCATGGAATTGCCGAAAACGGTCGAAGCCACGCTCGACCTGCTCGCCTCGAAGAATTACGTCGCCGACCGCAGCCTCGCGACGGCGCTGCTGCTGTCGCTCAAACTCGGCCGCCCCTTGTTCCTGGAAGGCGAGCCGGGAACCGGCAAGACCGAGATCGCCAAGGTCCTGGCCGCGAGCCTGGGCCGCAAGCTGATCCGCCTGCAATGCTATGAAGGCCTGGACGCGGCCGCCGCCGTCTACGAGTGGAACTATCCGCGCCAGATGATGGAAATCCGCCTTGCCGAAGCGGGCGGCGACAACAAGGCGACGCTGGAAAGCGAAATCTTCTCCGAACGTTTCTTGATCCGCCGCCCGTTGCTGGAAGCGCTCGCCCCCGATCCCGCCGGCCCGCCGGTGCTGCTGATCGACGAACTCGACCGCGCCGACGAACCCTTCGAAGCCTATCTGCTGGAAGTCCTGTCGGATTGGCAGGTGACGATTCCGGAGCTGGGCACGGTCAAAGCCCCCGCCCCGCCGCTGACCATCGTCACGTCGAACCGCACGCGGGAAATCCACGACGCGTTGAAGCGCCGCTGCTTCTACGCCTGGGTCGATTTCCCCGACGCGGCGCGCGAGTTGCAGATCGTGCGCGCCAAATGCCCCGGCGTGGGCGAGACGCTCTCGCGCCAAGTCGTCGGCTTCGTGCAGAAGCTGCGCGGCGAAGAGCTGTTCAAACAGCCGGGTGTCGCCGAAACGCTCGACTGGACCAACGCGCTGGTGGCGCTCGATCGTATCGCGCTCGATCCCGCGACGATCGACGATACGCTGGGTGCCTTGCTCAAATACCAGGACGATATCGCGCGCATCCGCGGCACGACCGCGATGAAGCTGCTGCAATCGGTGGAAGAAACGGCCGCATGAGCGACGGCGAAGGCACGCTGGTCGAGAACATCGTGCGCTTCGCGCGTCTGCTGCGCGCGGCCGGCATTCCCGTCGGCCCGGGCCGCGCGATCGAAGCCGTGCGCGCCGTCGGTGCTGCGGGTGTGGCCAGCAAATCCGATCTTTATTGGTCGCTGCACGCCACGCTGGTCAATCGCCGCGACCAGCGCGACGTGTTCGACCAGGCCTTTCTCATGTTCTGGCGCGATCCCAAACTGCTCGAACGCGCGATGAGCACGCTGCTGCCGCCCTCGCCCGTCGGCGACGACAAGGGCGATGTCGAGGAGCCGTTGCGCCGCGTGGCCGACGCCTTCAATACCGTCGATCGCGCCCCAAGGCCGGTCGAACAGCGGGAAGACGAGGAACGTTTCGACGCGGCGATGACGTTCTCCGAACGCGAACTCTTGCAGAAGAAGGATTTCGAGCAGATGTCGGCCGACGAGATCGCGCGCGCGCAACGCGCGATGGCGCGGCTCGTCTCGCCTTTCCCCATGCGGCGCACGCGCCGCCATCGGCCCGACAAGCGCGGAAGGCGTCTCGACCATCGCGCGACGATCCGCGCGATGCTGCGCTCGGGCGGCGATATGGCCACCCTCGCCTTCAAGGCGCCGCGCGTCGAAGAGCCGCCTTTGGTCGTTCTGCTCGATATCTCGGGCTCGATGGAACGCTACGCGCGCATGCTGCTGCATTTCCTGCATCTGCTGGCGACCGATCGGGCGCGCGTGCAGGTCTTCCTGTTCGGCACGCGTTTGACCAATGTCACACGCGCGATGCGCCAGAAGGACGTCGACAAGGCGTTGTCGAAGATCGCCGAACTGGTCGAGGACTGGTCGGGCGGTACGCGTATCGGCGCTTGCTTGCGCGAGTTCAATTGGCGCTGGTCGCGGCGCAGTCTGGCGCGTTCGCCCACGGTGCTTCTTGTGACGGATGGACTTGATCGCGAGGCCGGCGACGGTTTGGCCGTGGAGGCCGAGCGCCTCGCCAAATCCTGCGGGCGCTTGGTTTGGCTCAACCCCCTCTTGCGATACGACCGCTTCGAACCCAAATCCTTGGGGATCCGGGCGATCCTGCCGTTCGTCGACGAGTTCCGCCCGGTCCATAATCTCGACTCGCTCGAAGCGCTGGTCGCAGCCCTGGGCGAAGCCCCGCGCACGCGGGGGCGTTACGTTTGGCGAGGGATGGCCGCATGACCGAAGACGTACTCGACCAAGCCGAGGCTTGGTGCCGCGAAGGCCGCAACGTGGCGCTCGCCACCGTGGTGACGACCTGGGGCTCCTCGCCCCGCCCCGTCGGCTCGCAACTCGCCGTCGATGGCGAGGGCAAGTTCTTGGGCTCCGTTTCCGGCGGCTGCATCGAAGGGGCGGTCATCAAGGAAGCCCTCGCCGCGATCGGCGACGGCAAGCCCCGCCTGCTCGATTTCGGCGTGACCAACGAGCAAGCCTGGGAAGTCGGCCTGGCCTGCGGCGGCAAGGTCCAAGTCTTCGTCGAACGGTTGGGCTGACGCCATGGACACCGCCATTCTCGCCGCGCTGCAAACCGCCCGCCGCGCCAAGCGGCCGGTGGCGCTCGCGACCAATCTGCGCTCGGGCGCGCAGAAGCTGATCTTCAAGGACGGCGCCGAAGGCCCGTTGTGCCTCGACGTCGATATGATCCTCGGCGTGCAGGACATGCTGACGCGCGACGAGTCCGGCACGCTGCAAACCGGTGCGGGCCCCGTTTTCGTCCAGGTCCATAATCCGCCGCCGCGCTTGATCGTCGTGGGCGCCGTCCACATCGCCGATCCGTTGGCGCGTATGGGCGCGATGGCGGGCTTCGGCGTCACGCTGATCGATCCGCGCCGCGCCTTCGCGACGTCGCAGCGTTTCGAAGACTACGCCGTCTCGACCGAATGGCCCGACGACGCGATGGCCGAATTGAAGCCCGATACGCGCAGCGCCATCGTCACGCTCACCCACGATCCGAAGATCGACGATCCCGCCCTCGACGCCGCGCTGAAATCGCCGGCCTTCTATATCGGCGCGCTGGGTTCGCGAAAAACCCATGCGGCGCGGCTGGCGCGCCTCAAGGAACTCGGCCACGACGACGCCGCCCTCGCGCGCATTCGCGGGCCCGTCGGGCTCGATATCGGCGCGCTATCGCCCGCCGAAATCGCGGTGTCGATCGTCGCGCAGATCGTCAAGGCGCGCCGGCAGCCCTGATGTTTTTCGGCCCCGTCCCGCCCGCCCAAGCCGAAGGGGCGATCCTCGCCCATGGCGTGCGCGCCGGATCGGTGTCGCTGCGCAAAGGCCGCAAGCTCAACGCCGCGGATATCGCCGCATTGATCGATGCGAACGTTGCGTCGGTCGTCGTCGCACGGCTCGACGCGAACGATGTGGCCGAAGACGATGCGGCCCATGCCTTGGCGAAGGCGCTGGCGGGGCCCGGGATCGACGTCGCCGCACCCTTCACCGGCCGCTGCAATCTGTTCGCCCGCGCGCCGGGCCTCGTGCGCATAGACGCCGCGAAGATCGACGCGATCAACGCGGTGGACGAAGCGATCACGATCGCCACGCTCGCCGACTGCGCGCCGGCCGACCCGCGCACGATGCTGGCGACGGTGAAGATCATTCCCTTTGCAGCGCCACGCGATGCGCTGGAGAAATGCTTGGCGCTCGCGGGGAACGCCGTGACCTTCGCCGCCTTTACGCCGAAGCGGGCCGCGCTGATCCAAACGCGCTTGCCCGGCACCAAAGCCTCCGTCCTCGAAAAGACCGAAGACGCGACGCGCCAACGTCTCGCCGCGTTGGGTGCCTCGCTGGAAACCGCGCGCATTTGCGATCATGCCGCCGCCGCCATCGCGCAGGAGCTTCTCGCCGTCTCGGGTTGCGACCCGATCCTTGTCATCGGCGCATCGGCCGTCGTCGACCGGCGCGATGCGATTCCCGCCGCGATCGAAGCGGCGGGCGGAACGGTCGAGCATTTCGGCATGCCGGTCGATCCCGGCAATCTGTTGCTCGTCGCGCGTTTGGGTTCATCTTCGGTGATCGGTCTGCCGGGCTGTGCGCGCTCGCCCAAGCTCAATGGTTTCGACTGGGTGCTGCGCCGTCATGCGGCGGGGCAGCCCATCGGGCGCGAAACCATCGCCCGCATGGGCGTGGGCGGCCTGCTCGCCGAAATCCCGCGCCCCACCCCGCGCGCGGGCGAAGCCCAGTCGCCCAAAGCGCCGAAGATCGCCGCCATCGTGCTCGCCGCCGGCAAGTCCAGTCGCATGGCGCCCGCGAACAAACTGTTCGTCGAGATCGACGGACAAACGATGCTGTCGCGCGCCGTCGGCGCCGCGAAAGATTCCCAGGCCGCGCACACGATCGTGGTCGTCGGCAACGACGCGTCGCGCGCCAAAGCGGCGCTGCCCGCCGATGTCGCCATTGTCGAAAATCCGGACTTCGCCTCGGGCCTCGCCAGTTCCGTGCGCGCGGGTATTGCGCAAGTGCCCGAGGATTGCGACGGCGCCGTCGTGCTGCTCGGCGATATGCCGTTGGTCACGGCCGCCCATGTCGATCGCCTGATCGCGGCGTTTTCGCCCCTCGAAGGTCGCGCGATCTGCGTGTCGGCGTTCGACGGCAAGCGCGGCAATCCGGTTTTGTGGGGCCGCGAATTCTTCGCGCAGATCCTCGCCCTCGACGGCGATCAGGGTGCCCGCATCGTCATGCGCAAACACGAAGACATGCTTTGCGAAGTGCCGATGCCCGACGACGGCGTGCTGGTCGATCTCGACACCGCCGAGGCGTTGGCGAATTTTCGCGCCATGCGCGAGAAACGCGCATGAATCTGCGCCGCAATTTTCCGCTGCTGAACCGGCCGGGCCCGCGCATCGCCTATCTCGATAGCGGAGCGACGGCGCAAACGCCGGATATCGTGCTCGACGCCGTGCGCGCCTTCGAGACCAGTGCGCGCGCCAACGTCAAACGCGGCGTGCATCGCTTGGCCGAAGCGGCGACCGAGGCTTACGCGAAGGCGCGCGCGCAGGTCGCCGCCTATCTCTCGGTCCCGGCCGAGGAGATCGTGTTCACGAGCGGCTGCACGGCGGCGATCAATCTGGTCGCGCAATCCTTCGGCGCGTTGCTGAAGCCCGGCGACGAGATCGCGGTTTCGGAGCTCGAGCATCATTCCAACATCGTGCCCTGGCACATGCTGGCGGCGCGCGGCGGCGTGAAGGTGAATTTCCTGCCGGTCGACGGCGAAGGGCGCATTGTCGTTCGAACGCTCTCGCCGCGCACGAAGCTCGTGGCGCTCGCGCATGTCTCGAACGTCACCGGCGCGGTGCTCGACGTGCCGGCCATCGTGGCGGCGGCCAAGCGCATGGGTGCCCGCGTGCTGCTCGACGGCGCGCAGCGCACGCCGCACGGGCCGGTCGATATCCCCGCCCTCGGCGTCGATTTCTACGCGTTCAGCGGCCACAAGACCTTCGCGCCGCATGGCGTGGGCGCGTTGTGGGCGAAGGCGGAACTGCTCGACGCGATGCCGCCTTTCCTGGGCGGCGGCGAGATGATCGCCAACGTCACCACGCAAGGCTTCACGGCGGCCAAGGCGCCCGCGAAGTTCGAAGCCGGCACGCCGCCGATTTCCGGCGCGATCGGCCTGGGAGCGGCATGCGAATGGCTCGGCACGCTCGACTGGGCCGCGATCGCGGCGCACGAGCTGCGCCTGACCGGCCGCTTGCTCGACGGTTTGCGCGCAATCGATGGCGTCACCGTGATCGGGCCGCAGGGCTTGCAAGGCCGCGCGCCCGTCGTGTCGTTTGACCTCGCCGACGCGCATCCGCACGATATCTGCCAGATCATGGATCGACATGGCGTGGCTTTGCGCGGCGGGCATCATTGCGCCCAGCCGCTGCACGCGAAATTCGATCTCGCCGGCACGACGCGCGCGTCGCTCGCCCTCTATTGCGAGGACGAAGACATCGATTTGTTTTTCGCCGGGCTTGCCGAGGCGAAGCACGTGCTGACATGAACGACGCGCTCTATCACGACGCGCTGATGGCGCTCGCCAAGGACCGCACGCACGCGGCCGCTTTACCGCCGGGCGCGGGCGTCACGGTCGACAATCCGCTGTGCGGCGACCGCGTGACGCTCGACGGCAGGGTCGAGAACGGCGTCGCGCACGGCATCCGCCACAAAGTGCGCGGCTGCGCTTTGTGCCAAGCCTCGACGGCGGCTTTGGCGCGCGTGCTCGAGGGCAAACCGGCCGCTTCGGCGCTGGCCGAAGCCCAAGCGGCGGTCGAATCGGTGCTCGCCGGCGGGTCCGCCCCGGCCCCGTGGGACGCTTTTGCGCCCGTCGCCCGGCACAAAAGCCGGCACGACTGCGTTAAGCTCCCGTTTTCGGCTGTAAAATCGCTCTTTTCCGGCACTTGATTTGCGCCGCACAAGCGGGTACACAGGCCCGCTTTCGCGAAGGATGTCCCCTTCGTCTAGAGGCCTAGGACACCACCCTTTCACGGTGGTGACAGGGGTTCGAATCCCCTAGGGGACGCCAACTTTTTCGTTTAGTATTTATTTTTAATATCTATTATTTTTGTTCGTTCTGGTAATCGAATAAACTTCGCGATGCATTAAGTGAGGTGGCTTCGATTGAGTTTGATCGCCATCGGATCGGACGAGGCATGAGGTCGCCAGCGCCAGCTCGCGACAAGAAAATTTGAGAAAGTATGCGCATGCAGCTTGGTGCAGATCAGCGCCGCGATAGCCGCGATAGTGCTAAAGAAGATCTTTCCTTCGACGAAGAGGGACGCAATGCGAAGCTGGTCGGTGTGATACGCGCCGATCTTGTTGACCGCGACGACGCCATCGAAGGCGCGTCGCCATTTGGAATTAAATTGTCTGGGCTCACTTCAAGGTTTTGAGATACGCGATCAAATTGGCGCGCTCGGCGTCATTCTTCATTCCTGCATAAGCCATCGTCGTTCCGGGCATGAACTCGCGCGGATTGGCGAGATAGCGGTCGAGATTCTCGGGCGACCATTTCATGTCCGACGTGCGCTTCGCGTTCGAGTATTTGAATCCCTCGATCGATGCGACAGTGCGATCGACGATAGCGTGCATCGTCGGGCCCATTTTGCGCGGACCTTCCGCAGTCGCGTTATGGCATGCGGCGCAAGCGCGCTTGAAACTCACCTCGCCCGCCGCCGTATCGGCCTTCGCGTCGGATGCTGCAGTTGCGAAAGCAACGGTGAAGGCGAATGAATATGACGCAAATGCGGAAACTCGCATGGGGGACTCCTCCGGTTTCCGAAGCCTCGCTGCATTCTGTGTTTTCGGATTGCCTTGTATAAGAAGCTTCTGATATACGAAATATGCGGCGCCGAAATAGACCGCGTCAATCGCCAAAAAAATTCAGGCGAGTTCGAGGGAGGGGAGGAACAATGCGCCATCTCGCATGGATCGTCGCCGCGTGCGCGACTTTCGGTCTTGTCGCGACCGTCGCGGCGCAGACGCCAGCACCGACTTCCGGCCGCACGCTCGCCGCAACCTGCACCGGCTGCCACGGCCCCGCCGGCCACAGCGCGGGCGCCATTCCATCTATCTATGGGCGCACCGAGATGCAGCTTCGCCAGGCGATGCTGGATTTCAAGAACGATCGACGCCCGGCGACGATGATGAACCGTCACGCTAAAGGCTTCAGCGACGCCGAAATCGGCGAGATCGCCAAAGAAATTTCCGCCAATTGGCGCTGAACGGGGAGCGACGCACATGACCGGATTCAAACTTTCCCGCCGCGCCTTCGGCGGTTCGATCCTCGCCTCCGCCGCGCTCGCGGGCTGCGCCAGCGAGCCGCCCGCCAAAGCACGTGTCGTCGTCATCGGCGGCGGCTTCGGCGGCGCCACGGCCGCGAAATTCATCCGTCAGGAGGATCCCGGCATCTCGGTCACGATGATCGAGCCGAAATCCGCCTTCCAAACCTGCCCGTTCTCCAACTACGTGTTGGCCGGCTTCAAGACGATGGCCGACATCACGCATAGTTATTCGGCATTGACCGGCAAGCACGGCGTGCGCCATGTGCGCGACAGCGCCGTCGCGATCGACGGCAACGCAAAAATGGTCCGCACCGCGGGCGGCGCCACGCTGCCCTACGACGTGCTGGTCGTGTCGCCCGGCGTCGATTTCCGCTGGGGCGCCATCCAAGGCTACGACGAAGCCGCGTCGGCGATCATGCCGCATGCCTGGCAGGCCGGTCCGCAGACCGAATTGCTGCGCCGTCAGCTCGAAGCGATGCCCGATGGGGGTGTGGTGGCGCTATCGATCCCCGGCAATCCGTTCCGCTGCCCGCCGGGGCCGTACGAGCGCATCTCGATGATCGCGCATTATCTCAAGAAGTCGAAGCCGCGCTCGAAAATTCTGGCGCTGGATTCGAAGGATGCGTTCTCCAAACAGCCGCTTTTCCAGGACGGCTGGAAAGCGCTGTATGGCGATATGATCGAATGGGTACCGCTGGGCCAGGACGGCCGCATCACCCAGGCGATCCCCGGCGAGATGACGCTGGTCAGCGAGTTCGGCCAGCGCCACAAGGCGGCCGTCGCCAACGTGATCGCCCCGCAATACGCCGGCAAGATCGCGCGCGACGCGGGGCTTGCGGCGACCGAAGGCGGCGGTGCGGGCTGGTGCCCCGTCGACCCGTTCACCTTCGAATCGACGCGGATTAAGGATATCCACGTGATCGGCGATGCTTCGATCGCCGGTGCGATGCCCAAATCGGGTTTCGCGGCATCGAGCCAAGCGAAGTTCGTCGCGCGCGCCATCGCGGCGAAGATCAACGGCCGCGCGGCCGAGGCGCCGGTCTTCGCGAACACCTGTTATTCGCTGATCGCCCCCGATTACGGGATCTCGGTCGCGGATATCTATCGCGCTACGCCGCAAGGCATCGTGGCCGTCCAGGGTGCCGGCGGCGTCAGCCCGCGCACCCCCGAAAACGCCGCGCGCTTCCGCGACGAGGAAGCGCATTACGCGGAAGGCTGGTACGCTTCGGCGACCCAGGAAATCTGGGGCAGTTGAAGGCGTGGCGCCGGACGGGCTCCCCTCGCCCCGCCCGGCGGCCTTATCGGATTTTCCCTAACCGGATTTTTAGGGCGCGATACCGGGATTGCCGTCGACGCCGACGAGCCCCGGCAGGTTCAAATTCGGCGCCGGCAGCGTCTTCTTGGCGCGCAGATAGCGGCCCACGAGATCCCAAATCGCTTCGCCGCCAGCGTTCTTCGCTTCCTCGGCGACCGGCGCCCAGCCCGCGACCTTGTAGGTCTTCGCGGCTTCGATCGACCTGCCGTTCAACGACATCTCGACGATGCGATTGCCGCTCGCGGCGGACGGATCGCAGCGATAGCGCAAGCCGCCCACGCGCACCATGTCGCCGCCCTGCTGGTAATAGGGGTCAGGATTGAACAGATTGTCGCATACGTCTTCGAGCACCAGCTTGATCTGTTCGCCCGGCATTTCGGTGACGGTCGTATAGGGATAGGTGATGGCCGTCTGGTCCATCACGTGCTCCATCGTGATCGCCTCACCCGGCAAAATCGTCGTGCCCCAGCGGAAACCCGGCGAGAAGGCGATCTCGGCGTTCTTCTCCTGCATCAGCGAATCGAGGATCAGCTGGTCGAACGTGCCGTTGAAATTGCCGCGGCGGTAGAGCAGCCCTTCGCTGACCGCGAGTTTCTCGCCGAGCTTCGTGAGATACGGCGCGCGAACCTTGGCGATCAATGCCGCCATTTCCGCGTCCGGCGTCAAAAGATCGGCGAAGACCGGCAGCAACTTGTAGCGGAAATCGCGAACCTGGCCGTCGCGCACGTCGAGATCGAGCACGCCCAGGAACTTGCCGTTAGAGCCGGCGTTGGTCACCAGCGTCTTGCCACCGGGATTTTCGACCACGATCGGCGACGGCACGCCGTCATGCGTGTGTCCGCCCAGGATCGCATCGATCCCGCGCACGCGCGAGGCGAGCTTGAGATCGACGTCCATGCCGTTATGCGACAACACGACAACGACGCGAGCACCCGCCGCGCGCGCCGCGTCGACGCTCGCCTGCATGTTCTCTTCCTGGATGCCGAAGGTCCAATCGGCCACCATGTAGCGCGGATTGGCGATCGGCGTGTACGGGAAGGCCTGACCGACGATCGCCACTTTCACGCCGCCGATATCGCGCAGCGTGAACGGCTCGAACACCGGATCGCCGAAATCCGCGGTCTTGATGTTCTGCGCCAAGATCTCGATCTTGCCTTTGAGGTCCTTCTCAGCGAGATCCGTGACGCGTTCCATGCCGTAGGTGCATTCCCAATGCAGCGTCATCACGTCGACGCCCAGCAGCTTGGTCGCATCGACCATATCCTGCGCATTGGTCCACAACGCGGTCGCCGAACCTTGCCACGTGTCGCCGCCGTCGAGCAGCAAGGCGCCCGGTCGATTGGCGCGCACGCGCTTCACCAGCGACGCGAGATGGGCGAAACCGCCGACTTTGCCATAGCGTTTGGCGAGGGCTTCGAATTCGAGATGCGAATAGGCGAAGGCCAGACGCGAACCCGGCGCCACACCGAAATGGCGCAGCAGCGCGTCGCCCACCAGATGCGGCGGGCGGCCATTCATCGTGCCGATCCCCAAATTGACGTTCGGCTCACGAAAATGGATCGGCAAAAGCTGGGCGTGACAGTCGGTCATGTGCAATAGCGACACATTGCCGAAGGCGGGCGCGTCGTAGATCGCGTCCGCCGCTTGCTGGGCACGCGCATCCCCCGAAGGAAACGCGAAGCCCGATGCGGCCGCGGCCGCGATCACGCCCATGAACTCCCGGCGATCCATTTTCGTTATACCTTCGTGCGCTACTTGTTGACCGGCGATTCCGGATCGAGCAGCAAGGCCATGATGTCCTTAATGCCCTTCTCCGACAAAATCCCCATATGGCCGGCACGCGGCATATTCGAACACGCGTTGGCGGCCTTCGAATTGAAGATTTTGGCCCAAGTCGCGCGCTGCACCTCTTCGGTGTTACCGCGCAGCTTGCCGTATTGGTGGAGGCTCGGGCCGATCGTGCCGTAGGAGATCTCCTTGGCGTCGATCTGGTGGCAATTGTAGCAATTGCCGCCATTGGCCTGGTTGGCGCCATCGGTCCAGGTCAAACCGCGACCACTTTGCGCCAACGCTTCGCCCGCCTTCCAATCGCCCAGGAACTTGCCGTCGCTCGGCCATTTGACGGTGGAGAGATTTGCGGCCTCGATCGCTTCGGCGCGTTTCACTGAATCTTTGGCTGTCGAAGTCTCCGGATCGGAGCAGAAGGCTTGGGTTTCGTCCTGCTTCAAACGTTCGACCGTGACGGTCCCGGCATTCTTGAAGCCGGTTCGCAGCATCTCCGCGAAGGCCGCATCGTCGGCGCCGGGGCCCCACGAGCTTTTGGTTTGCGCATTCGCGCCGAACACGCCGGCGAGTGCTGCCAGCGCGACAAGGGCGGCCATCGTCGTTTTCTGGAGGTTCATGACGGGGCTCCTATCGCTTGATGCCGGGCGTGGCGACGGCCGCGCCGTTGGACGTTTCCGCCATGAACATCGACAAGGCGATGGTCAGATCCGACGCGTAGACCGGTTCGGGGAAACGCTGCTGGCGGAAGCAATCGTTGATGCGCCATTGCATCGACCACATTTGGCCGGCGCTGACGCGATAGGCGGGCCAGCTTGTCCAGCCCGCGGCGGCACCCTGTTTCGTTGTGATGTTGGGTAGATCCTGGAGACGGATCCGGCGGCCTTCCTCGCCATGGCAAGTGGCGCAGGAGAAATCATGCGGCCCCGCCTGGTAATAGAACATGCGCTTGCCCAGCTCGTACATCTGGCGTTCCTTAGCGTGCGCGGTCGAAACCTTGACCGGCATATCCTTGGAAGCCCCCGAGATATAGGTGGCGAGGGCCACGAGCTGGTTCTTCATCGGCGTGTTGAAACGTGCGTCGATATAGGGCTTCACGTCGATGCCTTGCAGCGTCGACATGCAGGTCAGCAAGCGCGATTCGACGTCCTGCACCTTGTCCGTATCGGCGAAGTAGCGCGGCAATTGCGCGAAGGCGCCTTCGACCTTGCCAGCTCCCAGCCCAAGATCGCATTGCTCGAGCGACGCGTTCTTGGGGCCGGCGGGCTTTTTCCAAAGCTCCTCGCCTTCCATTTCGAACAGCTCAGCCGGGTTGCCATCTTTCAAGGCCTCGCGATAGGCCTCGATGCCCTTGATCGTATCGTCCTTCTCCTGCGCGATCGGCATGCCGGAAAGCGCCGTACACGTAAGGATCGCGGCCAAAGCGGCCGTCGTTTTCTTTTTCATCGTTTTCTCCCCCACTCCGGAGCCGGCGGCGCGGTCATTCGCCCGCACCGCACCATCTCCCGCCCAACGACGATACGCGTGTCAGGTGACTTTCGCCTCGTCGGTGCGCGTGTCGCCCTTATTATCGACCCAGGTCACAGCGATGGTGTCGCCCGCCTTGCCGCCCTTCACCTTGAATGCGAAATACGGATTCTTCGAAATCGAAGGGCCCCACTGCGTTTGTAGGATTTCCTTGCCGTTGAGGCTGGCCTTCACTTCCTGAATGAACCAGGCGGGCACGAGATTGCCCGACGCGTCGCGACGCTGGCCGGTTTCCATCTCGTGGTTCATCAGAATGCGGACTTCGGTAACGCCGTCTTTGCTGGCGGCGCGGATGCGCATTGGGCTTGCCATGATCTTCTCCTGTCCTTCCGTTCAGCCGCCGCAGCCGCCGAGCGTGACCTTGATTTCCTTGACCGCCATCGCGAACTTGCCGTCGGCCTTCGCGACGACATAGACGTTCGACGTCTGGCCCATCTTAATGCGCGTCGTGAAGTCGGGGGCGATATCGGGCCCGACATCGAAGATCGCGGCCAGCACGTTCGGATTCTTCTCGACCAGAACCGCGATCTGCTGCGTGTTGGGCAGACGGCTGACCGCCTGGATCGGCACGACGGCGCCGTTCTCGGCGATGTCCGAAGCGATGATCTGCAGATCGGCAGTGTTGGCCGGCGAAGAACCGCCCATCGCCTTGATCGCATCTTCGACCGTCTTGCCTTCGAAAGCCGCCTTGTTCCACGCGGCGAGCGCCGATTTCGGCACCGCGAATCCGGCCGCCGCAAGCATCGCCAGCAAGCCGCCGTTTTTGAGCACCTTCCGGCGCCCGACCGTCTTATGCGTCATTTCCACGTTCCTCCGCATTGATTGTTGCTCCATCGCCGGTCAGCGTTCGCGCGCGCCGGCCAAAATCCACTCGACGATCGACTTCAGATCGCCTTCCGCTACCGCTTCCTGCGGCGGCATTGCGACCGAGCCCCACGTGCCCTCCGTGCCCTTCACGAGCTTGGCGACGAGCATATCCGCCGCCCCATCCTTGCCGCGATACCGCGCTGACACGTCGGCGTAGCTGGGACCCACGAGCTTGTTGTTGATCGCGTGACACGCCATGCAGCCCGCTTCGTTCGCGAGCTTCATCTCCGGCGGCGAGGGATCGTCGATCGCGTCTGGATCCGTGTCGCCCGTCATCCGGCCGCGCACCGGCCCAATGCGGCGGTTCTGCGCCGCGATATTACCGTGCGAAGGCCATGCATAATCGGGCAGGATCGAGACGATTTTCGCTTCCTCCCCGCAATCCTTCATGCACGCCGTGTTGCGCGCATCGGGTTTACGCTTCTCCTGGCCGAAGCCGATGCCGTACCACATCGCATGCTCGGTCGACATGCCGTTGCGGTTCGGCATTCTATTCTGCACCTCGCGGATCGATTTGTCATCGAGCGTGAAGTCGTCCGGCACGATCTCCGCGACGTTCAACATGAACGCCAGAACCGCATAGACGTCGTCATCAGACAGGGATTTGGGCTCGTTCCACGGCATCGCGCGGCGGATGTAATCGAATAGCGTCGAAACCGTCGGCGCCTTCATGAAAGTGGTGCGCTGCGGGTAATCCGGGCGCGCGAGATTGGCGACCCGGCCGTTCTTGATGTCTTCGGCCGTCGTGCCGCCGATGATCGGCGTGAAGACCTGATTGCTCTCGCCGAAGATACCGTGGCAAGAGGCGCACTTCCCCTCCCAGATTTCTTGCCCCTGCTCGACCGTGCCCGATCCTTTAGGCAAGCCTTTGAAGTCCGGGCGGACGTCGATATCCCAAGCGGCGATCTCGGCGCGTGTCGCCGGCCTGCCGATGCCGGGGAATTTCTCGCTGGCATAGGCGACGATCGCCATCGCGCAACCGGCGGCGACGACGGCGGCGCCGAGGGCAAAGCGGCGCATATCGTTCTCAGGCCGTTTGGACATTGCTGACCTCGCCGCTCGGCTCCACCAGCCAAGACTGGATCGCGTTGTTGTGATAGATCGAGCGCGTGCCGCGAACCGCGCGGAGCTGCCGCATCATCGGCTGCACATAGCCCGTGTCGTCGGTCGCGCGCGCTTGCAGGATCGCGCGTTCGCCGTTCCAGTTCCAAGGGATGGTAAAGCGCGTCAGGCATTTCGACAGCACCGGGCGCTGCAACGTCGCTTCGCGCCAGTTCCGCCCGCCGTCGAACGAGACGTCGACCTTACGGATTTTGCCGCGGCCCGACCAAGCGATTCCGCTAACGTTGAAGAACCCTTTATCGACCAGTGTTTGCCCGCCCGACGGTGTGGTGATGACGGATTTGCATTCCTGGATCGACGTATACTGGCGATGGCGGCCGTCAGGCATGAGGTCGACGTAATGAATTGCCTCGTCCTTCGCTGCGTAGGGCTTGTCGCCCAACTCGACGCGGCGTAGCCATTTGACCCACGACACGCCTTGAACACCCGGCACGACCAATCGCAACGGATAGCCGTTCTCCGGCCGCAGCATCTCGCCGTTCTGGCCATAAGCAACCAGCACCTCGCCGGACGTTACGAGATCGAGCGGGATCGTGCGCGTCATCGACGAGCCGTCGGCGCCCTCGGCCAGCACGAACCGGCCTTTTTTGAAGTCGGCGCCGCACATTTCCAGCAATAAGCGCAGCGGCACGCCGGTGAACTCGCTGCACGAGATCATACCGTGCGTGTATTGCACCGTCGGCACGGCGACGTTGCCCCACTCCATACCGGTGTTGGCGCCGCATTCGATGAAATACATGCGCGACACCGACGGCAGGCGCATCAGGTCGTCCATCGTGAAGACCATCGGCGTGCGCACAATGTCGGACGCCGAGCCGTTGATCATGAAACGATGACGGCGCGGATCTACGTCGTACCAGCCTTGATGATGGCGCTCGAAGTGCAAGCCCGAGGGCGTGATGATGCCGAAACTGCCTTGCAACGGCGTAAAGGCCACACTCGCCGCGGCGACCTGCGTCAGGCCCGGGCTTTGGCGGCGAACGAGATTGCGCTCGTATTTCGACGGCATACCATAAGGCGTCGCAGCGACCGGCATCCCCAAAGTCGTGCTCCACGGTGGCAATTCCAGGATTTCGGGATCGCCCGCACCTTGCGCTTTGGCCGCACCCGCACCGCCCGCCAGCCCCGCGAGCGCAGCCGCGAAGCTCGCACGCAAGACGTCGCGCCGCCCCTTGGACACATGCGCGACATCATCCGCGGAAAGGAAGCTCTCGGGCGCCTTAGCGATCCGTCCTGATCGCAGATCGGTATTCGCGTTTTCGAACGCGGTTTCGGTCATTCGTTTCCTCCCGTTGGAAACGAACTCTATAATATGCTAAATTAGTAATCAATGAAATACGAATTCAGGAAACGCTACATGCCCGAAACGGCGGGACCCGATGCGCCGTCACGCCGCGGCCTTGGCGCGGGCTTTCTTTTGCGGCGCACAAGCCGGCGCGCAGTAGATCTTGTAAAGGGTCTGAAGGACCTCTCGGACCTCAACGCTCGCCAGACTGTAGTAGATCGTCTGCGCTTCGCGCCGCGTGGTCACGAGCTCGAGCGCGCGCATTTTCGCAAGATGCTGGGAAAGTGCTGCCGGGCTCAAACCGACGATCTCCGCGAGATCGCCGACGGAGCGCTCACCATCGACGAGGTGGCACAGCACCAGCAGGCGTTTCGCATTGGCCATCGAGCTCAACATCAATGCCGCTTCGTCGGCCTTGCGTTTGAGCAGATCCATATCGGCGTCACGGGAAGATTTCGGCATTGCGGAATCGATTTTAGCACTATCCGCCCCGAGGTGGTAAGAGCCCGATACCGCGATGCTGGTGATATTTTCATGTTCACTCAAAACCGGACTCCAGAAACGGGAGAGATCAGATGAATGCCAATTCGAACCTTCGCCGAGTCGCGATCGCGGCCCTTCTCGCTTGCGCGGGCGCTACATCGGCCGCTGCACAACAAGGCACATTCACGGTCAAGATGATGACGCCCGAAACGGCGGCGAAGGCGGCGGACGCGGCGCTCAAAGCCTGCCGCGCCGAGGGCTATCAAGTCGCCGTCGCGATCGTAGATCGCGCGGGCACGCTGCAAAGCCTGATTCGCGATCGCTTTGCCGGGCCGCATACAGTAGAGATCGCGACCAATAAAGCGTGGACGGCCGTCACGCTGCGCCAGGATACGCTCGGCCTCGCGCGGCTTTCCGAAAGCGGCGAGATGTCGGGTTTGCGGCATTTCCCGCGCATCGTGGCCGTGGGCGGCGGCATCGCGGTCGAAGCGGGCGGCGGCATTCTTGGCGGGATCGGCGTTTCCGGGGCGCCGGGCGGGGCGGCCGACGCAAAATGCGCGCAGGCCGGCATCGACGCGATCGTCGACGATCTGGAGTTCTGAGCAGATCAGAATCGCATCGACAACAGCATCAGCCATTCCGGCCACAGATCGAGCAAAGCGGCCTCGACCCGCTTGTCGAGGCCGGTAAGCACCAACACTCCCGCGATGGCGAGCAGCGTCGCCAGCAGCAGCTTCCCGCCCCGCCCCGCGCTTTGCAGGCGCGCCTTCGCGGCCGACAGCCGCGCGGCCGGCAAAGCACCGATCGCCAACAATGGGATTCCCGCCCCGATGCCGAACGCCGCCATCGTCGCGGTGACCTCGCCGAGATTCTGGCCGCGTGCGGCCATCAGGCTGGCGGCGCCCAAAGTCGGCCCGACGCAAGGCGCCCAGGCGAGCCCCAAAGCGGCACCCAGCGCGAATTGCCCGCCAAACCCTTGCATCGCACGGCCCTCGATCCGCGCGGCAACGAAGCCGCCGACCGGCGCCAATCCTGCGACCGCCGCTTCCTGCAAGCGCGGAATCGCGAGTATCGCAGCAAAGCCAAGCATCAGGACCGCGCCGAAAACCCGCATCGCATCGGCGTCCAACCCGGCCGCGTGGCCGATCGTCGCGACGAACAATCCACTCGCCGCGAAGGATAGCGCCAAGCCGCCCGCCAAGGCGAAGCCGCCAAATCGCGCCTCGCCATTCGCCGCCGCGAACACAATCGGCAAGAGCGGCAGTACACACGGCGACAGGATCGACAGCCCGCCGGCGAGGACGGCGAAAGCGAGCGTGGCGAGCATCGCGCCGTTCCTACATCGCCATTTCGAGCAAGGCTTCGATCGACACGGGATTTGTATCGCCGACCGTTCGGCCCATTTCGTCGGAGCCGCGCCACGCGATCAGCGTGCTTTGCATACGCGTATCCATCAGCCGCACGTATTCCTTCTGCGTGTCGAAATCGATCTCGAACGCCACCATCGCGGCGAAGCGTGCGCTGGTCAGCAGCCGCGCTAAGATCGGTTTCTGGATCCGGCAGGTCGGGCACCAGGACGCGGTGATGTCGATCAAAATCGCTTTGTCCGCTTCTTGCGCCGCGCGAAACTCGGCCAGCACGAAGGGCCGCGCGGGGGCGGCAAACACAGGTCGCGCGGCGATGGCGACGGCGGCCGCGCCCAAAGCGGCGGCGGAGAGGAAAGCGCGGCGATCGAGCATGGGGCGTCCCCTTTACCAGTATCTTCTTAAGTTCTAATATACAGACGAAGCGGCTGGAACGCCAGCCTTCGCGTTTCGGGGGAAACGGATGGGGTTCGAGGATATCGCGAGTTGGACCGGCGAGAAATGGCTAGGGCCGGCGGGCGGCTTCGCCATCGGCATTCTGTTCGGCTTCATGTCGCAACGCTCGGGCTTCTGCTTGCGGGCGGCCTCGATCGAAACCGCGCGCGCCAAGCTGGGCGACCGGCTCGCGATCTGGCTCACCGTCTTTTCGGTCGCGGTCGTGGCGACGCAAGGCCTGATCCTGCTGGGCCTGTTCGATACCGGCACCGTGCGCCAGATCAACAGCCTGGGCAGCCTGTCGGGCTCCATCGCCGGCGGCCTGATGTTCGGCGTGGGGATGATTTTGACCCGCGCCTGCGCCAGCCGAATGCTGGTGCTAAGCGGAACGGGAAATTTGCGCGCCTTGCTGGCGGGCCTGGTCTTCGCGGTCGTGGCGCTCGCATCGCGCAACGGCATTCTGGCGCCGTTGCGCGGCTATATCGGCGAGATATGGACGATCTCGCCCGCCAACCGCGACCTTCTGGCGGCGACCCATTTGGGCAACAGCGGCGCCGCGATTTTCGGTACGCTATGGCTCACGACAGGGCTTTTCATCGCTTGGCGCTCCAGCGCCAAACCCTGGCAGCTCGCCGCCGCCGCCGGCGCGGGTTTGAGCGTGGCCGCCGCATGGTGGTTCACCTTCAACGAAGCCGCGATCTCCTTCGATCCGGTTCCGGTGCATTCGTTGAGCTTCGCGGGCCCCTCGGCCGATATGTTGAATTACGTGCTGACTTGGCCCGACGGCGTGACCTTCGATCTGTTCCTGATTCCCGGCGTTTTCTTCGGCGCATTCCTGGCCGGTGCCGCCGCTGGCGAGTTGAAGCTCGAGGGATTCCAAGGTGCCGCAGGAATGCCGCGCTACATCTTGGGCGGCGGATTGATGGGCTTCGGCGCGATGCTGGCGGGCGGCTGCGCCGTCGGTGCGGGCGTGTCCGGCGCCTCGGTCTTCTCTGCGACCGCGTGGATCGTATTGTGGTCGATCTGGATCGGTGCCGCCCTCACCGACCGCTTGGTGGATGCGCCCATGCCGAAACGGTGATGGCGCGCGCCCGCCTCGATATGGTTACCGCCCAACGGTTCTCATCTTCATCGCTTGCGGCACGCCAACTTTCGCGTGGTTTTATTTATCTATTTTCTACTAAATTCTTCGAATCAAACTGAATCAGAGTCGCATCATACGCAAAGAACGGGGTTCTTTGCTTTCGAGATAGCTCTTTTATCGGTCGGCGCGCGCAGGCTGATCGCAGCGCGCTTTTTCTTTCTCACGGTCTCTCAGAAAATCAGGCGGAAGGGCTTGCCGGGGACGCGACAAGCTTCGTAAGCGACGCCGCCGCCGCAGGAAACTCGAAGGCGTCGATCTGCCGATCCAAGCACGAGATAGCTTCTGGATCGTACCTGGACTCAAGCTGCGAGCGCACTGTCCGCCACATCACACGAGCTCGCGCATCATCCGCCTCGAGCATCGCGCGAAGCGTCGTAACATCGGCCGTCGGCTCACGCCCCGAATGTACGGCGTTTACGTGGTCAACGCTCGCCGCCTCGCCGCACAGATGCTTCGCTTCTGCAACGAAACGTCTCAACGCCCTGTCTAACTCGGCTAACGCGCTTCGAACTTCATCACCTGAAGCGCCATGCTGAACCGCCAACTCCACTTTCGATGCCGCGGCAGAAGCTTCGGAGCCGCCGAAGGACGCAACGGCACTTTTGAGAGAGTGAGCCAATTGCCGAACCTCCTGACGCTCGCCGCCTTCGAACGTCGCGATCGCGCGCCGCACGGTGTCTTCGTCATGACGCTCTACGAAGCTCCCCAAGGCGCGTAAGAACGATGATCGCTCGCCCCAGTATCTGAGGGCCCTCCCGACATCGATAGTACGTTCCGAATCCGCTTCAGCCGATTGCATTATGGTTGCCGTCGGCGCCGGCGTCGTGCCCGGTATCCAGCGCGCAAGCTCTGCGAGTAGCTGAGCCGGTTCGACGGGCTTCGGGATGAAGCCGTTCATACCCGCCTCGAAGCACAAACGCCGATCCTCTTCGAACGCATTCGCAGTCATCGCGATGATCGGGACGGCGGCGCCCTCCGGCAACGCGCGCAACCGGCGCGTGGCTTCGAGCCCGTCCATGACGGGCATCTGCATGTCCATAAGGATGACGTCGAATCGGCCCGTCACGGCGGATGAAAGCGCCTCCGCGCCATTCGCCGCCGTCTCGACCGCCAAGCCGGCGTTCTGCAATGTCTGTAACGCCATCTCCCTATTTGTTTCGTTGTCTTCGACAAGCAGAACTCGCGCGTCCTTTCGAATTCCGGCATCCGATTCCGGCATCTTTGGCGAGAACACGGATTCGATGGGCGCTCGCGCAAAAGTAACGTCGAGCCAGAATTTGCTGCCGTGACCCGGCGCGCTTTCGACGTCCAGTGTACCGCCCATCATCATTGCAAGCCGGCGGCTGATCGCGAGTCCCAGCCCCGTGCCGCCGAACCGCCGGCTCGTGCTCGCGTCGGCCTGCTCGAACGGCGCGAAAATACGATCGATATCGTTGGGCGCGATTCCGATGCCCGTATCCTCGATCTCGAAGCGAATATCCGCGTCATCCGCCCCTGTTCGCCGCACGATCGTGCGCAAAGAAATGCTACCGCGTTGCGTAAACTTCGACGCGTTACCCAAAAGGTTCAGCAATATCTGGCTAAGCCGCACCGCATCGCCACGCAGAGCGAGGCCGGCAACAGCCGGATCTTTCTCCACGGCGAAGCGAACACCCCGTTCGGTTATTCGATCCTGCATGATGCTCGATACATTGCTGATAACGGCATCCACTGCGAACGGCATATCCGCCAATGTCAGCCGGCCGGCTTCGATCTTGGAAAGGTCGAGAATATCGTTGATGACGCCGAGCAGATGCTTCGCCGCACCGACGATCTTGGAGACCTTTTGCTTCGCGCGATCCTGCGAGATTTCGGAAGCGAGCAGATTCGCGAATCCGACGATCGCGTTCATCGGCGTTCGAATCTCATGGCTCATATTGGCCAAGAACGCGCTCTTCGCCCTATTCGCCTCTTCCGCGCGTCGACGCGCAAGTTCGAGTTCGGCCGTACGCTCCGCCACCAAGCGATCCAACAGATTGCGCTGCTCATCGAGCTCTCGTGCGACACGCTTGCGCTCTGTAAGATCCGTCCAAACCGTATGCAGATAAATCTTGCCGTCGATCTTGATCGGCGTAAGGGTAACTTCGACCGACACGACCGATCCGTCGGCGCGCAAATGCTCCCACTCGAACTGATGCGCCTGACCGCCCTCCGGGATCGCCGATATACTCGGCGCGACGTCGGCCGATATGCGGCCATCCGAAAGGACTTTCGGCGAAAGATCAAGCGGCGATCGCCCGATGATCGAATCTGAGCGCGCGTATCCGAGAAACGCTACTGCTGCTGGATTTGCCTCGACGAACCTAAAGTCCGTCGACAAAAGCACCGGTAGCTTGATGTTTTCGATCAGAGAGCGGAACCGTGCTTCGCTTTCGCGAAGAAGGTCTGCGGAACGACGACCGATCTCAGTGTCGCGGCGACGCGATAGAACGCTTGCCAGTCGTCGCGCGACCGCATCCAGTAGTTCGCGTTCTTCGTGAATATAGGCGCCTTCATCCCGCTCCGGCAGGTAGGCGGTGCTACCGATGGCGACCCATCCATCCCCTAACTCCGCGACTTCAAAGTCGGAACGAAGGATTGAGCGCCATTCTCCGGTATCGAACTCCGAATGCCGCCGCCCTTGCCATTCTACGTAAGCCTGCGCGCCTTCCTCATGGAGCAGTCCAGACGGCAATATCTCTGCAACCGAGTTGAGCATTATATCGATTGGTAGATCAGGGTCCTCCGTCGCCGCGAAAATCGCGTTCAGACAGCGCTGCTCCCGAATCCGTTGATGCAACTGAATCTCGGTCGCACGGATTTCGGTTATGTCACGGGCAACGCCGAGCACCCCGAGCAATCCGCTCGCATCTCGCACCGCGCTCTTGGTCGTATGCAACAGGTATTGCTTACCGTCCGATAGATTGACAATCGTCTCCTCATACGTTCTCGGAGAAAATTGCGCCGTAACCGCAGCATCGTCGGCGCGAACACTTGCGGCGGTGACAGTATCGAGGATCATTTCGTCGCGACGGCCGATAAGCGCTTCCGCCTCCACGCCGAAAAAGCTTGCGAAGACGCGGTTGCAAAAAAGATATTCTCCCGACGGATCCTTCATCCAGACCAGATCAGGAAGCGTCGCAAGCAACTCCTCAAGTTGTCGACGACCGCGCGCGCCCCTCTCGCGCTCGCTGCGCAGACGAATGGCGATGCGGCTGGCAAGCACCAGCAACCCCAGGATTGCGGCGAACGCAAACGCTATCGCGATGACGATAGCGGAATGATCGCGCCAAATGTCGATAAACCGTATCTGCGGTTCTGAGTCATATGGCGGTTCGGCGAGCGCGCGACCAACCCGTCGTGCCGAATCGTCATCGTCAGGCAACGCGAAACCGAATACGCCCCCGACCGACACGCCCGCGGCGCCCGCGTGCGGCATCGCGAGCAAGGCAGAAACCAATTGTCGCAAAGCCCCCTCGTCCGAGCCGGCGATCGCGGCAAGCGCCCGCGTCGGATAGAGCGGCGTCGATGTCGCGTATGGATAGCCGCGGCGTTCAAGTGGCCCAACAACCTTCACCATACTTGATGCGGGATCGCCCAAGGCGGCAAGACGTTCGACCGTGCCGGCGGGAACGAAGGCCAGATCCGCCTCTCCTCGCAATACCCTGACAATCGCGTCGGCCTGGGTGCCGCCGGTGAAGACGACACGATCCAGCTCGATCCGCGCCCCGGTCGCCGAACGCAAAGCAAGAAGCTGCGCCTGAAATCCGACGAGTGATACACGATCGACGGCAGCGATGCGCGCGTCGCCGAGACCAGACAATGTGCGGGTATCGTCCCGTCGCGCAATGATCGCGCCGCCAACCGCCCGCAGGGGGCGGCCATCCGCATCGTCGATCACGGAAACGAGGGGTGAACCGACGCCGTTGCGCCTTGCCAAGAATCCTCGATGGGCAGGATCCGTAATGACCGCATCGATCGTTCTACCGGTCACAGCCTCGTCAAGCGCCGCGCGCGACATCACGGTAAATTCGATACGCGAGCCGGCAGTGCAATTCCCGTCCAGCTTTGCTGCGAGCCCGTCCCAGAACCGTTGCTCGATCGCGCCGTGGAAGACCGGCAGAATACCGACTCTGACGCACGCGTTTGACTGTGCCGGGACGGCAGCAAGCGTGGCGACAACTGTGATAATGATCCGGAGCTTGTTTTTCATCGGGCGCCGGGAAGAAACTCCGCAACGAAGATATCATTGGCGGGTACTGGGAACGCCAAAATCGCGGCGACTTCTTGCGCAGCGGCTGTCATCTCCAAGGCGGGGGGCGTAAGATATCGTCTGTTGTAGACAGCGTCCGGCAGATCAAGCCCAGCATACGAATCGATCACTTCCTCTGGCGAGGACGAGAGCATTGTGGCCAACCGGTAAGCCAAATCGACGGGCGACCGCTTCCATTCATCCAAAAGCGCAAAATGGGCGGCATTGAGCTTGCGCAAAGCCGTGGCCTTTCGATTCGCCGATGATCGGCGAACGCCTAGTACATCGAAAATTAAGCGCGGAAGTCTGCGGCTATCAAAAATCTGCCGTAAACCACGGGAGCGCAGCTGAGATCGCGCCGGATCATAGGTGATAATGGCATCCAACCCGCCGCGATCCCAAGCGGCGACATGATCATCGTCGATATAGGCGACCTCAATGCCAGAACGATCCAGTCCGGCCGACTCAAGAACTTTCGCCAGCATGATCTCGCCGAGCGTACTTCGTTCCACCCCGATCCACTTTCCGCGAAGAGCGCCGAGCGAATAAATCTCCGGAACGGCAAGTAGCGCGTCCGCGCCGGCAGACACGTCGAATACCAATGCAACAGCTATATCTTGCCCGCTTCGTCGAAGGCCAAGCACCTGATCGAGCGTCAACCCCGCGCCATCAACCGAGCCATTCATGATCATTTCAAGCGACTGCTGAACGGTCGTCGTGTCGACGATCTTTACTGGGGCATCGACCAAATTCGATCGCGACGCGAGGCGCATGAACTCGTATCCAGGCCACGGATGTAGCGCAATATTCAGCGGCGGCGCTCCATCACAGGCCGCAACGCCAGCCGACAAAGCCGCCGCGCCGGTAATGACCGCACGGCGGCCAATGTGCGGAGGCTTGGAACGCGCACGTACGTTCAAGGGGCGAAATCCCTCATCTCCACGGCGACGCGACGGAAATCGGAAAGACGGGCGAGGAAGGCATCGACGATATCCGGATCGAAATGCTTTCCGCGGCCATCGGCGATGATTGAGATCGCGTGATCGAAGTCGAATATCTCCTTGTAGACACGCTTGCTTGTGAGCGCGTCGAATACATCCGCCAGAGCCATCAACCTTGCGCAAAGCGGGATGGCTAGACCCGATAGTCCCGCTGGATAACCGGATCCATCCCATTTTTCATGATGAAAATTGGCGATCTCACTTGCAACTTCCAGAAACTCGAGCCCGCCTCTGTCGGGCTGCTCCGCAACCGCTTGGCGTATCGCTTGCGCGCCAATCGCGGAATGAGTCTTCATGATCTCCCATTCTTCTGGCGTCAGCTTCCCGGGCTTTCGCAATATATGATCCGGAATTCCAACTTTGCCGATATCGTGAAGCGGGGCCGCCTTGACATAAAGCTCTATGCGGTCTGGCGTGAGATCGTCGACAAATTTCGGCAGGAGCGCCAACTCTTCGGCAAGTATCCGCACGTATTGTTGCGTGCGAAGGATATGCTGGCCGGTCTCCTGATCCCGCGTTTCGGCAAGACACGCAAGCGCGCGCATCGCGACGTCTTGGACGACGAGGTTTTGCCTCATCCGGCGGCGAATTTCGCTTTCAAGCCATGTATTCTGCCCACGTAACGCTTCACGGGCGCGCGACAACTCAATCTGCGTACGAACCCGTGCGAGCACGACTGCCGGCTGAACCGGCTTAACAATATAATCGACCGCACCGGCATCGAGCCCGAGTATTTCCTCGGCGTCAGCATCGAGTGCGGTGACGAAGATTACTGGAATGTTGCGCGTCGAATCGTCGGCACGAATGCGACGCATCACCTCGTACCCGTCGATATCCGGCATCATGATATCCAACAGGATCAAGTCCGGTCGGGGCCCAGTCTTCATGGCGGCCATCGCCCGCGCTCCGCCATTCGCCACGCGAACACGATAGTGCGGCATTAGTACTTCCGACAGAAGGTCCAGATTCTCCGGCGTGTCATCCACCACAAGAATTGTGCCGCCACTGGACATTTAAGTCTCCGCCGGTTGTCTTGACACCCTGCTCCAATAATCCCCAGGCAGTTCTTGGGGGCGAAGAATTAACTTTCTATTTCTGCATCCGTCGACTCGTGATCGGTCGATCTGCAGACAGGCTGCTTCCAAAGTGCCGACCAGAATTCGGACTTTGCGTTCGCGGGAGCAAACGCAAAAATGATCGCTTGAAATTGTTAGGTGAACCTTAGGGCCATCATGTTTCTATTTTGATCTGGTCAATGCGCGAAAGCGCACCGCGCCGAAGATGGGAGGAATGGTTGTTCCGCGGTCTAAATACGGATCGCAAATACGTAGTGTTTTCAGTGCCTTGAAAATCGGCAAAGAGAAGCCCCAAATCGGATACACAATGCTCTTTTGATCCGTCGACACATTGCTTGAGGCCTCATCTCCGTATTGTATAACGCCAACAGTTCTCGTCTTCGTCGCTCACGGCACGCGATTTCGCGCCAAACGGCGTGCCGTGCACCAAAAGACTTGAGATTCCTCAAACGAACCAATCGGAGTTTGGGGACGCCATGAGTCGTGCTCCGCGCTGCAGCGGTTGGCCGTTATGGTTTCAGCGGCTATCCCGGTAATAGCGAATCCCTGCTCAGACTTCGGTCACTCAGCCACGCCGAAGAACGAAGGTCGTTTGCGCATGTAACTCATCCGGGGTGCGCCGGATGGGATCCAGCAGAAGTGCTTCGATGTCCGCGCCCAATCGGCGAACGATACCGTCGCTCGACAGCCTCGGATCGTCTTTGAAGTAAAGTTGCGTGGTCAGTCCGGAACCTTGTTGCGGGACGATCTTCACGTGGAGATGCCTCGGGCGCGACCCGTAGACACCCGGAAGGATCGTTCGAAACTCAAAGCGACCCGCCTCGTCCGTAGTCGCTTCCCCGTAAGACTGGAAGTCGCGGTCCCGGTCGGCGGTCCCGGAGTCGTTCGGATGCATGTAGATGCCGCGATGATCCGTTTGCCATATCTCGATACGGGCCGACGGGATCGGTGCGTTGCGTTCGTCCACGAGGCGGCCGGACAAGCGCAAGATTTGCCCCTGCGCAACGTCGCCATTTCCGACGCGCGTGAGATCGTTATCGCGATCCGAAAGCTTCCGCGTCGGATAATACGGTCCTTCGGGCTGTCGAGGCGTGAGTTTCAGCGTCGCCGATCCATCGGCGACCGATGAATTCCGCAGCATCTGAGCCACGGCGGCGCCGGGAAGAAACAGCAAGGCCAGAGCAAGTGCGCGGCTTTTCAATTCGGATCTCATGGACTGGCTCCAAAGCAAACGACCAAAACGGCGGGCGTTATCGAGATGTTGGACGATTGAGCACGTCGACAATCGTAAAACGACGATCATCTTACGACGGTTCGAATTGTCCTCGCGGAGATATGGGACTCCGCTTCCGAAATGGAAGTACGTACATTGTTGTTAGTGTGCGGAATGAGTACCCAATATGATCAGCACTCAAGCGCAAGCACTTTTCGACCATTGGAAATCGGGGAATGTGCTGGCAACGAAGTGCCCGTCGCGCCCGATCCTCCGGCACCTGACGAGCCGCTGGGGTACGTTGGTGTTGATCGCGCTCGCGACTGGCCCGCACCGATTTGCGGAGTTAAGGCGCAAAGTTGGGGTGTGAGCGAGCGGGCGCTAAGCCTCACTCTCAAAGATATCGAAGCTGACGGCTTCGTGCTCCGCACGGCTCATGCCGTCGTGCCTCCGCGTGTGGACTAAGAGCTAACGACACTGGGCCAGGGAGCGGCGAAGCACATTGTTGCGTTGGCGACATGGATCGAGTCCGCATTGCCCGAGATCTTGCCCAGGAAGGCGGTCGCGAAAAGGGCCGGCAACGCCTCATCCCCTGTTCCTCGACCCGAGACGAAGCTCGGTCGCCAACGGCAAGTGGCGTGATCGGCGGCGTGACCCGTCTCCGGCCGATCGGTACTAGGCCAGTCGTCAGAATGCTTGGGACCCTTCGGTCGTCTCCCCGGCGGAGGCTTCGGCGCCGTAACGCCGACCCTCCGCAGAGTAGTGCCCACTTTCACCCGCTATAGCATGACAGCTTTTGCGTTATATTTTTTGTTTTAACGTAGTTTATTTTTAAGCCCGTATCTCGATAACTCGATCCATTCGTTCGCCGATATGAACGAATGATCGAACCGCCTGTTCGCGATTGCGACCAGGCGAGCCCAAAACGAGCCAAATCGACGTCGCTTCAACGCGAAAGTATCGCCGATAACTTTCGCTCAAGTTCCAGCGCGTCGAATTCGTTTTCACCGATTTGCAGGCGAACCGTCGGATGCTCGATCTTGTTCAACGTGAACCGGATCTGCCATTTTTCTTTGGACGCAGGAGCGCACAGTTTATCGAGAGTCGTTGCTTCGATGCGCTCGACCTGGACTCGAGCGATTCCGTCGAATGGCAGCTCAAGTATTTCCACGGCGTAGCTTTCTTCGATAAGCGCTCCGACGAACAACATCGTTCTGGTCTCTTCATTCGCCAAAAGCGCAGGACGGCTGGGCACTTCGAGGGCAAAGGGGCCTTTCTCCCGTTTGAGCTTCGCGATGGCGATTTTGAGTCCATCTGATTGTCGGCGATGACGAACCACGCCCGAGGCTATCAAGATCGGAAAGCCCACGAACATCAGAAGTAGAAAATAGGCGCCAAGCGCATCGGTACCGATCAGCGCCGCAAGCACGCCAAATAGCAACGTCGCGCCGACAAGATGGATCGTCTTCATGTTGATCGCCTCTTGTCGCGCGTAACGACTGGAGCACATCGGATCAACATGTCCGAATTCACCGCGCCGGCGCTGCGGCATTGCGTGTTCCCAGAATGAAATCCGCCGCCCGTTCGCCGATCATCATCGTCGGCGCGTTCAAATTCGAACTGGCGATCGTCGGCATGATCGACGCGTCCGCGACACGCAACGCATCGATCCCCCGCACCCGCAATCGTGAATCGACAACGGCGCCGGTGTCCTCGCCCATCCGGCACGTGCCGCACGGGTGATAGGATGTCGAGGCCGCACGGGCGATATAGGAATCGAGTTCGGCCGGCGATCGCGGAATCTGCGCCGGCTCCACGAGACGCGCGCGATAAGGCGCGAAGGCCGGCCGGGTCATCGTATCCATCGCCATCTCGAAAGCGCGTCGCATGGTGCCGCGATCGTCTTCGTTCGACAAATACGCGGGATCGATCGCGGGCGCTTCGGCGGGATCGGACGACCGCAAGCGCAGCCTGCCCCGCGATTTCGGGCGGCTCGTTTCCGCGATCACCTTGTAGCCGTGGCGCCCCGCGACGGGCGCGCCGTCGCGCATCAGAACCGGGAAGAAGTGGAATTGCAGGTCGGGCCGCGCCAGTTCCGGGCGCGAGCGCAGAAAAGCGCCCGTCTGCAAAACCGGTTTCGCGGCGATCCCGCGCTTGAACAAAAACCACTCGGCACCGGCACGCAGCATGCGGTGCGGAACCATCAGCCCGTTATAGGCGACGGGAAGCGGCGTCTCGAATTGAATGCCGACATGAAGATGGTCGTGCAAGTTCTCGCCCACACCGGGCAGATCATGCGTCGGCGCGACGCCGATGCGGGTCAGCGCATCCGCCGGACCGATCCCGGAGAGTAGCAAGAGCTGCGGCGAGGCGAAGGCGCCGCAGCTGACGACGATCTCGTGCCGCGCTGTGATCGTCCGTCGAACGCCGTCGAGCCCCACTTCGATCCCGATCGCGCACCCCTTCGCGACGACGATCCGCGCCACCAAGGCGCCGGTCAGCACCGTGAGATTGGGCCGCGCGCGCACCGGATCGAGATAGGCTTGCGCCGCACTCGCGCGCACGCCGTTATTGACGTTGACGTCGAAGACGCAGAAGCCCTCGCGGCTCGCACCGTTGATATCCTCGGCGAAGGGATGGCCGGCTTCGCGACCGGCCTGCAAAAACGCCTGCGCGAGGTCGCCCAGTGGCCCGGCCGGATGCACATGCACCGGCCCTTCCCGTCCGCGCTCGACGCGCGCGGGCCCGTGAAAATTCTCCAAGCGCTTGAACACCGGCGCCACATCTTCATGGCGCCAGCCTTGCGCGCCGTTCGCCGCCCAATCGTCGTAGTCGCCGGGATGGCCGGTCGCGAACACCATGCCGTTGACCGACGACGATCCGCCGAGCACGCGACCGCGCGGGTGCGCGATCCGCCGGCCGCCCAGATGCGGCTGCGCCTCGGTCAGATACTCGACCGCGAAGGGCGTGGCGCCCCGGAACACGCCGCGCGCGGCGATCGGCATGCGCAATTTCCAGCTGCGGTCGCGCGGGCCGCTTTCGACGAGCAACACACGGCACGCCGGATCGGCCGACAACCGGTTCGCGATCGCGCAGCCCGCCGAGCCCGCACCGACGACGATGTAATCGAAACCATCGGCATACATCCGGCGATCCCCCTGCCCCGGCGAAGCTTGCAAGCGGCGAACCACGCCTCGCGTATAAAAAATCTACGCGCCGGTCATGAAAACATGAATCGACACGGGGGTATTCGCGGCGGCACGAATGATGCTTGGCAGGCGTCGGCCCCGGAGGCGCCGCATGAATCTGGACGAGCTCGAACGACGCATCCGCATGGAATTGGAGTTCCTCGACTATCCGACCCGACGCTGGATGCCCGAACACAAGCCGGGACCGGTCGAAAGCGTCGACGTGGTCATCGTCGGCGGCGGGCAAAGCGGCCTCGCGGCGGCGTTCGGCCTGCTGCGCGAGAAGGTCGACAACATCGTCGTACTCGACCGTAATCCGCCGGGCACCGAGGGCCCGTGGATCAAGTTCGCGCGTATGCCCACGCTGCGCACGCCCAAGCAATCGAGCGGCTTGGATTTCGGCATGCCGAACCTGACGCCCCGCGCCTGGTTCGAAGCGCGTTTCGGGCGCGAAGCCTGGGACGAGATGACCAAATTCCCGCGCGAGACCTGGCAGGAATATCTCGCCTGGTATCGCCGCGTTCTCGACCTGCCGGTGCGCAATAACGTCGAGGTTACGCTGTTGCGCCCGCAGGGAAACTCGATCCTGGTCGAAACGCGCGAGGGGGCGCCCATTTTGGCGCGCAAGGTGATCCTCGCGACGGGGATCGAAGGCGGCGGGCGATGGTTCATCCCCGATATCGTCGCCGAGTTGCCCAAGGACAAATACGCCCACACCGCCGACCAAATCGACTTCGCCGCGTTGCGCGGCAAGCGCGTGGGCGTTTTAGGTGCGGGGGCGTCGGCGTTCGACAACGCCGCCTTCGCGCTCAATGCCGGCGCGACCCGCGTGGATCTGTGCTTCCGCCAGTCCGATCTGCCGCGCATCAACCACAAGCGTTGGATCGAGTATTCGGGCTTCGTCGCGTTCTTCGCCGATCTGCCCCCGCTCGATCGCTGGATGTTCGGCCGCCAGATCCAACGCATGCGCGCGCCCCCGCCGCAAGACACGGTGTGGCGCTGCACGTCGCACACGAATTTTGCGCTACAAGCCGGCGCGACGTGGCTCGACGCCGAACTGCGCGGCGAAACCGTCGCGATCCGAACGCCGAAAGGCTTGTTCGAGTTCGACTTTCTGATCCTCGGCACCGGCCTGATCAGCGATCCGCATTGCCGGCCCGAACTCGCCTTGATGGCCGACGATATCGCGCTGTGGCGCGATCGCTTCGTCCCGCCGCCCGGCGAGGAGGACGAGCAATTGGCGCGCGAGACCTATCTTGGTCCCGCCTTCGAATTCCAGGAGAAGGTGCCGGGCACGGCGCCTTATCTGCGGCACATCCACAACTTCACCGCCGGCGCCAATATCAGTATGGGCCATGCCGCCGCATCGATCTCGGGCATGAAATACGGAACGCCACGCTTGGTCGCCGGCGTCCTGCGCAATCTCTTCATCGAAGATTCCGCGCGCCATCTCGACGATCTCGTCCGCTACGACGATCCGGAAGTCGTCACCTTGACGCCACCGGCCGATTTCGTCGCGAACATACCGTCCAAAAAATAAACGGTGGCCGCGAAAGATGCCCCGAAACGGGCAATTAACCGGCTCATACACGTATGATAAATCGAGCAAATCCGGAAATTGCATTATGAATTACCGATGGCATAACGCTTGCTACCTGATTTGTATGCCGCCCGCTTCGCTCCCTTCGTCGGCACGTCATGCGCTGTTTCCGCGAGGGCCGGCGGCATGACCTTGCGCGTGGCGGTGCATGTCGATAACTCGGCCCCCGCGATCGCGGCGCGCTGCGCCGACATCCAGAACGCAAGCGTCGTCGTCGAGAACGACCCCGCTACGATGCAAGCCCATATCGCGCGCTCCGAAATCCTGATCACGCAAAACAGCCGTTACACCGCCGCGATCGCGCGCGCTTGCGCCGCCTCCCCGGCGTTGCGCTTGATCCAATCCGTCTCCTCCGGCGCGGACGCCTTCACGCGCCACGGCGTGCGGCCCGGCCTGCGCCTGTCGACCGGCGGCGATATCTGGGCGCCGACCGTCGCGGAACATGCGATGGCGTTGCTCCTCGCCCTCGCCCGCCAAGTCCCCCGCCTCGAACGCCAGCGCCAACGCGCGGCTTGGGATCGGCCGGGCTTGGGCGCCGACATGATTTCGCTGACCGGGAACCAGCTTCTGGTCGTGGGCCTGGGCGCCATCGGGCGCGCCGTCGCGGGTCTCGGCAAAGCCTTCGGCATGCGGGTCGCGGGCATCGCGCGCCGATCGCGCGAACCGGCGGCGCATGAGAATGTGGAACGGATTTCCGGCATCGACGCGCTGCGTCGCGAACTCGCCCAAGCCGACGCGATCGTTCTGGCGATCCCGCTCGACAAGACGACGCGCCATCTGATCGGGCGCGACGAACTCGCGGCGATGAAGCCAAGCGCGTTGCTGGTCAACATCGCGCGCGGCGAGATTATCGACGAAGCGGCCCTGGTCGCGGCCCTTAAAAGCGGCCGGCCGCATGGGTTCGCGACCGACGTGGCGGCCGAGGAACCTTTGCCCGCGTCGAACCCGCTTTGGGGCTTCGACAACGCGATCATTTCGCCGCATGTCGCGGGCTACGACGACGGCAAGGTCGGCACGCAGCTCGCCGAGCTTTGCTTCGCCAATATCGGAAACTGGCGCGCGGGGCGCGAACTCGCCAACGAAATCCCTCCATCCGCGCCGACTTTCTTCGTACCGGCGGGAGCCTGAACCATGCCGACCGACATCGCAGCCCCCCGCGCGCCCCGCTTCAAACCGTTCAGCTTCGCCTTCTTGCGGCGCAAGGCGACATCGGGCGACGAGGGCGACGGGCGTGTCTGGGCGTTGATGTTGGTTCCGTCGCTGATCGTGTTCGTCGTCCTGCTCGTCGCATCGCTGGGTCTGTTCATCGAAGGCAGCCTGCGTCGCGATCTCGGTTACGGCCGGACGGGTACGGAGTGGGAGATTTCGAACTATCTGCGCGTCTTCACCGATTCCTTTTATCTCAAGTGTCTGTGGATCACGGTGAAGGTCTCGGCGATGGCGACGATCGGCACGATGCTGCTCGCCTTCCCGGTCGCCTATGTGATCGCGCGCTTGCGCTCGCGCTGGGCGATGCTGCTGCTGGCGGGCATCGTCGCGTCGACCTTCATCACCATCGTCATCAAGGTCTTCGGCCTGATGATCCTGTTCGCCAGCAACGGCTTCATGAACCGCACGCTCGTGGCGTTGGGGATCGTCGGCGAGCCGATCATCCTGCTCGGTTCCGAAGGCGGCGTGGTCGTCGGATTGATGCAATTCACCCTCGGCTTCGCCGTCCTGCTGCTCTACAGCGTCGTGCAGACCATTCCGCGATCCTACGAGGAAGCCGCCCAAGCGCTGGGCGCCAATCGCTTGCGCGTCGCGCGCCGGGTGCTGCTGCCCTTGTGCCTGCCCGGCATATCGGTCGGCGGCTTGATGATCTTCAACATGTGCATGGGCGCCTTCACCTCCGCCGCGTTGATCGGCGGCGGCAAGGTCATGACGCTGCCGATCCTGATCCAGCGTACGATCATGATGGAGGTGAAGTATTCGATGGCGGCCACGCTCGCGGCCTTGCTGCTGTTCGCCGTCATCGCGGTCAATCTGTTCTCGATCTTTCTGATGCGCCGCATGCGCGCGGGCCGCAAGGTGATCGCATGATCTCGAAATCGCCGTTCAAGCGCCTGTTGTGGCGCCTGGAAACGCCGGTCGGTCAGGGATTGCTCTGGTCGGTCGTCGTCTTCGCCTATCTCTTCCTCCACGCGCCGACGATCATCGTGATGGGCGCGTCGCTCAACGCGTCCTCGCAATACGGCGCCATCGCCTTCCCGCCGACCAGCTTCACGCTCGCGCGATACTGGGAAATTCCGGCGTCGCAATTCCATTCGATCCTGTTGAGCCTGAAGCTCGCCTTCCTATCGGCGACCGTCGGCGTGTTGCTGGGCGTGCCCGCCGCGTTCGGTCTGGTGCGCAGCCGTTTGCCGGGCAAGGGTTTGCTGGCCGCGATTTTCCGGGCCCCTTTGCAGATCCCGACCGTCGTGATCGGCATCACTTTCCTTCAACTCGTCTACACGGTGGGCGACGCGCTCGGCCTTGATCTGTCGGGCAGCTTCGTCGGCCTCGCGGTCGCGCATTGCTTCGTCGCGACGCCCTATGTCGTCGGTACGGTCACGGCGATCCTGCAACGCTTCGACGGACGGCTGGAGGAAGCAGCGATGAGCCTGGGGGCCACACCGCTTCGCACCTTCCGGCGCGTGACCCTGCCGCTGATCATGCCCGGCCTTTACGCCGGCGCGCTTTACGCCTTCATGGTGTCGTTCGGCGACGTGCCGATTTCGATCTTCCTGTCGGCCCCCGGCTATATGACCTATCCGGTCGAGATCTTTATGGGGCTCGAACAGAATTTCAGCCCCACGATCCTGGCCTCGGCCACGCTCGTCATCCTGTTCTGCTTCGCATTGATGCTGTTCGTCCAACGCGTGGTCGGTCTCGAGACCTTGCTGCGGATCGGCGGCACCGGCCGGCGTTGATCTTCGATTTCCTCCCTTCCCCGCCACCAACGACGAGGAGTTACGCGATGCGTTCGATGCTCAAAAACTTCCTTCGCCTCTCCGCCGCGGCGCTCGCCGTGGCGACGCTCGCCGCGACGCCGGCGGCGGCCCAACAGCGCTTCGACGGCGTGACCTTGCGCGTCGCCACCTTCGGGGGCATCTGGCGCGACATCATGGACAAGGAGCTTTCGCCGAAATTCGCGGCCCTGGGCGGCAAGCTGGAATTCGTCACCGGCAGCCCGCAGGTCAACTTCGCCAAGCTGATCGCCGCGCGCGGCCGCCCGCCCTTCGACGTGATGGAAATCCTCGACGCGCAGACCGGCGACTTCGCCAGGACCGATTTCCTGCTGCCGATCGACTATTCGAAGATCCCGAACGCTCAGTATCTGAGCGACTTCCAAAAGCAAAAAATGCTTATAGCCTCTTGGGCGACGCAGGAAGGCATTTGCTACAACGTCGACAAGTATAAGGAACTCGGCCTGCCCGCGCCGACCACCTACAAGGATCTCGCCCATCCCGCACTCGTCGGCAAGGTGATGATCCCGGACATCAACTCGGGCGGCGGCTTGGCCGGGTTCGGCGCGATGGCCTACGCTGCGGGCGGCGACGAGAAAAACGTGGCCCCCGGCATCGAACTCATTAAAAGTCTCAAGACGCTGAAATTTTGGGCGCAGGGCGATCAAGTCGTATTGTCGTTCCAAAGCGGGGATATCGTCGCCGCAGTGGCGCATACCGGTTGGTGCTTGCGCACCTTCAAGCAAGGCCAGCCCGTCGCCTCAGTTCATCCGACGATCAAGCCCGGTGTAACCGGCGTCTCGAAGGACGGGTGGCTCGGCGTCATCAAGGGCACGCCCAACGAAGCGGCCGCGACCTGGTTCCTGAACCAGTATGTCGATGCGGACTACCAGCTCACGTTCTCGATCGTAGGCGGCGTCGTGCCCGTCAACACCAAGGCGATCCAACGGATGGGCGAAGATCCGGTCTTCGCGAAGATGATGCAGCTGAAGCCCGAGCAAATGGCCCAACAGCTTCATATCGACTACACGAAGGTGAACATTCCCGAATGGGTCGACCAGTGGAACCGCATGGTCGTGAAGTGAATCGCGACGAACGAACGACGGCGGTATAACGACATGGCAAGCGTCACGCTCCGCGGCGTCTCGAAATCCTACGGCGACGTCGCGGCTCTCGAACCGCTCGATCTGGAGATCAAGCAGGGTGAATTCGTCACCCTGCTCGGTCCCTCGGGCTGCGGCAAAACCACGACGCTGCGGCTGATCGCGGGGTTCCTGAAACCCACCCAGGGCCGTATCCTGTTCGGCGGCGACGACGTGACCGAACTTCCGCCCCATCGGCGGGAGTTCGGCATGGTCTTCCAGGACTACGCCCTGTTCCCCCATATGACGATCGGCGAGAACATCGCCTTCGGCCTTGTCGAGCGCGGCCGACCGAAAGCGGAGATCGACGCGCGGGTACGCGAACTGCTGCAGCTAATCCAGTTGAAGGACGTCGAGAAGCGATACCCGACCGAACTCAGCGGCGGCCAGCAGCAGCGCGTGGCCGTCGCCCGCGCGGTCGCGCATTCGCCGCAGGTTCTTCTGATGGACGAACCGCTGGGCGCACTCGACCTCAAACTGCGGGAGTCGATGCAGTACGAGATCCGCAGCATCCAGCAGCGCATTGGCATCACCACGGTCTACGTCACCCACGACCAGACCGAGGCGATGAACATGTCCGACCGCATCGCCGTAATGAACAAGGGCCGCCTGGAACAGATCGGCAGCGGCGTGGATATCTATCAGCGCCCGAGCACGCGTTTCGTCGCCGACTTCATCGGCCAGATTAATCTGGTTCCGGCGGTCACCGCCGGGCCGGGTCTGGAAACCTCGATCGTGACGATCGCCGGGCACGAGGCGCGCATCGCCAAGACGATGATGCCTGGCCTGTCGATCACCATCGGTATTCGGCCCGAACAAATCGCTTTGCGGCGCGCGGACGAAACCATCGCTTCGGGCGACAATGCGCTGCCGGGAAAAGTCGCGTCGCGCCAATTTTCCGGCAATGTGATGAAAATCTGGGTCGATGTCGGGCTCGCGGAACCGATCCTGCTCGACTTCCCGCCGCGCGCCGTTCCGCCCGAGCCGGGCGACGCGGTCGCGATTAGCTGGCCCGTCGACGGCGCGGTCGTGCTGCCGGAATAAGGGGTTTGGGGGAGCGGATGCCGATGACGACGATGGAAGCCGAGACCTATCTCGCCGAAGGCAATATGAGCGATGCCGAATGGCGCACGCGCCTCGAACTCGCCGCGTGCTACCGGCTGATGGCGCATTTCGGCTTCCACGATATGACCTACAACCACCTATCGGCGCGCATCCCCGACGCGCCCGACCGGTTCTTGATCAAGGGCGAGGATCAGCTGTTCGAGCAGGTCACCGCGTCCAATCTCGTGCTCTACGATTCCGCCGGGCGCAAGCTGCGCCCGTCGCCGCACAAGGTCGCCCCCGGCGGGCTCGTCATCCATGGCGGCGTCCTGGAAGCGCGTCCCGACATCCAGGCCGTCTTCCACACCCACACGCCCGCGAATATGGGCGTCGCCGCGCAAAAATGCGGACTGCTGATGGTGTCGCAGCATTCGCTGCTGTTCCATAACCGCATCGGCTATCACGACTTCAAGGGATTCGAGTTCGATCTGGAAGGGCGCACGCGGCTCGTCGCCGATTTGGGTCCGCATCTGTGCATGATCATGCGCAATCACGGCGTCCTCGTTTGCGGGCGCACCGTGCCGGAAGCCTATTTCCTGCATCACTATCTGGAAATGGCGTGCCGCGCGCAGATCGCGGCACTTTCCGCCGGCGGACCCGACGCGCTAATCCTGCCGTCGGACGAGATCTGCGAGCATGGCGCGCAACAAATGGCGCGGCGCGGCGTCGTCACCGCCGAGGGCCGCGATTGGCGCGCCCTTTACGCCTTCGCCGAAAAGGCGATCCCCGAATTCAAGATGTGAGCTTCGGCACCGGCAAGGGGCCGGTCGCGCGCAGATAGGCGTTGGCGGCCGCCAGCAATGTCGCCTCCGCGAAAGGCGGCCCCATGAATTGGAACGCCATCGGCAAGCCCGTTTGCGACAAGCCGCACGGCACGCTGATCGCCGGTGTTCCGAGATAATTCGCCGCCCGCGTAAAACGGGCGGTGCGGGTGAACAGGCGCTCGACGGTTCCGGAATCACCGGTCGCCATCGCCGCCGCGCTTGGGGCGGGCCCCGGAATGACCGGCGCCAGCACGATTTCCGCGGCGCCGCGATAGAGGGCCGCGACATGCGCTTCCAGCAAAGGCCCGCGCAGCGACAGCGCCTCGATATAGCGTGTCGCGGGGATCAGCAGGCCTTCCTGGATCACGCTACGGGCTGAAAAGCCGATCCCTTCGGGGTCGCGGCGCAGGCGCTTGCCATGCAACGTCGCCGCTTCGCATTTCACCAGCACTTGCTGCAGATCGTTGAGCAACCCGACATCTGGAATCTCGACCGGCACAAGTGTGGCACCCAGATCGCGTAGCGTGTCGCAGGCTTTCGCGATCGCCCGGCGTATTTCATCGTCGATATCGGCGTAAGGCCCGTCGAGCGCCAAGCCGATCTTCAATCCGCGAAGGTCTTGGTGCTTGGTCAGTGCCGCGACGTAATCGGGGACCGGCACATCGGCGGTCGTGGGGTCACGCGGATCGCGCCCGGCGACGACCGATAACAGCAAAGCGCAATCGGCGGCGTCGCGCGCCAGCGGCCCGGTGCTGTCCATCGACCAGCTGCGCGCCAATGTCGCGTGGCGGCTGATGCGGCCATAGCTCGGCTTCAAGCCGACCACGCCGCAAAACGCCGCCGGCAAGCGGATCGAACCGCCCGCGTCAGACCCCAAACTCGCCGGCACCAAACCGGCGGCGACCGACGCGGCCGAGCCGCTCGACGAGCCGCCCGCGATGTGATCGAGCGCATAGGGATTGGCGCAGCGCCGGTAATGTTCGTTGATCCCGGTTCCGCCCGCGGCGAGTTCGTCCATGTTCAACGCGCCGATGGGCACGGCGCCGGCATCGATCAACTCGGCGAGGACGGTCGCGGTCTCCCGCGCCACATCGTCCGGCGGCACGGTGCCCGCCGTGGCGCGATAGCCATCCCGGCGGAAAATATCCTTATAGGCGAAGGGCACGCCATGCAGCTTGCCGCGAAGACGGCCCGCCGCGCGTTCGCGGTCGCGTTCCTCGGCTATCGCCAAGGCGGCTTGGCCATCGACCAGCAAAAACGCGCCGAGTTGGCCGTCGATTACGTCGATCCGGCTGAGCGCCGCCGCGACCGAAGCTTGCGCGGATATCTCGCCGCGCGCGATCGCTTCGGCCATCGAGTTGAGGCCGAGAGTCATATCGCGTCGTTCTGGCGCAGCGCCGCCAGAGTATGGAGATAGGTCCCGGGATCGGCGAGGGTCACCTGCCGGTCGGCCGCCGCGCGCGTCGTATCGTTAAGCCGCCGCGCGATCGACGCCAATTGCGTGGCACGTTCGGGCGTTAAGGTCACACCCTGCTCCACCGCCAAGCGTGCGGCGATCTCCGTCAATGCAACTCGCGGAACAACCGCCCCCACCCTTTGACCAGCTTGGGATCGATGCCCGCCGTCTTCAGCGCCTTCCAAACGACGACCGATATACTGTCGAGGATCGGAAGATCGATCTCGCGCTCCAATTCCTCGGCGAGGGGTGCCCCCATCAGGTTGGTGCACAGTACCGTGATCGCCTGCGGGCGATCCTTGGCGACGTCGCGCGTCATCCGCGCGATTTCCGCGGGCGGCACCTCGGCGAAGGCGAAATTGCGCGTGATGCCGCAATGGCGCTCCGACACGACCTCGATCCCGGACGCCGCGAAGGTCGCCATGATCCTGGCCTGAACGTCGTCGATATAAGGCGAGACGAGACCAAGGCGCGTCACCCCCATCGCGTTCAGGATCTCGACCAGCGCCAAAACCGACGTGACGGCCTTGATGCCGGTCGCGGCTTCGATCTCGCTGCACAACGCGGCGTCGCGCTCGAAGCCGAGCCAACTCGCCGATGTGCCGTTCCAGCCGATCACATCGACCTGCGCGTCGGCCAACAGGCGCGCGGCGGCGATCATCGGCGTCATCTCGAACTGGCGTTGCGAGCGTTCGCCCAGCGATATCTCGGTCACCTCGAAGCGGCCGAAATGGGCGGTCACGCCGGGCAGCCCGCGCAGCATTTCCGCGCAAACGGGCTCCAACACGGTGTTCGAGGATGGCGTCAACATACCGATCCGGATCGATTTGTTCATGGCGACGTTTTTTCCGGCATCCCGGTTTTCCGGGGCCCCTCCGAGGACGTTGAATGAAATATCCAGTTTCCGGAACGTTGCATTCTGGCAGGTACTTAGCTAATGATCGGGACGTCCGGTTGAAGCGAGTTCGGGGCGCCAAGGTGCGAAAAATTTCGACGGGTAGACCCATCGCGCGGGTGATCAGGCGCTTGCCGCTCCACGACACGATCGTGGGCGAATTGCGCGTGATGATTCAAACCAGCGAACTCGCCCCCGGCTCCAAGATCAACGAAGCCGCGTTGTGCGAAACCTTCGATATTTCGCGTACGCCGCTGCGCGAGGCGTTGAAGGTCCTCGCCTCCGAAGGGCTGGTCGAACTGCGCCCGCATCGCGGCGCGATCGTCGCGCCGATCGATCCGGCGGAGATCGGCCATATCTTCCAGCTGATGGACGCGCTCGAACGCCTGGCCGGCGAACTCGCCGCGGCGAATATCGGCCCCGCCGAACTCGCCGAACTGGAGGAATTGCATGCCCAGCTCGTCGCCTTCCATCGGGCCGGCAAGCGCAACGAGTATTTCCTGGTCAACCGGCAGATCCACGCGCGTCTCGTCGCCTTCGCCGCCAACCCGGCCCTCGAAGCCACCTACACGACGTGCAGCACCAAACTGGTGCGCGCGCGCTCGCTGGTGAACTACGACGCCAAACGCTGGCAGGAATCGGTCGAGGAGCACGAGGCGATCATGGCCGCCTTGCGCAAGCGCGACGTCGGCCTCGCCGCCGAACGTCTCGCCGAGCATAGCCGAAAGACCGGCGACGCCGCGATCGACGCGCTGCGCCGCCTGCCCGTGGGCGACGGCGCCCGCCATCGCGTGGGTTGACGCGGCCACTCAGCCTTCCTGGTGCTCGAGCGGGTTGTAGGCCTTCTCGAGGAAGGACTTCTTCCCGCCCGTCGGCTTGATACCCGCTTCCAAAATCGCCGAATCCGGCACCTTATGCAGCGGCGAGTACGCCGGATGGTGATGCTTGATGACCGGCGAGTTCGAGCGCCCGTTGTAGCAAGAGATCAACACCCAGCGCCGCTTGGCCGACTTGTTCGCATCCGAACCGTGCAGCATATTGGCGTGGAAGAACAGCACGTCGCCGGGCTCCTGCTCGACATAGACGCGCTCGAGCTTCTCCAACAAATGCTCGATGCGCTTCTGATCGGCCGAAACCTGCTTGCCCGACAGCGCATGGTCGATACGCCCGGCGTGATGCGAGCCCTTCAGCATTTGCAGGCAGCCGTTTTCCTTCGTGCTGGGATCGAGCGCCAGGATGCAGGTCGCCATACGCGGGAAAAGGCAGCCGCTGGCGTACCAATAGCCGTAATCCTGATGCCATTCCCAAGCCCCACCCTCGAACGGTTCCTTGGCGTTGAGCTTGGAGTTGTAGTGATAGACTTCCTCGCCGATCAGCGTCTCCATGCTGTCGACGATGCGTTCGCTGCGCGAGAACAGGCCGAAGATATCGTCGCCCGGCTCGTTCCACACGGTCATGCGCGTTTTGGAACCGGTCGAATCGCTGCGGAAATACGCGGCCTTGTGGAGCGAATCGTCGATCTCCGCCGTGCCGCGGATAAGATCGGCTTCGGCGCGCGAGAACATTCCGCGCGCGACGACGAAGCCGTCGCGATGGAACGCGGCGACTTGTTCGGCATTCAGAGCGAGTGGCGACATGTTGGTACCTCCCGATACGGAATTCAGATATAGACGGCCATCGAAGTGAACGCGCCGTCGCAGTTCACCAGAACGGCTTTCTTGAGGGCGATACGAAAACCGGCGCCGAAACTTTTGAGGCGGTATTCGTAACGACCGGCGTACCAGCGCGGCTCCGCGTTCTCGCGATATTCGGCGACCATGAACGCGGCGAAGACGCGCAGATCCGCATCCTCCGGCGGAACCGGATCGATCTCGATATTCGTCACGAGATGGGTCGTGCGCGAGATCGGGATCTGGATATGGACGTCTGGGTGGCGCAGGCGCTTGACGCGCGCGGCCATCGTCACCCGGTCGTCGTAGAACAACGAGACCGCTTCCTCGGGGCTTTTCTGATCGTGGCGCGTGGGCGCCCAATAGGCGCCGTCTTCGGTGAACAATTCCGCCCATTCCTCGAAGCGCCGCTCGTCGAGCAAGCGCGCCTCGGCGAACAGGAATTGCTCGACCGCGCGGATATCGTGGCGCCGCGCCGTTTCAAGCGACAGCATTGCCCTGCCCTCCGCACATATAGGAAACCCAATTCTCGGCGTATTGGATGCGCGAAACGAATTCCGACGTGCCCGAGCCGCGCCAGCCGCCCTCGTGCCAAGGCTCGCCCTTGCCGGGATGGCCCGCGAACATCACCCAATCGTTGCTGGTGCTGGCGAGACCGCGCTGCGCACGCTCAAATACTTCGATGTCGTCGGTCTGGATCATCGACGCGGCCGAATGCGTCGCCGCGAGCGAGCGGATCGCGGCGCGGTTATAAGCCTCGGGCGCCCCTTTGAGGGCGACCGGATAGACGCGGATCTCGGTCTTGTCGACCGCGATCGGCCGCACGACGCGCACATGCTGGCCGAAGGCCTGAAAGGTGAAGCTCGGATAGACGACGCTGTTGAAGCGATCGTATTTCAGGATCGCTTTCGTGCGCTCCTCGCCATGGCGCGCGACCAGGCGGCTCACGTAATCCTCGTAAACCGGCCCGCTGGGCAGCGTTTCGACCGGCGGGCGACCCTGATAGCCGTGGCCATAGGGAAAACCGACCACGCCGAAAGGCTCCCAATCGATCGAACGCTTGCCGTCGATCAGAATGCGCGGGCCGCCGCCATGGCGCGAAAACTGCCGGCCGTCGGCGTCGAGAGTCGAGACATGCGTATAAGTCGCGTGATGGAGATCGACGCCGTTGTCGATCTGCGTCTTCCAATTCGCGCGCACGATGTAGCGGCTGCATCCGCCGACGAATTCGATCTCGCCGTCCGGCGCGCGATCGACCAGATCGTCGATGCTGGTCTTGATGCCGTTGAGATATTCGTCGAGCGGCGGGCCGGCCGGCGACAGGCTGGCGAACACGAAACCGCGATAGATCGCCATACGCGCGACCGGCCGCAAGCCGTTATCGGGATCGGCGATCGCCGCCTTGCCGCCGTAGCTGACGGCGTTGGGCATCGAGGCGAGCGAACCGTCCGAGCGATAGGCCCAGCCGTGATACGGGCATTTGAAATGCCGCGTCGAGCCGCTTTCGGTCGCGCAGACCTGAAGCCCGCGATGCGCGCAGCGATTGGCGACGACATGGACTTTGCCGTCCGCGTCGCGCGACATGATCACCGGCTCTTTGCCGATGCGCGTGGTGACGAAATCATGCGGCTTGGGCACCTGGGAATCGTGACCGACCAGGATCCAGGCTTGGCCGAACACGCGCGCCATCTCCAACTCGAACAGGTCAGGGTCGGTATAGAGCCGGCGATGGATGCGGTCGGGACGCACCAACGCGCGGATCTCCGCCTCGCTGATTCGCGGCGTCGTCGGGGCGCAGGACTCGCGGACATCCGTCATCGTTCGTTTCCTTCTCCGCGTTTCATTGTCGGCGTCAATTCAGCACGATCGCGTTCTTGGGTTCCCACGAAACGCGCACCGTCTCGCCGGGATCGGGCAGCGTGTCGCCGGGATGGGCGTCGACCGATAGCGTGATCCCCTGCCCAACATCGACGAGCAGGCTGATATGCGTGCCGACGAAAATCCGGTCCGCAAGGCGGCCTTCGATCGTGTCGTAGCCGTTGACGGCGGCCTCCTTGGGCAGGATTCGCATCCATTCCGGGCGCACGCCGATCGCCGGGCCGCCACGATCGGGCAGCACGTTGATCCGCCCGACGAAGGACGCCACGAAGCGTGTCGCCGGATTCATATAGATGTCGGCCGGGGCGCCGATCTGCTCGGCGCGGCCCGCATTCATCACGACGATGCGGTCGGACATCGTCATCGCTTCGGTTTGGTCGTGCGTGACGTAAAGCGTGGTGATGCCCAACGCGCGCTGGATGGCGCGCAATTCGTGCTGCATGGATTCACGCAGTTTGAGGTCGAGGGCGCCCAGCGGCTCGTCCATCAACAGCACTTTGGGCGGGTGTGCGACCGCGCGCGCGATCGCCACGCGTTGGCGTTGGCCGCCCGACAACTCGCCCGGAAGCCGCCCGCCGAGGGACGACATCCGGACGAGCTCGAGCAATTCGCCCACGCGTTTGGCGATAGCGGCGGGTTCGGCCCCGCGCTGCTTCATGCCGAAGCCGATATTCTCGGCCACGGTCATGTGGGGAAACAGCGCGTAGTTCTGGAACACCATGCCCACGTCGCGCTTGTTCGGCGGCAACGCGACCACGTCGCGCCCGTCGATCAATACGCGCCCCGAAGTGGGATCGACGAAGCCCGCGAGGATACGCAACGTCGTCGTCTTGCCGCAGCCCGAGGGGCCGAGCAGCGTCAGGAATTCGCCCTCCCCGATCGTGAGATCGAGAGCGGCGAGCGCCGTCGTGTTGCCGTAACGACGCTCGACTCTTTCGAAGGCAACCTTGGGCTCGAAGGCGACTTTGGGCGTGGACATGGCGGTTTCGCGTGTCACCGGTTAGCGCACGACCCGGCGGTTCCAGCGCTGCACATAAGCCGCCTCGTCCACCTTGCTGAAATCGATCTGGTACATGCCCGCCAGCTCCTCCGGCTTCAAACGCAGGAATCCGTATTGCGGATCCTGGGCGAGCTTGGCCAGCGCCGTCTTGGCGACGGGCACCTGACCGCCTTCGTTGAGCGTGGCTTCCTGCATCGGCGTCGACAGGAACTGGTTGATCAGCCAATCCACGGCGGCCGAATTCTTCGTGCCCTTGATCTTGACGAGATAGCCCTGCTTGAGCACGCCATGCTTGCCGCCGACCGGCGGGAATACGATGCCGAGATCGACCTGGCCGCGCAGGCGCTGGACGTTACCGGCTTGCGCCGCCGCGGCCCACACGTCGCCGCCGACCAAGGCGGTCTGCAAATTCGCCGACGACGACCAGAAATTCGCGGGCGCGATCTTGCGCACGAGGTCGAGGCCGGAATCGATGTTGATTTCGGTGCCGCCGGTTTCGCGCGTCATGCCCACGATCGCCGGCATCGCGCCGCCCGCACTGATGTCGGGCAGCGAGACCTTGCCCTTCAGCTTCGGATTGGCGAGGTCGGCATAGGATTTCGGAACCGGGATGCCCTGCTCGGCGAAGATTTTCTTGTTGTAGATGATGCCTTCTTGGGTGATCCAGATCATCACTTTGTTCGTGTCGTACATCGACGGGTCGAGATCCTTGACGTTCGGGACCTTCGACAGATCGATCGGCGCCAAGAAATCGCCCGCGACCAGCGACGGCAGCAGATTGTCCAGAACCTCCAGCACGTCGAACGGCGCTTCCTGGCCGCGCGCAGCGATCAGCTTGGCCATGTTGTTGGCGGGCTGACCCAGAACGTATTCGATCTTGCCGCCTTCGGCCGCGAAGGCCTTGGCGACATGCGCGTCGACGATATCGCGCCATTTGCCGCCGAACGTGCCCAGGCGCAGCGTCACCCCGTCGAACTGTCCGGCCGAAGCCTCACCAATACCGATCAACGCGGCCAAAGCGATCGCGATTGCACCGCGTACAATGCCCAACTTTTTCATTCCGCCGCTCCTTTATTGATGAAAATGTCCAACCCGATCGCGCGCTGCACGATCCACACCATCGCCAGCGACAGGATCGTCACCAGCGTCGAAATCGCCAGGATCACCGGTTCGAAATCGAACTGCATCGAATTGAAAATTTCGACCGGCAGAGTCACCAAACGCCCGCTGGTGAGGAAGACCGACATCGGCACTTCGCCGAACGAGATCATGAAGGCATAGAGCGCGCCCGCGAAAATCCCCGGCCGCATCATCGGCAAGGTCACTTGGCGCAACGTGCCCAGTGGCGTTGCGCCGAGAATGAGCGCCGCCTCCTCGATGCTCGTATCGAAACGCTGCAGGGAACTGACCAGCGTGCCGATCAGATAGGGCGTCGCCGCGAACACATGCGCCACGATCACGCCCGCGAAGGTGCTCGCCCCGTACCAGCCGGTCGCCGCGCCGATGACGTAATATGCTTGCAGGAACGCCACCCCCGCGACGACCGCCGGGATCTGCAAAGGGGCGCGCAGGATCGCCAGCACGACGGATTTGCCCCGGAACGAGCCGCGCACAATACCCATCGCGGCGGGAATGCCGATCAGGCACGCGATGACCGTCGTCGACAGCGCCACGATCAACGACACGCCAAGCGCGTTCCAGTAACGCGCCGGAATGCGCAGATAGGCTTCGATCGTGAGTTTCTCCGGCGGGAAGACGACATAGGCACGCTGGCCGTAATCGAACGACGCAAGCGCCACATAAACGACGGGCCCGAGCAGCACGAGATAGCCGAAGGCGAGGAAGATCGTCGCGGCGATACGCCGACGCAGTTTGTAGGCGGGCATGGAAAGGGCCGTCATGTCACGATCCCCTTGCGCCCGCGCGCGATGACCGCAACGGCGGCGACGTTGATCAGCAACACGACCATCAACAGCACCGCCGCGACCGCCGCCCCCATGCCGTAGCTGGTTTCCAGCAGCACGGTGCGTTGGACGACGATCGGCACCGTCAACACCTTGCCCGCCCCGATCAAGGCGGTGGACGAAAAGCCGCCCATATTGACGTTGAAGATCATCAACGTGCCGGCGGCGAGGCCCGGCAGGCACAGCGGCAGCACGACCTGGCGCATCACCTGCCAGCGCGAGGCGCCGTGGATCTCGGCCGCTTCCTCCAGCGAGCGCGGGATGGTGACGATCAGGCTGTAGAACAGCAGCACCGCGAAGCCGAACGTATAGTAGATGAGGCCGAGTACGACGCCCGGCAGCGTACCGACGATCGCGATGGGGCCGTCGGTCAGGCCGAACCCGGTCAGGAATTTGTTGAGCGGCCCGTTGCTGCTGAAGATCAGCAACAGGCCCAGCACCTTGATGACGATGGTGACGAAGGACGAGGCGACGACGGCCGCAAGCAACGGCATCGACCAGCGGCCGTCCATTCGCGCGATCAGATAGGCCATCGGAAAAGCCATCAGCAGCGTCAGCACGGTCGCCGAGGCCGACACGCCGAAGGACAGCGAGAAGGCGTGGGTGAAGTATTCGTCCGTCGCGATCTCGACGAAGTTCGACAATGTCAGCGCCGGATCGAGACGACCCAGCCCGATATCGCGATGGAGCGAGCCGCGCAGGAACGCCGCCTGCGATACGATCAGCAGCAGGCTCGACAAAACGAGCGGCGGGACCAGGATCCAATTCCAGCGCAGCTTCATGCCGCCGCCCCCGTCGTCGCCGCGTCCACGATTTCGAGGATGCGCGAAGGTTCGATCGGCACCGCGTCGATCCGCGCGCCGAATTCGCGTAGCGCGTCTTCGACCGCCGAGGCGATCGCCGCCGCGACGGGAATGACGCCGACTTCGCCGACACCCTTGATGCCCAGCGGGTTGTGGGGCGACGGGCTCTCATGCATCAGGATTTCGATATCCGGCACCTCGGTCGAGGTCGGCAGCAGATAATCGGCCAGCGTGGTGCTCATCGGCTGGCCTTGATCGTCGTAGCGCATGCGCTCGTACAGCGCGTTGCCGATCCCGTGCGCCACACCGCCCTGGATCTGGCCTTCGACGATCGGCGGATTGATCAGGCGCCCGCTGTCGTTGACCACGACATAGCGCACGATGCGCACCGCACCGGTGTCGATATCGACTTCGACTTCGCACGCGTGGAAGGCGTTGGCGAAGGCCAGCGGATCGACGCGGAAATGCGTTTCGTTTTCCAGCCCCGCCCCCAAACCGGCGGGGAACGCGTAACCGGGAAGCCCGCGCAACGCCTTGGCGATCTTGCCCAAGGGAATGCCGCTTTGGGCCGGCACGCCGACGATATGCGCGTAGCCGTCGGTGATGACGATGTCGGCTTCGGCCGCTTCCAGCATGCCGGCGGCGGCTTTGATCGCTTTGGCGCGCACTTCGCGCGTGGCGAGCAACACGGACGAACCGGCCGTCACCGTCTGGCGGCTGGCGAAACCGCCGAAGCCCATCGACACGAAGCCCGTATCCCCGGTCACGACGTCGACCGCGTTGGGGCTGACATCCAGCGTATCGGCGCAGATTTGCGCCAGCGCCGTCTTCAACCCCTGCCCCATGGCGAGCGCGCCGGTATAGACCGAGACGCGCCCATCCGGCATCACGCGCACCAAACCGGATTCGAATGGACCGCGCCCCGTGCCCTTGACCGCATGCGCGATCCCGATGCCCAAGCGCTTGCCGTGCGCGAGCGCCGCGCTACGGCGCGCGGCGAAGCCCGCGTAATCGATCGCGGCGAGGCCTTTGTCCTGGCAAGCGGGATAATCGCCGCTGTCATAGACGATGGCGGCACCCGCGCGCGTTTTCATCGGTGTGGCGTAGGGCATCATCTCCGCGCGTACGAGATTGCGTTCGCGCACTTCCGCCCGATCAAGACCGAGCGCTTGCGCGACGCGATCCATCAGCCGTTCCATCGCGAAACAGCCTTGCGGATAGCCCGCCCCGCGCACCGGAATGACCGGCGGCAGATTGGTGCGCGCGAGCGAAACCTCCAGCCGATAGGCCGGCACGACATAAGCCCCGGGCAACGACACGGAGGAATTGAACGGCACGTTGATGCTGTGCGGCGCGTATGCGCCTTGGTCGTGAACCAGCGTGCCGCGAATGCCCAGGATCCGCGCGTCGGCATCGACCGCGATTTCCAGCTTCCAATGCTGGTCGCGTTCCTGGATCGCGGACACGAAATGCTCGCGCCGATCCTCGACCCATTTTACCGTGGCGCCGAGGATCTTCGCCGACGCGGCGACGGCGATATCCTCCGGGTAAACCATGTATTTGGCGCCGAAGCCGCCGCCGACATCGGGCGCGATCACGCGCACCGAATCTTCCGACAAGCCCAGCAGATGCGCCACCGTGTCGCGCAATTCATGCGACATCTGGGTCGACGACCAAATCGTCAGCAGATCGGCACCCGCATCGAAGCGCGCCAGCGTGCCGCGCCCTTCCATCGGTTGCGCGCTGCCGCGGTGCTGGACCAAATCGGTGCGGACCACATGCGCGGCCGTCGCGAAGGCCGTATCGCAATCGCCGTAGCCCGTGACGAAACGCTTGAACAGATTGTCGCGATCGCCCGCGCAGGCGACCGGCGCGTTCGCCGACAGCGCCGCAATGGGATCGACGACCGGCGGCAACGGCGCGTAGTCGACATCGACCAGATCGACCGCATCTTCGGCACGCGCGCGGCTCTCGGCGATTACGATCGCGACCGCCTCGCCCACATGCAGCACTTCGTCGCCCGGCAGGATGCGCGGCATCGCTTCGGCCGGCATCTGACCTTCGGGGAAGGCGATCGGCAGCCGCGTCGCGGTCATTACGCGCGCCAGATCGGCGCCGGTGAGGATCGCACGCACACTTTCGAGCTTCGCCGCGTCTTCCGTGTCGATCGCCGTCACACGCGCATGGGCATGCGGGCTGCGCACGAAGGCCGCGTGCAGCGTGCCCGGCAAGCCGATATCGTCGACGAAGCGCCCGCGCCCGGTTAGCAGGGCCCGGTCTTCCAGGCGCCGCAGCCGCGCCCCGATTTTGGCTTTTGGGCTTTGGATGGGGCCGGTCATGCCGCGACGCCTTTGCGCAATTGCGCCGCCGCATCGAGGGCCGCCGCCACAATGTTCTGATAGCCCGTGCAGCGGCACAGATTGCCCGAAAGCACGACGCGCAAGGTCTCGGCGTCGGGCGCTGGGTCTTCGCGCAAATAGGCCGTCAGCGTCATCAGAATGCCGGGCGTGCAGAAGCCGCATTGCAGCCCGTGCCGATCCCAGAACGCTTGTTGCAACGGGTTCAACGCGTCGTCTTGCGCCAAGCCTTCGATCGTCTCGACCGAAGTGCCGTCGGCCTGAACCGCCAGCATCAAGCAGGATCGCGCCGCCACACCATCGACGATGATCGTGCAAGCCCCGCAGCTGCCGTGTTCGCAGCCGACATGCGTGCCGGTCAGCCCAAGATCGTGGCGCAGAAAGTCGGCGAGATGCGTGCGCGGCTCCGCCGTACCTTCGCAAGGCTTGCCGTTGACGGTCAGCGCGATAGCGGCGCGCGGCGCGGTCATGCCACCCCCAAGGTCGCGCGCGACAAGGCGGCGTCGAGCGCGCGGCGCACGATCGCGGGCGCCAAGCGCCGGCGATAGGCGGCGGGCGCTTGCGGATCGTCGAGCGGATCGATGTCCTGCGTCGCTTGCGCGGCCGCCGCGATGCGCGCCGCATCCGGCCGGATGCCGGTCAACAGCGTCTCGGCTTGAGACAAGCGCAACGGTGTGGGCGCCAAGCCGCCGATCGCGATGGCGATGCGCGAAACGGCGCCATCGGCCGTCCGCTCGACCAACACGCCGCAAGCGACGATCGCGAAATCGCCGTGGCGGCGTGCGAACTCCACGAAGGCACTGCCATGGCCCGCGCGCCAGACCGGAAAGGCGATCGCGGTCAGCATCTCGTCGCCGTCCAGCGACGGCGTCAGCAAGCCGGCGGGAAAATCGGCCATCGCGATGTCGCGCGCGCCGCGTGTGCTCTCGACGCGCAAGCGCGCTTCGTGCGCCAATGCGACGACCGGCAACTCCGCCGCCGGATCGAGATGGCAAAGACTGCCGCCGATCGTACCACGCCCGCGCGTGGCGACATGGCCGATTTGCGCGATCGCTTCGGCCATCAATGGCAAGCGCGCGGCGATCGCCGGCGATTTTTCAAGGTCGCGCTGGCGCGTCATCGCGCCGATCACGACTTCGGCGGGCGCTTCGACGATTCCGGCCAGATCGACGATCCGGTTGATATCGATCAGATCGTCGGGCTGCGCCACGCGGAAGTTCAGCATCGGCATCAGCGATTGCCCGCCCGCGAGAATTCGCGCCGACGGCAACGTTGCGAGCAGCCCCAGCGCTTCGACCCGCGAGTTCGGGCGGTGATAGCGGAACGGCGGCGCTTTCATGACGACAAAAACATCCCTCCTCCCGACGCGACGATGTGCTCGCCGCCGCGTCGGAACAGCGGGGTACTCCGCAAGGAGCATGCCATCGCTTCGGCGTGTTCCCGAAGCATCGGCAAGGCCCGTGGAAGCGCCTTAAAACCCTACTGAATGATGAATGCAAAAATCGATTTATCTATTTCATGCAGGTATTTAGTTTACTTAAAGCAGGCGTTTCTTGGCGCAATTTTAGGCGGCGAGGCACCCCCTGCATAAAATTGGCGCACGCCCGCATGTAATTCGAAATGTATGTCGAGAAAACGTCGGGCATACGGCTTGCTACGTCCTGCCGGTTGGACGCGGGAGACGTATCGAACATGACCGACCTCCATTCCGGACTTGAAGTGCGGCCGCGCGATGCCGGCTACGGCGCGCGGATCCTCGGCTTGAAAGCTCTGCCCGACGACGGCGAACGCGCGACGATCCAAGCCGCCCTCGACGAATACGGCGTGGTCGCGATCGACGGTCAGGATTTCGATCGCGGCACGCTCGTCGCCTTCACGCGCCAATTCGGCGAACCGGTACGCCACCAAGTCGCCGAGTATCTCGCCGGCGACAATCCCGAAGTCATGATTCTGTCGAACAATGTCGACGAAACCGGCCGTCGGCTAGGCGCGCCGAACAACGGCATCTTCTGGCATTCGGATCAGATCCATCAGGCGACGCCCGTCACCTACACGCTGCTTTACGGCCATGAAGTGCCGCATGACGGCGGCGACACGCTGTTCGCCGACATGCGCGCGGCGCACGACGCGCTGCCCGCCCCGATCCGCGAAAAACTGTCGGGGCGCAACGTCGTCCATAGTTTCCGCGCGAGCTACGAGAAGAATTACATCGAGGCCGAGCCGCTCACGCCCGCGCGTCTCGCCGCCAATCCGGACGTGCCGCATCCCGCGTTGCGCACCCATCCGGTCACGGGCCGCAAATCGGTCTATATCGATCCGGACTCCGCGATCGCCGTCGAAGGCTTGGCGAAGGCGGAAAGCGACGAGATCCTCGCTTTCGTGTTCGATTTCCTCGAACGACCGGAATTCATCTATCGCCATCGCTGGAAGCGCGGCGATCTGGTCGTCTGGGACAATCGCTGTTTGATGCATCGCGCGACGGGTTACGACGACACGGTCGAACGGCGCATCATGTGGCGTACCCAGACCAAGGGCACGGCGCCGCGTTGAGGGCGTCGTGGAATTCCTGACAATCCCCGAAATCGTCAAGGCGGCGGTCGCCAAACTGCCGCCCGCGCATTGGCATTATCTGTCGGGCGGTGCGGATAGCGAGGCGACCTTACGCCGCAATCGCGCGGCACTCGACACGATCGGTTTTCGTCCGCGCGTGCTACGCGACGTGTCCAAAATCGATTGCCGCACCGATCTGTTCGGCCAGAACTGGCGCCTGCCGGTGGTGCTCGCCCCCATCGGCGGGCTCGCCCTCGTCGATGCCGAAGGCGGACTTGCCGCCGCGAAAGCGGCCGAAGCCTTCGGCATTCTGCCCTTCGTCAGCGTGATGGGATTCCCGGCCCTTGAAGTCGTCGCCGCGAACACGTCCGTGCGGCCGGTGTTCCAGCTTTATGTGCGCGGCGATCGCGCTTGGGTCGCCGATATCGTCGCGCGCGCGCGCGCAGCCGGCTTCCGGGCGCTGTGCCTGACGGTCGATACGGCGCTGTACGGGCGGCGCGAACGCGATCTCGAGGCGCGCTTCTCCCCCGCCTCGGCGATCGATCGTCCCGACGTCGCGCATCTGTTGGGCCGCGACGGCGATCTGCATCAAGCCGCCGTCGATTGGGACATGCTCGCCTATATCGTTTCGATCGCCGGGATGCCCGTTGTGCTGAAAGGCGTGATGGATGCCGACGACGCGCGCCGCGCGGTCGACGCGGGCGTGCATACGATCTACGTCTCCAACCATGGCGGAAGGCAGCTCGACTACGCGCCCGCGACGATCGAAGTTCTGCCGGAAATCGCCGCGGCGGTGAAAGCTCGCGCGCGCCTGATCGTCGATGGCGGCATGATGCGCGGCAGCGACGTGATCAAAGCCGTGGCGCTGGGGGCCGACGCGGTCGGGCTCGGCAAACTGCAAGCCTACGCGCTGGCGGCGGGCGGCGCGCCGGTCTTGGTCCGCGCGCTCGAAATTCTCGAAGTCGAAATCCGCACCACGCTGGGTCTGATCGGAAAGACCTCCTTTGCCGACCTGTCGCCGGACACGCTGCGTCCATTACGTTCGATATCGAGTATCTAACATATTGTGCGTCGATCCGTGCGCCAGATGTCCTTATCTGAGCAACGTCACAAACCACCAGTTCTCGTCTTCGTCGCTTGCGGCACGCCATTGCGCGGAAGCATTTTTGTTTTTGAAGCGACTTTTTCACGTCTCTCCTCTCGACAGCTCGACCTTACCGTTCACCAGCGTGAACGCATCGAACGCCGCAACTGTTCACGCGCGCGAACGGAGGCGCGCGCGGGACACGCTAACCCCCTGAAACTTCGGCGATCCGTGTTTGGCACGGCGCTTGGAATGCTGCGGGCATGTTGTCGCCCGTTTGGCTCATTCTGATCGGCACCGCCGCCACGCTCGCCGCGACGCGAATCCCCCGTGCGTTCGCGGCCCTGTTCGGTGCCGCCAGCGCCCTCGCATTGTTCGCGATCGCGCTCGGCTATGTCGGCACCATCGGCGACGATGGCGCCATCGCAGCGCCTTTCTGGTCGGTGCCGTCGCTCGGTATCGCCGGCGGTTTGCGCGTCGACGGATTGTCGCTCGTCTTTCTGCTGCTGATCGCGGGCATCGGCGCGCTGATCTTCATCTACGCGCATGCTTACCTGGCCGGCGATCCGCGTTTGCGCCGCCTTGTCGCGGTGCTGATCCTGTTCATGACCGCGATGGCGGGGGCGGTCACCGCCGACGACATCGTCGTGCTGTTCGTATTCTGGGAGTTGACGAGCCTCGCCTCGTTCTTCCTGGTCGGCTACGACCACGAGAACCCGGCCGCGCGGCGCGCGGCGTTGCAAGCGCTGCTGGTCACCGGGGCGGGCGGGCTCGCGCTGCTGGGCGGCCTGATCCCGATCGCCTTGGCCGCCGAGACGACGAGCTTGTCCGGCATTCTCACCGCGCGCGAAGCGGTCCTCGCCCATCCCGCCGCGATCCCGGCGATGCTGCTGGTGATCGCCGGTTGCTTCGCGAAATCCGCGCAAGTGCCGCTGCATTTCTGGCTGCCCAATGCGATGGCCGCCCCCACGCCCGTCAGCGCCTATTTGCATTCGGCGACGATGGTGAAACTCGGCGTCTATCTTCTCGCGCGCTTCAACCCGCTCTATCAGGATGAAGCGCTGTGGCAGACGATCCTCGCCGGGTTCGGCATCGCCACGGCCGCGACCGGAATGGCGATGGCGTTCCGCGAAACAGATTTGAAGCGCGTGCTCGCCCAAACGACGGTCGCCGCATTGGGCACGCTGGTGATGCTGATCGGCATCGCACCCGATCTTTCCATCGCCGCCGCCGTCACGTTCCTGGTCGTTCACGCCTTCTATAAGGCGGCGTTGTTCATGGTCGCGGGCATCGTCGACCATGAGACGGGTCTGCGCGACGCGAGCGCGCTGCGCGGCCTCGCCCGCGCCATGCCGCTGACGGCGCTGGCCGCCACCCTTGCCGCATTCTCGATGAGCGGCCTGCCGCCTTTCGTCGGCTTCGTCGCGAAGGAACTGATCTACGAAGCCAAGCTCGATCTCGGCCCCGGCGCGATCGCGCTGCTCGGCCTCGGCTTTCTGGTGAACGCCGCGACGGTCGCCATCGCCGGAATCATGTCCTACCGCCTGTTTTTCGGCGCGCCCACCCCCACGCCCAACAAGCCGCACGATCCGCCCGCGGCGATGCTGGCCGGCCCGATCATCCTTGCCGTGCTGGGCCTGATCGCCGGCCTGCTGCCCGCCTTGCTCGGCGGCGCGTTCGTCGAGCCGGCCGCCGCCGCGATCCTCGGCCGCCCCGTCGCCGTCCCGCTGAAGCTCTGGCACGGCTTCAACACCGTCCTGATGCTGAGTGCCGCGACGATCGTCGTCGGCGTAATGCTCTATCTGGCCTGGGGACCGCTCGTGCCCCGCTTCAAGGCGCTGCGCGTCGTCGACCGCTTTGCGCCCGCCGCCGCTTATGAGCGCGGTCTCGCGGCACTGATCGCGCTTGCGGAGAGCTGCACGCGGAACATCCAGCATGGTTCGTTGCGCGGCTATCTGCGCACGCTGTTCCTCGTGCTGGCGATCGCGACGCTTGCGACGCTGATCCTGCGCGGCGGCGCGGCGTGGCCCGCGGCCGACAATCTCGGCGATCCGCGTCTGCTGCTGTTCGCCGCGATGCTGATCGGCGCGGTCGCGACGGCCATGGCGCGTACCGCCATCGCCGCCGTGCTGGCTTTGGGCCTGGTCGGGTTCTCGATCGCGTTGATCTTCCTGACCTTCGGCGCGCCCGATGTCGCCTTCACCCAGTTCTCGGTCGAAACGCTGATGGTTGCGATCCTGGCGGCCGCACTGCTGCGCTTGCCCTTGCGCCGGGCGGATATGCGCAGCGCACGCGAGAAGCGCGGCGACGCGGGCGTCGCCATCCTCGTCGGTCTCGCGGTCACGCTGGTCCTCGCGAGCGTTCTCGCCACTCCGTTCGATCCGAGCCTGTCGCTGTGGTTCGGCGAGAATTCGGCCGCCGCCGCGCATGGGCGCAACGTCGTCAACGTCATCTTGGTCGATTTCCGCGCGCTGGACACGCTGGGCGAAATCACCGTCCTGGCGATCGCCGCCTTCGCGGTCGCGGCCTTGCTGCGCAAAGGTGCCGCGAAATGAGCAACTCGTTGATCCTGCGCGTCTCGGCGCCGTTGCTGCTGTGGATGCCGCTCGCCGCGTCGCTCTACGTGCTGCTGCGCGGCCATAACGAGCCGGGCGGCGGCTTCATCGGCGGATTGCTCGCCGGCGTCGGCCTCATCTTCCATGCGATCGCCTTCGGCGCGGCACAGACGCGCAAACTGCTGCGCTTGGCGCCGACGAGCTATTGCGCCATCGGCGTGCTGCTCGCGGCCGCGAGCGGAATACCCGCTTTGCTGGGCGCCGCCGGGCCCTATCTCACGCATCTCTGGTGGTTCCCGGATATCGGCGTCGTCCTGCCGCTGGGCACCACGATCCTGTTCGACGCGGGCGTCTACGTCACCGTCGTCGGCACGGTCGCCACGCTGTTCCTGGCGTTGATGGAAGAGGAAACGCTCTGATGGACCCGATCGTCGCGCTTTCTATCGGCGGGCTGGCTTCCGTCGGCGTCTACATGTTCCTGGCGCAGGATCTGCCGCGCGTGCTGATCGGATTCGTGCTGTTCGGCTCCGCCGTCAATCTCACGATCTTCGCGAGCGGACGGCTCGGCGCGACCTTGCCGCCCTTCGTGGCGCCGGGCGCCGAAGTCCTGGCCGCGGGCGCGGCGAACCCGCTGCCCCAAGCGTTGATACTGACCGCGATCGTGATCGGCTTCGGCTTGACCGTATTCGCGTTGATGCTGGTCGTGCGCGCGAACGCCGAATTCCACAGCGTCGATGCCGCCGATCTGGATGCGGCCGAAACGCCGATCGAAGCGGCGAAAAGCCCTGTCCCGCCGCCCGCCCCCGTCGCGAAGAAGGCGGCCTAGGCGATGCTGCTGATCGTCGCCCCCCTGCTGATCCCGCTTTGCGCCGCCGCCTTGACGGCGCTGTTGCGGAAGCACATCGCCGCTCAGCGTGTCGTCGGCGTCAGCGCGTCGGCATCGCTGCTGGCCGTGGGCTTGATGCTCGTCGCGCGCACCGCCGATGGATCGATCCTTGTCGCCCAGATGGGCGATTGGCCGGCCCCATTCGGCATCGCGCTGGTCGTCGATGCGTTCTCCGCGATCATGCTGGCGATCGCCGGATTGATGGCGCTGTCGGTGTCGATCTACGCGATGGGGCCGGATGCGGCGGCGCGCGACCGCGCCGGGTTCCAGCCGTTGTTCCACAGTTTGATGCTGGGCGTGTGCGGCGCTTTCGTCGCGGGCGACGTATTCAACCTCTATGTCTGGTTCGAGGTGATGCTGATCGCTTCGTTCGGCCTGCTGGTGCTCGACCGCACGCGCGCCCAGATCGATGGCGGCTTGCGCTACGTGTTCTTGAACCTGGTCGGGACGACCGTTTTCCTGATGGCGGTCGGGCTGCTTTACGGCCAGCTCGGCACGCTGAACTTCGCCGATCTGGCGCGCCTTGCGCCGCAGGCCGAAAACCAAGGCCTGCTCGCGGCGATCGGCGTCATGTTCCTCGTGTCGTTCGGCGCGAAGGCGGCGCTGTTCCCGCTGTTCAACTGGCTGCCCGCCGCCTATCACACGGCGTCGATGCCGGTCGCGGCGATCTTCGCCGGATTGCTGACCAAGGTCGGCGTCTACGCGATCTTGCGTTTGTTCGCGCTGGTCTACGCGCACGACATCGCGTTTTTCGGCCCGATCTTCGCCTGGGTCGCCGCGGCGACGATGGTGTTCGGCGTGTTCGGCGCCGCCGCGCATTACGACATCCGCCGCATCCTGTCGTTCCACATCGTGAGCCAGATCGGCTACATGATCATCGGCGTCGCATTGCTGACCCAGGCCGCGATCGCCGCCGCGATCCTCTATATCGTCCATCACATCGTCGTGAAGGCCAATCTGTTCCTGGTCGCGGGTGCGATAAGGCGCGAGAACGGCAGTTTCGCGCTGGGACGGTGCGGCGGGTTGTGGCGCACCGCCCCGGTACTCGCGATCGGCTTTCTGATCCCCGCCTTGTCGCTGGCCGGCATTCCGCCGCTGTCGGGCTTCTGGGGCAAATTCGCCGTCGTGCGCGCCGGAATCGAAGCCGAAGCCTATTGGCTCGCGGGCGTCGCGTTGTTCGTCGGGCTGCTCACGCTCTATTCGATGATCAAGATCTGGAACGAAGCGTTCTGGAAAGCCGCACCCGAAACGGCGGCACCCGTCGCGTGGACGCGCGCCGAACGCGTCGCGACCTATCTGCCGATCGCGCTGCTATGCGCGACGACGATGACGATCGGACTGTGGACCGAGCCCTTCGCCGCCCTCGCCGAAACCGCCGCTTCGTCGCTGCTCGATCGCGACGCCTATATCGCCGCCGTGCTCGGCAATGCGGATCAAATCGCGGGGACGACGCCATGACCAAGTTCGCCGCCTGGGCGCAGGTCGCCCTCGTCTTCGCCGTCGAACTCGTCAAATCGACCTGGGCGACGATCCTCGCCGTGATCGGCCCGCCTGACCGCTTGCGGCCCGCGATCCTCGCCGTTCCGCTCGACGTCAAATCGCCCGGCGGCATCGTGCTTTTCGCCGACATGGTGACGCTCACACCCGGCACGACCAGCCTCGACGTGTCGCCCGACGGCAAGACGCTCTACGTCCACGCCATCGACGCGCCCGACGCCGACGCGGCGATCGCAAGCATGAAGGCCTCGCTCGAGGCGCAAGCGCGCAAGGTGCTGCCATGAGTTTCCTCCAGATCTGCATCGCCCTCGCCTTCTTCGTCGTCGGGCTTTCGACCGGCGCCGTCGCGTGGCGTTTGATCCGGGGCCCGTCGACCGCCGACCGCGCGATCGCGACCGATATGCTGGGGCTGCTCGCGATCTGCTTCGCGGCGTTGGTCGCGGCGGCGACGGGTGCCCGCGCCTATCTCGACATCGCCTTCGGCATCGCATTGATCGGCTTCCTCGCCGCCGTTTCGTTCGGCGGCCTGCTGGAACGCGCCAGCGCGCCACCGCCGCCGGAGCCCGGCGAATGAGCGCGCTTCTCGAAATCTGGGCGGGGCTGGCGATCCTCGCCGGCGCGATCGTCGTCGGCATCGCGGCGCTGGGATTGATCCGACTGCGCGACCCGTTCATGCGCATGCACGCCGCCACCAAGGCGGGCGTCGTGGGCTCTGGATTCGTCGTCTACGGTGCGGCTTGGGCGCTGGGCGGCGGCGGCGTGGCGATCGACGCGCTGATCATCGGAACGTTGTGCGTCGTCTTCCTACTCGTCACCTCGCCCATCGCGTCGCATGCGCTGGGCCGCGCCGCCTATATCTCCGGCGCGCCCATCGCACCGGCGACGGTCGCCGACGCGCTGCACGGCAACCTGCCCCGCAATCTCTTCGACATCGCCCCGCAACGCATGGCGCGCGCGCGTCGCGCGTCCCCCTCCCTTCCAGCCGGAGCCACGATCATGAGCGCACAGGAAATTCGCGCGCCGCAGGATTACCCCGCCCCGCAATCGGCACGCTTGCGCGTACTGACGTTGTGGCTCGCGGGCGGCGCCCATCAGGACGCGGCGAGCGAGTTCGCCCTGGGTCTTGCGCGCGCGCAGAACGCGAAGCTCACCGCGCTCTCCGCCGTCGATCCGGGTTTCGCCGAACGCCCGCAAGCGGTGCCGGTCGGCGGTCTCGCCTGGTCGCAATGGCTCGGCGACCGCTTGCGCTTGCAGCAGCGCGAGCGCGCCGCCAAGGCCTTGGCCGATTTCGACGCGCGTGCGGCCCATATACGGGTCGACGCCGCCGCGCGCCACGCGGAAGGTGCTCTGGAAACGCTGCTTCCGCTCGCGGCAGGCAACGATCTGCTGATCGTGCCCGCGGGGATCGACCGGTTCGGGCGCAAGGCGGAAGGCGGCGACGAACTCGCCGCCGCGTTGTCGGTCAACGGTGCCGGCCCCGTGCTGCGGGTACAACGCCATACACCGGTGCGCCGCGTCGCCTTGCTGCTCGCCGGAACGCCCGCTTGCGCGCGATTGGCCGCGAAGCTTGCGGCGACGGGCCTCTGGCAAGACGCGAAGATCACGGTCTTCGCCGCGCGCGACGACGCGCAAAGCCAAGCGGGCGTCGAAGCGCAAACGGCGCTGCTGCGCGCGCATGGCTACGACGCAAGCGAAGCCGATCCGATCGCGGCGGATGCGACGCGCGAGGCGATCGACCGGCGTATTTCCAGCTTCGATGCGGCCATCATGGGCGCGCTTGCCGTCCGCCGATCGGTGCTGGATACGCTGCGCGAGGATGCGAACGCCCTGCTGGCGGCGCGCGCGGGATTCGTCTTGTTGCCTTGAACCCGGGCCGTAACGACGCCATTCTGGCGGGATGATGCTGGCCGCCCTGCCATTGTCGCTGCGATTGCCGTTGCTCGCCGCGATTATCGTGTTCGCGGCCGCGACCGGCACCACGCATCTGGCGCTTTATTTCAAGGATCGCGCGGCGGACCGCCAGACCGAGCGTTTGGCGCAAGTCTATCTCGACGGATTGGCCGCCGCGATCGCCGACGACGCGACCGCCGGAGATTGGCCCGCCGTCGAGCGGCGCTTCGCCGCCGCCTTCGGCGTTCAGGAAGGTGTCGCCGAAATCGCGCTTCTGGCGCTCGACCGTAACGGCACCAGCCTCGCCACGGTCGATCGTGGCGCCATACGGCCGCCGCCGGGCCTCGCTACGGCGCGCATCGCCTACGACGAAGCCGCGCGCATGTTGTGGGCCGCGCGCGGATTGCCGCCCGACGGCGCCAATTCGCTGGTCGTGGCACTGGATATCGGCCCGGTGCGCGACGCCCAGCGCAATTTGTTGCTGGCCGTGATGGCGCTCGATTTCGTCATCGCGTTTCTGAGCGGCCTCGCCGCCTATTTCTTGCTGCGCCGGATCAACCGTACGACCGACGGCGTCCTGGCGTTGCTGCAATCGGCGGGGACGGGCGCCCTGCGCCGCGTGCCGGCGACGCTCGTCGCGGGGGCCGATGCGCGCACGGCCCCCTTGCTCGCCGCCTATAACCGCATGGCCGACGCGCTGGCCGAGCGCGAGAAGCTCCGCGCCGACATCGCCGAGCGCGGTCAGGCGGCGGCGCTCGGCCGCCTCGCCGCGACGATGGCGCACGAGGTGCGCAATCCCCTGGGCGGGCTCGCCACGGCGGTCGCCACGCTACGGAAATTCGGCGACGATCCGAAGGTCCGCGCGGACTCGCTCGAATTCGTGGCGCGCGGCATCGACACGATCGACGCGATCGTGTCACGGATCATGAATTTCCATCGTCCCGAGGACGAACGCCGCCTGACCCGCGCCGACTTCGACGATTTGCGGCTGCTGCTGGCGCCCGCCTTGCGCAGTCGCGACTTGCGGCTGGATTGGCGCGTGGATATCCCCGATACGCTTGCGCTTGGCGCATCGGGCGTGCGTCAGGTTCTGCTCAATCTCCTGCTCAATGCGTGCGCCGCGTCGCCGCAGGGCGGCACCGTCGCGTTCGCCGCACAGTCGCGCGACGGCAATCTCCATTGCGCCATCGTCGATCAAGGGCCCGGTATGGACGATAAGCGCATCGAACAATTGCTGGGCCAAAACGCGTCGCCGCCGGGCGCCCCCCGTTTGGGCCTGGACGCCGTCGTCTCGTTGCTCGGCGATCTTGAAGGTGCGGCGCGTGTCGAACGTGGTACGACGGGCGGAACGACCGTCGCCATCGCCATCCCGTTGCGAGAAGCCTAAGTGACAGCATTGCGCATTCTGCTCGTCGAGGACGACCCGATATTGGGCCCTGCGTTGCTTCAGCGCTTGGCGCTCGAAGGGTTCGAAGCGCAGCTCGCCCCCACGGGGGCGAGCGCCGTCGCCGCCGCGAGCGTGCGCGCGCCCGACATCGTGCTGAGCGATATCCGCTTACCCGATTTCGACGGCGAGGCGCTGTGGCGCAAGCTCGTCGCGGCGATCGGTCCCGTCCCGACTTGGTTCATGACCGCGCATGGCGATATCGCGCAGGCCGTGCGGCTCGTGAAGGGCGGTGCGCGCGACTATCTGACCAAGCCCGTCGATGTCGACACGCTGATAGCGGCGCTGGGCAGCGCGCAGGTAGTTTCGCAGTCCGAAAGCCTGGGCACCGCCCCGGCGATCCGCACCGTAGAAGCGCAATTGCTGAAGGCAGCGCGCGTTGATTTGCCCGTCCTGCTGACCGGCGAAACCGGATCGGGCAAGGAAGTCGCGGCGCGCTTTCTGCACGACGCGAGCGCGCGCGCCGCCGCACCCTTCGTGGCGATCAATTGCGCGGCGATCGCGCGCGATCTCGCCGAAAGCCTGTTGTTCGGGCACGAGAAAGGCGCCTTCACCGGGGCGATCGCGCGCCGCCAGGGTGTCGCCGAGGAAGCGGCCGGCGGCACGCTGTTCCTGGACGAGATCGCGGAACTGCCGCTCGATCTTCAGGCGAAGCTCTTACGCCTCGTCGAAGCGCGCGCGTTCCGCCCGCTCGGCGCCAAGGCCGATCTTCCCTTCCGCGCGCGAATCGTCGCGGCCACGCATGCCAACCTTGCCGAACGCGTGCGGGCGGGCGCGTTCCGCGAAGATCTCTATTTCCGGCTGAACGTGATCGCCCTCGCCGTGCCGCCCTTGCGCGCGCGGACCGAGGATATCGCGGCGCTGGCGCGCGGATTCCTGCCCGCGGCACAGCGCAGGGACTTCACGCCCGACGCGATCGAAGCGCTGCTCGCGCATGATTGGCCGGGCAATGTGCGCGAGCTGCGCAACCGCGTCGAGCGCGCGGCGGCGTTGGGCGACGGCGACACGATCGGCGTTGACGATCTCTTCCCGGAAACGACGCTCGATTTCGCGGCACCGCGCGGGGATATGCCGGGCTCGCTCGACGACGCCGCGAACGCCGCCATCAAGGACCGCGTGCGCGACGCGCTGGCGAAAACGGGCGGCAACCGCAGCGAAGCCGCCCGCCTGCTCGGCGTCTCGCGGACGACGATCTGGAAATACGCGCGGCCCTAGAATGCGGGCGGCACCCTAAGCCAGCGCATGATGGCACGCGACCGAGTGACCGTCCGTCGCCGCGTGCGATAGCGGTTCGGCTTGCGCGCAAATCGCACTCGCATACGGGCAGCGGCGATGGAAGCGGCAGCCCGGCGGCGGGTCGGCGGGATCGGGGATCTCGCCTTGCAGCACGATGCGCGGCCGGATCGGTGCCGTCGATCCCGGCGGGCGCGGAATGGCGGAGAGCAGCGCCTGCGTATAAGGATGGCGCGGGGCGGCGAAAATCCGCTCGGTCGGTCCGATCTCGACGATCCGACCCAAATACATCACCGCCACGCGGTCGCAGACATGGCGCACGACCGAGAGATCGTGACTGACGAACAGCATCGACAGGCCGAGCCGCGCACGCAGATCGACGATCAGATTGATGATCTGCGATTGGATCGAAACGTCGAGTGCCGAAACCGGCTCGTCCGCCACGATCAGCTTGGGCGACAGCGCCAGTGCGCGCGCGATGGCGATGCGCTGACGCTGGCCGCCGGAAAACTCATGCGGGAAACGTGTTGCCGCTTCCGCTCCCAGCCCGACGAGGTCGAGCAATTCGCCGACGCGCGCGCGTCCGCCGCCGATCCCGTGCACCGCTAGCGGCTCGCCGACGATCGTGCCGATCTTGTGGCGCGGATTGAGCGAGCCGAACGGATCCTGGAAGATCATTTGCATGCCGCGCCGGAACGGCTTCAACGCGCGCGGGCCCAGCTTGGCGATGTCCGTTCCTTCGAAACGGATCGCGCCGGCATCGGGGGCCAGCAATCGCATCGCCGTACGGCCCAGCGTCGTCTTGCCGCAACCGGACTCGCCGACGATGCCGAGCACTTCGCCCGACGCGAGCGTGAACGAAACGCCGTCCACCGCCCGCACGCGCCGGCCGCGCCGGTCGAGATAGGTTTTCACCAGACCGTCGACTTCCAGAAGCGCGCTCATGGGGCCGGGTTCCAGCACGCCACACCATGTTCGCCCGCGCGTACCAATTGCGGCCGTTCGCCGGAACAGCGTGCGAGCGGTGCCGCACAGCGTTCGGCGAAAGTGCAGCCGGACCCGCGCCGCCCCGGGGCGGGCACGTTGCCGGGGATCGCGGGCAAGCGCTTGCCCGGCGGATTGGCGGCGGGGATCGTTTCGAGCAGCGCCTTGGTGTAGCGATGGCGCGGCCGCCCGAAAACCTCGGCGGTCGGTCCGTGTTCGACGATCCGGCCCGCATACATGACCGCGACGCGCGCGCAAGTCTCGCCCACCACGCCGAGATCGTGGGTGATGAGCAAACAAGCGAGCCCGAATTCCCGCCGCAGTCGCTCGATCAACGCCAGGATCTGCGCCTGCACGGTCACGTCGAGCGCGGTCGTCGGCTCGTCGGCGATCAATAGTTTCGGTTCGCACGCCAGCGCCATCGCGATCATCGCGCGCTGGCGCTGCCCGCCCGACAATTGATGCGGATAGCGTTCGAGCTGCGCGCGTGCGGCCGGAATGCCGACCAGATCGAGAAGTTCGGCCGCGCGCGACGCGGCCGCGCGCGCGCTCATCGAACGATGGATCGCCAGCGCCTCGCCGATCTGATCGCCGATCGTGAAGACGGGATTGAGCGAGGTCATCGGCTCCTGGAAGATCATCGCGATCTCCCCGCCGCGTACGCCGCGTATTTCCGCTTCGGAAAGTTTCAGCAGATCGCGCCCGCCGAATTCGATCCGCCCGCCGGTGATCGCCAGCGGCGGCGACGCGATCAATCGCAGGATCGACAAGGCGGTGACGCTTTTGCCGCAGCCGGACTCGCCGACCAAGCCGAAGGCCTCGCCCGGCATGATGTCGAACGACAAATCCTCGACGAGCTTCACGCTGCCCAGCGCGATCGTCAGGCCATCGACCCGCAGAACCGGATCGGTCATGCGGCTTTGGCGAGCGATCCGCCGGTCATCGGATGCGGGACACCCGTCGTCGTGGGCAGGCTGAGCGACAGGCCGCGCAGCGAACGCACGGCCAGGAAGCCGAACAACTCGGCTTCAAGATAATCGCCGTTCCACCCGACCGCCTCGACCGGTTCGACCGGCACGCCCAAGCGGCGTGCGAGCCCATCCATGAAGAAGCGGTTGAGACGCCCGCCCCCGGTCACCAGCCAGCGCGACGGCTTGGCGGGCACGTGATCGATCGCGGCGGCGGTCGCTTCGACCGTGAAGGCCGCCAGCGTCGCGGCGCCGTCCGCGTCGCCCAGCAGATCGACGATCTTCGCGCGCGCGTGGAAATCGTTGCGGTCGAGCGATTTTGGCGGTTTCGCCGCGAAGAACGGGTTCGACATCAACTCGGCGAGCACGCGCGTATCGACCTTGCCGGAGGCGGCGAGCTTTCCGCCCTCGTCGAACGGCATGTTGCGCCGGCGGCGGACGAAATCGTCGAGCAGCGCCGAGGCGGGGCCGGTGTCGAACGCGATCGTCGCGTCGCGATCGATATAGGTGACGTTGCCCACCCCGCCGAGATTGAGGACCATCAGCGGCTTGGCGAGCGGTTCGGCCAAAGCGCGATGATAAAGGGGGGCGAAGGGCGCGCCCTCGCCGCCCGCCGCCACATCGGCATGGCGGAATCGCGTGATCACGTCGCGCCCCAACGCTTTGGCCGCGCGGGCACCGTCGGCCAGCTGGCGTGTGAAGCGCTTTTCCGGCCGATGCCACACGGTCTGCCCGTGCATACCGACGATATCGACGGTCGCGAAATCGACGTTGTTCTCGGCCAAGAAATGCTTGATCGCCGCGACATGCGCGTCGGTCGTGCGCGCCTCGAGCTCGGTCAGCGGATCGGTTTCCGCGCGCGCCGGATCGGCGAGGAAATCCAGCAATTCCGCGCGCAGTTCCGCCGGATAAGGATAGGAACCGCCCTTGCCGCTGCGTTCCACGCGCGTCCCATCGCTGCGCAGAAGCGCCACGTCGATCCCGTCCATCGACGTGCCGCTGATCGCCCCGATCGCGGTTAGGAACTCGCCTGCCGGCATCCGATCCCCCTGCAAAGTGGATTGCAATTGGTATTGTAGAGGACTATACATCCGGATACTCACCTTATGCAATCGGCACGCGGGAAGCTGCGGCCACGACGGGGGGCATCCATGCGCAAGAACTGGATTAGCGCGCTCGCTTTGGCGGGTGCGATGGCGTTCGCGAACGGCGCGTCCGCGCAGACGATCGAATTGGCGGTCGACGGCTCGCCCGCGGGTCTCGATCCGCATATCGTCACCGCGTTCAACTCGGTGCAGGTCGTCAGCGGCACGATCTACGAATCGCTGACCACGATCGACAAGGACCTGCGCACGGTGCCGGGTCTCGCCGAATCCTGGCAGATCTCGGCCGACAATCTGACCTACACGTTCCGTCTGCGTAGCGGCGTCACGTTCCACGACGGCAAGCCGGCCGAAGCCGCCGACGTGGTGGCGAGCCTCAAGCGCGTGATGTCGGCGACGATCGCCTCGCCGCTCGCTTCGCGTCTGGTGTCGGTCGCCGATGCGACGGCGCCGGATGCGCGCACGGTCGTCGTGACGCTGAAGGAACCGACCGCGCCGTTGCTGACGGCGCTGGCCTCCATCGCCGTCGTGCCGCGCGGCTTCGAAGCCGACAAGGACGGCTTGCAGCGCGCGCCGATGGGTACGGGTCCGTTCAAGTTCAAGGAATGGCAGCCCAACGGTTTCATCGCGCTGGAGAAGAACGCGGGCTATTGGGACAAGGCCAAACCGCGCGTCGACGGCGTGAAGTTCAACATCGTGCCGGAATCGGCGACGCGCCAAGTGGGGCTGACCAGCGGCCAGTACCAGATCCTGCCGAATATCGACGCGGCGACGGCGTTGCAGTTGCGCGGCCGCCCGAACGTGCGCTTGGTCGACACGCTCGAACTCGCCTACACGCTGATCGGCATGAACGTGTCGAAGCCGCCCTTCGACAATCCCAAGGTGCGCGAAGCGCTCAACTACGCGCTCAACCGCCAGGAAATCGTGCAGGCCGCATTGTTCGGCGCCGGCGTGCCCGGCGGTTCGCTGTCGCCCGCCCTGAAGGATTGGGCCGTCGACGTCGCGAGCTTCCCGTGCTTCCGCCACGATCCCGCCAAGGCCCAGGCCTTGCTGCGCGAAGCGGGCATCACGGCGCCGATCGCGATCACGCTGCTGGTGCTGCCGCGCCAGGACATCCGCGACATCGCGCAGGTCGTGCAGCAGCAGTTGAATCGTGCCGGCTTCCGCGTCGAGCTGCGCATTCCGGAAATCGGCCAATTCGTCCAGGATTGGCGCAACTCGAATTTCGACGCTTTCGCGTCGACCAATGCGGGTTCGACCGATCCGGACGACTATTACTACCGGACCTTCCGCACGGGCGGCTCGACCAACGTGTTCAAGTATTCCAATCCGGAACTGGACGCGCTGCTCGATTCCGGTCGCCGCGAAACGGCGATGCCCGCGCGCAAGGCGGCGTATGACCGCGCCCAGGCGATCCTCGCCTGCCAAGGCCCGGCCGCGACGCTGACCTACGGCCAGCTCTACACGGCGACGCGCAACAACGTGCAAGGCTTCGACATCATCGCGAACCGTTCGCTGATGAGCCTGTCGAACGTCGTGCTCGGCCGTTGACGGCATAAGGGGCGGGCGTCCGCGCGTATCGCGGCCCCGCCCCTTTTCTTTTCCCCCGCATGTCGCGGAATTTCCTCGTCACCCGCATCGTCGATCTCGCGATCGTTCTGATCGGCGTGTCGATGCTCACGTTTCTGATGATCCGCCTCGTCCCCGGCGACGCCGTGGCGATCATGCTCGGCGCTAATGCCGAGGTGACCGTTGAACGAATGAATGAACTGCGCGCACGTCTCGGCCTCGATCAGCCGATCCCCGTGCAATACGCCCAATGGCTCGCCAACGCGCTGCGCGGCGATTTCGGCAATTCGCTGTGGACCGGCAAACCGGTCGTCCAGGAAATCGCGGTCCATCTGCCGCCCACGCTGCAGCTCGCGGGATTGAGCCTGCTACTCGGCGCGGGCCTTGCCGTGCCGCTGGGTGTGGCGATGGCGCGCTTGCGCGGCGGCTGGCGCGAAACCGCCCTCCAGATCGCCTCGGTCGTCGGCTTGACCGTGCCGTCCTTCTGGCTCGGCATCATGATGATCTTGGCGCTGACGAGTTTCGCGCCGGAACTTCAATTGCTCGGCTACGTGCCGTTCACGGACGATCCGGCGGGCAATATCGCGCGCTTGCTGTTGCCCGCGATCGCGCTGGCCTTGCCCATCCTCGCCAATCTCGCGCGCCTCGTGCGCTCGGCCATGCTCGACGCGCTGGCGCAGGATTACGTGCGCACCGCGCGCGCCAAGGGCGTGTCGGAGCGTTCGGTTCTGTTCAAACACGCGCTGCGCAATGCGCTGATCCCGTTCGTCACCAGCGTGGGCATCATGACCGGCTATCTGCTGGGGGGCGCGATCGTGGTCGAACAGGTCTTCGCGATCCCCGGTCTCGGCCGTCTGATCCTCGGCGCGATCTCCGAACGCAATTATCCGCTGCTGCAAACGGCGATCCTGCTGGTGACGTCCGGCTTCGTGCTGGTCAATTTCGCCGTCGATCTGCTCTACGCGGTCATCGATCCGCGCGTGCGGCTGGAAGCGGATCAATGACCGCGCGACGCAACAAACTCGTGACATTCGCGGGCGGGCTGACCGCGCTGCTGATCGCCGGCGCCGTGCTCGCGCCGCTGATCGCGCCCTACGATCCGCTGGCGCAGAACGTGATCCAACGCCTGAAAGGGCCGAACGCTTTGCATTGGCTCGGCACCGATCAGTTCGGCCGCGACACGTTTTCGCGAATCCTTTTCGGCATGCGCGCCTCGCTGGCGATTTCGGGCGGCGCCGTCGGCGCGGCGCTGATCGTCGGCGGCGCCATCGGTCTTGCCGCCGCCTTCTATCGCGGCTGGATCGAGCGCGTGTTGATGCGCGCGATGGACGTGCTGTTCGCCTTTCCGGTGATCCTGCTCGCCATCGCGATCATCGCCATTCTGGGGCCGGGCGCCGTCACCACCGCGATCGCCATCGCCGTGGTCTACACGCCGATCTTCGCGCGGCTGTTGCGCGGGCCCGCCTTGTCGATCGTCGAAAGCGACTACGTGCTGGCCGCGCGTTCGATCGGCGCTTCGGATATCCGCATCGCGCTGCTGCATGTGCTGCCCAACCTCGCCAGCATCGTGCTGGTGCAGACGAGCCTTCTGCTCTCGGCCGCGATCCTGGTCGAAGCGTCGCTCTCCTTCCTCGGCCTCGGCACGCAGCCGCCGGCGCCCTCGCTCGGCACGATGCTGTCGGAAGGGCGGAACTTCCTGATGCTGTCGGCGTGGAACTCGGTTTTCGCCGGGCTCGGCATTCTGATCCTGTCCTTCGCGCTGAACCTCCTGGGCGACGCGTTGCGCGACGCGCTCGACCCGCGATTGCGGCGCGCGGCGTGAAGATCCGGCAAGCGACGCAAGCGGATTTTCCGGCCCTCGCCGAGATCGTCGCCAAGGGCTATCGCGACGCGTTCGGCGCGATCCTGTCGCCAGCCGCCCTCGCCGAACGCACGCAAGCGCATTTCGCGCGACGTTTCGCGGCCGAAACCGTACCACCGGCTCTCGCCGAGGATGAAACGGGAAGGCCGATCGGCTTCCATCTGACCCATGGCGGCACGCTGCATATGCTGTTCGTAGATACTTCCGTTCAGGCGCGTGGCGCGGGAACCGTCTTGCTCGCCGACGCCGAACGGCGTGGCGCCGTTCGCCTCGAATGTTTCCGCGACAACCTGGCCGCGCGCGAATTCTACGAAAAGCGCGGCTGGGTCCATGCGCGCGACTACACGCGCGAATTCGTCGGCGACATCTACGCCTTCGTCGAATACGTCAAACCCGCAAGTTAGGATCCGGCGCGTTTCAACTCGCGCGCTTCGGCGACGAAATCGTAGCGGTCGCCGCGATAGGCCGAGCGCGTGAACTCGACCGGCGTGCCGTCGCCAAGAAACGCGCGGCGTTCGATGCGCAGCACCGCGGCACCCGGCGGCACGCCCAGCAACGACGCCTCCTCCGGCGAGGCGAGCGAGGCTTGCAAACGTTGCAGCCCGCGCACCGGACGGAAACCGCGTTTTTCCAGCGCGCTGTAAAGCGAGCCTTCGGCGGGCGCGAAGCCTTCGAGGAATTGCACGGGCACGCAAGCGCGTTCCACCGCCAGCGGCTCGCCGTCGGCCGTGCGCACGCGCGACAGGCGCACGATCTTGGCGCCCATGCCCAGCGCCAAGGCCAAAGCCTCCTCCGGCGTGGGCAATCCCGTCGCGTGCTTCAGCACGGTGAAGCCCGGCGCCTTGCCGCGGCTTGCCATATCGGCCGAGAACCCGGCGAGCAGCGCCGCCGATTGCTCGATACGCGGCGCGATATAAGTGCCCGAGCCGTGGCGGCGCGACAGCAAGCCTTCGCGGAACAGCGCATCGATCGCCTTGCGTACCGTGACGCGCGAAATGCCCGTCGTTTGGCTTAGTTCGCGTTCCGACGGCAACGCGTCGCCGACTTTGATATTGCCGTCGGCGATCCGCGTGCGGATCGCGTCGGCGAGCTGGAGATAGAGCGGCGTGGGGCTCGTCTCGTCCAGCGTCAGTTTCGAAAAGGGCCGTTTCATGCGGGCGTCTCGAGGCCCGCGAGTGCGGCGCGCAAATTGCCGCCGTTCTTGCGCAGCAAGGCGCGCGCTTGGCGCAGCGAAGCGCCCGAGCGCAGCAGCACCGCCGTCTTCACATCGCCATCGGCCGCGTCGAGCGCGTTGCGCGCCGCCGCGACCGGGCAATCGCAAAGCTGGGCGACCATCGCCGCCGCGCGTTTGCGCAGCTTGTCGTTGGTCGGGCGCATATTCACCATCAGGCCGCGATGGATGCGGCCCAAGCGGACCATCACGGCGCTCGACAGCAGATTGAGGACGATCTTCTGCGCCGTCCCCGCCTTCATGCGCGTCGAGCCCGCGATCACCTCGCTGCCCGTTTCGGCCAGGATCGGAAACGCAGCCGCCTTCAACAACGGCGCATTGCGGTTGGACGCGACCGCGATGGTCACCGCACCGCGCTTGCGCGCTTCGCGCAACGCCGCCAGCGTGAAGGGCGTCGTCCCGCTCGCCGCCACGCCGATCACCACATCGCCGCGCCCCACGCGCGCCGCGCGCATCGCCGCCGCACCAGCCTTGCCGTCGTCTTCCGCGCCTTCGGCGCTGCGCGTCAGCGCGCGCGGGCCGCCCGCCATCGCGAACACGACGCGGCTTTCCGGCCAATCGAATGTCGGCGGCAACTCCGCCCCGTCCTGAACCGCGATGCGCCCCGAAGTGCCGGCACCGGCGTAAACGAGCCGGCCTTTCGTTCCCAGCGCCGCCGCCGCGGCGTCGACCGCGCGCGCCAAAGCCGGCAACGCCGCGCGCACGGCGGAAACGGCGCTCGCTTGCCCTTCCCACATCGCTTCCAGAATGTCGGCGACGGGCCAAGCGTCGAGATCGACGAAGCGCGGATTGGAATTTTCGGTTGTCATGGCGTTGCCCGGAACTTAATAATACCACTATATAACCTATTGCCGCGCGCGACAATACCAGTCGGCCGGGAGCGGACCGCCCATGAACATCGACGCCCGCTTCTTCGCGCTGGCGGTTTTCGGCATCGCGCTGCTCACCGGCATGGACGCGCTTGCCAAGGCGCTGGCCGGCGGCTACGGCACGTTCCAGATCGTCTTCTTCCGCTACGCCGTGTCGCTTTTACTGTTCGCGGCGGCGATCCCGCTGCTGCGGCCCAAATGGCCGCGCCGCGAACGGCTGGGCGCGCACGCGGCGCGCGCGGTGCTGACGATCGTCACGAGCACAACGTTCTTTTACGCGCTGGGCAAGCTGCCCTTCACCGAAGTCTTTGCCATCGCCTATACCGGGCCGATCTTCGTCGCGTTGTTCGGCACGTTGCTGCTGGGCGAGAAAATCGGCTGGCCGACGATGGCGGCCATCGCCTGCGGCTTCGCGGGCGTGCTGGTGATCGCGGCGGAAGGACCGGCGGGCGGCGGCGGCGATACGCAGCAATGGCTGGCGCTGGCTTGCGCCATCGCCTCGCCCGTCAGCTACGCGCTGGGCGTCGTGCTGCTGCGCTCGCAAACCTTGCATGAAAGCGTGCCGACGATCCTGATCGTCCAAGCGGCGATCATCTCGGCCGGATTGGCGGTCGTCGCGGGGCCGAGTTTCCATATGCCGGAAATCGCCGATCTATGGGCGATCGGCGGAATCGGCTTGCTGGGTGCCATCGGAATCTACGCCTTCTCCGCCGCCATCGCGAAGCTGCAAGCCGCCCAGGTCGCGGCGGCGGATTATTCGGGCCTGATCTGGGCCGCGATGATCGGCTATTTCGCCTTCGGCGAAACGCCGCGCCCGGCGATGTGGATCGGTGCGCTGCTGATCCTCGCGGGCTCCGCGACGATGCTGCTGGTCAAGGCCAAGGCCGCGAAGAAAATCTAATCCGCGCGCGCCAGACGAATGGCGCCGGAGACGGCGTCCTTCAGCGGCGGCGTCAAACGCCGGCGCACATCGGGCGACAGCCAGGCTTCCAGCGCGCTCGCCAAGCCGCCGAGCAACGCCACGCGCGGCGCCCCTTGCGCGACGAGGGCGCGTACCAGCCCGTCGATCTGTTCGGCAGCACCCTGCACGATCCGGCGCGCGGCCGGATCGCCCGCATCGGCATGGCGCATCACCATCGGCGCGAAGGTCGCATACTCGGTCGCACTCGCCTTATCCATCCATTCGACCGCCGCGATCGGATCGTCGCCGAAGCGCGCCATCACCGCGCGCAGCAAGGCGCTGGGTTCGTGCCGCCCGTCGTGTGCACGCAACGCCACGCGCACGGCTTGCAGCCCGAGATCGGCGCCGCTGCCTTCGTCGGAAATCGGAAACCCGTAGCCGCCCACGCGCAGATCGCGCCCGGCCACACGCCCGATCCCGACCGAGCCCGTGCCGACGATCACGATGGCACCATCCGCCCCGTCATGCGCGCCCAAGCATGCGCCCATCGCATCCGTATCGTAGGCGACCGACGCGAAGGGATGCGGCAAGGCGCGCAAGGCTTCCGGAAAGCCTTTGCGGTTATAGCCGGCGATGGCGAAGCCGGCGCGCACACGGGCGAGATCGCCGTCGCGCAAGCCCGCTTCGGCGGCGGCCGCGCGCCACGCGTTTTCGATGGCGGCCGAGAGTTTCTCGATCCCCAATCGCGTCGTCGCCGGGCCCGCAATGCCTTGGCCCAGCACGGTCCCCGCACCGTCTTCGAAACGCGCGCGGCAGCCCGTGCCGCCGCCATCCACGCCGAGGAAAATCGCGTCGCTCATCTCAATCCCGCACGCGTTCGATCGCCGCCCCGCAGCGCACGAGCTTGCGCGCGAGATCCTCGTAGCCGCGATCGAGATGATAGACGCGGTTGACGGTCGTGCGCCCTTCGGCGGCGAGGCCCGCGAGCACGAGCGAGACCGACGCGCGCAGATCGGTCGCCATCACGGGGGCCCCGACCAGCTTGGGCCGGCCGCGCACCACGGCGGTCGAACCGCGCAGCGTGATATCCGCCCCCATGCGCGACAATTCGGGCACGTGCATGAAGCGGTTCTCGAAAATCGTCTCGCGGATCGTCGACGTGCCGTCGGCGATCGCCATCAGCGCCATGAACTGCGCCTGCAAATCGGTCGGGAAACCCGGATAGGATTCGGTCGTAACGTCGATCGCGGAAATCTTGCCGTCGCGTTCGACCATCAAGCCGCGATCTGTCGGAAAGAGCCGCACGCCGGCGGTCTCGAGGATTTGGGCGGGCGCGCCGAGATGTTCGAGCCTTGCGCCCGTGAGTTCGAGCCGCCCGCCGGTGATCGCCGCGGCGATCGCGTAGGTGCCGGCTTCGATGCGATCCGGGATCGTGTGATGGTGCGCCGGCCGCCATGTCGTCGGGCCCAGGATCGAAATCCGATGCGTGCCCGCCCCCTCGATCCGTGCGCCCATCGCCGCAAGACACGCGGCGAGATCGACGACTTCCGGCTCGCACGCCGCGTTGACGATCTCGGTTTCGCCCTTGGCATAGGTCGCGGCCATCATCGCGGTTTCGGTGGCGCCGACCGAGGGCGACGGCAGCAAAACGCGCCCACCCGACAGGCCCGACGGGGCCGACGCGACGATCATCCCGCCGTCGACATTGGCTTGCGCGCCCAATTGCGCCAGCACCTTCAAATGCAGATCGATGGGCCTTGCGCCGATCGAACAACCGCCGGGCAGCGAGACATGCGCCTTGCCGAAGCGCGCGACCAGCGGGCCCAGCACCAACACGGTCGCGCGCATTTTGCGCACGACGTCGTAGGGCGCTTCGACATGTTCGGCGGCTGCGGCGTCGAGCGTGGCTTCATGCGCGCCAGTTTGCGCGATCTTCACGCCGTGACGGCCGACGACCGACAGCATGTTCGTCACGTCCGCCACGGCGGGCAAATTGGTGAGCGACAGGGTCTCGGGGCTCAGCAGCGAAGCCGCGATCTGCGGCAATGCGGCGTTCTTGGCGCCGGCGATCGCGACCGTACCTTCCAGCCGCCGCCCGCCATCGATCAACAGCCTGTCCATCGGCTCCGGCCCTTCGTCGCGTGCCAAATCATGCCCGCGACTAAGTGGCTTTAGACTGGTGTTGTCAAGGGCGGTACGGCCTGCAACATGAAGCGTGGCTGGGTATCCACCCAGACGAAAGCGGCGGCTAGACAAAAAGATATAAAGCTATATCTTTATAGCTAGTCCGACGGCGGAACGAGCCACCGCCCGATTCGCCGGCCCGGACATAAGAAACAAAGGTCCCGCGAACAGGCATGAACAGGCCGCAAACCCTCGCCCAGAAGATCGTCGCGCGCGCCGCCGGGCGGCCGCATGTCGAATTGGGCGAAGTCGTCACCTGCGCCATCGACCTCGCGATGATGCACGATTCCGGCGGCCCGCGCCGCTTGCAGCCGATGCTCAAACGCCTCGGCGCCACGATCTGGGATCCCGGCAAAGTCGTCGTCGTCAGCGACCATTACGTGCCCGCGGTCGATGCCGAAAGTGCTTCGATCCTGAAGCTCACGCGCGAATTCGTGCGCGATCACAAAATCGAACGCTTCCACGACATGCAGGGCATTTGCCATGTCGTGCTGCCGGAGAACGGCCATCTGCGCCCCGGCATGTTCGTCGTCGGCGGCGACAGCCACTCGCCGACCGGCGGCGCCTTCGGCTGTTTCATGTTCGGCGTCGGCGCCACCGAAATGTGCGGCGCCGTCGTCACCGGCGAGATCTGGCTGAAGACGCCCGGCACCATTCTGCTGAATTGGCACGGGAAGCTCGGGCCCATGGTCTCGGCCAAAGACATGATGCTCGCGCTGTGCAAGCGCCTGGGCATGGGCGGGGCCGAATATCAGGTCGTGCAGTACGCGGGCGACGCGATCGCCGGTCTGCCGATGTTCGAGCGCATGACCCTGTGCAACATGGCGGCGGAATTGGGCGCGCAAGTCGGCCTGATCGCACCCGACACGGTCACCGAATGTTTCCTGGCCGAGCGCGGCGTGACGAATATCGACACGGCGCGTTGGCAGGGCGATGCGGGTGCGGAATATCTGCGCGTCGAGAATTTCGACGCGGGCGACCTGCAACCGCAAGTCGCCGCACCGCACAGCCCCGCGAATTCCGGCCCCGCATCCGAGCAGCGCGGCGTGTCGATCAATCAAGCCTATATCGGCGCTTGTACCGGCGCGAAGATCAACGACCTTCGCATGGCGGCAAGCGTGCTGCGCGGCCGCCGCGTGGCGTCGAATGTGCGCTTGCTGGTCGCCCCCGCGACCACGCGCACAACCGCCGAAGCGGCCGCCGACGGCACGCTCGCGGCCCTCGCCGAAGCCGGCGCCATTCTGATGCCGTCGGGCTGCGGGGCGTGCGCGGGCTATGGTGCGGGCGTGCTCGCCGAAGACGAGATCTGCATCGCCTCGACCGCGCGCAACTTCAAAGGCCGTATGGGTGCCGCGAGTTCCAAGGTCTATCTCGCCTCGCCCTATACGGTCGCGGCGGCGGCGGTCGCGGGCATGATCGTCGATCCGCGCGAGGTGGCGTCATGACCGGGCGCGTCTGGCTGTTCGGCGACGATATCGACACCGACATGCTCGCCCCCGGGCTTTACATGCGCGGCGGCATGGACGAACTCGTCAAGCATTGCCTGGAAGCCGCCGATCCCGATTTCGCGAAGAACGTGCGTCCCGGCGACGTGGTCGTCGGCGGGCGCAATTTCGGCATCGGCTCGTCGCGCGAACAAGCAGCGCAAGCACTGGTCATGCTGGGGGTCAGCGCCGTGCTCGCCGTGTCCTTCGCCGGCATTTTCTATCGCAACGCGCTCAATCTCGGCTTGATGGCGCTGGTCTGCCCGCAAGCAAAGTCCATCCGCCAAGGCCAAGCCTTGACCGTCGAGCCCGAGAACGCGCGCGCGATCGATCCCACGAACAACGAGAGTTTCGCCTGCGAGCCGCTGCCGCCGCACCTGATCGCCATGGTGCGCGCGGGCGGGCTTCTGGCGCATTTGGAACAACGGCTGAAAGCGTCACGCACATGAGTTTGAAGACGAAAATCGGCAACGGCCTAGTCGTCGCCCCGGGCGTATCGGACGCGCTGGGCGCGCTGATCGCAACCGAAGCGGGCTTCGACGCTGTTTATCTTTCGGGCGCCAGCATCGCCTATACCCGTTTCGGGCGGCCCGATGTCGGCCTCGTCACCGCGACGGAAGTCGAAGCCTGCCTTGCCGCGATTTGCGACCGCGTCGAAACGCCTGTGATCGTCGATGCGGATACGGGCTTCGGCAACGTGCTGAACGTGCAGCGCACCGTGCGCGCCTTCGAGCGCGCGGGTGCGGCCGCGATCCAGATCGAAGATCAAAGTTTCCCGAAACGCTGCGGTCACCTCGCCGATAAGAAGGTCGTGCCCGCGCAGGAAATGGTCGGCAAGATCCGCGCGGCGGTCGATGCGCGCGTCAGCGCCGATACGCTGATCGTCGCGCGCACCGACGCGATCGCCGTCGAAGGCTACGATTCGGCGATCGAGCGAATGGAACGCTACGCCGAAGCGGGTGCGGACGTGCTGTTCGTCGAAGCGCCGCAAACGGTCGAGCAGCAGCGCGACCTGCCCGCCAAGCTCGGCCATCGCGGGCCGCTCCTCGCCAACATGGTCGAAGGCGGGCGCACGCCGATCGCCGATGCCAAGACCCTCGCCGCCATGGGTTATCGCGTCGCGATCTTCCCCGGCGGTTTGGTGCGCGCGGCCGCGCATATGACGCGCGCCTATATGGCTTCGTTGAAAGCCAACGGCTCCAACGAGCCGTTCCGCGACCGCATGCTCGACTTCAAGGAATTGAACGGCCTTGTCGGCACGCCCGAATTGCTCGCCTTGGGAAAGAAGTACGAATGAGCCTGGATCCGATCACGCTGGCGGTGCTCAAAGGCCGCCTGGAGCAGATCGCGGACGAGATGGACGCGACGTTGTTCCGCAGCGCCTTCAACCCGATCATCGCCGAAGCGCACGACGCGTCGCACGGGCTGTATCACGCCACGACCGGCGAAACGCTGATCCAGGGCAAGTCGGGTCTGCCCGTCTTCGTCGGCGCCATGTCCTTCGCGGTGAAGGCGGTGATCGACAAGTCGGCGGCGGACGGCGACCTCGCCGACGGCGACGTCTATATCTTCAACGACCCGTATGACGGCGGCACGCATCTTTCCGACTTCAAATTGGTGCGCCCCTATTTCCGCGACGGCAAAGTGTTCTGCTGGCTCGCCTCGGTCGGCCATTGGCACGACGTGGGCGGCAACGTGCCGGGCAACTACAACCCCGTCGCGACCGAATGCTTCCAGGAGGGCATGCTGATCCCGCCGGTGAAGCTCTACGCCGCCGGAAAGCTGCGCGGCGACATCGTTTCGATCCTGCGCAGCAATTCGCGCCTGCCGACCAGCCTGTACGGCGACATGAACGGCCAGGTCGGGGCACTCGATCTCGGCATCAAGCGGATGGACGCGTTGCTCGCCGAGTACGGTCCGGCGTCGGTCGAAGCGGCCTTGGGCGAACTGCGCGCGCGCGCGGCTAAGATGATGCGCGCCAATATCGCCGATCTGCCCGACGGGCGTTACAGCGCCGAGGATTGGCTCGACAACGACGGCATCGTCGACGAGCCGCTGAAGATCGGCCTCGACATCACCATCGCCGGCGACAAGATGGTTCTCGATTTCTCGCGCACCGCCAAGGCGTGCGCGGGCCCGGTGAACATCGCCTATTCCACCGCCGTCGCCGCCTGCTACGTGGCGCTGAAGCACGTCTTCCAGGACGTGCCGGCGAATGCGGGCGTGCTCGACCCGATCGAATTCAAGATTCCGGAAGATTCGCTGCTGTCGGTCAAGGCGCCCAAGCCCGTCGGCGGTTACACCGAAACGATCCTGCGTTTGATCGACGTGGTGTTCCAAGCGATCGCGCAAGCCGCCCCCGAACGCACGAATGGTTGCGCCTACGGCACGATCAACGCGCTGTCGCTGGCGGGCTGGCGCAAGAACGGCCAGCGTTGGGTGATGTTCAGCTTCTTCGGCGGCGGCCATGGCGGCCATCCGCATGGCGACGGCCTCAATCACGGCAATGCGCCGATCTCGACCGCGACGATCCCGCCGGTTGAAATCCTCGAAGCCGCCTACCCCGTCATGTTCACGCAATGGGCGTTGCGCCCCGACTCAGGCGGTGCCGGCAAGCATCGCGGCGGCTTGGGTGCGATCTACGAAATCGAGTTGCTCGAAGAAAACGCCGACGTGTTCCTGTTCGGCGAGCGCGGCAAATTCGCGCCGCCCGGCGTGGCCGGCGGCCAAGCCGCCGCGCGCAATCGCTTCCTCTACGCCGAAAACGGCGTCGAGCGCGAACCGCCGCAGATTTCCAAGATGGTGGGCTTGAAGCTCAAGCGCGGCGAACGCCTGCGCTTGGAAACGCCCGGCGGCGGCGGCTACGGCAATCCCGCCGAGCGCACGAAGGAAGCCATCGAACGCGACCGCACACTGGGTTACGTGACGAAATGAATCGCAAGCATGTCATCGGCGTCGACGTGGGCGGCACGTTCACCGACGTTTTCGTTCTCGACGAGTCCACCGGCAAAGTCGAAATCTCCAAGGTCCCCTCGACGCGCGGCGACCAATCGGTCGGCTTCATGGCGGCTATCCGCGCCAAGGTGCCCGACCTCGCCACCGTCGCGACGGTCGTCCACGGCACGACCGTAGGCACCAACGCGCTGCTGGAGCGCAAAGGCGCCAGGACGGGCGTCATCACCACGCGCGGTTTCCGCGACGTGCTGGAAATGCGCCGCCGCGACCGGCCGACGACCTGGGGTCTGTGGGGCATGTTCGAGCCCGTGGTTCCGCGCGATCTGCGCTTGGAAGTCGCCGAACGCACGCTGGCCGACGGCACGATCCATACGGCCGTCGATCTCGATCAGGTGCGCGCGGCCGCGCGCGAATTGATCGCCAAGGGTTGCGAAGCGGTCGCCCTCATCTTCATCAACGCTTTCGCCAACGACGCCAACGAGCGCGCGGCGGCCGAAGCGTTGCGCGCGGTTTGGCCGAACCCGCATGTCTCGATCTCGACCGAGTTGCTGCCCGAGATCCGCGAGTTCGAGCGCGCGTCGACGACCGCGCTCAACGCCTATCTCCAGCCGCCGGTCGGCTCGTATCTCCAGCGTTTGGAAAACCGCTTGAAGGAAGGCGGCTCCGACGCGCAGATCCTGATCGTGCAATCCAACGGCGGCGTGATGAGCGTGGAGTCCGCGCGCCGCCGCCCCGTGCGCACGGCATTGTCGGGCCCCGCCGCGGGCGTGATCGCCTGCCAAGCGGTCGCGGTCGCCGCCGGTTTCCCCAACGTCATCACTTGCGACATGGGCGGCACGTCGTTCGACGTGTCGCTGATCGCCAACGGCGAAGCGGCGTTGGCCGCGCAGACCTCGATCGATTTCGGCATGGTCGTGCGCACGCCGATGATCGAGATCGTGACCATCGGTGCCGGCGGCGGGTCGATCGCCGGGCTCGATCGCGGCGGCTTGCTGCAGATCGGCCCCGAAAGTGCCGGTTCCGATCCCGGCCCCGTGTGCTACGGCAAGGGCAATACGCGCCCGACCGTGACCGACGCCAATGTCGTGATGGGCCGGATCGATGCCGAACGCCCGATCGGCGGCGGCAAGAACAAGCTCGACGTCGCGGCCGCCAAGACCGCGATCGAAACCCATGTCGGCAAGCCCTTGGGGCTGGACGTCATGGCGGCGGCCGAAGCGATCATCCGCGTCGCCAATGCGCGCATGGCGGGGGCGATCCGCCTCGTCTCCATCGAGCGCGGCTTCGATCCGCGCGATTTCGCGATCATGCCCTTCGGCGGCGGCGGCTCGCTGCATGTCAGCGCCCTGATGCGCGAAGTGGGCTTGGGCAGGGCGCTGGTGCCGCGCTTCCCGGGCGTCACCTCGGCGCTGGGCTGCGTCATCGCCGATATGCGCCACGATTTCGTGCGCACGGTGAACCGTGTGCTCGACCAGATCGATATGGCCGCCCTCGCCCAACAAGCGAAGGATTCGGCCGAAGAAGGCGGCAAGCTGCTCGATGCGGCCGGCGTCGGCTTCGCCTCGCGCAGCGTGCGCCTGTCGCTGGACATGCACTATCTCGGGCAGACGCATACGCTGTCGGTGCCGCTGGAATCGAACGAATTCACGACGACGGGCGTCATGGCGGCGTTCGAACGCGCCTACGAAGCCGCGTTCGGCCGCACGCTGAAGGGTGTGGCCGCGAAGGTGCTGAACCTGCGCGTCGCCGCCATCGGCCATCGCCCGAAATTCGATCTGCGCACAATGGCGCCGACGTCGACGGCCATGCCCGTGCCGCGCCATCGCGACGTGTGGATGGAAGGCGCGTGGCACAAGACGGCGATCTATCCGCGCATGGAATTGCCGGTCGGCGCCAAGATCGCGGGGCCCGCGATTTTGGAACAGCCCGACACGACGATCCTGGTCGAGCCGGGCTTCGCCGCCCAGGTCGACGCGTTCGGCAATCTGGTCATCGAGCGAGGCTGATATGGCGGATGCACTTCTGCTGGTCGATCTGCAAAACGACTTCATCCATCCGAACGGCGCCTATGCGCGCGGCGGGGCGAAGTCGGCGCATATCGCGGCGTTGCCCGCACGGCTCATTCCCTTGATCGCGGCGATGCGCAAACGCGGGGCGTGGATCGTCTCGACGCATTTCACGCTCGTGCCGGGGCGTGACGGCGAGCCGTTCGTCGGCGCGCATTTGAAGAAGCTGCGCCCGTTCCTGGGCAAGGGCGATTTCGCGCCCGGCTCCTGGGGCCATGCGTTGCTCGACGAGTTGGCGCCCAGCGACATTCAGGTCGACAAGGTCGCCTATTCCGCCTTCTATCAAAGCCGGTTGGAATTTTCGCTCGCCAAGGCGGGCATCAAGTCGCTGCTGGTCGCGGGCATCGTGACCAATGGCGGTGTGGCCTCCACCGTGCGCGATGCGCATGTGCGAGACATGTCGGTGACCGTGCTGGAGGACGGCTGTGCCGCCTTCGATCCGGCCGTGCATCGCGCGACGATCGATAGCTTGCGCAGCGTCGTCGGGGTCACCACCATCGCCGCGGCGATGGAAGGCCTCGCTTAGCCGTGGCTGTGGTGGCGGCCCGAGACACCGACATCGATCGATTGGACCGTCTGGTCCGGCGACAGCACCATTTCCATCTGATAGCGGTCGGGCCGGTAGAACGCGGTCAGAAATTCGATCGGGCGGTCTTCCTTGTCGCGCACCACGCGTTGCAGCTTCAACAACGGCGCCCCGATATCGGTGGCCAAACACGAGGCCGCGCGCTGATCGGCCAGCGTGGCCGTAATCACCTGGCGCGCTTGGCCGATGACCGTGCCGTTACGCCGGATCAATTCCAGCATCGGATGCTGGGCGAGATCCTTGGCGTCGAAGCCCTGCCCGACATCGGCGGGCAGCACGGTGATCAGCATCGAAATCGGCTGCTTGCCGATGCTGCGCACGCGCAGCGAACGCTGCACCTCGCCGCTTTCGGGCAGTTCCAGCGCTTCGCTTTCCGTCATCGTCGCCGGGCCATAGGCGAAATCCAGCACCGCGACTTCGGTGCTGCGGCCCATCGCTTCCATCGTTTGCAGCCAGCTGCCGACGGGTGCACGCAAGGGTGCCGCCGGGGCGCGATACTGCACCGTCGTGCCGCGCCCGCGCGCGCGCGTGACGAGGCCGGCATTCGCAAGCTCCGTCATCGCGTGTTTGGCGGTGATGCGCGATACGCCGTAGCGCCCGGCCAATTCGTGTTCGGACGGCAGCACGTCGCCGTAGCGATAGCGCCCGTCGAGAATGCCGTCGCGCAGCACCAAAAAGATTTGGTGATAAAGCGGCGCTTTCAGGCGCGCGTCGATGCCGCCGTTATCGGCCATCGTCGGAACGGATTTGCGCAAGGCGGCGCCTTTACGGGTCATGGCGGGCTGCGATCCTTCGGAACGGCGTGCAACGAAAACTCTATCGAAGCGTTGAGGAGTGCGTCCTTATGACACAATTGGTTGAGCGCGGGCCAGCGGCCACGGCCGTCAGCTTTTTGCGGTCGCTCGAAAACGGCGATCTTGCCGCCGTCAAAACCCTCATTGCGCCGGAATTTACGATGCAATTTCCCGGCGGCGTGGAATTCGCGGATTTCGACGCGCTGTTCGCCTGGGCGCGCGGCCGCTACACCGGTGTGCGCAAGAAATTCGAGCGAATCGATACGACCGAGTCGGGCGACGCGGCGATCGTCCATGTCAGCGGCACGTTGTCCGGGCGCTGGCTGGACGGCGATGAATTTTCGGGCATCCGCTTTATCGACCGCTTCGACCTGAAAGCCGGCCTCATCGTTCGCCAGACGGTCTGGAACGATATGGGCGAAGCCAAGTTGAAGCGGCAGGCGGGTCATGGCGCGGCGATCAACCCCGCCGACAAGACGAGCTCGGCGCCCGGCACTTCCGGCGCGTCCGGCGCGTAATCGACGCGCAGCCATTCCAGCCCCAGCGGGTTGCCCTCCGCGATCGGCCAATTCCATTTTGCCGAACCCACGCCCGCGAAATGTTTGGCGAGCACGTCGGTCACGGCGAAGGTCAGATCGCCGCCCGATGGCGGCTTGCCCTGCCCCGCCGACAAACGCAGCTTGTCGCGCGGCGTCGCGTCGCTGCGCGACACGCGCCGGCAAAGATAAGCGTGGCGAAGTACCGGCGGGCGCTCGCCGGGGCCATAGCCCCACAGGCGGATCCATTCCTTGCGGAACCCGTCGAGATCGGGATTGAACCAAACGCGTTCCAGATCGCTTTCGTCGGCGAGGCCCTGGAAGTCGTAATAGGTCCACGCCAGCGGGCCGCCTTTCGACACGCCGTCGACGATCCAATTCGCATAGTGATGCACGCCCGGAATGGCGTTGAAGAACGGATTGTCCGTTTCGACCAGCCAAGGGTGATAGCCCTTGGCGACGGCTTCTTCGCCCACCGTGTAGGCGATGAAGATCATCACGGGGCAATCGGCGATCAGGCGGGGTTTGCTTTTCGCGGTCATTTGCGATCCAGGAATTCGGCGATGGTCGCGGCCGTGGCCGCATGGAAATCGGGCACCCCCCAGCGCGGGGTCGCGGCGCGCAAGGCACCCGGGATCAGCGTCGCGACTTCGGCCGCGTAGCTATCCAGCATGTCCGACGGCGAGGTCAGCACCAGCACGGGCAGTTTCAGCTTCACCAAGCGGTCGCGCTTGGGATGGCGGAACGCCGCGCGATAGGACCGATGATAGGTGCGCATCGCCTTAAGCACTTCGACGACGAAATCGTGGAACTCCTCGGCATCGGGCAAACCATTGGGCAAGCGCCCCTCGGCGGTGCGGTTGTAATAGGGCCAGAACAAATATTGGTCGCGGCAGAAATGCCAGACCTTGAGCAGATGCGTGCCTTCGAGGTCGGGGGCGATCTCGCGCGCGTAGTTGCGCAGCACGTCCGATTGCTCGTCGGCGGCGTAAAGCCCCATCCCGTCGATCACCAAACGGCGCACCTTTTCCGGCGCCGTCAGCGCGATTTCCATCGCGATCGAAGCGCCGGTGTGGCTGCCGTAAAGATCGATCTTGCCTTCGACGATCGTGTCGATCGCCGCGCGCGCATGGGCGGCGAGATCGGGGATCGCGGGCGTGGGATCGGGCAGCGCATCGGAATCGCCATTGCCCGCCGTGTCCGGCGCCACCACGCGCCGGCCATTCGCCAGTAGCGCCGCCAAGGGGGCGACTTGGCGCGAGGCGCCCGGCGAAGCGTGGATCATGACGAGCGGTGTGGCGTCGCCCGTACCGCCTTCGCGATAATGGACCTGCAACGCGCCGACATCGGCGAAACGGCGCTTGAGTTTCACCGGGTTCATGCCGCCTCCAACAAATCGCGGCCGGCGAGCTTGGCGCCCAGCCAGCGGCCGAAGCCCAAAGCGGGCGTGACGCTCATCCCGCCGACGAACGCGTTGCCCGACAGTGTGGCGCCGCCCAAGGCTTCGCCGATCGCGTAGAGACCGGCAATCGGCGAACCGTCCGCGCGCACGACGCGTAAATTCCGATCGACCGTCAGGCCCGACGGCGTTTTCAGAACCATGCCGTGCATCCGGATGGCGCGGAACGGCGCCTCCACGATCGGCAAGGGCCGGGACTCGCGGCCCATCGGATCGGGCCTGCCCGCGCGTTGCGCGTCGTTATAGGCGGCGATGGTCGCGTTCAACGTCGCCGCATCGCAGTCGATGCGCTCGGCGAGTTCATCGAGCGTAGGCGCCGTCACGAAGTTTTCGTGCGACTTCCAGGCGGCCGCGAGTTCGTCGGGCTTCCAGCCCGGCAGCAGCGGCGGCGCTTCGCGCCAGATGCGCTCGTCGAACACCGCCCAGAACAGCGCGTCGGGCAGCGTGTTCAGCGCGCGCTCGCGCGCATCCACGCTGTCCACGTCCTCGCGCACGAAGCGTTTGCCTTCGCTGGAAACGAAAACTTCCCAAGGGGCGCGCACCTGCGGCGTCAGCGACGGCAATTGATCCCACAGGATCTGATGACCGCCCGATTGCGCGGGGATGCCCGCGAAAGTCGGCAGATAATGTTCGCCGCCGCGCAGAACGCCGCCGGCGGCAAGGCCCAGTTCGATCCCCGCCCCCGTGGCGGTCGGCAGCGCCGCCGTATGGAGTTTGCGCCCGCCGGTCCAACGCGCGAAACGCTCGGCGTTGCCGCCATAGCCGCCGGTCGCCAGCACGACATGCTTGGCCGCGATGCTCTGTTCCACCCCGTCCTTGCCGCGCACGACGATGCCGGTGACGGCGCCGTCCTTCTCTTGGCGCAGCGCGACGACTTCTGTGCTCAGCAGCAGCGTCGCATTGGGTTGCGCCATCGCCGAGTCGAATAGCGGCTTGACGGCTTTCAGCACCGAGCGGCCGCCGGCCACACCCCAGAACGTGCGCGCCGTGCGATAGGCTTCGTGGAAATGCAGGATCGCGGGCGTGACGGGATCGAACTCGAACCCCGCCGCTTCCAGCCAATCGATGGTGCCGCCGCCGAGCTTGGTCGCCAACTCGACGAGATCGGCCTGACAGGTGCTGCGGCTGATGCGCAAAACATCGTCAAGATGCGTGCGCCAATCGTCCGCGATTCCGCGGGATTTTTGGCGCTTTGCCCCCGCACCGCTCATCTGTGCCGCCGAAACGTGCAAGGCGCCGCCGATGCGTTCGGCTTGTTCGATCACGGCGACCTTGGCGCCGGCCCGGATCGCCTCGATCGCGCAGGGCATTCCCGCCGTGCCCGCGCCTACAATCGCAACATCGACAATCAGCGAAGATTCGACCGGCAGCCCCATCTGTCTCCCCTTGCTCAAATGGCTTTTTAATATATCATTATATCAAGTGGGCTCGGCAAGAGAACCGAACCGCTCATTTGCAGGGCTTCGACTTGGGGGACGAATGGCTGGTGCCAAATCGCTTACCGACCGCCTGAAAACGGCGCGGACCGTTTTCGAATGGGCGTGCGGCGCCGTACTGGCCGCGTTCACCGGCCTCGTCCTCTATTCCGTGACGCTGCGCTACTTCTTCAATAATCCGCCGATGTGGGGCGAAGACATCCCGAAGCTGCTCTTCGTCTGGCTCAGTTTCGTCGGCGGCGGGCTCGCCTATATGCTGGGCTACAACATCCGTATGACCAGCGTTGTCGAACAATTCCCGCGCAAAGTCCGGATCGCCGTCGAACTCGCGATGCGCGGGCTGACGCTGGCCATGCTTGCCGTCATCGTCTGGTACTCGCTGCCGATCATCGAGTTGTCGATGTATCGGCGCGTTCTCGCGACCGGCCTTTCCGACGCCTGGACCTATGCGGCGCTACCGATCGGCGCCGTGCTTCTCGCGGCGAACGAAGTTGTGCGCATGTGGCTCGCCGTGCTGGGCGGACACACCGACGACGACAGCTCCCTGCATTCGGGTATGTGATCGATGCTTCTTATTTCCATGATTTTGGTGCTGTTCGTCCTGATCGTCCTCGGGATGGACATCGCCTTCTCGATCGGCGTCGCGTCGCTTTTCTATATTCTGATCACGCAGTTCGGCGACCGGCCGATCAACCCGGTTCTGTTCGTCCAGGAACTCACGGCGGGCGTGGACAGTTTCGCGCTGCTCGCCATTCCAATGTTCATTTTCGCGGGCGAGTTGATGACCAAGTCGGGCGTCACGCAGCGCCTGATCACATTCTCGTCGAGCCTCGTCGGACATAAGCCCGGCGGCCTCGCCAACACGGGCATCACGGCGAATCTGTTCATGGCCGGCATCTCCGGCTCGGCCGTCGCCGACGCCGCCGCCGTGGGTTCGGTGCTGGTGCCCGAGATGAAGCGCCGCGGCTACAGCTCGGCCTATGCCGCCGGCGTGATCGCCGCCGCCGCGTCGATGGGCCCGATCATTCCGCCGTCGATCCTGTTCATTCTGCTCGGGTCGATCGTCAACATCTCGGTCGGGCAGTTGTTCATCGCGGGTATCCTGCCCGGAATCGTGATGTACGCCGCGATGCTGGCGACCAGCGCCTATATGTCGCGCCGCTTGAATCTGCCGGTCGAGGTGCGCGTGACGGGCGACGCCAAGCGCCGGGCGATTTTAGGGGGCATCCTGCCGCTGGGTGCCCCGGTGATGATCGTGCTGAGCAAGATTTTCGGCATCGCCACGCCGACGGAATCGGCGGCGCTGGTGACGCTTTACACGCTGGTGCTCGCGGTCGTCGTCTATCGCAGCCTCAGCCCCCAGGCGTTCCTGCAAGCCGCCGTGGCGGCGGCGCTGACAACGGCGGTCGTGATGATGACGGTCGCGACCAGCCAGATCTTCGGATCGCTCGCCGTTCTGGCGGGGCTCGGCGACACGCTGACGACGGCGATGCGCGCGATCTCCGACAACCCTTACGTCCTGCTTCTGCTCATCAACATCGCGTTGCTGCTGCTCGGCACGATCATGGAGCCGCTGCCGCTGATGCTGATTCTCGCTCCCATCCTGTTCCCGATGCTGACCGGGATGGGCGTCGATCCGATCCATTTCGGCGTCGTGATGGTGCTGAACCTCGTCCTCGGCATGGTGACGCCGCCGGTCGGGCTCACGCTGTTCGTCATGGCGCGGATCGGCAATGTCGGCGTGTGGGAACTGTTCTGGGCCGCGTGGCCCTATTTCCTCGTCCTCGTGGCGGTGCTTCTGGTGCTCACTTACGTGCCGTGGTTCTCGCTCGCGCTGGTCGATCTTTGGATGCGTTGATTCACCCCCAAGACCTACAAAACAGGAGGCAACACAATGAACACCAAGATTTCGCGCCGCGGTTTCGTCGCCGGTACGGCGGCCCTGGGCGGCGCTGCGCTGCTGCCCGGCATGTCGGCGGCCCAGCAGAGGATCGTGCTGCGCTACGGCAACGCCGGTGCTCCCAACACGCTGTCGAACACGTTCAACGCCAAGCTTTCGGAAACGCTGTCGCGCAAGACGAACGGCGCCGTATCGTTCGAGATCTTCGCGGGCTCGCTGGGCGGCGAACAGAAACTCATCGATTCGATGGCGCTGGGCAGCCTCGACGTCTACAACGGCGCCTATACGGGTACCCGCGAGTTCGACATCCTCTACAGCCCCTATTTCTTCCGCGACGGCGCGCATGCCGGCCGCGTGATGAAGGGCCCGATCGGAACGAAGGCTTCGGCCGTGTTGCAGACGCGTTATCGCGCGCGCCTGTTGGGTGCGGGTCGTCTGGGCGGCTACAACCTGATGCTCAAGCAGCCGATCAAGTCGCTCGCCGAACTGCGCGGCCGCAAGATCCGCGCGCCGCAGATCGAAGGCTGCATCGAAGGTTTGAAGTTCTTCGGCGCGATCCCGACGCCGATCCCCTTCAACGAAATCTATCTCGCCCTTCAGCAGGGCATCGTGGACGGCGTGCTGACCGCGCTGAACCCCGGCGTCGCCGGCAAGTTCTTCGAAGTCTGCAAGTACGTCGTGACGAACGATTTCGGCATCGCGCTCGATAAGCAGGTCATTTCGGTCGCGGCGTGGAACCGTCTGTCGGCGGCGCAGCAGCAGGCGCTGCAGTCCAGCTTCGACGAACTCGAAGCGCCGGACTACTTCGAAGTCGGCGTCAAGCTGAAGGACACGGACATCGCCACCTGGCGTAATTCCCAGGGTGCCGACAGCATCATCACGCTGCCGGGCGCCAGCCTGGCGTCGGAGGTCGAACCGCTCAACAAGCGTCTGGCCGACGAAGTGTTCGGGGCCGGTTCCTGGGACGCGATCAAGGCGGCCTGATCGGGCCGGAACGGGGGCCGCGTGCCAAAAGCGCGCGGCCCTTTTTCATTCGGATGGATACAAGCGGAGCAGACAATGTCGGCCGATAGCGTTCCCGAACAGACTTTCTTCGAAGATCCCGCGATCGACCGCGCGGTGGCGATGATCATGACGCTCGCGGCCGAACTCGCCGTCGCCAAGGATCGTCTGCGCGCGATGGAAGTGCTGCTCGTGCGCCAAGGCGCGCTACAACCCGACGCGCTCGACGCCTATCAGCCCGACGCCGAGGAAGCCAAGAAACTCGCCGCCGATCGCGACGCCTTCGCGCGCCAGATCGTCGAAGCGGTCAAGGGCACCCAGGCTTCGCTGGGCGCCCCCGCCGACGTCAATCGGCGCTTCGCCTAAGACGAAGCGTCAGAACGGCGACGGGATTTTTCCGTCCGCCGCCGCCTCGGCCCACGCGTCGACCGCATCGATCAAGGTCGGCCCGCCGCACGGCAACAGCAAGAACGCCAAGGCTTCGACCAGTGCGGCCGGTTTGCCGCCCGCGGCGAAGAAGCGCTTGATGTGCATTTGTAGCGACGCCGCATCGCGCTTGGACGCGTGCGCCGTCGCCAGCGCCAATTCGACCAAGGCTTCGGGCACGTCACCGCGCGCGGCGGCGATATTGGCGAAGTAAATCTCGTCCATCGCCGCGTCGGGCGCCCAATCCGTCCAATATTGCTTGGCGAAAGCTGTGGCCGGCCGGCTTTCGGCGATGCCCGCCAGATTGATCGCGATATGCATATGCGCGCGCGGCAAGCCGGCCGCATCGGCGCGGCGCAAATGCAGCGTGCCGTGGCCTTCGCGCACCGCGACCAGCAGCGTCACCCACACGAATTCCTTTTCCCGGTCGGTCAGCGTCTTTTGCGTCAGCGTGAGGCGCGTATAGAACGCGTCGTATTTCGCGAGCAACTCGCCGTCATAGGCGGCCAGCATCTTGTGATAGGGCAGCAGATAGCCGCGCTTGCCGCCGACTTGTTCGAGCGTTTTCGTATCGGTCATTTCTTCACCTTTCCGCTGGCTTCGTCGTGTCCGCCCTGCCCTTCGAGGGACGCCCAGGCGCGCAGTCTTGGCGAGGCCGTCACGCGGCCTTCGCGAATGAGTTCGAGCCATACGCCCGCCGCTTCCACGAAGCGCGGCACGCCGGCGGGAAACATCGTCAGCATCAACGATTCGGCGACGCGGTCTTCGCTTTCGCCCGCGGCGACGGCCTCGACGATCGCGTCGGCGAGTTGCGCCCATTGATCGAGGCAGGTGCGCGTCGCGACTTCCGCCAGCAGCGCTTGGCCGGGCGTCACGTCGCCGCCCGCGATCAACGCCGCGCGCGCGTCGCCCCGCGCCTGACGCCAATCGAAGCCCGCCATATGCGGCGACCAGATCTTGTCGGCGAAGGCGACGGCGCCCTCGCCGCGCGCCCAAGCCGCGAGCCGCACCGCGATCGCGATCTGCGCGTCGGTGCCGCCGGCATTGCGGAATTTCGCGATATGATGCGTCGCCGCCGCCTCGTCCGTCGCCGCGAGGATCGCGAGCCAGACGAACTCCTTGGTGAAGTCGTCGAGATGGCGTTTGCCCAAGGTCAATGCGCGGTACAATGCGCCATAGGCTTCCAGCACGTCGGGCGCCATCGCCGCCAGCAGACCGTGATGGGGCAGCAAATAGCCGCGCTCCGCCTTCAACGCGGCAAGCTTCGCGACCAATTCGTCGACCCCGTTTTCCGCCGCCATCTTGCCTCCGCGCAAAAAACCTATTGATATATGTTTAGTACAATTACACACTAACGTCAGAAAACCAAACACGGACAGGAATGGAGGCGTCGCATGCGTACCGATCCCCCGACCCATCGGCCCTTCGAAGCGTTCCAGGAATTCCTGCTGTCCTGCAAGCTGCAATGGACGCGGAACCTTTATCCCGAAGTGGCGCAGCGTTATCGCGCGGCGGCCGAAGCCGCCCCCGCCAAACCGCAAACCGTCGCCGACGTCGAAAAGCTGATCGCGAACGACACGACCTATCGCTATTTCGCGTGGTTCGAGCGGCATCTGCAGAAGATGAAGTATTCGGGCCGCTACGGTCTGGCCGGCCATTACGGCGCGCATCGCGACGAATTGGCGCCGATGATCGAAACGGCGAGCAACGATCGCCTGGTCATTCCGCCGGATTTCGCACCGCCCGAATACTACCCCGCCATCGACATCCACCAGCATCCCGGCGGCGTGCACGGCGATTCCGTCGCCGGCATGGTCTACGAGCGCGGGGCGCGCACCACGACGCCGCTGCTCGACAAGCATGGCGACCTGCATCAGCGCTTCACCCGCATCGCGATGGAACGCCTGGGCAAACAGCCCAAGCGCGTCGTCGATATGGGTTGCGGCTTCGGCAAAAGCACCCGGCCCTTCTATTCGTCGAGCCGCGACACGGAGGTCGTCGGCGTCGATCTCGCCGCCCCGTGCGTGAAGCTCGCCGCGCATACGGCGGCCGAGGATCAAGCGCGCAATGTCCAGTTCCGCCAAGGCGACGCGGCCGATACGAAACTGCCCGCGGGCAACGCCGATCTCGTCACCAGCACGATGATGCTGCACGAGATGCCCGTCTCCCATATCGAGAAGGTGTTGCACGAAGCCCATCGACTGCTCGCCCCCGGCGGCTGGTCGATCCATCTCGACTTCTTGGCGGGCGACGATCCGTTCAACAAGTTCATCCATTACGGCCATAGTGCCCGCAACAACGAGCCGTTCATGCCGCCGCTCGACCAGATGGATTTGACGGCCGCGCATCGTCGCGCCGGTTTCGACAAGGTCGAGATCATGCGCTTCGAGGAAATGACCGGCGCGTTGTCGCCCGAAAACAAGGCGTGGCGTTTCCCCTGGGTCGTCATCGCCGCGCGCAAGGCCGCCTGATGCTGATCAATCTCGACCGCGCACGCCGCTTGCTGCGCGAAGCCGGTCTCGACGGTGCCGTCCTCGCGACGACGACGAATGTTTGCTACGCCTCGGGCTTCGCGTCGGAATATCTGCTCGGCCGGTTCGAGGATTGGTCGGCGGCGGTGATCCTGCCCGCGAGCGCCAACGCCGAACCCGTGCTCGTGATCCAGGAATTCGATCTGCCCACGCTGGCGGAACGGCCGAGCTGGATCAAAGCCGTCGAGATGTTCGGCAATCCGTGGAGCTCGGTCGGCGTCTATATGGGCGAAACGCTGGAGCGCAATCTCTCCAACGATCTTCGCCGCAACCTGGCCGCCAAACGCGCGGAATTGCGCCCGACGCAGAAAAGCTCGTTCATCGACGCGGTGATCGCCGCGGTCGAACGCGCGGGCCTCAAATCCGCGAAGCTCGGCTGCGACGACGCGCGATTGGCCCAGCGCCTTGCCGCGCGCGGCCTGGGCGGGAACGCGCCGATCGCCGATATTCTCCAGCTCATGCGCCGCATCCGCATCGTCAAAACGCGCGACGAGATCGCGCTGATGACCAAGGGCGCCGAAGTCAACGCCAAGGCGCTGGAAGCGGTCATCGCCAACGCCAAGCCCGGCATCGCGGAGGACGATCTGATCCGCGTCTATCGCCGCGTGCTGGTCGATCACGACGCGGCGTTCCTGGGCGAACGCGGCATGATGTTCGGCGCGGGCGACGCGTCGGCGATGAGCCTGCCCGCGAGCCACGAGCGCCGTTTGACGCCGGGCGACGCGGTCGTGCTCGACTGCCTGGGCACGCTCGGCGGCTATCACATGGATCTCGCGCGCACCGGCGTCGTCGGCGAACCGACGGAGGCGCACAAGCTGCGCTACAAGGCCGTGGTCACCGCGCTGGAAGCGGTCGAAGACGCGATCAAGCCGGGTATCAACACCGAAGATCTGCGCAAGCTGACGCGCGACACGATCGAAGGATTCGGCCTGCGCCGCGATCTCGTCTCCGTCACCACGCACGGGATCGGCCTGGAAGTGTTCGAATTCCCCGAGGAGGATAGCCTCGTGAAGGGCTACGCCCTCGAGGAGAACATGATCGTGAACACCGAAGTTTTCTATCGCGATCCCGATCTCGGCAGCTTCCATCTGGAGGACAGCGTCGAGGTCGAGGCGAAGGGCTGCCGCATGCTGCGGCCCATCGATCGCGATCTGGTCGTGATCGCATGACCGCCCCGCTGGTCGATCTGCGCGGCCTTCGCCTGCTGATCGTGGGCGGCGGATCGGGTATCGGCCAGTCTTGCGTACGCCTTGCGGCCGATGCGGGTGCGATCGTCGCCGCGACGACGATGCCCGGCACGGACGAAGCCGCCCCCGAAGCCAGATTCGTTTGCGCCTGCGACACGCGCGACGACGCCCAAGTCGCCGCCGCCGTGCGCGACGCGGCGCAGACTATGGGTGGAATCGACGCGGCGATCGTCACCGCCGGCGTGTTCGAGCATCGCAATATCGGCGAGACCGGCCCCGAGGATTGGGAGCGCGTCATGTCGATCAATCTGGGCGGCGCCTATCGCGTGGCGCGCCATGTGGCGCCGATTTTCGAGAAGCAGCGCGGCGGTTCGCTGGTGCTGTTCTCGAGCCAAATCGGCCTGATCGGCCATCGCCGCGCGACCGCCTATGCCGCGTCCAAAGGCGGCATCAACGCGCTCGCCAAAACCCTGACGGTGGAATTTGCGCCGTTCGGCGCACGCGCCAACGCCGTCGCCCCCGGCCCGATCGCCACGCCGATGACCGCCATCGCGCGCGCGGACGCCACGCGGGCCGCCGGGCTGGTCGCCAGCATTCCGCTGGGCCGCTTGGGCGAAGCCGACGAAATCGCGCGCGCGGCGCTGTTCCTCGCCTCGCAAGCCGCATCGTTCATCACCGGCCATGTTCTGGTCGCCGACGGAGGAGTCACGGCCGTATGACGAACCCGCCCCCTATCGATCCGTTCTACGTCCAGCCCGAAGATCATCTGGACGAGATGCAGGAGCGCCTGAAACAGGCGCTTGAATTCACCGACGACGAGTTCGAGCGTCTATCGCCCGAAGTGCGCAACCTGTTCGCGGCACGCCGGCATTTGGGCCATCGCTGGCTCGACGACTATCAAGTCGTGGTCGAGGTCACGAGCAATGGCGGCGGCTGCAAATGCGGCGTGAAGCCCGGCCAGAAGATCGTGTTCGACATGCGCCACAAGGTTATCCCGGCGCTGACCGATGCGCCCGTTTGCGTGCATCTGCTCTCGCCCATTCTATCGATCTTCTACATGACCTTCGACCGCGCGGCGGAAGGGCTGAACCCCATGACCTGCGTGTGGCGCTATCACGAATGCCCGCATACGGGGCCCGACGAAGGCAAGTCGAAGGCGCGCTGCCAAGTGCATCTGCGCCGCGCCGACACGCACGCGCCCGTGACCGAACGCATTCTTCCGAAGGCGGTGTCATGAACAAGGAAGATATGGAAATCGTCGCCGAGGTGACAGGCGCGCATCATTGCGCGAATTTCATCCGCGCGGGCGAGACCTTCGTGTTCTCGACCGACGGTTTGCTCGATACGTCCGCGTCGACCGCGCCGTTGTGCCTGGGCGTGATCGCCAAGCTGCAACCCGCCTTGCTGCTGGCGCAGGACCGACTGGAAGCGGGGCTTCACCCGATCAGTCCGCGCTTCAACACGTTCGATTGCTTCGATACCGGCATCGACCATGGCGGTACGGGCAAGGTTTTCGTCAAACTGCGCTTGCGCGACAAGAAGACGGGCGCCTTCGTGGAGCCCGCGCCATGACCGCGGAGACGATCCAACGCTTGCGCATCGAAGACGCGACGCCGGAAAACGCGGCGCCGTTCGGCTGGCTGCTCGGCTCCAACGTGCCCGAGCCCGGCAATCGCCTGCATTTCTACGACGGCGTGTTGCGCAAGCCCACACGCTTCGAGTCCGACGAACAGACCGAGCTGACGGTCGCGACCTTGCGCCGCCGTCCCCTCGCCGTGCGCTGGATCGAACGTCATTTCAAACATACGCAGACCTTTATTCCGCTGAAGGGCAAGCCGTTCGTCGTGGTGCTGGGGGCACCCAACGACCAGCCGATGCCGGATATGGGCGCCTTGAAGGCGCTGCGCTTCGACGGCAGTGCGGGCTTCTGCATGAAGATCGGCTGCTGGCACGAATTCCCCTTCGTGCTGGAAGACGACACCGATCTGATCGTCATCCTGCGCCGCGAGACGCACAGCAATCTGCGCGACGTGCGCGGCACGGAAGCCGAAGGCGACGATCTGGAGAAGCGCGATCTGTGGCAGCGTTTGGATTTGTCGATCGAACTCGATTTGAATTGATGGCCGAAATACTTCACGAAGCCGACTTCGTCGTCGTCGGGGCGGGTTCCGCCGGTTCGTTGCTCGCCGCACGCTTGGCGGCGGACGGCAAACACAAAGTCGCGGTAATCGAAGCGGGCCCGCCCGGCCGCGATCCGCTGCTGACCGTGCCCTTACTGACCGGCTGGTTCCTGCGCGGCACGAAGTACACATGGCAATTCGAGACCGAGCCGCAAACGCATCTCGGCCATCGGCGCCTCAAATGGCCGCGCGGCAAGCTGGTCGGCGGATCGGGCGCCATCAACGGCATGGTCTGGGTGCGCGGCCTGCCCTCCGACTACGAACATTGGGCGCAAACGGGCCTGCGCGATTGGTCGTGGGAAAAGGTCGAGCCCGTCTACCGAGCGCTGGAGAACGAGCCGAGCGGCGACGGGCGCAAGGCGCTTGGCATCGAGCAGCCCGATTGGTGGACGCCGCTTTACGACGCCTATCTGAATGCGGCCGAAACCGCGGGTTACGGCCGCACCGACGACTTCAACGGCCCCAACCCAATGGGGGCCGGACGCTATCGCTTCAATATTCGCGGCGGGCGGCGCGCCAGCACGGCGCGCGCTTATCTGAAACCCGCCGTCGCGAATGAAAGCCTGCGTCTGATCGCCGACGCCGAAGTCGTGCGCCTCACCTTCGACGGCAAGCGCTGCACCGGCCTTATTCTGCGCCAAGGCGGCGTCGAGCGGATCGTCAGAGCGCGCCGGGAAGTGATCGTCTGCGCCGGGACCGTCGGCTCGCCGCATTTGCTGCTACGCTCGGGCATCGGTCCGGCGGGCGAACTCTCGGCACTGGGCGTGCCCGTCGTCGCCGATCGGGCGCAAGTCGGCGCCAATTTGCAGGACCATCTGCTGATCCGCGTCGAACATGCGGCGTTGAAGCCCGGCGGCTTGAACGAATTGCTGCGCGCCGACCGCGCGGCATTCGCGCTGTTGCGCGCGCTGATCCAGGGCAAAGGTCCGGCCGCGTGTTTCCCGCTGCTGGTCGGCGGCTATTTCAAGTCGGAGCCCGGCCTGGCCGAGCCCGATCTGCAAAGCCATTTCATGCCGGCGCTGACCAGCGCCACGATAAGGGTCAACCCGTTCCGCGATCCGCCGGGGGCCCGCACCGAGAACGGCTTCTTCGCCAATATCTGCCAGATGCGCCCGGAAAGCCGGGGCCGCATCTCGCTCGCCAGCGCCGATCCGCTCGCCGCGCCGCGCATCGATCCCAATTACCTGTCGGCGCCGCGCGACAAACGCGTGCTGACGGCCGGCGTCAAAATCCTGCGCGGGTTGTTCGCCCAGCCCGCTTTCGACGGCTGGCGTGGTGCGGAATTGATGCCGGGCCCGGACGTGCGCAGCGACGCCGAAATCCTCGATTGGATCGCGCAAAAGGCCGACACGGTCTTCCACCCCGTCGGCACCTGCCGCATGGGGGCGGACGACGCGGCGGTCGTCGACGGGCGCTTGGCCGTTCGCGGCGTGCAAGGTTTGCGCGTGTCCGATGCGTCGGTCATGCCCGCGATCACCTCGGCCAACACCAACGCGCCCACGGTGATGATAGCGGAACGTACCGCGCGCTTCGCGCTGGAAGACGCGGCGCGCGGCTAAAGCCGCTCGCGCACGGCGTAGAGCATCACGCCCGCGGCGACGGAGAGGTTGAGCGATTCCACGCCATCGCGCATCGGCAATTTGACCAGCGTGCCGCACGAATCGCGCATCGCATCGCTAAGGCCGCTTTGTTCGGTGCCATTGACGATCAATGTCGGCGCCAAATAACGGGCTTCGCGATAGTCGACCGCACCTTGCAGCGATGTGCCGACCGAAACGCCGGGCCAACCGCGCACGAACGCGAACGCTTCGTCCGGTTCGGCCGCATAGACCGGCACGGCGAAAATCGACCCCATCGTCGCGCGCACCGCCTCGATACCGAACGGATCGCACGTATTCCCGATCAGAATCACCCCGCCCGCCCCGGTCGCGTCCGCCGTGCGCACGCACGTGCCGAGATTGCCGGGATCGCGCACGCCCTCCAGCGCCAGCCACAGCGGCGCCGATTTGGGATCGAGATCGGCAAGACGGCGCACACGCTGGCGGAAAACGCCGATCATGCTTTGCGCATTGTCACGCTGGGAGATTTTTTCCAACACCGCGTCCGAGACTTCCAGCAATTGCGCGCCGGCGGCGGCGGCCTGGGCGCAAAGTGCGGCGACGGACGGATCGGAACGATAAGCCAGCATCTCGGGCGCAAAGCCGTGATCGAGCGCTTGGGCGATCGTGCGCGCCCCTTCGGCAAGGAACAATCCCGTCTGCGCGCGCGCCTTGCGCATATGCAGGGCGCGGATTTCCTTGACCAGCGGATTGGCCACGCTGGCGATCTCGCGCACGCGCGGGCCGGTATTGTCGGAACGGAAATCTGTCACTGCGATCGGGAACCGCGACGAGGCTGGGATTCCAGTTTATGCTTTATCGTTCCGGCCATGCAAACATCCCCTTCCGTCCTGATCCTCGGCGGCACGACCGAGGCTTACGACCTCGCCGCCGCCCTCGTCGCGCGCGGGAACTTGCGCGTCGTCACGTCGTTCGCGGGGCGCACGACGTCACCGCGCCTGCCCGCGGGCGAATGGCGCAGCGGCGGATTCGGCGGTGCCGAAGGACTCGCCGCGTATCTGCGCGCCGAAAAATTCGACGCGGTGATCGACGCCACGCATCCTTTCGCCACCGCGATGGCCCTCAACGCCGCCGAGGCCTGCGCGCAGGAAAACACGGCGCTGCTGCGCCTCGAACGCGAAGCTTGGCGCACCGGTCCCGGCGACCGCTGGACGGAGGTCGATACGCTGGACGCGGCGGCGGAAATCGTGCGGCGCGACGCCACGCGCGTGCTGATGGCCGTCGGCCGCCAGGAATTGGCGCCCTTCGCGGCGCTCGACGATATCTGGTTCCTGATCCGCTCGGTCGAAGCGCCCGAACCGATGCCGGCCTTCAAGCAATACGAATTGCTGCTGTCGCGCGGGCCCTTCGACGCGGCAAGCGAACGCGACTTGCTGCGCGACAAGCGCATCGACATGGTCGTTTGCAAGAACAGCGGCGGTACCGCGACGCAAGCCAAGCTGATCGCCGCGCGCGCGCTTGGCATTCCGGTGACGATGAAGCGCCGCCCGCCCCGGCCCGATCTGCCGATCGCCTATACGATCGACGAAGCGCTCGCGTGGCTCAAACTTCGCTGAGCGGTTTCTTGTCGCCGTACCAGCGCGGCGTGTAGACCCAGCGTCCGCCGTCGAAGGTCGTCGTCGTCGACGAGCCGACGATCACGACCGTGCGCATATCCACGTCGGCCGGATCGAGCGTGCCGAGCGTGACCACACGCCAGCTCTCGTCCGGGCGGCCGATATCGCGGCCCAGCACGACGGGCGTTTGCGGTGCGCGATGCGCGCGGATCGCCGTCAACGCCTGCGCCAATTGCGTGGGCCGCGCGCGGGAGATCGGGTTGTAAAGGGCCAGCACCAGATCGGCTTGCGCGGCCAGCGCCAAGCGCCGTTCTATCGCATCCCAGGGCTTGAGATTGTCGGACAGCGAGATGACGCAAAAATCATGGCCCAACGGCGCGCCGCTGCGCGCGGCCGCCGCTTGCGCCGCCGAAATGCCCGGCACGATCTTCAAATCGACGCCATGCCACGCCGGATCGGCGCTGTCGTGCAGCGCTTCCAGCACCGCCGCCGCCATCGCGAATATCCCCGGATCGCCGGACGACACGACCGCGACCGAGCGGCCTTGTACGGCCAATTCAAAGGCGTGGCGCGCGCGCGCAAACTCCTCGCGATTGTCGGAGGCGTGAACGACCTGATGCGGCGCGAAAGGCCCCGCCATGCGAAGATAGGTTTCGTAGCCGATCAGATCGTCTGCCTGCGCCAACTCGCGCTGCGCCTCGGGCGTGCGCCAGTCGAGCGTTCCGGGGCCGATCCCGATCACGCTTATTTTCCCGCGCGCGCGCCCGATCGTCGCCGGATCGATCGGCGCATCGGCGACGGTTAGCGCAACGGGATCGGCGTCGAGCGCGGCGGCGACGCGCAACGGGCGATCCAGCGTTCTCGCAAGCGCATGGATCGCGGGATCGGCGATATCCCTTTCGGAGGCGACGACGCAAGCGACGGCAAGCGGCGACAAGCCTTGCGCTTGAAGTGCGGCCATCACGCGATCGGCGGCGCCGCCTTGGACGTCGATACGCACGGCGCGCGGATGGAAAACGAGTTCGCCGTCGGCGGGCGCGACCACCTTCGGCGTGATGCGGATCGTCAACGCCCCCGCAGGATCGATCGGCAAACGCGAATTTTCGAGCCACGGCGCCTTGCCGTCGATCCGCAGCTTCGCCCCGGCGAGCAAATCGGACATGAAGCGTTTGCCGGCCGCCGGATTGGCGAGCACATAGCCTTCGGGCGCCAATTCCAGTGTCGTGCCGAAACGGACTTCGCCGGTCGTGGTGATCGCGGGCGTGGTCTCCAGCGCCGCACCGATCCGCCGGGCTAGATCGTTGACGCCGCGCAAACCGCCGAGCAGCGGCACGATCGCACTGCCGTCCTCCGCCACGACGACGACCGGCGGCTCGGCGCGCTTGTCCTGCAACAAGGGTGCAAGTGCCCGCACCACGATGCCCGTCGCGCACAGCACGACGATCGGCGTGTCGCGCAAGAAAAGTTCGCGCAATTCGGGCCCGAATTCGTCGAACCCGATATCCGCACCCGTGACGCGGGATTTGAGACCATGCACTTGCGCGCCCGGCAGCGCGGCCGCGATCTTCTGCGCGACGGGCAGACTGCCCGCCCCCAGAATCACGATCGCGGCGGCGCGGGCGCTCATCCCTGCCAACGTGCGCCGGGCACGAGGATCATCGAGAAATACGGCACTTTCGCCGGATCGATTTCGGCGAAGGGCACGATCCGTTGTGCGGCCATCGTCGCGCGTTCGACATAGAGCGCGCGATCCGCGAGGCCGAGCTTGACCAGCACGCGGCGCACTTTCTCGAAATTGCTGCCGAGCTTCATGATGGCCGCCGCATCGGCCTGCGCCAACCGCGCTTCGAGATCCGCCTCCGTGGACACGCCCGACAGCACGGTCAAAGTCTGATTGCGATAGACGAGCGGTGCCGCCAACGCGGCCGAACTCGCGACGATCGAACACACGCCCGGCACGACGTCGGTCGGATAGCGGGTGCTGAGCCGATCGTGGAGATACATGAACGAGCCGTAGAAAAACGGGTCGCCTTCGCAAAGCACGGCCACGTCGGTGCCCGCATCGAGATGGTGCGCGATCTCGTTGGCGGCCGCGTCGTAGAAATCGGCGATGATGGTCTCGTAGCAATGCGGCGGTTCGAGCTTTTCGGTCGTCACCGGATAGATCAGCGGCATCATCGTCTGACGCGGATCGAGATAGGATTCGACGATCGAGAGCGCGTTGCTCTTTTTCGCCTTGGCCGAGAGATAGGCGACGACCGGGGCCGCGCGCAGAATACGCAGCGCCTTGACGGTCAGAAGTTCGGGATCGCCCGGCCCGACGCCGAGCCCGTAGAGACGGCCGGTCTTGTTCATCACTCGACCTCCGTCGCCAGCGCGTTCACAGCGGCGGCGGCGATGGCGCTGCCCCCGCGCCGTCCGCGCAGCGCCACGAACGCCGCGCCCCGGCTGTTCGCGGCGAGTTCGTCCTTCGATTCGGCGGCCCCGATGAAGCCGACGGGAAAGCCGAGGATCAAGGCCGGGCGCGGCGCGCCCTCGTCGAGCATTTCGAGCAAGCGATAGAGTGCGGTCGGCGCGTTGCCGATGGCGACGACAGATCCGGCAAGGTCGGGAAGCCAAAGTTCGAGTGCAGCGGCCGAGCGCGTATTGCCGATCCGCGCGGCGAGGTCTGGCACTTTCGGGTCGCCCAGCGTGCAGATCACGCTGTTCTTCGCGGGCAAGCGCGCGCGGGTGATGCCTTCGGCGACCATGCGCGCGTCGCAGAGGATCGGTGCGCCCGACGCCAGCGCGTCGCGCCCCGCCTTCCCCGCGCCTTCGGAAAAAACCAGATCGCCGGCCGCATCGACCATGCCGCAAGCATGGATCACGCGCACCGCGAGCTTCTCCAGATCCGGCGGCACGCGGGAAAGATCGGCTTCTCGGCGGATCGTGGCGAAGGATCTGCGATAGATCTCGGCGCCGTCGCGAATATAGTCCATCGACTTCCTAAGCTGCTGAAACGACGCGGGCGGCGTCGGCGATCGCGGCGTCTTCCGCGACGCACCGCCCGAACCGCGCCGAATCGTTCCCGTCTTTGCGGAATACCGTATAGCGCCCCGGCGCCAGTGCTTGGAGCGTGACGTCTGCCGTGCCTGCGACGGCGCAGGATTTGGCGCAGCCGGTCAGATGGACCGTCTTGCCGCCCAGATCGCCCAGATCGCGGGCGAGCCTATCTGCGTCGATCTTCGTGTCGGCCAAGGCCGAAGCACAGCCCGAACTGCCCGAACACGCGACGATCGACGCCAACGGCAATGCGGGATCGACGATCAAACCGGCCGCCGCCGCCGCTTTTGCCGCCGCGTGCGGATCGACGACACAAGGCAGCACGACGCTTTGCCACGGGGTCAGGCGCAACGTGCCATCGCCATAGGTCTCGGCAAGCGACGCGAGGTCTTCGAGCATCGCCGGCGACAGGCGCCCGAGCGGGGGTACGGCGCCGAGAAACCGTTTCCCGCCGCGCTGCGGATGGATGCCGACATGGCCCATCGGGCGCAATGCCGGCCGGACCCAGATTTCACGACGCAATTCGCCGCCCAGCCGCGACAGAATTTCGTCGCGCGATGCGGTCTTCAGCAGATCGCGATAGCGCCGGATTTCCGGATCGGCCCCCGCCAGTTCGAGGAACCGCGAGATGGCCGCGTTCACGGCCTTCGCGGCGTCGGCTTCGGCGAACACGAGATAGGGAATGCCGCGCGCGGCTTGTTCGACACTGCCCGCGATCCCCAAAGCGACTTTGCCGTCGCCCAACGCGGCGAGCCAGATATCGTTCGGGTGATCGATCGCGACGAGGCTTTCGCCCGCATCGAGCGACACGCCGAATTTCGGGTTCAAACGCTCGGCGATCCCGTCGCTTTGCAGAAACGCGTCGATCGCGGCCGCCACCGGCAGCGCATCGAACGCCTGCGCGGGATCGATTCCGGCGGTCGGGCTGACCAGCACGTTGCGCGCGCCGTCGGCCTCCGGGCGCGAAGGTCCCAGTCCGGCCGCGACGAACTCGCCGATCAACGCCGCCTCCCCGTCCGGGGCCACGCCGCGCAGTTGAAGATTGGCGCGGTTCGTGACGTCGATCACGCCGTTCGTATGCCGTTTGGCGATTCCGGCGATGGCGCGCGCCGCCGGGACGGCGAGATGGCCGAAGGCGAGCCGCAAGCGGCAAATCCCGCCGTCGCGCGCGGGCACGATGCGGAACAAACCCGGGCAAGCGGTGTTGGCGCGCATCCCCTCTCCCTTCGTTCCGCCGCTTCGGTTAAACATTTGGTCAGAGCCGTTAAAGATCATACTCGTCCCGATCCCGCAACGCCCGTAATGTCCGGATCGGCTTGACGAATCGAGGATAAATGGACGCTTGGCTGGAGATCGTGGGGATCGGCGAGGACGGGCTGGCGGGCTTGAACCCGGCGGCCCATGCCGCGATCGCGCGCGCCCGGGTCCTGGTCGGCGGCAAGCGCCATCTGGCGCTGGTGCCCGAAGGGCCGCAGGAACGCTGGGCATGGCCCAGCCCGCTGGAAGCCGGGATCGAAAAACTGCTTACCCTGCGCGGCACGCCGGTTTGCGTGCTGGCGAGCGGCGACCCGATGTGGTTCGGCATCGGCGCCACGCTGGCGCGGCGTTTGGCGAAGGACGAATACCGCATCCATCCCGCCCCGTCGGCCTTCGCGCTGGCCGCCGCGCGGATGGGCTGGCCGTTGCAGGATGTCGCGACGATCAGCGTCCATGGCCGCCCGATCGAAGCGCTGCACCCGCATCTTCAGCCCGGCGCCAAGCTGCTCGTGCTCAGCGATAGCGGTGAGACACCCGCCGCCATCGCCCGCATGTTGTGCGCGCGCGGGTTTTCGGCGAGCGCCGTCACCGTGCTCGAACATATGGGCGGCGAAAGCGAATCCCGGTTCGATGGTCGCGCGGATCGCTGGCCGCAAGCGCGCAACCGCGACTTGAACGTCGTCGCGATCGCCTGCATCGCCGATGCGACGGCGCCGCTGCTGCCCATCGTCGCAGGACTGCCCGACGACGCCTATATCCACGACGGGCAATTGACGAAGCGCGATATGCGCGCGGTCACGCTCGCCCGTCTCGCCCCCTATCCCGGCGCGCTGCTGTGGGATGTGGGGGCCGGCTGCGGCTCGATCGGCATCGAATGGATGCGCGCGCATCCCGCCTGCCGCGCCATCGCGATCGAACGCGACGAAACGCGGCGCGACATGATCGCGACCAATGCGAAGAATCTCGGCGTGCCGGGTTTGCGCATCGTCGCGGGTGCCGCTCCCGCCGCGCTCGACGGGCTTGAAACGCCCGACGCTATTTTCGTCGGCGGCGGGGCCAGCGAAGCGGGCCTCTTGGAAAAATGCTGGGCGGCTTTGCGCCCCGGCGGCATGCTGGTCGCCAACGCGGTGACGCTGCAAAGCGAAGCGGTGCTGATCGCCTTGCGCGATGTCTACGACGGCGAATTGGCGCGGATCTCGGTCGCGCACGCCTCGCCCGTCGGCAAGTTCGACGCGTGGCGAACGGCGATGCCGGTCACGACCCTGACGGCGCGTAAGCCCGCTTAGCTTTTGTCCGCGTCGTTGAGGCGCAGCAAATAGCTGTCCATGATCCAGCCATGCTTGGCGCGCGCTTGCGCGCGCATGCGCGCGATCTCGTCCGCCACGTCGGCGAGCTTGCCGGAGATCACGATCTCCTCCTTCATCCCGACATAAGCGCCCCAATGGATATCGACGTCGCGCCCGGCGAGCGATTTATACGCGTCGCGCGCGTCGAGCATGACGGCCGCGTTGTCGAAGCCTTCGGGCCAGCCCGCCGACAAACGCCGCCCGGTGGTGATGGCGACCGCACCGCCAATGCTGTTGAGCGTCGTCTTGCAGCGCGCGGCGAGCGCCTGGATCGAGCTGATCCCGGCGATCACTTCGAATTCTATGTCGTGCGCGCCGGCTTGGACGATCGCTTCGACGATACGGATCGTGCTGTCGTAGAGCGAGGGATCGCCCCACACCAGAAACGCGCCGCATTCGCCGTCCTTCAGCTCGTTCGCGAATAGGCGTTCGAACAGCGCCTGCTTGTCGCGGTTCAGATCGTCGACGGTCGCGCGGTAATCGGGCGTGTCGCGCGCCCAGTCGGGGCTGGTCGCGTCGGCGATGCGATAGGCGCGATCCTTGGCGATATAGCGGCGGCAAATTTCCTTGCGCAATTCGATCAGCTGCGACTTCTCCTCGCCCTTCTCCAACAGGAAGAATACATCGACACGGTTGAGGGCGTTGATCGCCTGGATGGTGATGTGTTCCGGATCGCCGGCCCCGATCCCGATAATCGCGATTTTCTTCATGCGCACTCCGCCGCCGGCGCGTTGCGATGCGACGGCACGGCGACTATATACGCTCGCCCCGCGGCCGCGTCATGCCCCGTCGCGACGCGCGGCTTAGCCGATGCGCAGCGGCGGCCGGGCCGACATCGCGGCGGCAAGGCCGGGATCGTGCGTCACCAGCAGCATGGCGAGACCGCGTTCGACGGCGAGTTCGTTCAGCAGCGCCATCGTCGCGCGCTGGATCGGCGGATCGAGACGCGACGTCGGCTCGTCCGCGAACAGGAAAACCGGATCGACGATCAACGTCCGCGCGATCGCCACGCGCTGCAACTCGCCGCCGGAGACTTGGCTCGGCGGCCGATCGAGCAGGTCGAGCGGCACCGACAGCCGCGTCAGAATCGCCTCCACGGCGGACCAGGTGCCGCCATGACGGCGCACGACGTCGTCGAGCGCCGTACGCAGGCTCGCCTGCGGCGCGAAGGCCGCGACCGGATCCTGATAGAGCTTCTGATAGCGCCAGGTCGCGACGCCGTCCGCGCGGCGCACCACGCCTTGCCGCGGCGACAAAAGCCCCAACAGCACCGCGCCCAGCGTCGTCTTGCCGCCGCCGCTGGGGCCTTGGACGCAAGCGATCTCGCCGCGCGCGAGTGCGAGGTCGATATTCTCGAACAACAGGTTCGCCCCCCGCGCGGCGGCAAGTTTCTCGCCCCGCAACACGGGTCCGCCACCGACATGGGCCACGGGGCGCGGCCATTTCGCCGGATCCGCGGCGACGAACATTTTCGTGTAGTCGTGGCGCGGTGCCGTCAGTACTTCGCGCGTTTCGCCGGTTTCGACCATGTCGGCGTTACGCATCACCGCGATCCGCCCGCCCAGCGCGCGGGCAAGGCCGATGTCGTGGGTCACGACCACGACGGCGCGCCCCAGTTCCATCTGCGCCCGCAACGAGGCCGCGACGCCCGCACACGCGTCGGCGTCGAGCCCCTTGGTCGGCTCGTCGGCGATCAGCAGCCCCGCCTCAGCCGCCATCGTCGCGGCGATGGCCACGCGCTGCGCCATGCCGCCGGACAGCCGGAACGGCAATTGCCGCGCGGACGCCGAAAGCCCCAAACGGCCGAGATCCTTGGCCGCGCGCGCCTTCGCGTCGGCCCAATCGCGTCCCGCGACCAGCGCATGGGTTTCCGCGATCTGGCTATCGACGCGCATCAAGGGATCGAGCGACAGCCACGGTTCTTGCGGTAGCAGCGCGATCCGCTTGCCCCAGAATTCGCGCCGCGCGTCCGGCGTCAGCGCATCGATCCGATGACCCGCGACGTTGACGTCGCCGCGCGCGGAAAGACCGGATGCGAGATCGCCCATAATCGCATGCGCCAGCAGCGACTTGCCCGAGCCGCTTTCCCCCATCACGACCAGGCATTCGCCCGCCGCGACGCGCAGATCGACGTCCCGCACCAGCGTTTTGCCGCCCGCGTGAACCGACAGGCCCTTGATCTCCAGCATCGGTGCGGTACTCATGCTTCGTCTCCGCCCGCGGCCAGACGCAAACCCAGCACCGTCGCGAACAACAACATCGCCGGTGCGAGCAATTGCAACGGCGCGTCGGCGTAATGCGGCAGCAACTCGACCATCATGCTGCCCAGTTCCGGCGTGGGCGGACGCAAGCCGATACCCACGAAGCTGAGCGTGGAGACGGCCAGCACCGTGCTCGCAACGCCGAACGCCGCGAGCATGCCGACCAGCGGCGTTAACTCGGGCAGCAAATGACGTCGGAAAACGTGCCAGCCGCCGAAGCCGAACAATCTCGCCGCTTCGACGTCCGGTGCCGCCAATCTCCCGGCGGCTAACGCGCGCACCGGGCGGAAGAACTCGACCCATTGCGTGGCGACGAGCCCGGCATAGAGCGGCCAAAGCTTACCCGGCGCCAGGGCGGCGATCAGCACCACCATCAACAGGCCGGGCAACGCCATCGTCGCATCGCAAAGTCCCGACAAAGCGCGGTCGACCGCGCGCCCGCGCGCGGCGGCCGCGATGGCACCCAGTGCCGTGCCGATAACGCCCGCCAGCAGAACCGCCGCCGCCGCGAGCCCGAGCGACAGCCGTGCGGCCGACGCCAGACGCGCCAGCATCGAGCGGCCGAGATGATCGGTGCCGAACAAAAACTCGGCCGAGGGCGGGCGCAACGCCGCGCGCAGATTCTGGCGCAGCGGATCGGCGTCGATCAGCCCCGGACCCAGAAGAGCGAAAATCGCGACGGCCGCGAGCAGCGCGAAGCCGATCGCGCGAAACAAACTCGTGCGGTTCATGCGCGCCGCCCGCGCGGATCGATGGCCAGGCACAGAAGATCGACCGCCGCATTCAACGCCACGAACAGCAGCCCCATCGTCAACGCCGTGCCTTGAAGCATCGGCACGTCGCGGGCGATGACGGCGTGGATCAGCGCATGCCCGATGCCGGGCCAGGAGAACAGGGACTCGACCACCACCACACCTTCGACAAGCCAAACCAGTTGCACACCGAGATACGCGACGACCGGAACGGCGGCGTTGCGCAGCACATGGCGGCGCAGCACCGCGGATTCCGGCAGACCTTTCGTGCGCGCGAAATGCGTGTCGGCGCGCGCCAGCACGCGCGCGGCCGCATCGCGCGTCACGCGCATCGACATCGCGGCAAGGCCCAGCGCCAGCGTCGCCGCCGGCAAGGGCCACGCGGCGGCGTTGTCGTAACCGGCCGCGGGCAGCAGCCCCCATTGCACCGCGATCAGCAGCATCAGGCCGAGACCGATCAGATAGGCGGGTGTCGCGCGCAACGCCGCCGCGACGATAAGCCCGCCCGTGTCGAGCGCCCCACCGCGCAACGCCATCGCGACGCCCAGCGGAATACCGACCGCCGCCGACAAAGCGAGCGCCAGCAGCGACAGCCCGAGCGTCGCGCCGAGTTGGTGACGGATTTCCACCGACACGTCCTCGCCGCTGACGAGCGAGACGCCAAGATCGAACGTCGCGATCCCGCCCAGCCACGACGCCAAGCGCAGCGGCCAGGGCCGGTCGAGCCCAAGCTCGGCGCGCACCGCCTCGGCGGCCTTGCCGGTCGCCATATCTTCGCCGTAGCGCGCCGACGCGATGCGATACGCTTGATCGCCCGGCAAAAGCTCGACGATCGCGAAGCAGACGACACCGACCAGCAGCGCGACGAACGCGGCCTGAACGAGCCGCGCCGCCAGCGCGCGGATCAGCGCGCCCATCGCATCGCCGAAAGCCTGTACGAAAGCTCGAACGGATCGACGCTGGCGCCGTCGACGCGGCGGTTGATCGCAACCGCGTAATCGAACCATGCGAGCGGCACGATCGGCATTTCACGCTGCAGGATCCGCGCGACGTCGCCGCGCGCCTTGGCGCGGCCGGCCGCGTCGATGGGGCCGGACAGCGCGCTCATCGCCGCCATCAGTTCCGCGTTCGACCAGTTCATGGCGCCCCAATCGCCGCCTTGCGGCCCGAAATCCTGCAGCAACGTGCCGATCGGATCGGGGACGATCGAGAAATTCCGCGCGAACAACGCCATTTGCAGCGTGCCGTCATGATGCCCGGCCGGGATTTCGCCGTTCTTCATGATCGCGACGCTCACGTCGATGCCGATCTCGCGCAACTGCGCTTGAATGGCGGTCGCCATCGCAGGCTGTTCGGGCCGGTCGGAAAAGGTCCGCAAGGTGACGGCGAAGCGCTTGCCGTCCTTCGCCAGAATGCCATCGGCTCCCGCCCGCCAACCGGCGGCGGCCAGCAATTCCTTGGCGCGCGCGGGCGCGTGATCGAGCGGCGGCAGATCGGGCACGTGCCACTCGGCGAGGCTCGGCACGAACATCTGGGTCGCGCGCACGGCGGGGCTGCGCAGGATCGCTTCGGCGATGCCCTCGCGATCGATGCCCAAACTGACCGCCTGACGCACGCGGACGTCGTCGAAATAGGGTGCTGCGGCGTTGAGCTTCAGAACGCGGGTGCGCGGAATGGGCTGCACGCGCGTATCCAGACGCGCATTGCGCTGAAGGCGCGCGACCGATTCGGGCGGCAGGACATAGACGAGATCCGCCTGCCCGCCTTCGGCCATGGCGCTGCGCGTCTCGCCGCGCGGCACGGAAAGATAGCTCGCCCGCGCGATCGCCGGCGCGGGGCCCCACCACCCCGCAAAACGCTCCAACTCGATGCGCAGCGGCGGCTCGATCAGCATCGCGCGATACGGGCCGCTGCCGACCACGCGCACGACTTTGCCGCTGGCGTCGTAGGCGGACGGCGCCAGGACGATGGCGCTGGAATGCATCAGCAAGGCGGGCAAAGCCGTGAACGGCCGCGACAATGTGATCGCGACCGCATCGCCTTGCGCGGCGATCGCGGCGATCGGCGCGTTGACGAGCATGCCCGCCGCGGCCGCGCGCGCGCGATCGAGCGACGCGGCCACGGCGGCGGCATTCAGGGGCGAACCGTCATGGAACGTGGCGCCCGGCCGCATGTCGAAACGCCAGACCAAACCATCGGGAGAGACCGTCCAGGCCCGGGCGATCGACGGCACCGGCAATCCGCCGTCGTCGGCGCCGACAAGGGTTTCGGCGACTTGCAGGCGCGCGAAAATATGGCCCGTATTCGCAGGGTCGAGCCCGCCGATCTCCCAGGGTGCGACGACCCGCAGAACCCGATCGGCGTCTTGCGCCATGGCCGGCGCCATCGCCGTCCCAGCCATCCCCGCTGCCACGATTGCCGCCAAAATCACCGTCCGCCGCTTCGTCATTGCCAACCTCACACTGGAAATCGAGGCGCGAATAAGCAATGATATAGCATTGCACGTCAAGGTTTTTTGGCACCGGTTCTTCGCCTTCTTCGTGAGGTTTGAATTTTAGTGAATTGACAAATCATTGTCTTTCAATAATGTTATATTATATCAATTTGTTGGAGTGCTCGATGGATGCCGCCGCCGATAATCGCCTGCCCGTCACCGTTCTCTCCGGCTTCTTGGGCGCGGGGAAAACGACCCTGCTGAACCATGTTCTGCGCAACCGCGAAGGCCGGCGCGTCGCGGTCATCGTCAACGACATGAGCGAGATCAATATCGATGGCGCCCTCGTCCGTAACGGCGACGCGAAGCTCAGCCGGACCGAGGAAAAGCTCGTCGAGATGTCGAATGGCTGCATCTGCTGCACGCTGCGCGACGATCTGCTGAAGGAGGTCCGCGACCTCGCCGCCGCCGGGCGCTTCGATTATCTGCTGATCGAGTCGACCGGCATTTCCGAGCCGATGCCCGTCGCGGCGACGTTCCAATTCCGCGACGAGGACGGGCAAAGCCTGTCCGACATCGCGCGCGTCGATACGATGGCGACCGTCGTCGATGCCGAACGTCTGATCCGCGACTACGAGTCCAGCGATCTGCTGGACCATCGCGGTCTGGCGCTGGGGCCGGAGGATACCCGCCCCGTGGTCGGCCTGCTGGCCGAGCAGATCGAGTTCGCCGATACGCTGATCGTCAACAAGGTCGATCAGGTCGACGGCGAGCAGCTCGATCGCGTGCTCGGCCTCGTCAAGGCGCTGAACCCGGCGGCGCGGATCGTGCTAGCCGATCACGGCCGCGTGAAGCTCGACGAGATTCTGGGCACCCATCGCTTCGATCACGTGAAGGTCGAGGAATTCCCGGGCTGGGCGCAGGCGATGGCCGGCGGCCTGCCGTCGGAGACCGAGGAATTCGGCGTGCGCAATTTCGAGTTCCGCGCGCGGCGCCCCTTCCATCCCGCGCGCTTCAAGGCGTTCATCGATTCCGAATGGCGCGGCGTGGTGCGCGCCAAAGGCTATCTGTGGCTGGCAACGCGCTTCCATTGGGCGGGCACGCTCGACCAAGCCGGCGCGGCGGTGAAGGTCGAGGCCGCCGGGCTGTGGTGGTCGTCGATGCCGCAGGAACGCTGGCCCGACGATCCCGAATGGCGCCGCCAATACGATGCGACTTGCGAAGGCGAGTTCGCCGATAAACGCCAGGAACTCGTGTTCATCGGCATCGATATGGACGAAGCCGATCTGCGCCGACGCCTGGAGGCCTGCCTGCTGACAAACGACGAAATGGCGCTGGGGCCCAAAGCCTGGCCGCGCCAATTCGCCGATCCCTTCCCGCCTTGGAAGCGAAGCGCGCAATGACGGCGACACTCGAAACCGCACCGCGCGAAGCGCTCGTCCTGCACGGCTACGCGCCATCGATCCTGGATCGCATCCGCGATAAGGCGGTCGAACTCGCGATCTGGGAACGCGATCTTCCCCAAGGCTTCGCCGGTTGGCTCGACGCGCTGCCGGCGGCGAATCTGCCCGACGAGCGCGACGTGACCGACGCGGCCGGGCTGGAAGCGACGATCGCCGCGATGCTCGACGACGCGCGCACGCCCGATGGCGCGATGCGCGACCTGCTGCTGGACGATATCGCAGGGCTTGCCCGGCGCTTCATGGCGATCATGGACAGCGCGCAAGTCGATATCCGTCTCGAAGCCGTCGAACACGACGCGTGCTGGAAATTCCATCGCGACTGCGTCGAGGCGCGGCTGCTGGCGACCTATCGCGGGCCCGGCACGCAATGGATCCCGCCGGCGCTGAGCGAAGCCGCCCTCGAGAGCCAAAAGGATTATCGCGGGCCGATCCAAAGCCTGTCGCGCTTCGCGGCCGGCATGTTCAAAGGCAGCTGTGCGACCCCGGCACGGGGAATCGTCCATCGCTCGCCCCCCATCGACGGTGCGGGTGTCACACGATTGCTGCTTTGCCTGAACCTGCCGCGCCCCGTACACCACTGATTTTCCGGGGTTTCTTCCCGGAACGCCGGCGCGATCGCGTTACACCGCATGACGCGCAATCGCGGCGTGCCGCATGCGGGCCAATCGAACCGGGCTCGATCGCGTCGCAGACATCCACAGGCGGCGACATTCGGTAACATTCCGGAACCGCACCGCATGGCGGTGCCGCTATATTCGAGGCCATGACACGCCTCGATCAACCGTCCGCCGCATGCCGCCCGTAAAGAGCCGCGTTTCGATTGTCGTCGCATGGCTTCTCACGCTCGCCGTTCTGGTCGGCGGTGCGGCCGGGGCCTGGTACTGGTTCGTTCAGTTGCCGCGCGAGCGTGCCGCCGCCGCCCCCGCCGCACGCTTTCGCCCGGCCGCGACGGTCGGCGTCGCGCAAGCCACCCGCGCCGACGTGCCCGTCATCGTATCCGCGATCGGCACGGTGCAGCCCGTCGTCACCGCCACCGTGCGCACGCAGCTCGCCGGCATTCTGGTCGGCATCAATTTCACCGAAGGCCAGATGGTGACCAAGGGCCAAGTCCTGGCGCAGATGGATGCGCGGCCCTATCGCCTCGCCCTCGCCCAGGCACAAGCCAATCTCGCGCGCGATCAAGCCCAGCTCGCCGACGCGCAGCGCGATCTCGGACGCTATCGCACGCTGCTGGCGCAGGATTCGATCGCGCGCCAACAGGTCGACACCCAAGCGTCGCTGGTCAAGCAGCTCGAAAACACCGTCGCCGCCGACGAAGCCTTGGTCGGCACGGCGCGGCTCAATCTCGAATACACGACGATCACCGCGCCGGTCGCGGGGCGCATCGGTCTGCGCCAAGCCGATATCGGCAATTACCTGACGCCGGGCGACGCGAACGGCATCGCGGTCATCACCCAGCTCGATCCCATCGACGTGATCTTCGCCGTGCCCCAGGATCGCCGCCCCGCCTTGCAAGCGCGCAGCGCCGGCGGCACGCCGTTGCCGGTTCTCGCACTCGATCAGCAAAGCGTCGCCACGCTTGCCGAAGGAACGTTTCTGACCTTCGACAATGTCGTCGATGCGACCAGCGGCACCGTGAAGGCCAAAGCGCGCTTCGCGAACGCGGATGGCCGCCTGTTCCCCAACCAATTCGTCAATGTGCGCGTGCGCGCGGACACGATCGCCGGCGCCATCACTGTGCCGGTCGCGGCCGTACGCCAGGGCGCGCGCGGCGCGTTCGTCTTCGCCCTCAACGACGATCGCACGGTCAGCCTGCGCCAAGTGACGACGGGCGTCGCCGATGGCGACCGTATCGTCGTGCTGTCGGGCATTTCGGAAGGCGAGCGCGTCGTCTCCGAAGGCGCCGACAATCTGGTCGACGGCGCGCAAGTCGTGATGCCGGGCGACGGGCCCCGCGAGCGCGCACCGGGTGCGGGCGGCGGCGCCGGCGGACGCCAGCGCCCGTGAGCGATCCGGCGAACGACGAAGAAACGGGCGGCGGCCTGAACCCGTCGCGGCTGTTCGTGCTGCGCCCGGTGGCGACGACGCTGCTGATGCTGGCGATCGTGCTGATCGGCCTGGTGGCGCTACGCTTGCTGCCGCTGTCGTCCTTGCCGGAAGTCGATTACCCGACGATCCAGGTCCGCACCCTGTATCCGGGCGCGAGCCCCGACGTGATGGCGAACACGGTCACCGCACCGCTGGAACGCCAATTCGGCCAGATGGCGGGGCTCGACCGGATGTCTTCGTCGTCCTCCGCCGGCGCATCGGTCATCACGCTGCAATTCGCGCTCGATCTGCGCTTGGATGTCGCCGAGCAGGAAGTCCAAGCGGCGATCAACGCGGCAAGCTCGCTGCTGCCCAGCGACCTGCCCGCACCGCCGATCTACGCCAAGATCAATCCCGCCGATGCGCCCATCCTGGCGATCGGCGTCACCTCGCCCACGCGCGGCCTGCCCGAGATCCAGGATCTGGTCGATCAGCGCTTCACCAAGAAAATCGCGCAAGTGCCCGGCGTGGGCCTGGTGAGTTTGAGCGGCGGCCAGCGCCCGGCCGTGCGCATCCAAGCCAACGTGCAGGCCTTGGCCGCGCGCGGGCTGTCGCTCGATACGCTGCGCACCGCGATCGCGTCGGCGAACGTCAACACGGCGAAAGGCAGTTTCGACGGGCCCACGCGCTCGTGGAGCATCGACGCGAACGATCAGCTTGCCGATGTCGGCGCCTATCGCAATCTCGTGATCGCCTATGCCGACGGCGCGCCGGTGCGTTTGGCCGACGTGGCCGACGTCGTGATGTCGGCCGAGAATACGCGCCTGGGGGCGTGGATGAACGCCACGCCGGCGATCATCGTCGAAGTGCGCCGCCAGCCCGGCGCCAACGTGATCGGCACGGTCGATGCGATCAAGCGCGCTTTGCCCGAGCTCGAGCGCCAATTGCCCGGCGACATGCGCGTGACGCTGCTGACCGACCGCACCGAAGGCATCCGCGCTTCGGTCCGCGACGTCAGCGTCGAACTCGTGCTCGCGGTCGTGCTGGTGATGCTGGCGATCTTCTTGTTCCTGGGTGATCTGCGCGCCACGATCGTCGCGGGCATCGCCGTGCCCGTCTCGCTGATCGGCAGTTTCGCGGCGATGTACCAGCTCGGCTTCAGCGTCAACAATTTGTCGCTGATGGCGCTGACTATCGCGTCGGGCTTCGTCGTCGACGACGCGATCGTGATGATCGAGAATATCGCGCGCCATTTGAAGAAGGGCGCGACGCCCTTCGCCGCCGCGATCGACGGCTCGAAGGAGATCGGCTTCACGATCATCTCGCTGACCGTCAGCCTGATCGCCGTGCTGATCCCGCTGCTGTTCATGGACGACGTCGTCGGCCGGCTGTTCCGCGAATTCGCGATCACGCTGGCGATCTCGATCCTGATTTCCGCCGTCGTCGCGCTGACGCTTGTGCCGATGCTGACCGCGCGCTGGATGAAACCGGAGGCGGAAGACCACGCCCCCGCTTTGGTGCGCTGGACGATGGCGTGGTTCGACGCTGTGGCGCGGGTCTACGCGGCGATGCTCGATCGGGTTCTCGCCTTCCGTGCGTTGACGCTGTTGTTCTTCGTCGCCACGCTGGCGCTGACCGTGGCGCTCTATATCCACATCCCCAAGGGCCTGTTTCCCGAACAGGACACGGGCCAGATCCGCGCCACGATCGTCGCCGCCCAGGACGTGTCGTTCCAGCGCATGTCGGCGCTGCAAGCGCAGGCCGCCGACGCGATCCTCGCCGATCCGGAGGTCGCGAGTCTCAGTTCGAATGTCGGCGTCGACGGGCAAAACCCGACGCTCAATCAAGGCCGGATGCTGATCAATCTGATCGCCAAGGACCGGCGCGGGACCCAAAGCGCACTGCTCGACCGCTTGCGCGAACGCGTGCGCGCCGTCGCGGGCATAACGATCCATCTCCAGCCCGTTCAGGATTTGACGATCGAGACCGAGAGCGGCGCCAACCGCTATCGCTTCTCGCTGGAGGGCGCCAAGCTCGACGATGTCAACGAGACCGCCGAGCGGTTGCTGACGGCGCTGCTGCGCGAACCGATGCTGCGCGATCCGACGTCGAACGTGCTGGCGCGCGGCGCTTCCGTCACCGTCGCCATCGATCGCGATGCGGCGGCGCGATTGGGGATCAGCGCCGCGACGATCGATGCCGCCCTCTACAACGCCTTCGGCCAGCGCATCGTCTCGACGATCTTCGCCCCCGCCGCCCAGTATCGCGTGATCCTGGAAAGCCAACCCGGCATGCTGGCGACACCCGATTCCCTCGACCGGCTCTACGTGCCGGTCAACGCGACGACATCGGTGCCGCTGGGCACGATCGCGCGTTTCGTGACGGGACAAGCGCCGCTGCTCGTCTCGCGCGTCGCGCAATATCCCGCCGCGACGATCGGCTTCGACGTGGCACCCGGCGTGGCCTTGGGCGATGCGGTCGATCGTATCGCGGCCGTCGCCGAACAGATCGGCGTTCCGCCGGGTGTCGCGATCAAATTCACGGGTACGGCCAGCGCCTTCCGCGCGGCGCTGACCAATCAGATCTATCTGATCCTCGCGGCGATCGTCGTCGTCTACATCGTGCTGGGCGTGCTCTACGAAAGTTTCGTCCACCCGCTGACGATCCTATCGACGTTGCCGTCGGCGGGCGTGGGCGCGCTGGTCGCGTTGATTCTGACCGGCAACGATCTGGGCGTGATCGGCATCATCGGCCTGGTGCTGCTGATCGGCATCGTCAAAAAGAACGCGATCATGATGATCGATTTCGCCATCGAGGCGCGGCGTGCGGGCGAAACCGATCCCGTCGCCGCGATCCGCCAAGCGGCCTTGCTGCGCTTCCGCCCCATCCTGATGACCACGCTGGCCGCGTTGTTCGCCGCCTTGCCGCTGATCTTCGGTGCTGGCATGGGCGCGGAACTGCGCCAGCCTTTGGGTATCGCCATCGCCGGCGGCTTGATCGTCAGCCAGGCGCTGACGCTGTTCACCACGCCGGTGATCTTCCTGTTCTTCGACAGGTTCGGGCGATGAATCTTTCCGCCCCCTTCATCCGCCGCCCGATCGGCACGATCCTGCTCACGCTCGGCATCGCCTTGTCGGGCATGGCGTCGTTCTTCCTGTTGCCGGTGGCCCCGCTGCCGCAGGTCGATTTCCCGACCATCGTCGTCACCGCTTCGGTGCCGGGGGCGAGCCCCTCGACCATGTCGGCGAGCGTCGCCGCACCGCTGGAAAAGCATCTCGGCACCATCGCGGGCGTGACCGAGATCACGTCGCGCTCGGGCATCGGCAGCAGCAACGTCATCCTGCAATTCGATCTGAGCCGTTCGATCGACGGCGCCGCGCGCGACGTACAAGCCGCCTTGAACGCCGCACGGCTCGATTTGCCCGCCGCCCTCAAAAGCAATCCGACCTATCGCAAAATCAACCCGGCCGACGCGCCCGTGCTGATCCTGGCGCTGACCTCGCCCACGCTGACGCCGCCCGAGATCTACGACGCCGTGTCCAACATCGTGCAGCAACGCTTGTTGCAGATCGAAGGCGTGGGCGATGTCGAAATGGGCGGGGCCGCCCTGCCCGCCGTGCGGGTCGATTTGAACCCGCTGGCGCTGACACGCTTCGGCATTTCGAGCGAAGACGTGCGCGCCGCCCTGGCCGCGATCAGCGCCAATCGCCCGCGCGGCGCCATCGAAGGCGAGGCTTTGTCCTGGCAGGTCTATACGACGCGCCAGGGCCGCTTCGCCGCCGACTACAAGGACCTCGTCGTCGCGTGGCGCAACGGGGCGGCCGTGCGCCTTTCGGATGTCGCGGAGATCAGCGACGGCCCCGAGGATGTCCGCACGATGGGCCTTTATAACGGCCAGCCGGCGGTGATGGTGCTACTCAGCCGTCAGCCGGGGGCCAACATCGTCGCGACGGTCGACGCGGTGAAGGCCGCACTGCCCGTCCTCGAAGCATCCCTGCCCGCCGGTGTGTCGCTGCATGTCGCCTCCGACCGCACCAAGACGATCCGCGCCTCGCTGAAAGAAGTCGAAACCGCGTTGGTCGTCGCCACGCTGCTGGTCGTCGTGGTCGTCAGCTTCTTCCTGCGCTCGCTGCGCGCGACGCTGATCCCGCTCGTGTCGATCAGCGTGTCGCTGCTCGGCACGCTGTCGATCATGTATCTCGCCGGCTTCTCGCTCAACAATCTGTCGCTGATGGCGCTGACCATCGCGACCGGTTTCGTCGCCGACGACGCGATCGTGGTGATGGAAAACATCGCCCGCCATATCGAGAAAGGCGAAAGCCCGCGAACGGCCGCCTTGAACGGCGCGCGCGACGTGGGCTTCACGGTTCTGTCGATCTCCGTCGGCTTGATCGCGGCGTTCATCCCGCTGCTGTTCATGGGCGGCGTGGTGGGGCGCATCTTCGCCGAATTCGCGGTGACGATGACCATCGCCATCGCGATCAGCCTGGTCGTCTCGCTGACCACGACGCCGATGCTCGCGTCGCTGCTGCTGCGTGGCGACGAGAAGCCCAACACGCTGAGCCGCGGCGCCGAATATCTATTCGGCCTTGCGCAACGGCGCTACGCGCACGATCTCGACTGGGCCCTCGCCCATCCCAAGATCGTGCTGTTGGCCTTCGCCGCGACGCTCGCGGGCAGCGTCTATCTGATCCAGACGATCCCCAAAGGCTTCTTCCCCGAACAGGATACCGGGGCGCTGATCGGCGGTTTGCGCGCCGATCAAAGTATTTCGTTCCGCGACATGCAGAACAAGCTGCAGCAGATCGAGCGCATCGTGCGCTCCGACCCCGGCGTGGAGACCGTCGTCGCCTTCACCGGGGGCGCGCGCGCGGGCAGCGGCTTCATGTCGATCGCGTTGAAGCCGGTGGCGCAACGGGATTCGAGCCGCGCGATCATCTCGCGTTTGCGCCCGCAACTCGCGCGCGTCACGGGGCTGACGGTGTTCCTAAGCCCCGTGCAGGACATGCGCATCGGCGCGCGGTCGTCCAACAGCGCCTATCAATACTCGCTGAAGGCCGACGATCCCGACACGCTGTGGGATGCGGGGCAGAAACTCGTCGCCAAGCTGCGCGAAACGCCGGGCCTGACCGACGTGGATATCGACCAGCAGCGCAGCGCGATGGCTGTCTATGTCGAGATCGACCGCGACCGCGCGGCAAGGCTGGGCGTCACGATGCAGGCGGTCAACGCAGCGCTCTACAACGCCTTCGGCCAGCGCCAGGTCGCGACGATCTACGCCGATCTCAACCAGTATCGCGTCGTCCTCGGCGTCGCCCCGCGGTTCACCGGCGCGCCCGAAGCGCTGGAGAATATCTACGTGCCGATCGGCGCCGCTTCGCTGCCGAACACGACGACCGGTACGCCGCGCGACGCGAGCACCGGCTCGCCCGTCAGCACGGCCCCGCGCGGCTTCGTGCCCCTCTCGCAAATCGCGCGCTGGGCGCCGCAAGCGGCCCCCGCCTCCATCGCGCATGACGGGGGCCAGCCGGCGGCGACGTTGAGTTTCGCGGTCGAGGACGGCGTGACCTTGGGCGAGGCGGCCGAACTGCTGCTGGAAGCGCAGCGCGCGCTGAACTTGCCGACGTCGGTCCATGGCGGTTTCGCCGGCTCCGCGCGCACCTTCGCGCAGACGACGCGCACGATGCCGCTGCTGATCATCGCGGCCATCGTCGCGATCTATATCGTTCTCGGCATTCTTTACGAGAGCTGGATCCATCCGATAACGGTGCTCAGCACCCTGCCCTCCGCCGGGATCGGCGCGTTCCTGGCGCTGCTGGCGACCGGCACGGCGTTCGACCTGATCGGTATGGTCGGGATCATTCTGCTGATCGGCATCGTCAAGAAGAACGCGATCATGATCATCGATTTCGCATTGGAAGCGGAACGTGCCCGCGGTCTTGCCCCGCGCGAAGCGATCCGCGAAGCGGCGTTGCTGCGCTTCCGCCCCATTCTGATGACGACGCTGGCCGCGATTTTCGGCGCGATTCCGCTCGCCATCGGCTTCGGCGACGGGGCGGAGTTGCGCCGCCCCTTGGGAATCGCCATCGTCGGCGGAATGTTGGCGAGCCAATTCCTGACCTTGCTGATCACACCCGTCGTCTATCTCGCCCTCGACCGTTTGCGCCTGCGCCGGACGAATCCGGGACACGCCACGCCATGATCGCCCGCCGAACATTCCTTCTCGCTTGCGCCGCGCTTGTCGCCGGTTGCGATCTCGTGCCCGAGTATCTGCGCCCGACGACGGCGGCACCGCCCGCGACCTTCAAGGAGGAACCGGGCTGGCGCGTCGCCGCCCCGGCCGACGATATCGCCCGCGGCGAGTGGTGGCGGCTGTTCGAAGATCCGATCCTCGACGATCTGCAGCAGCGCGTGATCGTATCGAACCAGACGCTCGCCGCCGCGAAGGCCGCCTACGATCAGGCGCGCGCGTTGGTGCGCGAGCAGCGCGCGGCTTATCTGCCGACGGTCAACTTGAGCGCCGGCGGCAGCATGACCGAAAATCCCAGCACCACGTCGACCAGCCGCACGACGACCACGACGGCCCGCAGCTCCGGTGCCTATACGGTGGCCTACAACGCGACTTTGGGCGCCACGTGGGAACCCGACCTGTGGGGCCGTATCGGCGCGACCGCCGGCCAAGCGGGCGCGTTGGCCGAAGCGAGCCGCGCCGATTTGCTGGCCGCGACCTTGTCGGCGCAGGGCGAATTGGCGCTGAACTACGTGCAGCTGCGCGGGCTCGAATCGCAAAAGGCGATCTACGCCGACACGATCGCGGCCTACGAGCGCGCGTTGACCATCGTGCAGAACCGCTACAACGCGGGTACGGCGCAGCGCTCCGACGTGCTGCAAGCGGAGACGGCGCTGCACAACGCGCGCGCCAACGCGAGCGATCTCGACCGGCAGCGCGCCCAGCTCGAACACGCCATCGCCGTGCTGGCGGGCGAGAACCCGTCGACCTTCTCGCTGCATGAAGCCGTCGCGACGCCGACCATCCCCGCGATCCCGTCGATCTTGCCGGGCGAGTTACTCGAACGCCGGCCGGATGTCGCCGCCGCCGAACGGCGCGTGGCCGCCGCCAACGCGAATGTCGGCATCCAGCGCGCGGCCTATTTTCCCGTCGTCGATCTGACCGGCGACCTCGCGTCGAGCGCGCAGCGCGTGGGCCGTTTGTTCGACGCGGCGAGCACATTGTGGTCGCTGGGGGTATCCGGCGCGGTCACCTTGCTCGATTTCGGCGCCACAGCCGCCCGCGTCGAACAAGCGCGCGCCGCCTATGCGCAGACGGTCGCGAATTATCGCGGCGCCGTTCTCGTCGCCTTCCAGCAGACGGAAGATCAGCTCGCCGCGATCCGCGTGCTGGCGAATGTCGCCGAATTCCGCATCGCGGCTGCGCGCGCCGCCAACCAGGCCGAGGCGATCGCCCGCAACCAGTATCTGGCCGGCCAGATCGGCTATGCCGACGTGATCGTCGTGCAGACGACGGCGCTCAGCGCGCGTCTCGCCGAAGCGCAGTCGATCACCGACCGCCAGAGTGCAGCGATTTCGCTTATCCAAGCGATCGGCGGCCATTGGCGCGACGACGCGTTGGAAACCGCGCAATAACTACTGTTCGAGGCCGGAGGCGAGCAGCCAATCGCCGATCGGCTTCACTTGGCTGCCGACCATGTCGCGGCCGGTGACGACCGGCACGTTTGCCGCGCGCGCCATCGCAGCGAGGCGCGTCTTGGGCGGATCGGCGACGATATCGGCGACGCACACCGCTTTTGCGATCTGAGCTTCGTCGAACGGCGACATATCGCCGTCGCGCATGCCGAGCGGCGTGGCGTTGACCAGGATGTCATGATCGCCCCCGTCATACGCCGCGACGGGGCCCAATTCACGCAGACTTTCGACCGCTTTGGCAACCGCCGCGGCGCTCGCGTCCGAAATCGCCAAACGCTTGCAGCCATGCGCCAGGATCGCCTGGGCGATCGGCAGCCCCGCCCCGCCGATCCCGGCGAGCAGGATATTCGACGTGGCGACCGGCACGTTACGCACCAGCAACGCGTTGACCAGCGCGATACCGTCATACTGCGCGCCGACCAAGCGACCGCCGGGGCCGCGCTTGGCCGCGTTGACGCTGCCCGCCCGGCGCGCAACGGCCGAAATATTCTCAAGATATGGAATGATCGTGCGCTTATGCGGCATCGTGACGAGCAAGCCGTCGATCGAACTGTCCGCATTCGCCGCCGACATGAAGGCGTCGAGATCGCCCGGATCGACATGGCGCGTTTCGATCTCGGCCGCGACGCCGATCCCGCGCAAGTATTCCGTCAGCAAGGCGGGCGTGCGCACGGTCGTCACCGGCGCGCCGATCATCACATAGCGCTTCATGGCCTCACTTGAACTTGTAGACGCCGAGCTTCTCGAAGATCGAATAAATCCGGTTCGCGTATTTCGTGAATTCCGGATACTCGCCCAGATGCGCCGGGCGCGGCCGGGGCAGATCGATCTTGATCTCCTCGACGATCGTGCCGGGCCCCTTCGACATGACCAGCACGCGATCGCTGAGGCCCACCGCCTCGTCGATCGAGTGCGTGATGAATAGCACGGTCTTGCGCGTGTCGAGCCACAGCATTTCCAGATCGTGGCGGATCTGGGTGCGGCTGATCGCGTCGAGCGCGCCGAAGGGCTCGTCCATCAGAAGCATCGATGGATCGTGGACGAGCGCTCGCGCGATCGAGACCCGCTGGCGCATGCCGCCCGACAACTGCCAGGGATAGCGGTTCTCGGCGCCCTTGAGATTGAGACGCTCGAACAGCGATTCCGCGCGCGCTTGGATGACCGACTTGTCGAGGCCGCGGATTTCCTGCTGCAGCATGACGTTCTTCATCGCCGTGCGGAAATCGAGCAGCAGGTGATCCTGGAACACGATGCCGACTTCGGTGATCGGCTTGGTGAGCGGTTTGCCGTCGACCTCGATGCTGCCTTGGGTGACGGGCTCGAGGCCCGAGGCAAGCAGCAGCGTCGTGCTCTTGCCGCAGCCCGACGGGCCGATCAAGCTGACGAACTCGCCCGGCTTGATGTCGAGATCGATCGGCCCCAGCGCGTGATAGGCGGAGCTGTCGCTGCCGTACACCTTGGTGATGCCGCGCGCGACGATGGAGGCGCCTGTCGTCATTCTCGATCGGTCCTGTTGCTAAAGATCAAGCGTGCCGCGGACGGTTCCACGGCATCAGAAACTTTTCGGCCGCGAGCATCGCGCCGTTGAACACCAGCGCCACCAGCGCCGTCGCGATCAAGCCGCTGAACATCAACTCCATATCCATGAAGCTGGACGCGCGCATGATCATGAAGCCGAGGCCGGCACTGGAGCCGATGAATTCGGCGATGATGACGCCTTCGACCGCCTTCACGATGCCGATCTTCATGCCGGCGAAGATGTAGCCCATCGCGGCGGGCAAGCGGACATAGCGGAAGGTCTGGAAGGCCGAAGCGCCCATCGAGCGGGTGATGTAGCGCAACCGAGGATCCGTCGCGCGGAAGCCCGACATGCTGTCGACCAGGATCGGGAAGAAGCACATCAGGAAAACGATGAAGACCGCGACCGCCGGGCTCACGCCGAACCACACGATCAGGATCGGCCCGATCACGGTCTTGGGCATGATGTTGAGGAAGACGATGACCGGGAACAAGCCGCGTTCGAGCGTACCGACCGAGATGATGGCAAGTGCGAGCGGCACCGCGACCAGCACGGCCATGCCGAAGCCCAGCGCGATCGACACCGACGTCGCCCACGCTTGGGCGAGCACCGTCATCCGATCCACGACAAGACGCGCGAGGAAATCCGAAGGCTTGGGCAGGATATAGAGCGGCACGTCGTTGATCCGCACCAGCGCTTCCCATACGCCAAGGCATAACGCGACCGCGAGCGTGGGATAAGCGATCCACGCGATCCAGGCGGTGCGTTGGCGGAAGGTTTTCATCGGGGCGGTCATACTGGGGCGTTCGCTCGATCTGAAAACGGATCCCGGCGGCGCGGAAGGATCGCTCCCCCTCGACGCCGCCGGAAAACCCGATTACGGGCAGAGAACCGGCGTCGCCGGCAGATAGGCGCTGGTGTAGTAGTTCGTGATCGGCTTGTCGGTCGGGAAGCCCATCGCGGTGGTCATCACCTCGTAGGTCTTCTGCCAGACTTCCGGCTTGGTCGCGCCGATGGTGTCGCCCTTGCCCGCAGGGCAAACCGACGCGAAGCTATAGACCGCGCCCTTCAGCAGATCTTCCTTCGACTTCTCCATGTCGGGGAACAGCGCCTTCAGCGCGTCGACCGAAGCGGACGGATCCTTGATCGCCGCTTCCCAGCCCTTCGCCGTGGCGGCGACGAACTTTCTGTAGACGTCGGGCCGCGCGGCCAGCTTGTCGTCGCGCGCGACCAGGCTGAGCGAGATCAGCGGCACGCCGTTGTCGTAGAAGTAAATGACGCTGGCCTTCCGACCCTGCGCCGCCAGCGGCACCACGATGTTCTCCGGCGTTTCGGCGACGGCGTCGACGCCGCCCGACGTCAGCAGCCCGAGGCTCGCGGCCTGGGCGGCCGAAACGATCGTGACCGAGGATTCGGGAATGCCGTTCGCCTTCAAGAACAACGGCACGAGCGGCACGACGGCCGCACCCGGCGCCACGGCGATTTTCTTCCCGGCCAAGTCCTTCGGCGTCTTAATGCCAGAAGAGTCGAGGAAGTTGATACCGAACTGGCCGGCCTTCCAGATCGTCGAAACGATCTTGATGGGGGCACCCTTCGATGCGGCGTTGAGGATCGCACCCGCATCGGCGAGTCCCAGATCGCTCTGCCCCGTCGCGACGAGCTGGGCGGCAACGCCGGAACCACGGCCTTCCTGCAGCACGACTTCGAGGCCCTCGGCGGCGTAATAGCCGTTCTTCTGCGCCATCGCGAAGCCCAGATGCGCGGAATCCGCGCGCCAGTTCATCGTCAGCGTCAGCTTTTCGGCGGCGACCGCCGAAGCCGCCGACGCCAGCACCAGGCCGGCCGCCATTGCGGCGAGTTTCGTGAATTTATTCATCGTTTCCTCCTTCGTTGAACTTCGTTGGTTGGTTTACTTGCGCCGCCAGGGCAGCAGCAATTTCTCGAGCGACGCCATCGCGTAGCTCAACGCCACACCGATCGCCGACGCGACGACCAGCGTGGCGAAGATCAGCGGCGTGTCCTTGTTGTCCATCGCGCGCAGCACGATGTAGCCGAGCCCGTTGTTCGAGTTCATCCACTCGACGACGATGACGACGGTCACCGCGATGACGATCGTGGTCTTGAAGCCGGAGAAGATCGCGGGCGCCGCCGCCGGCAATTCGATGTAGCGGAAGGTCTGCCACCACGACGCGTTCATCGAACGGCTCAAGTAAAACAAGCGACGGTCCGCCGCCTTGAACCCCGCCACGCCGTCGACCAGCACGGGGAAGAAAGTGATTAGCGCCGTCAGCAGGATCTTGGGGAAATCGGCGTAGCCGAACCACACCAGCATCATCGGCGCCAGCGTGATCTTGGGCAGGCCCTGGATGAACACGACCAGCGGATAGAGCAGCATTTCGCAGCGCCGCGAATTCGCGATCAGATAAGCAAGGATCAGGCCCGGAATTGCGCCCGCGACGAAGCCGTAGATGATGAGGCGCGTGGTGATCAACCCGTGCGTGACGAAGCGCGGATACTCGTTGACCACGCGCATCAGGAAGTTCGACGGTGCGGGCAGCACGAAGGTCGGCAGCGCAAAGACGCGCACGACCAGTTCCCACAGCAGTAGCATTCCGGCGAACCACAGCACGGGCTCGCGAATACGGGCGAAAGCGGTATTCATGCGGGGGCCATGTCGCGCTGACGGATGCGCAGCGGCCAAATCTCCGCGATCTCGCGCGACGCGGCTTTCAACGCGTCGGCGAGATCGGCGTAGCGCGCGGGATCGATGCGCAAGATCGGCCCTGCGACGCTGATCGTGCCCGCCACCGGCGACTTGGGATCGAGACCGGCGAAGAAGGGTACTGCCAACGCCGCCGTTCCCGTCTCCGCCTCGTCCACCGCTTTGGCGTAGCCATGCGCGCGCGCATCGGCGAGTTCGCGTCGGAAGGATTCGACGTCGTTGACCGCGCGCGGGCCCAGCTGACGCCGTGACTTGAATCCGCGCGTGCAAACGATGCGCAAGGCTTCGCTTTCCGGCAGCGTCGACAGCCAGGCTTTGCCGTTGGCGGTCGCGTGCAGCACGATCTCCTGCCCCATATCGGGGTCGTAGCGAAGGCCGGGCGGCGCGCCTTGCGCGCGTGCGACCCAAACGAGGTCTTCGCCTTCGACGATCGCCAAGCGGCAATATTCATGGGTGCGCTTGGCCAATCGATCGAGCACGGCTTGCACGACATCGGGCACGGCGCGCGCGTCGAGATTGCGGAAGGCGAGCGTGCTGAGACGCAAGGACAGCGCGTAGCTTTGCGTCGCGGGGTCCTGGACGACCCAGCCGCGCGCCATCAACGTCGCGAGAATACGGTGCCCCGCGCTGGCCGGCAGTTCGACGCGGCGCGCGAGCTCGGACAGCTCCATCGGCTCCGCCTCGCCGGCCAGAACTTCGATGATCGCAAGACAGCGCTCGACCGCGTTGACCGTCATGAATGTCTCGTCGTTGGCGGGCGGTTTCCCAGGGCGATTATATAAAATTGATACTGAATTCCAAACTGGAATGCAATATCATTTTTGGATCACTTGGCTTCACGCCCGTAAGAAACGCGGAGATATCGATGAGTTTGGTTGGACTTGGCGCCGTCGCTATTTGGCACGACATCGCCCCCGAGGGCCGCGACGAGTTCTATGCGTGGCACGGCACCGAACATATGCCCGAGCGCGTCGCCATTCCGGGTTTCCTGCGCGGCCGCCGCTACGTGGCGCGCGACGCGAGCCTCGAATTCTTCAATCTCTACGAAGCGCAAACCCATGGCGACGTGACCGGCCCCGCCTATCACGCGCGGCTGCAAAGCCCCACGCCGTGGACCGTGTCCACCGTGAAGCATTTCCGCAACGTCGCGCGTTCGATCTGCGAAGTGGGAGCGAGCTTCGGTTCGGGCCAAGGCGGTCTCGCCGCCACCTGGCGCTACGATGTCGAATCCGCACGCGCCGAAGAACATCGTAAAGCGTTGGCCGAAACGATTCTGCCGGCGATCGCGCGCCAAGGCTTCATCGCGGGCGCGCATCTGCTGCGCGCCGACGCCGACGCCAGCGCCGTGGTGAACGCGGAAGAAAAAGCGCGCGGCGTCGCCAATCGCGTGCCGCGCTGGATCGTGATCGTCGAAGGCTGGGGCGACGACGCGAAATTCGTCGAGTATTGCCGCACGGCGCTTGCCGACAAGAATCTGGAAGCGAGCGGCGCCGTCGGCCCGTTCGAAGCCGGGTTCTACGCGTTGCAGGCGACGATCGATCGCAACGATCTGCCGAAGAGCTAAGCGAGCTTCGCGAACTTCGCCAAAAACCGCTCGCGCGCTTCTTCGGCCGACAACGCTTTCAACGTTGCGACATGGGGCTGGCGGCGAAAGGCGAAGACCTTGCGCGCTTCCGGCTCGGTGAAGCCGGCCAGCGCCACCGCCTCGATATAGGCGGCCTCGCGATCCGCGCGCTTGATCGCGAGAGTCCATTCTTCCGGCAGGCGTGCGGGCAAGCCGAAGCGCAGATGCACCGCCGCCTGCACGCGCTTCTCCAGCGATTTATACGAATCGCCGATCACCGCCTTGAACGGCGTGATCAGGTCGGCGGTCACGAACTCGCTGCCGTCGTGCAGCAGCGCCGCGCGGCGCATTTCGCGGGTCGGGCGCGCCATCGCCGCGTCGAAAATATCGAGCACCAGCAGCGAATGCTGCGCGACCGAAAACCCGTGCGCGCCGGTCGTCTGGCCGTTCCAACGCGCGACGCGGGATAGACCCAGTGCGATATCCTCGATCTCGATATCCAGCGGCGACGGATCGAGAAGATCGAGCCGCCGCCCCGACAGCATGCGCTGCCACGCGCGGGTCACTTGCGATCCCCCGCCCCGCTATGCGCCAAGGCTTTCGCCGCGTTGGCGCGCGCCAGCGCCGTGAAGGCCGCCGCGGCCGGTGTCAGCGAACGCCCCGCCGCCGCGATCAGGCTGATATCGCGCCCGACTTGGGGCCCGCGCAGTTCCCTGAGCGTCACGCGCCGATCATGCGCGATCTTGCGCGCGATCGCGGGCAGCACGGCCACGCCCAGCCCCGCCTCGACCAGCGCCACCGCCGTCGTGACATGCGAAACTTCGTAGGCCGGGCGGGCCGGGCGTCCCAAGCCGCCGAACCCCATTTCGACCAGGGCGCGCAAGCCGCTTTCGCGGGTCAGCGCGATCAACGGGGCGTCCGCGATCTCGGCCCAGGTCGTCGAGCGGCGCTTGCGACCGCCGGTCTCCGTGGCGGGTGCGAACACCATCAGCGTGTCGTGCATCAGGCGGGTTTGCGAAATCCCCGCCTCCCCCGCCGCGAACGTGCCGATCCCCAGATCGGCCTCCCCGCCGCGCACCTTATCGACGATCATATCCGTGCCCGCATCGATCAACGAAACCCGAACGCCTGGATACGCGCGCGTGAAGGCGGCGATCAAGCCCGGCAGCAACACGCTGGCGAGCAATGGCGCGCAAGCGACGGCGACATGGCCTTTACGGCGCTGGGCGAGATCGGTGAGCCCGCGCAGCGACGTATCGATATCGGCGAGCAGCTTTTCCGCTTGCGGCATGAATTCGCGTCCGGCCTGCGTCATCTCCACCCGGCGCGTCGTGCGGTCGAACAGCGATACGCCGACTTGCTGTTCCAAATCCCGGATCAGCGCCGACAAGGCGGGCTGGCTGATGCGCAAGCGTTCCGCCGCCCGGCGGAAGGCGCCCGCTTCGGCGACGGCCATGAAGCCGCGCAAATGGCGTAACTCGACATTCATAGGCCAGGACTATCAATCAATCGGAAAATTCCGTCTAGTCTCTCAAATCCGGCGGCCCGACAATCCTTCCCAATCAAGGCGAACAGGAGCACCGCGAAGATGCCGGTCTATCCCGAAATCGGGCTTTATATCGACGGCAAGTGGCGCAAGACGGCCGACACGCTGCCCATTCTCAACCCCGCCGACGAAGCCGAGATCGGGCGTTGCCCGGTCGCGACCAAGGCCGATCTGGACGACGCGCTCGCCGCCGCCGCGAAGGGATTCGCGCTGTGGAGCCGGACCTCGCCGCATAAGCGCGCCGCCGTGTTGTGCCGCGCCGCCGCCTTGATGCGCGAGCGGCAGGAGGAGATCGCCCAGTCGATCACCCGCGAACACGGCAAGCCGATCGCGCAAGCGCGGCTGGAAGTCATTCGCGGTTGCGAATTCTTCGAATGGGATGCGGGCGAAGCCGTGCGCCTTTATGGCCGCGTCATCCCCAGCGAACAGGGCATTCGCTACATCGTCCATCACCAGCCGATCGGCGCGGTCGCCGCGTTCTCGCCCTGGAATTTCCCGATGAGCCAGCCTTGCCGCAAAATCGCGGGCGCCATCGCGTCGGGCTGCGCCATCATCATCAAAGCCGCCGAGGAAACGCCGGCGGGGGCCGTGCATATCGCACGCGCTTTGCACGATGCGGGTTTGCCCGCGGGCGTGTTCAACCTCGTCTTCGGCGTGCCGGCGGATATCTCGAGCTACCTCATCCCCCGCCAACCGGTGCGCATGGTCGCCTTCACCGGCTCCACCGCCGTCGGCAAATGGCTGAGCGAGCGCGCCGCGCAAGCGATGAAGCCCGTGCTGATGGAACTGGGCGGGCATGCGCCCGTGATCGTGTGCGACGATGTCGACCCGATCGAAGCGGCACGCCTGTCGGTCATCCGCAAGTCGCGCAACCAAGGCCAAGTCTGCACCTCGCCCACGCGGTTTTTCGTGATGGAGAAGAACTACGCCGCGTTCCGCGACGCCTTCGTGGAAGGCGCCAAGTCGATCAAGGTGGGCGACGGGCTCGATCCCGCCACGCAGATGGGCCCGGTCGCCAATCATCGTCGCTTGGCGGCGATGGAGGAATTGACCGCCGATGCCAAAGCCAAGGGCGCCAAGCTGCTGGCGGGCGGTACGCGCATCGGCAATCGCGGCTACTACTTCCCCGTCACCGTTTTCGCCGACGTGCCCGACGACGTGAAGGCGATGAGCGTCGAGCCCTTCGGGCCGCTGGCGCTGATCGCGCCCGTGCGCACGCTGGAGGAAGGCATCCAGAAGGCCAATTCCCTGCCCTTCGGCCTGGCGGCCTATGCCTTCACCCATTCGGCGCGCAACGTCGATTTGCTGACCGACGGCGTGGAATGCGGCAATCTGTCGATCAACACGCTGGAAGCGTCGGTCGCCGAAACGCCGTTCGGCGGCGTGAAGGAGAGCGGTTACGGCCGCGAAGGCGGTGCGGAAGGGCTGCACCACTATATGATCGTGAAAAACGTCTCCCATCGCATGGCGATGGGCTGACGAACCGGGAGATACCGCGATGAAATATTCCCGCAGCGAAGCCAAGACCTACGCCCGCACCAATATGAAGGGCGTGTGGGCTGCCGCGTTGACGCCCTTCAAGGGCCCGGAACGCGCGATCGACGAAGCCGGGTTCCAGCGCAATGTCGACCATTGGGTCGGCAAGCTCGGCATCGACGGCTTGTTCATCGCGGGCAAGCAGGGCGAGTTCTTCTCCATGAGCTTGGCCGAGCGCAAGCGCATGTTCGATTTGGCGGTCGAAGCGACCGGCAAGCGCGCGGGCACGATCATGTCGTGCTCCGACCAGAACATGGATACGGTGATCGAACTCGCCAAGCACGCGCAGAAGGCGGGGGCGGATTACATCGTCGTCCATGCGCCCGTGCTGCATTTCCTCAAGGCGCAGGACGAGACGCTCCATAACTATTACAGCCATGTCGCGCGCCAAGTGGATATCGGCATCGCGCTGTGGAGCCATCCTGACTCGGGCTATTTGATGAGCCCGCAGCTTTGCGCGCGCCTCGCCGAAATCCCGAACGTCGTGGCGATCAAGTATTCGGTGCCGCGCGCGATGTATTCCGAACTCACGCGGCTGGCGGGCGACAATCTGATCGTCTCGACGGCGTCGGAAGAGGAATGGTTCGACAACATCGTCGAACTCAAATGGCAGGTCTATCTCTGCTCCAACCCGCCCTTCCTGTTCCAGACGGCGGTGGATAGGCGTATGCGCGACTACACCGATCTCGCCTTCGCGGGCCGGATCGACGAAGCCAAGCGCATCCGCGACAGCCTGGAGCCGGTGCGCGAAGCGTTCAAGCACAGCCGCCCGGCCGAGAAGCCGCACGCCCACGCCAAATATTGGCAGGATTGCCTGGGCCAAACCGGCGGCGAAGTCCGGATGCCGCTGCTTGGTCTCAACGACGCCGAAAAAAAGGCGATCGATGCCGCCATCGCGAAAAGCGGCCTCAAACTCAGCTGAAGGGAGAAGAAGTCATGTCCATTCTCGACCTGCCCTCCCCCCCCGTTTCAGAGCTTTCGTTCCGCCAGCCGTTCAACTTCCAGAAATGGATCGACGACAACCGGCATTTCCTGAAACCGCCGGTCGGCAACAAGACGCTGTATCAGAACGGCGGCATCATCGTCATGGTGGTCGGCGGGCCGAACTCGCGCGTCGATTTCCACGACGATCCGGCCGAGGAGTTCTTCTATCAGCTGAAGGGCGACATGATCCTGAAGATCGCGGATCGGGGAAAGATCTACGACGTCACGATCCGCGAGGGCGACGTGTTCCTCCTGCCGCCCCATACCATCCATTCGCCCCAGCGCCCGGTGGCCGATTCCGTCGGCCTGGTGATCGAGGGGGCGCGCCGCCCCGGGGATATCGACGGTTTCGAATGGTATTGCTTCGAATGCGGCGGCAAAGTCCACCGCGTCGAAGTGGAATTGAAGGATATCGTCAAAGACCTGCCGCCGCTTTACGATGCCTTCTACGCCGATGAAAAGGCCCGGGTTTGCCCGCATTGCGGATCGGTCCATCCCGGCAAGGTGCCGCCGCCGGGCTGGGTCAAAATCTGACGGCTAGGCAGCGTCCGAGCGTTGGGCTAGAAATAGTTTAAGTCTAAAGCTTCGGCCGAGACCGGGGCTTCAAACAGGAGAGGCAAAGATGAAGAGAAGAACGTTCCTCACCGTCGCCGGCGCGGGTGCCGCCACCCTCGCTGCCCCGTCGCTGCTGCGCGCGCAAAGCGCCGTGCGCATCGGGCTGATCACGACGTTGTCGGGTCCCGGCGGCTATATCGGTGCGGATATCCGCGACGCCTTCAACCTCGCGGTCGAGATGGAAGGCGGCAAGCTGGGCGGCGTGCCCGTGCAGGTCGTCGTGGAAGACGACGGCTTCCGCCCCGGCCAGGGCAAGACGGTCGCCGAGCGCATGCTGCGCAACGACGGCATCAAGCTGCTGACCGGCATCGTGTTCTCGAACATCCTGGGCGCCACGCTGCCCGATATTCTGGACGCCGACGCGATCTACGTGTCGCCCAACGCGGCGCCGTCGAACTTCGCGGGCAGGGAGTGCCACAAGAACTACTACGCGGTGGCGTGGCAGAACGACTCGCTGCACGAATCCGCCGGTCAGGTGGCCAAGGAACTCGGCCACAAGCGCGCGTTCATCCTGGCGCCGAACTATCAGGCCGGTCAGGACGCGCTCGCGGGCTTCAAGCGCCAGTTCGGCGGCACGATCGTGGGCGAGCAGTACACGCGTCTCGACCAGACCGATTACGCGGCCGAGATGGCGGCGATCCGCGCGGCCAATCCGGACGTCGTGTTCCAGTTCCATCCGGGCGGGCTGGGCATCGCCTTCCTGCGCCAATACGCGCAAGCCGGTCTCATCGGCCGCGTGCCGATGGTCGTCGCGGCCCCGTCGCTCGACCACACGACGCTGAAGGCCGTGGGCGACGTCGCCGACGGGCTGTGGGTCTCTTCGCACTGGAACGTCGATTTCGACAACGCGGCGAACAAGAAGTTCGTGCCCGCGTTCCAGCAGAAGTTCAGCCGCATCCCGACCTACTACGCCTCGCAAAGCTACGACACGGCACTGGCCATCGCCGCGACGTTGAAGCAGACCAAGGGCGACATCAAGCCGGAGAACTTCCGCACGGCGATGTTGAAGGCGGATTTCGCTTCCGTGCGCGGCGCCTTCAAGTTCGGCCCGAACCAGCATCCGATCCAGGATTGGTTCGCGCTGAAGGCCGGCAAGAGCGCGTCTGGCGAGATGGAAATCGTCACGCAGCGCAAAGTGCTGACCGCGCACGGCGACATCTACGCCGCCCAGTGCAAAATCTAAGCGTTTGAATCGCGCCCGGAAGCCGCCCCCTCATTCAGGGACCGGTTTCCGGGCGTTGGTTTTCGGATCGGCATGTCGCTTCTATTCGTCGAACAGGTTCTGAACGGGCTGCAGCTCGGCGTCATGCTGTTCCTGCTCGCGGCGGGGCTGACGCTGATTTTCGGCATCATGGGCATCATCAATCTCGCCCATGGCTCGCTCTACATGGTCGGCGCCTATGCGGGCTCGATCACCGCATCCTCGACCGGCTCGTTCCTGCTCGCCGTCCCCGCGGGCCTCGCGGCGGCGGCCGTCACCGGCCTCGCCATCGAGTACCTCGTCATCCGCAAGCTCTACGACCGCGACCATCTCGATCAGGTGCTCGCGACCTACGGCCTCGTGCTGCTGTTCAACGAATCCGTCTCCCTCATTTTCGGCCGTCAGCCGCTTTTCGTGGGCGTGCCCCCGGCCCTGTCCGGATCGGTCGAAATCCTGCCGGGCATGACCTTCTCGGTCTATCGCCTGACGATCATCGTCGCGGGGCTCGTCATCGCCGCCGGGCTTTACGCGCTGATCCAGCGCACGCGCCTGGGCATGCTGATCCGTGCGGGTGCCACCAATCGCGATATGGTCCGCGCCTTGGGCGTCGATATCAAACTACTCTACACGCTGGTCTTCGGCCTGGGCGCGCTGCTCGCCGGCTTCGCCGGCGTGATGGCGGGGCCGCTGCTGTCGGTCCAGGTCGGTATGGGCGAGCAGATCCTGATCATGACCTTCGTGGTCGTGGTCGTCGGCGGCGTGGGCTCGATCCGGGGCGCGTTGTTCGGCGCCATCGTCGTCGGCTTGGTCGATACGCTGCTGCGCGCCTTCCTGCCGCAGCTCGTGCGCGGCTTGCTCGCCGACCCGTCGGAAGCCGATCAGCTTTCCGCCGGGCTCGCCTCGATGGGCGTCTACGTCTTGATGGCGATCGTGCTGCTCTGGCGCCCGCAAGGGCTGTTCCCGGCGCGGAGCTAGGCGGGCGATGCACGATCCCTTCAAATTCTCCGGCAAGGCGCTGATCGCGATCGCCATCCTGATCGCGGCGTTGATCGCGCTGCCCTTTATCGCCAAGGCGGTGGGCCTGCCCGCGACCACGCCGCTCGCCACGCGCCTGCTGATCTACGCGATCGCCGCGGGCAGCTTGAACCTCGTGCTCGGCTTCGGCGGCATGATCAGCTTCGGCCACGCGGCGTTCTACGGCGTGGGAGGCTACACGGTCGGCATCCTGTTCCAGCATTTGCGTTTGGGCGAACCGTTGTTCGGCTTCATCGCCGGCACCGATCAATTCCTGATCGCCATGCCCGCCGCGATTCTGGTCGCGGGCGCCTTCGCGCTGCTGATCGGCGCTTTGGCGCTGCGCACCTCGGGCGTGCAGTTCATCATGATCACGCTCGCCTTCGCGCAAATGCTGTTCTTCCTGTTCGTGGCGTTGAAGCGTTATGGCGGCGACGACGGCTTGATCATCCGCCGGCGCAACGCGCTGTTCGACCTCAACATGCGCGACGACATGACCTTCTATTTCGTCGTGCTGATCGTGACGATCGCGTTTTATCTGCTGATGTGGCGCATCGCCGCGTCGCGTTTCGGCATGGTTCTGGGCGCCATCCGCCAGAACGAGCGCCGCGTCGCGGCGATGGGCATCGCCGTCTATCGCTACAAGCTCGCCGCTTTCACCATCGCGGGCATGGGGGCGGGTCTCGCGGGCGGCCTCGTCGCCAACTACGCCCGCTTCGTCAGCCCCGACATGCTGCATTGGACGAAGTCGGGCGAACTGATGGTGATGGTCATCCTCGGCGGGGCCGGCACGCTGCTCGGGCCTCTGTTCGGCGCTTTCGCGCTGCTGACGCTCGAAACGGTGCTCAGCGGCTGGACCGAGCGCTGGCAATTCTTCCTCGGCCCGATCCTGATCCTGATCATCCTCTATTTCCGGGGCGGGCTGTCGGGCCTGTTCAAATTCATCGGCGGAGGCGGCAAATGACGGCGCCGCTGCTGTCGATCGAAAGCCTCTATAAAACCTTCGGCGGCCTGACCGCGACGGATAACCTGACGCTCGACGTGCGCGCGGGCGAAATCCACGCGCTGATCGGCCCCAACGGGGCGGGCAAGACGACGGTCATCAATCAATTGACCGGCGAGCTGGCGCCCAATGGCGGCCGAATTCTGCTCGACGGGCAGGACATCACCGCCCTGCCCGTGCATGCGCGCGTCCACCGCGGCCTGGGGCGCACGTTCCAGATCGTGCAGTTGATGGGCAGCTACACGGCCCTCGATCACGTCGCCTTGGCCGTGCAGGCACATCAGGGCCATTCGTTCCGTTTCTTCCGCGCCGCGCGCGGCGACCGCAGCTTGCGCGATCCCGCTTACGCGCTGCTCGAGCGCGTCGGCCTCAAAGCGCGCGCGGACGAACCCGTCGCGTCGCTGTCGCATGGCGAGCGCAAGCAGCTCGAACTCGCCGTCGCCCTCGCCATGGAACCGCGTCTTCTGCTGCTCGACGAGCCGATGGCCGGCCTGGGTGCCGTCGAAACCGCGCAGATGGTCGAACTGCTCCAAAGCCTCAAAGGCCGCTTCGCCATGCTGCTGGTCGAGCACGATATGGAAGCCGTCTTCTCCCTCGCCGACCGTATCTCGGTGCTGGTCGGCGGGCGCGCGATCGCCACGGGCGATGCGGCCGCGATCCAGGCCGACCCGGCGGTGCGCGTCGCCTATCTCGGCGAAGGAGACGCTTGATGCTGCGCGTTCGCGATCTCGCGGCCGCCTACGGCGACAGCCAAGTTCTGTTCGGCATCGAGTTGTCGATCGATCGCGGCGAGGTCGTGACGCTGCTGGGCCGCAACGGCGTGGGCAAGACCACGACGATCCGCACCATCATGGGGCTGGTCAAGGCGCGCGGCGGCAAGATCGATTTCGGCGGCACGGCGTTGATCGGCCGCCCGCCCGAAGGGATCGCGCGGCTGGGCATCGGCCTCGTGCCCGAAGGACGTCAGGTCTTCCCGACGCTGACGGTGCGGGAAAATCTGATCGCGACCGCCGCCAATCGCTTGAAGCGCGCCACACCATGGACGATCGAGCGCGTGACGACACTGTTCCCGCGCTTGGGCGAACGCCTGACGCAATCAGCCGGCACGCTGTCGGGCGGCGAACAGCAAATGCTCGCCATCGGCCGCGCGCTAATGACCAATCCCGATCTGCTCGTTCTCGACGAAGCGACCGAAGGCCTCGCCCCCGTGATCCGCGCCGAGATCTGGCGCTGCATCGAAACGCTGAAAGCGGACGGCCAGTCGATCCTGATCGTCGACAAGAATTTGCGCGTTCTGCGCCGATTGGCGGATCGCCATTACGCGATCGAGAAGGGCCGCACGGTGTGGTCCGGCACGGGTGCGGATCTCGATCGCGATGCGGAGCTGGTGCATCGCTATGTCGGCGTCTGAAGTCTTCACCGTTCGCGGCACGTCCAACGCCGCCGATCCCCTGACCGCCTTCGCGGACGCGCTGTGGCAAGCGATCGGCGGCATGATGAAAGCCGGCGGCTCGCCCGGCACGATGCGCGCCATGGTGTGGACCGCACCGAACCCGGCGGCGTTGTCGCCGCACCGTCGCGCCATCGACCGGCTCTATCGCGAAGCCTTGGGCGGTGCGCGCACGCAAATCGCCCTGCAAGCTGGCGACGCCATCGCCGTCGAGATCGCCGCGGTCAAAGCGCCCGCCCCCAATCCCGAACCGGTGTGGCACGGCTTGTCGCGCGCCGAACTTGCGCGCGAATATTCGCCGCGCAACCAAGTGCCGGATATGCGCCCCTTGTTCCGGCAATGGACGCGCGAAGGCACGGCCTGGCGCGCGAATCATTCCGCGATCGATATCGCCTACGGCAAATCGCCGGACGAGAATTTCGATCTGTATTTGCCCAAGGGCGAAAGATCGCCGCCGGTATGGATGTTCATCCATGGCGGCTATTGGCAGGCGACCGGCAAGGAACAACACGCGCAGTACATGCAAGGCATGCTCGACGCGGGCTTCGCCGTCGCCAATGTCGATTACACGCTTTGCCCCGATATCCCGCTGTCGGGCATCGTCGATCAAATCGGCGCTTGCATCGACTTCATCGCGGCGAACGGCTCGGCGCTGGGCGTCGACGGCGCGTCGATCCATGTCTCCGGCCATTCGGCGGGCGGGCATCTTTCCGCGATGATGGCCGCGCGCGAAACCGGTGCGCCGATCAAATCGGCGTTGCTGCTCTCGGGGCTCTTCGACATGACGCCCTTCCCGTTCCTGCCGATGGCCAAAGTGATCGGCGTGACGAGCGCCGAACATGTCGCGGCGATGTCGCCGATCCTGCGCAAATCGCGCGCGGCGAAGATCGGCGTGGCGCTCGGCGACCTCGAAAGCGCGGAATTCAAATGGCAATCCGGCGCGATCGCCGAAGCCTGGAACGCGCCCAAGCCCCTGCATCTGGCGGGCGCGCATCATTTCTCGCTGCTCGACGGTTTGAACGCCGGGCCTTTACTCGCGCTCGCCAAAGCGACCGCGTCGATCTGACGACATACAAAAATTCGCCAATCAAGCCGTAGCCTTAACGGGGGTTGCGCAGATTCCGGCTTGACAGCTTTATCGTTAAAGGCCCAGCGTTTCGTCACAGGGTGGTCATAACCGAGTGACGATCGTCGCAATCGAAACGATACGGACCGAAGCGCACGACAATCTCCTGTGGGTGCGCGTCGAAACGGGTTCGGGCCTTTCGGGCCTGGGCGAGACGTTCTTCGCGCCCGAAGCGGTCGAAACCTATATCCATTCGAGCGTCGCGCCCAATCTGCTGGGCCGCGACGAAGCCGCCATCGCCGGCATCAACCGCGATCTCGTCCGCCAGCCCACGGGCTACGCCTCGTCGGGCGTGGAAATGCGCGCGGCCTCGGCCATCGATATCGCGCTATGGGATTTGCTGGGCCGCAAGACCGGCCTGCCGCTTTATGCGCTGCTGGGCGGCAAGTCGCGCGACGCGATTCCGGTCTACAACACCTGTGCGGGCCCGCATTACGTGAAGCGCAAACGCGGTACGGATGTGGATGCGTGGTTCGGCACCGACAAGAAGCCCCATCCTTTGGACGATCTGCGCGCGTTCGAGGAGGAGCCCGAACGCCTCGCCCGCGAGTTGGTCGCGGAAGGCGTCAAAGGCATGAAGATTTGGCCCTTCGATCGCGCGGCCTTCGCCAATCGGGGGGTCGGCATCGATGCGCGCCAGATCGAAGAAGGCTTGCGCCCCTTTAAGCGCGTGCGCGACGCGGTCGGCGGCGACATCGAATTGATGGTCGAGCTGCACGCGTTGTGGGACGTCGCGAGTGCCAGGCGCATCATCCGCGCGGTCGAGGCGGTCGATCCGTTGTGGATCGAAGATCCGCTGCGTATGGACGATATCGCGGCCCTCGGCGTCCTGGCGCGCGATACGCGCATCCCGATCCTGGCATGCGAAACGCTCGCCCCCGCTTCATCCTTCCTGCCGCTGATCGCCTCGGGCCATGCGGGCATCGTGTCCTGCGATCCGGGCTGGTGCGGCGGGCTCAGCCAAGCACGCGCCATCGCGGACATGGCGGCGGCGGCACAGCTTCCCTTCTGCGTGCACGATTGCACCGGCCCCGTCGGCTTCGTCGCGGGCACGCATCTGTCGATCGCAGCACCCACGGCGATGTTGCAGGAAACGGTGCGCGCCTATTTGCGCGGCTGGTACGCCGACACGGTGACCGCACTGCCGCGCATCGACGCGGGCGTATTGACGCCGCTCGACGGGCCGGGGCTCGGCCTCGACCTCGCGCCCGCTTTTCTCGCCGACAAGGAAACCAAGCGCCGCCGTACGACGCTGCAATCCGGAGGAACCCCATGACCGCCGCACTGGCCGATTTCGAAGGACGCGCGCTCGACCTCGACGCCGCCAAGGCGGCTTTCGACCGCGACGGGTTCCTGGTCATTCCTGGCGCGCTGTCGCCCGCCCAAGTCGCCGCCGCCGATCAGGCGTTCCGCGATCTGCTGGCCGAACACCCGGCGGATTTCGCGCGGTTCAGCGAAAGCTTCATCACCGCGCCCGATATCCTGACTCGCACCGATGCGTTCGACCATTTGATCGAAACGCCGATGGTGCTGGCGTTGATGGCCAAGCTGATCGGCCCGCGTTTCTCGATCGAGGAACTCAGTCTGATCCTGCGCGAACCCACGGACGACGTGGGCGAGTTGAAGGGCTGGCATCGCGATATCATCCGCGCCTACGATCGGCGCTTCGAAATCGATCCGATCTCGGTGGTCTATTACTTGACCGATGTTGGGCCGAGCGATCACTGCTTCTCGATCGTTCCCGGCACGCACGGGCCGCGCGCCGACATGCACCCCGACGACGTGACGCCCGGCATGGAGTTCGACGCGCTGGGGCCGGCGGGCTCCGCCTTCGTGTTCCACGCGCGCTGCATCCATGGCGGCAAGCTGAAGCTCGGCTCCAAGGCGCGGCGCACGGTCCATCTCTATTACGGACCGACCGACAGGCCGCGCACGTCCGAATGGACGCGCTTTCCCGACCGCCTGGCGAACCGCCAAGCGCCCGGCGTGCCGCCCACGCTCTACGCAAAGACGCGCCGCACCGATGTGATCGACGGTGTGGGCCGTCGTCCGCGCGATATCCCGCCCGGCCTCTCCACGGCCGAACAGCTCATCCGCGTCCAACGCGCCGCCAACCGCAAACCCGGAGCGATGTAATGTCCCGGACTCTCGACGAAATCCGCACCAAACTTTTCGCGTCCGTTCTCTCCGACTGCCTCGACCAGGCGGGGCTGATGGATCAAGCCCTGCCCTCGCGCATCCGGCCGCTCGACGAAGCCAGCGTGATGGTCGGGCGCGCGCGCACCGCCGCCTTCATGGAGGTCTACAACGTCCCCGAAGGCTCGAACCCCTACGAGCTGGAGATCGCGCTGATCGACAGCTTGAAGAAGGACGAGATCCCGGTCTTCGCCTGCTCCAACCCCGTACGCGTGGCGCCGTGGGGCGAATTGCTCAGCACCGCCTCCAAGTATCGCGGTGCGGCCGGCGCATTGATGGATGGCTGCGTGCGCGACATCAAGCCGATCCGCAAGATGGGCTTCCCGGTGTTCCACGGCGGCATCGCGCCGCTCGATTCCAAGGGCCGCGGCAAGATCATGGCGCTCGACGTGCCGATCGAATGCGCGGGCGTGAAGGTCGAAACCGGCGATCTGATCTTCGGCGACGCCGACGGCGTGGTCGTCATCCCCAAGGCGCACGAAAAGCGCGTGCTCGATCTCGCCTTCGAGAAGATCTCGGGCGAGCGCAACACGCTCGCCGACCTGCAACGCGGCGACAAGCTCGCCGACGTCTTCGCCCGTTACGGCATTCTGTGAGGACCGGACCATGATCGTCGACTGCCACGTCAACGTCTACGAAGACTCCCAGATCCTGCCGCTCTACGGCCAGATCGCCGGTATCGCCCGTGCGGGCGGCTTCACGATCAAATCCGATCCGCCGACCGTGGAAGCGGCGATGAAGGACGTCGATCACGCGATCGTGTTTTCGCTGCGCTACAAGGATTCGATCGGCATCGACGGCGACGACGAAGTGACCGCGCGCCTGGTCAAGCGCGATCCGAAGAAGTTCATCGGCTTCGCCGCGGTCGATCCGCGTATGCCGAATTGCATGGAACTGCTCGAACACGCGATCGAGGATCTGGGGCTGAAGGGCGTCAAATTCGGCCCGATCTACAACGGCGTGTCGCTGCTCGATCCGCGCCTCGTGCCCGTCTACGAATATCTTCAGCGCAAGAACCTTCCGCTGACGATGCATATGGGCACGACCTACGGCCAGAACGCGCCGATCGCGCAAGGCCGTCCGCTGGACGTCGACACGATCGCGTCGCGCTATCCCGATCTCAAGATGATCATGGCCCATATGGGGCACCCCTGGTACGAGGAGTGTATCGTCGTCGCGCGCAAGAATCCGAACGTCTATTGCGAGGTTTCCGCGCTCTATTACCGGCCGTGGCAGTACTACAACATTCTGGTCTGCGCGCAGGAATACAACATCGTCGCGCGAGACAAGATTTATTTCGGCACGGATTTCCCGTTCACGACCGTCGCCGATTCCATCGCGGGCTTGCGCAAAGTCAACGATCAGGTCGAAGGCACGCGCCTGCCGCGCGTGAGCCAGGACACGATCGATCGCATCATCCATTCCAACCCGCTGGCCCATTGGTGGCATGGCGGTCTGAAGGTCTGACGCCATATGGCCGACAAACCCGCCCGTAAGTCGCGTAGCGCCGCCTGGTTCGGCACCGCCGACAAGTACGGCTTCATCGCGCGCAGCTTCATGAAGAACCAAGGACATGCCGCGCGCATGTTCGACGGGCGGCCGGTCGTCGGCATTTGCAACACGTGGTCGGAGCTGACGCCGTGCAACGGCCATCTGCGAATGCTGGCCGAGCATGTGAAGCGCGGCGTCTATGAAGCGGGCGGGTTCCCGCTGGAATTCCCGGTGACCTCGCTGTCCGAACCGCTGATGCGCCCGACCACGATGCTCTATCGCAATCTCGCGGCGATGGACGTCGAGGCGGCGATCCGCTCCCAGCCGATGGATAGCGTCGTGCTGCTCGCCGGCTGCGACAAGACCACGCCGTCCACGCTGATGGGTGCGGCCAGCGTCGATCTGCCCACGCTGCTGGTTTCCGGCGGGCCGATGCTGACCGGGCATTGGCGCGGCGAGAAGCTCGGCTCTGGCACCAGCCTCATCAAGCTCGACGCCGAAGTGCGCGCGGGCCGCATGACGATGGACGAGCTGATGCAGGCCGAAGCGGCGAGCTCGCCCAGCGCGGGTTCGTGCATGTCGATGGGCACCGCCTCGACCATGGCGAGCCTGTGCGAAGGCTTGGGCGTCGCCCTGCCCGGCAACGGCGCCATCCCGGCGGTCGATGCGCGCCGCCAAGCCTTGGCATTCGAAGCGGGGCGCCGCGCGGTCGAAATGGCGCGCGAGGATTTGCGCCTGTCCAAGGTGCTTACGCGCGAAGCCTTCGAGGACGCCGTTCGGCTTTGCGCCGCCCTGGGCGGCTCGACCAATGCGGTCGTCCATCTGATCGCGCTCGCGGGCCGTATCGGCGTCGAATTCGGTCTCGCAGATTGGGATCGTTGCGGGCGCGACGTGCCGTGTCTCGTCGATCTGATGCCCTCGGGCAAGCATTTGATGGAGGATTTCCATCGCGCCGGCGGCGTGCCCGCCGTACTCGCGCAGATCGCCCATTTGCTGCACCCCGATCGCCCCTCTGTCGCGGGCGGAAAATTCGGCGACGGCTACGTCCAGGCGCGCATCGACGATCCCGCCGTGATCTTGAGTTTCGACAAGCCGTTCAAGCCCGCGGGCGGCATCGCCGTGCTGCGCGGCAATCTTGCACCCAATGGGGCCGTTCTGAAGCCGTCGGCCGCCTCGCCCGAATTGATGCGCCATCGCGGCCCGGCGGTGGTGTTCAACGGCCCCGACGATTTGAAAAAGCGCATCGACGATCCGGCGCTGAACGTCACCAAGGACAGCGTATTGGTCCTGCGCAATTGCGGGCCGCGCGGCTATCCGGGCATGGCGGAGATCGGCAATATGCCGATCCCGGCCAAACTGCTGCGCGACGGTATACGCGACATCGTGCGCATATCCGACGCGCGGATGAGCGGGACCGCCTTCGGCACGGTCGTGCTGCATGTCGCCCCCGAAGCGGCGGCGGGCGGTCCCCTCGCCCTCGTGCGCGACGGCGATATGGTCGAGCTCGACGTAAACGCGCGCAAACTTCATCTCGACGTTCCGGACGCCGAGCTCGCCAAGCGGCGCGAAGCGCTCGTGCCCTACAAATCGCCGTACACGCGCGGCTGGGAAAAGCTCTACGTCGAGCACGTTCTGCAAGCCGATCGCGGCGTCGATCTCGACTTCCTGGTCGGCAAATCGGGCGGCGAACCGCCCCGGGAATCGCATTGATGGCCGACGCCGCCCCGCCCCGCCGCGTGACGTTGCGCGATATCGCGCAAGCCGCCGGCACGACCACGATGACGGTCTCGAACGTCCTCAACGGGCGTTCGGATCAGGTCGGGACGGATACGGCGCGGCGGGTGATGGCGGCGCGCGATCGCTTGGGCTATCGGCCGTTGGCGGCCGCACGGCAATTGCGCGCGGCGCGGCGCATGGCGGTCGGCGTCGTCATCGTCGATCCTTCGCCCTACTATCTTTCGGATCTGTTCACCGCGGCCTTGCTCGCGGGCCTCAACGAAGGTCTCGGCAAGCATAACTACAGCCTGATCCTGCACGGCAGCCCGGCCAACGATCTCGCCTCCGTGCCCATGCTGCGCAGCATCGAAAGCGACGGGCTGTGCGTCATCACATCCGGTCCGGCGCGCGAACGCAAACGCATCGTCGAGCGTATGGCCGATCTGGGTCAGCCGATCGTCGTCATTCAAGACCTCGCCCCGGCGGATGCGGAGGATTGCTGCTCGATCCTGCTCGACGACGAGGCGGGCGCGGAAGCGATCGGCGAGCATCTCGCCCTTTCGGATCCCAAGCGCATCGTGATGCTGGTTCCCGGCGTCGAATGGCCGGCGATGGCACGGCGCGAAACGGCATTGCGCCGCGCGCTCGCGCGCAAGAAAGCGGGCATCGAGCTTGCCGTGCTGCGCTGCCCCGACGAAGGTTTCGAGGCGACGCAAGCCACCCTCGCCCGCCATATCGACGCGGCCGGCCTGCCCGATGCGGTCGCCGGCGGCAACGACCGTATGGCGCTGGCCGCGTTGCAGTTGTTCGCCGCGCGCGGGATCGACGTGCCGGGCCGCGTGCGCGTCACCGGCTTCAACGGGTTCGAGAACCATTTCTACGCAAGACCCGCGCTGACCACGGTTTCCGTGCCCGCGTTCCGTTTGGGCGAGGACGCCGCGACCGCGTTGGTCGAGCGCTTGAAAACCGGGCGCTTCGCCTGGCGCAAGAAAATCCTGCCGGTGGAATTCGCGCCGGCGGCTTCGTCCGACATCACGCCGACAAAACGAACCAGCAAACCAACCTCCAAACAGGGAGTCGTGAAATGAAACTTCGCCAAACCATGCTCGCCGCGACGGCACTGACCGCCGTGGCCCTTGCCGCGACGCCGTCGCAAGCGCAAGGCTTTCAATGCCCGCGCACCGGCGGCGATCTGATCTTCGCGCTGGAAAGCCAGGTGCCGGGTCTCGACCAGCACGCCTCGAATTCCTCGGCGACGCGCAACGCCGCCATGAATATCTTCGAGACGCTCGTCACGCGCGACGAGAGCATGAACCCGATCCTGGAACTGGCCGAGACGCTGGAAACCAGCGCCGACGGCCTGACCTACACCTTCCGTCTGCGCCAGGGCATCAAGTTCCATAACGGCAAGACGATGAGCTCGGCCGACGTCGCAGCGTCCTACGACCGCTACAAACGCCTGGGCATCGACCGTTCGATCCTCGATCCCGTGGAATCCTGGTCGACGCCGGACGCGAACACCTTCGTATTGAAGCTCAAGGAACGCCAGCCGCTGTTCCTGGAAGCGCTGTCGTCCTTCACCGTGCCGATCGTCATCATCCCGTCGGAAAACGCCGGCGCCGCCGCCGGTCAGCTGCCGACGGTCGGCACGGGTCCGTTCCGCCTGGACGAGTTCCGCGCGGACAGCCATGTGCGCCTGCGCCGCTTCGACGATTACCGCCCCGATACGCGCCACGCGTCGATGTCGGGCTTCGGCGGCGGCAAGCGCGCCTGCGTCGACACCGTCACGCTGCGGATGATGACCGAACCGGCGGCGCGCACGGCCGCGCTGGAGGTCAACGAAATCCACGGCGTCGAGGATGTGCCCGCCGCGTCGCAGAAGCGTCTGGCGGAGAACCGCGCGATCAAGCTCGCGCGATTGGAGACGTTCTGGATGAACGTCACCTATCCGAACTGGTCGGCCCCGCCGACCGACAATCCCAAGGTGCGCCAAGCGATCCTCGCCGCGATGAATTTCGACGAGATCATGGAAGCCGCGACCGAGGGCCAATACAAGCTGAACCCCGGCTTCCAATATCCGGGCATGCAGTACTTCACCGACGCGGGCAAGGAACTGCTGAACCAAAAGAACCCGGCCAAGGCGCGCCAGCTTCTGCAGGAAGCGGGCTACAAGGGCGAAAAGGTCGTGCTGCTGACCAATCGCCAATTCCCGGTCATGTACAACACGTCGCTCGTGATGGCCGAGCAGTTGAAGGCCGCCGGCATCAACGCCGAGCTCGAAGTGCTCGACTGGCCGGCCGCGTTGCAGAAGAGCCAGCGCGAAACCCAAGGCTGGAACTTCTTCTACACGGGCTGGATCACGGTGATCGCGCTCGGCGGGCCGCAGACCTTGCGTCAGATGGCCGAGCCGAACCCGGTCTACAAGCCGAAGGACAACAAGGTCGATCCGGCCTATATGGCCGCCTTCAACCAAGTGAACACCGCACCCGAGCTCGCCCAGCGCCAAGCCGCCTTCGCGCGCGCGCAGCGCATCGCACTCGATCAGGTGATGGCCGTTCCGTTCGGCGTGGCGCCCAAGACCCAGGCCGTGCGCGCCAATGTCGAGAACTACGTGCCCTACTTCAACACGCGGTTCTCGAACGTCTGGATCCGTCCGTAACGGCGACAAGCGGGACCGGTTTCCATCGGCCGGTCCCGCCCTTAAGCATCGAAAATGCTCGCTTTCGCCATCAAACGTCTGCTGCACACGATCCCCATCCTGGCGATCGTCAGCCTGATCGCGTTCGGGATGATCAAGCTCGTCCCCGGCGATCCGGCCGTGGTGATGGGCGGCACCAACGCGACGGCGGCGGAGATCGATCAGATCCGCCGCAATCTCGGGCTCGATCAGCCGTTCCATGTCCAGCTCGGCGCGTTCTACTGGAATCTGCTGCATGGCGATCTGGGCAATTCGCTGCTGCTGAACGTGCCCGTCACCAGCGCCATCATCGAACGCCTGCCCGCGACTTTGTGGCTTTCGGCCTACGCGATGCTGCTGACGCTGATCTTCGGCCTCGCGACCGGAATCATCGCCGCTTTGCGGCACAATACTTGGGTCGATCAAGCCGCGACGACGCTCGCGTTGATCGGCGTGTCGCTGCCGAATTTCTGGCTCGGCCTCGTGATGATCGTCGTCTTCTCCGTCCATCTCGGCTGGCTGCCGACCAGCGGCTTCGTCGACCCAGCCGACAGCGTCATCGGATTCTTGCGCACCGCCACGATGCCGGCGGCGGCGCTGGCGATGCTCCAGATCGGCCTGCTGGCGCGCATCACGCGCTCCGCGATGCTGGAGGTCTTGCGCCAGGACTACGTGCGCACGGCCCGCGCCAAAGGCCTGCCCGAATGGGTCGTGGTGATGAAGCACGCGCTCGCCAACGCGATGATCCCGATCGTCACCGTCGTCGGGCTCATCTTCTCGGTGCTGATCTCGGGTTCGATCGTGATCGAGACGATCTTCACCATCCCCGGCATGGGCGCGTTGCTCGGCAACGCCATTCTGCGCCGCGACTATCCGATGATCCAAGGCGGGTTGCTGTTCGTCGCGGCGGCGTTGATGCTGCTCAATCTGCTGGCCGACATGCTCTACGCCTATTTCGATCCGCGCGTGCAGGTGGATCGCGATGGCTGATCTCGCCTTGACGCTGTTCCCCGCCCATGCGCGGCGCACGGGCCGCAAGCTGCTGCGCAACCGCGCCTTCGTGGCGGGCGCGTTCCTGGTCACATTGGTGTTCCTCGCCATCGTCCTGGCGCCGCTGATCGCCCAGTACGAACCCAATCGGATGCAGATCCGGATGCGCTTCCGCCCGCCCTCTTCCGAATTCTGGTTCGGCACCGACAATCTGGGCCGCGACATGTTCGCGCGCGTCCTCTATGGCGGCCGCCTGTCGATCGAGATCGGTTTTTGGGTCGTGATGCTCAACGCCGTGTTCGGCGTGGCGATGGGCGCGCTCGCCGGCTATTTCCGCGCGCTGGACAATCCGCTGATGCGCCTGTCGGACGCGCTGATGGCCTTCCCGTCGGTGCTGCTGGCGATCGGCATCGCGGCGATCCTGGGGCCGTCGACCAGCACGGCGGTCATCGCGCTCGCCGTCGTCTATATCCCGCGCACCGCGCGTATCCTGCGCGCGAGCGTGCTGGTCGTGCGCGAGCTCGACTACGTCCACGCCTCGCGCGCGGCGGGGGCCGGCGACTGGCATATCCTGTCGCGTCACATCCTGCCCAACTGCATGGCACCGCTGCTCGTGCAGCTCAGCTTCGTCTTCGCCTATGCCGTGCTGTCCGAAGCGGTGCTGAGCTTCCTGGGTCTCGGCGCGCCGCCGACCGTGCCGAGCTGGGGCATCCTTATTTCCGAAGGCCGGTCCTATATCCGCGAAGCCTGGTGGCTGACGGTCGTGCCCGGCATCGCCATCGCGATCACGGTGCTGGGCCTCAATTTGCTGGGCGACGGTCTGCGCGACGTGCTCGACCCGCGCATGAAGATCCAACAGGAGTAGTCGTGAGCGACGCGTTGCTCAGCGTGCGGAATTTGACCACGGCCTTCGCGACCGAAAGCGGGCGCACGATCGCCGTCGACGACGTCGGGTTCGACGTGCGGGTGGGCGAAGCCGTCGGCCTGATCGGCGAAAGCGGTTCCGGCAAAAGCGTCGCGGCGCTGTCGATCCTGGGCTTGCTGCCCGCGCCGCCCGCGCGCGTCTTGTCGGGCAGCGCGATGTTCGAAGGCCGCGATCTTCTGCAAATGCCCGCGAAGGAACTGCGCCGCATCCGGGGCAAGCGTATCGGCATGATCTTCCAAGAGCCGATGACGAGCCTCAACCCCGTCTTCCCGATCGGCGAACAGATCGCCGAAAGCCTGCGCCTGCACGAGCGCCTGGGCAACGAAGCCGCGCGCAAACGCGCGATCGCGCTGCTCGACCGCGTGGGCATTCCCTCGGCGTCGCGCCGCCTCGACGATTATCCGCACCAGCTTTCGGGCGGTATGCGCCAGCGCGTGATGATCGCGATCGCGCTGGCCTGCGATCCCAAGCTGCTGATCGCGGACGAGCCGACCACGGCGCTCGACGTCACGGTCCAGGCCCAATTGCTTGACCTGCTGAACGATCTGCGGCGCGAAACCGGCATGGCGATGCTGCTGATCACCCATAACATGGGCGTGATCGCCGAATTCGCCGACCGCGTGGTCGTGATGTATTCGGGCCGCGTGGCGGAGGAAGCGCCGATCGAAACCTTGTTCGACGCGCCCCGCCATCCCTATACGCAAGGCTTGCTCGGCGCCACCCCCACTCTTGCCCAAACGGAATCGCGGCTGCGCACCATTCCGGGCTCGCTGCCGGACCCGGCCGCCCCGCCGCCCGGCTGCCGTTTCGCGCCGCGCTGCGCATTCGCCGACGCCGAATGCTCGGCCGCGCGGCCCGCCGAGATCGCCATCGCCCCGGGCCATCGCGCCGCCTGCCGGCGCACCGACGCGACGAAGAATTGGCAAGCGGCATGACGACGACACATCCCCTTTTGCGCGTCCGCGATCTCACCAAGCATTTCCCGGTGAAGAGCGGCGCCTTGTTCGCGCGCGAAACCGGCCGCGTGCGCGCGGTCGACGGCGTGTCGTTCGATCTTCACGCGGGCGAAGCCTTGGGCGTGGTCGGCGAAAGCGGTTGCGGCAAATCGACGACCGGGCGTTTGACGCTGCGCTTGATCGAGCCGACGTCCGGCGACGTCGAATTCGACGGCCGGAGCGTTCTGTCGCTGGGCAAGGCCGAGCTTCGCCAACTGCGCCGATCGATGCAGATCGTCTTCCAGGATCCGCAAGCCTCGCTCGATCCGCGCATGACGGTCGAGGAGATCGTAACCGAACCGCTGGTCGTGCAAGGCGATTTGCGCGGCGAAGCGCGGACGAAGAAGGCGCGCGAATTGCTGGAACTCGTCGGCCTGCCGCCGGCGCATATTTCGCGCTATCCGCACGAATTCTCCGGCGGGCAGCGCCAACGCATCGGCATCGCGCGCGCGCTGGCGCCGGGCCCGAAGCTGATCGTCTGCGACGAGCCGGTCTCGGCACTCGACGTTTCGGTTCAGGCGCAGATCGTCAATCTGCTGAGCGATCTGCAAAAGGAACTCGGCCTCGCCTATCTGTTCATCGCGCACGATCTGGCGGTCGTACGTCATCTCTGCCAGCGCGTCGCGGTCATGTATCTGGGCCGCATCGTCGAGATCGGCGCGGTCGCGGATCTGTTCGCCAAACCGCAGCATCCCTATACGCGTATGCTGCTGGCCTCGGTGCCCGCCGCGCATCCGCGCTTGCGCCGCACGCAAGCGATTCCGCGCGGCGACGTGCCCTCGGCGCTGAACCCGCCGGCGGGCTGTCATTTCCATCCGCGTTGCGCCTTCGCGACCGATAGATGCCGGACGGAGGCGCCGCGCCCTCGCGAAACGTCGCCGGGCTATGTCGTCGCCTGCCATTACGCGGGCGAGCTGGGAGAAAAGAAATGAAGATCGTCGCCGTCGACCCGATCCTGCTGCGGGGCGAACAGACCTATGTCGCCACGCAAGGCGGCGAAGAAGCGGTCGACAACGGCGATTGGCAATTGATCGTCAAGATCACGACCGATAGCGGCCTGGTCGGCTGGGGCGACATCGAAACCCTCGCCTCCGCCGCCGCGGCGATCATCGGCGGTCCCGGCATGTCGATCCTGGGCTTCAAGGCGCTGGGCGATCTATTGATCGGCGAAGACCCGGCCGACACGACGCGTATCTGGAACAAGCTTTATGTCGGCAGCGCCTATTACGGGCGGCGCGGCATCGCGATCCAGTGCATGTCGGCGATCGACAACGCGCTGTGGTCGATCAAGGCGCAAGCGGCCGGAAAACCGCTGGCCGCGTTGCTGGGCGGGCGCAAGCGCGACCGCATCCGCGCCTATGCCTCCACCTTGTTCCGGGCCACCCCCGGCGGCATGCGCGACGCCGCGAAAGGCTATATGGACAAGGGCTTCACCGCCGTGAAGTTCGGCTGGGGCGTGTTCGGCGAGGATGAAGGGCGCGACCGCGAACTGGTCGCCGCCGCGCGCGAAACCTTGGGGCCCGACCGGTTGCTGATGGTCGATCCCGGCTGGTATCCCGCCGGCTGGGCGAAGCCCGAATGCTGGGCCCCGCGCACCCGCGATCAGGCGCTGCGTTTGTGCGCGTGGCTCGCCGAATACAAAGTCTACTGGGTCGAGGATTTCATCCACCCCGAGCAGTTCGACACTTACGCCGCCGTGCGCAAGGAAAGTCCGGTGAAGCTCGCCGCCGGCGAGCAAGTCGCGACGAGCTGGGAATTCGAGCGCTTCATCGGCTGCGGCGCCGTCGACGTGATCCAGCCCGACCTCACGCGCTGCGGCGGCTTGACCGTGGCGCTCGACGTCGCGCGAATGGCGGAGAAAGCGGGCATCGAACTTGTTACGCATTCCTGGCTCACCCATCTGCTGACCGGCCACAGCCTGCAATTCCTGTCGACGCTGAAGGAAGCGCCGCTGGTCGAATTCAACGTCAGCCAAAGCGCGCTCACCGGCGGCATCGCCCGCGCGCCGTTCAAGCTGGATGCCGACGGTTTCCTCGCCATTCCCGACACGGTGGACATCGGCGTGACGGTCGACGAAAAATTCGTCCAAGCACACCGCGTGAACTGAGGAGCGATCCGATGACCGCGATCCGACCGATCGTCCGCCCCGCCGAGATCGATTTCGACACGCCCGGACGGCGCGACTATCACGTGGCGCTCGACCACGATTCGATCTGGGGCGACCATCTGATCCCATTGACCGTGTTCGTCGGGCCGGAGTCGAAGCCGGGCCAGGGTCTGGTCGCGTTCGGCTCCAATCACGGCAACGAGTACGAAGGGCCGGTCGCGATCCGGCATGTCTCGCGCGAAATCGATGTCGCGCGCGTGCGCGGACGGATCGTGCTCGTGCCCGTGCTCAACGTCGCCGCCTTCACGGCGGGGACACGCGATTCGACGCAGGACGACGGCGTCAATCTCAACCGCGCCTTCGTTCCCGGGGCCGGGATCGAGCCCGGCCGGCGCGGCATCACCCATCGCATCGCGCGTTTCGTGCGAGAGACGATCTTTCCGCGCGTCCATGTCGTGCTCGATCTCCATGCCGGCGGCCAGATCGCGCGTTTCATTCCCTGCGCGAGCTTCCATCCGATCCCCGATCCCGTGCAAGGCAAGGCGATCGAGGATACGGCGCGCTGGTTCGCGACCCCGCTGGTCATCACCTATCAGAACGAAACGCCGGGCCTGCTGACCAGCGAGGCCGAGGCGATGGGCAAGATCACCGTGGGCTGCGAGCTCGGCTGGGGCGAAGCGCTGCAACCCGCCGGCGTGCGTTACGCCCGCCAAGGCGTACTCGCCGCCGCGATCCACCACGGTCAGCTCGACGGCAAGATCGAAAAGATCGGCGCGCATAAGGACGGCACGCAACGCCGGGCCGAGATGGTCGACCGCGAATGCTTCGTCCCCGCCCCGTTCGGCGGCCTCTACGAGCCGCTATTCGATTGCGGCACGCAAGTCCGCAAGGGCGAGACGATCGGCCTGCTGCACGATTTCGAACGCATCGACTTGGCCCCCGAGCCGATCCGGGCGGGCGTTGACGGCGTGGTCATCGCGCAAGCGTGGCGTGCCCCCGTCCGCCAAGGCCAGCATGTGCTGGTCGTCGGGCAGATGCGCGAATTCGGCGGCGCTTAGGCTTTGGGACGCGGCGCGCCGCGCAAATACTGCGGCGCCACGCCTGGCGGGTTTTCGCCGAGCGCCACGGCGGCATGCCACGGCCAGCGCGGATCGTTGAGGATGCCGCGCGCAAACCCGATCGCATCCGCCTTGTCCTCGGCCAGAATGCTCTCGGCATGTTGGGGATCGGTGATCAAGCCGACCGCGATGGTCGGAATCTTGGCGCGGTCGCGCACCTTCTCCGCCAACGGCACCTGATAGCCGGCCGCCAGCGGAATATTCGCCGCCCCATTGCCGCCCGAGGTGACGTGCACGAAATCGCTGCCGCGCTTGGCAAGCTCGGCTGCGAAATCGGCCGCCTCGTCGATCGTGATGCCGTCCTCGCGCCAATCCGTGCCGTTGAGGCGCACGCCGAGCGCCTTTTCCTTCGGCCACACCGCGCGCACCGCGTCGAACACCTCCAGCGGAAAGCGCGCGCGATTGGCGGCCGATCCGCCGTATTCGTCCGTGCGCTTGTTGGCGATCGGCGACAGGAATTGGCACAGTAAATAGCCATGCGCGCCGTGCAGTTCGATCAGATCGAGGCCCAAACGCAACGCGCGCTTGGCGGCGTCGGCGAAGGCCTTCTTGACGCGCGCCATCTCCGTCGTGCCCATGGCGCTCGGCGCGTTGTGGTTCTCGTCGAACGCGGCGGCCGAGGGCGCGATGGTCGGCCAGGGGTCCTGCCCCGCCTTCAAGCCGCCGCCGCCCAGCCACGGAATTTGCGTCGAGGCTTTGCGCCCGGCATGGCCGAGTTGCATGCCGATTGGCATTTTCGAATATGGCCGCACGATCTTCAGGACGCGCGCCAGCGCTTCTTCGTTCGCGTCGGAATAGAGGCCGAGGCAGCCATGCGAGATACGCCCCGCCGCTTCGACGCCCGTCGCCTCGAGGATGAAGACGCCGGCACCCGATTGCAGCATGTTCGAGAAATGAACCGTATGCCAATCGGAGGCGCTGCCGTCGACGGCGCTGTACTGGCACATCGGCGCGATGACGATGCGGTTGGCGAGTTCGAGCCCGCCGAGCTTGAGCGGCGAGAAGAGTTTGCTGGCCATAAAGTCGTGTCCCCGGACGAAGAATTTCATCCAATGTGGGGCATGACCGGGGCCTTTTACAGCCCCCCGTAAAAGAAAAGAGGCCGCCGGCGAACCGGCGGCCCAAGTTGGAGCCGAAACGGTCGATATCCGGGTACTAACGCTTCAGGTTGACCACTTCCTGGAGCATCTCGTCCGCCGTGGTAATCATGCGGGCGTTCGCCGAATAGGAACGTTGCGCGACGATCATCTTGGTGAACTCCGCGCCGATATCGACGTTGGAGTTCTCGAGCGCATTGGCGCTGATGCCGCCGGCCGATCCGGTCCCCGGCGCCTGATAGCCGACGAAACCGGCTTCGGGCGAGTCGAGGAAGGCCTCGCCGTTCTGGCGGACGAGACCGCCCGGATCGTTGAACGTGGCGAGCGCGATCTGGTACTGGACCAAACGCTGCCCGTTCGAATAGGTCGAGTAGATGTTTCCGGCGCCGTCGATCCCCGTCCCGGTATAGGTGCCGGCGGAATAGCCGTTGGCGGTGGCGGTCGACAGCGAGATCGACGTGCCGCCGTATTGCGACGTGCCCCCGCCTGCGACGTTCAACTGCGACGGTTGACCGGAGACCGAATTCGGCGCGCCGAATTCGGCATTGATGTTTTGCGCGGGGGCCGCCGCCAAGCCCGGCGCGCTATAGCTCAGAACCACCTGCCCCGTGCCGGCCGTCACGGCCGCCGTGAACTGCCCGGCGGGCGACGTATTGCCGGCGACGGCAATCCCGGTAAGCTGGCCCGCCGTGGTCGTCGTCGTGCCGAAGGAGAAGTCGAGCGCGATCGACTCAGAGCCGTTGCCGGAACTCGTCGGGATGCTCAGCACCGCGCGCCATTGAGGCGTCGTTCCGGCCGCGGAGGCGCCGATCGCGTTGGTGCCGGTCGAAGTGCCCGTCGCCACGCCGGGCAGCGTGCCCGTCCCGTCCAGCGCCGAACGATTGTACCAAGTGACGGTCATCGGCTGCGCGTTGCCGTTCGCGTCGGTCACGGTGATCGTGCCGCCGTTGAAAACGGTCCCCGCCGCGGCGTTGGAGGGAATGTTCGCCGCGTAGCTCGCCAACGTCGACGCCAACGCCGGCATCTGATCCTTGTTGATCTGCACCGGCACCAGCGGCCCTTGATCGGGCTGCGGCTCGGGAGTCGCCGTCGTCGGGCGCGGCACGGAACGCGCGTAGAGATACTTTCCCGCACCGTTCACGAAATAATTGTTCTGGTCGAGCGTGAAGTCGCCGCGCCGGGTGAACTGGCGCACGCCGTTGGTCGACAAGCCCGACGCCGAGGTGAAACCGTCCTGCACGGGCAGCCAGCCCGAGCCGGTCACAGCGATCGAGGTCGGCGACGCGTCCTGGATGATCGGACCGCTGAGCGAGTTGACGAATGTCGGCGTCGCCGTGGCGCCGCCCGGATTGAAGAAGCGCGACGACGACGCGGAAACGTAGGACGAGAAATTCGCGTCGATGCGCTTGAAGCCGATCGTCGCCGAGTTCGCGACGTTGTCGGAGATGTAGTTGATCGCGGTCTGGAAAGCGTTCAAACCGCTGATCGCGGAATTCATTGCGACGGTTGCCATATGAAAAAGTCTCCTTATCGTCAGGACAAGTATTTCGCGAGGCTGAGATTCAAAATATCGCGGGTGGCGATGTAGGTCGCTTCGAGAGAGGCCTGCACGCCCGCGATTCTTGTGCCGACTTCGCCGATATCGACGGCGACGATTTTGTCGGCGGAAATCGTGCCGGCGGTCGCCGTATCCTCCTGGATCGCGCGCATATCCTTCAACATCGCCTGATTGGCGCCGTTGGTGCCGGACAGATTGGCGATGTCCTTCATCGCCTGCTGGATCTGCGCTTGGGCTTGCGCCAGATATTGCTGCGCGTTGCCCGTGGGATCGTTCTGCAAATACGTATCGGGCGTATTCTGCGCCCAGCGCAGCGCCATCTTGTAGTTCCGCAGACCGTTGACCAGGTTCTGGAACGCGCCGTTGGCCGCGTTGATCCCGAAATCGACGTTCATCCCGTCGGCGACCGATACGCTGGTCTGCGAATAGATCCATTGGCCGTTGGCGGTCGAGGGCGCCGCGGTATCGAGGCTCGCATCGATATAGCCGGGCACGTTCGTATTGCCGTCGCCCGCGAACTGCGCGGCATTCACAGGCGCGGTGAAAGGTATCGACTGCACGGCGTTGGCATAGGTCGCATTGCGCGGCGGCGAATTGGTGCTTGCGCCGAAGTCGTTGACGCCGGCCGCGAGGGCCGCCGTATCGAGCCCGGTCAGGCTCTTCATCGGCGCGGTCGAGTAGGCCGTGCCGCCGAAGATATAACGCTGCCCGTCGGACGTGTTGAGGATCGACTGGATGCGGTTGAGCGCGCCGTCCACCAGCGCCATCTGGACCGAATAGGTCGCCGGCGTCGTCGACTGGGTCTTCAGCAACTCCGAGTTCATGTCGCCGGCGATGCTTTGCAGCGACGTCAAGGATTGCGCGTAGAGATCGGTGCGGTACTGCGTGGCGTCGATCGCGCGGGTATAGATCGTCGCTTGAACCGTCGTCTGCCGGTACTGCTGATAGCGGATCGTGTCGGACGCGAGACCCGTCTGCTGGAAGGCCGCGGATGCGACGCCGATCAGGCCGTCGCGTTTGCGCCCCGTGGAAAGCTCCGTCTGCAAGGCGTTGAGCTCGGTCGTCTGCGTCGAAATGTTGCGCTGGATACCCAGAAGCTGCGCGAGGCTGGTGATGCCGGCCGTCATGTTCAGTTCCTTCCGAGGTTGATCAACGTATCCATCATCTCGCGCACGGTCTGCATGACCATGGCCGATGCCTGATACGCGTTCTGAAGCGTGACGAGGTTCGCCATTTCCTGATCGACCGACACGCCGACCGTGTTGAGATAGGTCTGCTGCGTCTGCGATTGCAGCGTATCGGTATAGGTCGCGGTGTTTTGCGCGTCGGCGATGCTCCAGGCCGTGTAGGAAACGGTCGAGCCGATCGTGTTGGCGATCGTGAGCGCGCCTTGCACGATCCCGGTGTTGTTGAGCGCGCCCGCCCCCGTCGGCATCGGAATGCTGTCGAAGGTGGTCGCGGTCGCGTTGTTGAGCGCGTTGGACATATCGCCCGCCGCACCGGCCTTCGCTTTCGTGCCGCCATTGGCGAGCGCGGGATTGACCTGCAACATCGACGCGGCCGACGGATTGTTGCCGTAGGTGGGCTCGATCACATATACGCTGCCCGCCCCCGGCGCCGAGGTGAAAGGCGGATTGAGGTTCAACGTATCGCCGGTGTTGCCGGTGATCGCGGCGATCTGCCCCGCTCCCGGTCCCGACACGATACGCACTTGATATCCGACGCCGGTCGCCGTGGGCGCGAATTGATTGGGCGTCCAGGAATTCGTCGCGTCGGTCAGGCTTGTCGCCGTCGCCGCCGTCGTGGCGTTCGACATCAACGGCCCGGTGACTTCCTGAATGACGTATTTGCTGGTGCCGTCGGTCGCGGCGAGGCCCGGTGCCGTGATCGAAGTCCCGGTACTGCCGGTAATGATCGCCGACGATCCCTTGCCGAGCCCGTCGGTGATCGTCACGCGGTAGTAGGAAGTCGGCGTGGGCGAATAGTTCCCGAACGCGGCACCCGTATCGGTCAAACCGCCCGCGGAGGTCGAACCGGTCGCCCCGCCGGTCGCAACGGTCGTCGCGGTCGTGTTCGACGCGGGGTACGGCAGGCTGGATTAGGTGAAAAAATTCGCCGCCAACTCGTTTCCGTAGGAAGCGCTTTTGTTGTAGGCCGTGTTGACCGCATACGCGACCTGATTGGCGATCGCGTCGAGCTGGTTCTGAAACTTGCGCAAGGCGCCGTCGCCCGGCTCGCTCGACGCCATCACGCTTTGCGAGTAGCTCGATGTCGAAGCCTGCGCCTCGAACCCGGCGCGCAAGCGCATCAGCGATTCGAGCTGGCCGCCGGGGAACGACGAGCCCGGCACGCTTTGCGTGGCACCGTTCACCGACATTTGGATCTGATTGGAATTCGGATCGTAGCTGAATGTCGGCGGTACGGCGCCGGAGACCAGCGTCTGCCCGCCCGCCGTCACGATCTGCAGCGAATTGGTGCCGGTGCCCAAGATCTGCACCTTGGTAATCTTGGACATCTGCGCCACAACCTGATCCATCTGGTCCTGCAGATCGCCGATCGGCTGTCCGGACGAGGATTGGTTCACGATCTGGGCGTTGAGCTTGTAGGCCTGCTGGACCAGCTGGTTGAGCTGGGTCACGTTCTGCGAAATGTCCGTCTGGACCATCGCGTCGATCTGCTGCGGCTGGGACGCGAGATTGTTGATCTCCCCCGCCAGCAGCGTGCCTTGCGTGACGACCGCCTGGGCGAGCGTCGCGTTTTCCGGATTGGCTTCGTAATCCTTCCACGCTTGCTGGAACGCCTGATAGGTCGACGTCAGACGCGGCGTGCCGCTTTCGACGTTCAGGAACGAGCCGATGCGTTCGAGATATTGCTGGCGCACCGCCGCCCCGGCCGATTCCGCCGTGCGGTTCAGCAATTCGTTCTGCAACGTCGTGTTGGTCGTGCGGGTGATCGACGCGATCGCCACACCGCTCGGCAAACCTTGCACGACCGGCGTGGTCAGGTTCACCCGCTTCTGCGTGTATCCGGCCGTCTGCGCGTTCGCGACGTTCGCCGAAGCGATGCGCGATTGCTGCTGCAAGGTCAGCAGCGAGCTCAGCGACGAATAGAGTGCCGCGGAAAGCGACATCGGAAATCACTCCAGAAGAAAACGCGCCGTTTGAAAAACGAAATGCCTATGCCGAGGGAACTGCAAACCGCTTGCCAGTTACGCCGCTTTGATTCGTTTGGAAAATTCGAGCTCGGGAGTTCGGCGGCGGAAAGAACGACCGGGCAAGACTCGCTCAAGGGGAAATTTTTACCTATCGATACAATCAAAACTTGGATCACGATTTTCTGAAAATTACTGAGACGCGAAGGAATTCTAGTCGCGAAACCGAATCCAACACGTATCGATATGTAACGCGCGTCCATGCGCATGTTGAAGAAAAAACGCCGCGCGATGCCGATTATCTTCGGTTGAAGCGCCGTTAACCTCAATGCGCGTTAACCACAACGCGGCGTTAACCACGCCCCGCGAATTCTCCACCAACGCCGCATGCGCTTGGCGTAGGCTTTCCGCAGTGAAGGAGATTCGGCCGTGCTGCACGGACGTATGCTGCGCTACCTGGACGAAATCGTCCGCTCGGGCTCGATCCGTAAAGCCTCGGCGCGTTTGAACGTCGCGTCGTCGGCGATCAACCGTCAGCTTCTGGCGCTGGAAGCGGAACTCGGCGCACCGCTGTTCGAGCGCCTGCCCCGGGGACTGCGCTTGACGGCGGCGGGCGAAATGCTGATCGCCCATGTCCGCCAGACCTTGAAGGATCACGACCGGTTGCGCCGGCGCATCGAAGGTCTGAAGGGGCTGCGCCACGGCAAAGTCGCGATCGGCACGGTCAGCGGCCTTGCCAGCGGCTTGCTGTCGACGGTGATCGCCGATTTTCGCGCCAAGCATCCCTTCATCCGCGTGACGGTGCGCAACGCGTCGCTCGACGCGCTGATCGCGGCGGTGTTGAGCGGCGATCTCGATCTCGTCCTCGCCTATAACCTGCCGCGCCATCCGCGCTTGCGCGTGCTCGCCGATGTCGGCTGCCCGCTGGGTGCTGTCGTGGCACCCGATCATCCGCTGGCGCGCGAGACCAAGCTGCGCTTGGCCGACTGCCTCGACTATCCGCTGGTCCTGCCCGATTCCAGCGTGACGATCCGGATGATCCTGGACGAGGTGATACCGCCGCAACCCGAAATCCTGCCGGTCCTCGAAAGCAACTCCACCGATCTTTTGAAGAAGCTGGCGCTGGAGGCGCCGCACCTCACCTTTCTCAACGAGGTCGACGTGGCCGAGGAACTGCGCTGGCGCAAACTCGTGTTCATCCCGGTTCAGGAGTTGGCCGCACGGCCGCAATCGCTGATTCTCGCCCAGCGGACCAAAGCGCCCTTGGAGGGGCTTGCCGATCTTTTGGTCCGTGCGCTTAAGGCCGAGCTCGACCGGCTCTACCGGCCGCAATTGGGGCGTGGTGCCTTAAAGGCAACACAGCGTCCGTAAATCGATGCTTTTCGGGTGATGGTCGGCTCGGCCACCGTTTCGGGGCGCCGATCGGCACGAGGTTTGCCTCTACGACCGGTGCCGAGGCGACCACCGGAAGGATCGAAACCGCGATGCACGCCGCCGCCACCTTAGCCCCCGCGCCGATCGTCACCCCCAACGCCAACGGGTTCGGGGCCGAAATCACCGGCATACAGCTGAAGGACGCCGACGCGGCGTCCTTCGCGGCCGTGGAAGCGGCGTTCAACCGCTACTCGGTCGTCTGCCTGCGCGACCAGCGCATGACCCCGCCCGAGATGCGCGACGCGATCAAGCGTTTCGGCCCGCTCGAAACGCATACATTGTTGCAATACACCCTGCCCGGCATTCCCGAGATCTACGTCCTCGCCAACATCGAGGAAAACGGCCGGCAGATCGGTGCCCATAACGAAGGCATCGGCTGGCATACCGACCTTTCCTACAAGGAAACGCCGGTAATGATGACGGCGCTCTACGGTCTGATCTGCCCGCCGGAAGGCGCCGATACGCTGTTCGCCGATATGACGTCGGCCTACGAGGCCTTGCCCGAGGCCGAAAAACGCGCGCTCGACGGGCTTCGTATCCATCATTCCTATCAAAGCTGGATGGCCACGCGCGCCGATCGCGCCCCGCTGACCGAGGCGCAGAAGGCGCTCACGCCCGATGTGAAGCACCCGCTGGTCCGCACCCATCCGGTGACGAAACGTAAATCGTTGTTCATCGGCACCGGCACGGTGTGGGGCATCGACGGCATGGATCGCACGCAAGGCAAGGCGCTGGTCGATCGCCTGGTCGAGTACGCGACCGCCCCGCGCTTCCAGCTCGCGCATAAATGGCGCGAAGGCGATCTGGTGCTTTGGGACAATCGCTGCACGCTGCACACCGGCACGCTGTTCGACGACCAAAAATACAAGCGCCACATCCATCGCATGATGGTCAAAGGCGACCTGCCCTTCTAATCCAGCCAACAGGGATGCCCCCGATGAAAAAACTCGTCACCGCCGCCGCCTTGGCCTGCTGGGCCGTGTCGGCCCCCGCACTCGCGCAAGACAGCGTCGTGTTCCAAGCCAATTGGCTGATCCAGGGCGAGAACGCCTATATGGCCGCCGGGATCGAGAAAGGCTTCTTCAAGGAAGCCGGCATCGATCTCAAAATGCAGCGCGGCTTCGGCTCGGGCGACACGGTCAAAAAAATCGTCACCGGGGCGGCGACGATCGGCACCGCCGATCTGGGCGTGGTCGCGCTGGGCCGGGTGCGCGAAAGCCTGCCGGTCAAGTGCATCAGCGCCGAATATTCCTATTCGCCGCAAGGCTTCTGGACGCTCGAATCCTCGCCGATCAAGACGGTGAAGGATCTCGCCGGCAAGCGCGTCGGCATCACGCCCGGCAATTCGCTGATGGTCTATTTCCCGCTGCTCGCCAAGGCGAACAACATCGACCCCGCCTCGGTCACCTTCGTAAACATGGAGGCGAGCGCATTGCTGCCCACCTTGCTCGCGGGCCAAGTCGACGCGATGCCGGGCTTCAGCACCGTGTTCCCGTTGCGCAACGCCGAAACCACCGCGCAAGGCAAGCCGCTGCACGCCATGCCGATGGCCAAGAACGGCGTGCAGGTCTACGGCGAATGCCAATTCGTCACCGAACAGACCGCCGCGACCAAGGGCGACATGCTCAAGCGCTATCTGGGCGCGGTCGTGAAATCGTGGCAATGGTCGCGCGCCAATCCGGACGAGACGGCGAAGATCCTGTCCAAAGCCTATCCCGAACTGAAGGAAGAAAGCGTCAAGCTGAACCACATGGCTTATATGGATTTCGTCTTCAACGAGACGAGCCAGAAGGTCGGCCTGGGCGGCTTCGACATGGATCAGTTGAAGCGCACTTGGGAGGCGGTCAAGGAAGCGCAGAAGCTGCCCCAATCGCCCGACGTGTCGAGCTTCATCGACACGCGCTTCCTGCCGGGCCGCTCGTGATCGAACTCGATTTCGTCTCGCACCAGTTCGAAACCCCGGAAGGGCCGATCCCGGCCCTTTCGGGCGTTTCGCTCGATATCGGCGCGACGGAGTTCGTCGCCATCGTCGGCCCGTCCGGTTGCGGAAAGTCGACGCTGCTGCGTTTGATCGCAGGCCTGGTCGCGCCCAGCGCTGGCAGCGTGCGCATCGCCGGCGCGAAAGTGACGAAGCCATCCGCCGATGTCGGCCTCGTCTTCCAAGCGCCCACATTGCTGCCCTGGGCCAATGTGCTGGAGAACGTGCTGTTCCCCTTGCGCATGCTGAACGAGTACGGACCGCAAGGCGTGAAGCGCGCGCGCGAATTGCTGGCGCTTGCCGGGCTTTCGGGGTTCGAGCGGCGTATGCCCGACGAACTTTCCGGCGGCATGCAGCAGCGCGTCGCGATCTGCCGCGGTCTCGTGCGCGATCCCGCGGTGTTGTTGATGGACGAACCTTTCGCGGCGTTGGACGCGCTGACGCGCGACGAGATGGGCGCGCTGCTTTTGGATCTCTGGGCGGCTAAGCCCAAGGCGATCGTGTTCATCACCCATTCCGTGCCCGAGGCGGTGATGCTCGCCGATCGCGTGATCGTGATGGGTGCGCGTCCCGGCCGTATCGTCGACGATTTGCGCATCGATCTGCCCCGGCCGCGCAATTTCGACATGGAGTCCCGCGATGAGTTCCAGGCCGCAACCAAGCGCATCCGCGCCCACGTCTATCGCGGGTCCCGCCATGCGCCCCCAAGCGCGACGCAAGCCGCTTAACGCGTCGGCGTTGCTGCCTGCGGCCGTCGTCGCGGCGTTGTTTCTCGCCTGGGCGCTGGCGGTCGAGATCTTCGCGATCCCGGTCTATATCCTGCCCTCGCCCCAGCGCATCGTCGTGGCGCTGTGGGAGATCCGCGACACGGTCGCGATGCATGCCGCCGCCACGCTCGGCACGATCCTGGCGGGCTTCGCGCTGTCGATCGTGGTGTCGCTGCCGCTCGCGGCGTATCTCACGCTGTCCGCCTTCGGACGCGCGGCGATCTATCCGCTGCTGATCCTATCGCAGTCGATCCCCAAAGTGGCGCTCGCCCCCATCCTGGTGCTGCTGCTCGGCACCAACGTGCTGCCCAAAATCGTCATCACGTTCTTGGTCGCGTTCTTCCCGCTGGTCATCAGCAGCGCCACGGGCTTCGGCGCCACGCCGAAGGAATTGATCGAACTCGGCCGCTCGTTGCAGACCAATCGCTGGAAGGAACTTCTGCGTATCCGGCTGCCCTACGCGATCCCGTTCGTGTTTTCGGGATTGAAGATGGCGATCACGTTGTCGGTCATCGGCGCCGTGGTCGGCGAATTCGTCGCCGCCGATCGGGGCCTGGGCTTCCTGATGACCTCGTCGCTCGCCTTCTTCAACACGCCGGTCGGCTATGGCGCGATCGTCGTGTTGTCGCTGCTCGCGATGATCCTGTTCCAGCTGGTCGTGCTGGCCGAGCGTCTGTTGTTCCCGTGGAGTGCGCGCATGCAGACCGGTGCTGGACGCTAGTCAGCGCTTCGACCCGTAAGCCGCCATGAACATGACGATCGCGGAATCGATCGCCCGCTCCATCTCGGCGGGATCGGGCGTGTCGATCACGCAGAACAGCATTTGCTTCAGCGGCCGCGCGAGGCACAGATCGATGAACTGGAACGCCGCGCGTTGCGTGTCGTCGATCGACAAGCGCCCCGCTTTCACCTGGCGATCGAGATAACTGGCGAGCCGCCCCGCGCCGTACATCGGCCCCGCTTCGTAGAACGCGTGACCGATGCCCGGGAATTTCGCCGACGCCGCGATGACCGTGCGCAGATGCGCCATATGTCCCGGCCGCGTCACCGCGGCGACGATATTGCGCGCGAGTTCGCGCAGCACTGCGGCGACGTCATCCTCATCCGCAGAGTAGCGGCAAATCTGCTCGGCCTGGATGCGCCGGTCCTCGCGAATCAGCGCCTCGAACAGTGCCTCTTTCGACGGGAAATAAGCGTAGACCGTGCCCTTCGATACGCCGGCCGCCTTGGTGATGTCGTTCATGCTGGCGCCGTCGAAACCGTCGCGCATGAAGATTTGCCGAGCACCTTCAATGATTTGGCGCCGCTTGGCGGTATCAGCGACCTCGGCGATTTGGGCGACCTGCGTGGACATCAACGGACCTATGCCATGGAAAGATATTGACCGAACCGTTCGGTTCAATTTGAATGGCCACGCCGCGCCTGTCAAGGCGGCACCCTTTTATTCTCGCCCCTCCGGTTCAGATGAAGATGGATAACGAAGCGGCCAAGTTGCGGCCCGATGGCGCGGCTTCCCCCGAAGCCGCCGCCCCCAATCGCAAGCGGCTGGTGCTCGCGGCCCTTCTGGTCGCGGCACTCGGCTTCGGCGGCTGGAAAGGTTACGGCTGGTATGTCGATGGGCGGTTCATCGTTTCGACCGACGACGCCTATGTGAAGGCGGATCAGTCGATCGTCGCGGCGAAGGTCGCGGGCCTCGTCGCCAGCGTCGAAGCCGCCGACAACACGAAGGTCAAAGCCGGCGACGTTCTTCTGCGCCTCGACGACGGCGACTACAAGCTGGCGGTCGACGCGGCCCGCCTGCGCGTGGCGACGCAAGACGCCACCATCGCCCGCCTCGCCCGCCAAACTTCGGCGCAACGCGCGTCGATCGAACAGGCCGTCGCCCAGCTCGCCTCGGCGCAGGCCGAACTCGCGCGCGCCAATCTCGCCTTCAACCGCGCGGACTCGCTGGCCCGCACCGGCAACGCGTCGATCGCCACGTTCGATCAGGCGCGCGCCGATCGCGATCGCGGGATCGCCGGCGTGGCGGGTGCGCGCGCGGGCGTGGAAGCGGCCAACGCCGCGATGGACGTGCTGCGCGCCCAGCAGACGGAAGCCGAAAGCCAGCGCCGCGAACTCGACACCGCCTTGCGGCGCGCCGAACGCGATCTCGACTTCACCGTGATCCGTGCGCCCTTCGACGGCACGGTCGGCAACCGCGCCGCCCAGCCCGGCCAGTACGTGCAGCCCGGCACGCGGCTTATGGCGCTCGTCCCGCTCGACGGCGTCTACATCCAAGCCAATTTCAAGGAAACGCAGTTCGCGACTTTGCGCCCCGGCCAGGATGTCGAACTCCATGTCGACGCCTATCCCGGGCGTACGATTCATGGCCATCTGGCGAGTGTGGCCCCCGCCACGGGCGCCGAGTTCTCGCTGCTGCCGCCCGAGAACGCGACCGGCAACTTCACGAAGATCGTGCAACGCCTGCCGGTGCGCATCGCGTTGCCCCAGGACGTCGCGCGCGAAGGCCGCTTGCGGCCGGGCATGTCGGTCGTCGTCGACGTGCGTACCAAAGACTTGACCGCCGCCGGAGCCGACGAAGCCAAGTGAGCCAGGCGATGGCCGCCCAAACCGCCGACGCGGATCGCATCGATCCCAAACGCCTCGCCGCGTTCATCGCGATGGTGTTCGGGATGTTCATGGCGATCCTGGACATCCAGATCGTTTCGGCCTCGCTCGCCGAAATCCAAGCGGGCTTGTCGGCCAGCGCCGAAGAAGTCTCCTGGGTCCAGACGAGCTATCTGATCGCGGAAGTCATCATGATTCCGCTGTCGGGATTCTTAAGCCGCGCCTTTTCCACCCGCATCGTGTTCACGATCTCGGCGGGCGGCTTCACGCTGATGAGCTTCATGTGCGCGCAAGCCACCTCGATCGAGGAAATGATCGTGTGGCGCGCGCTGCAAGGCTTCATCGGCGGCGGCATGATCCCGACCGTATTCGCCGCCGCCTACACGATCTTCCCGCGCAGCAAGCAATCGCTGATCGCGCCCGTGGTCGGCCTCGTCGCCACGCTGGCGCCGACCATCGGTCCGACGGTCGGCGGCTATCTCACCGAATTGTTCTCCTGGCACTGGCTGTTCCTGGTGAATATCGTGCCGGGCATCGTCGTGACACTCTCGGTCTGGGCGCTGGTCGATTTCGACCGCTCGGATCTTTCGCTGCTCGAAGGGTTCGACTGGCTGGGCCTGGGCGCGATGGCGGTGTTCCTCGGCTCGCTCGAATACGTGCTCGAGGAAGGCCCGGCCAAGGATTGGTTCGGCAGCGAGCTGATCGTCACCGCCGCGATCGCCGCGGCGCTGGGCAGCGCGGTGTTCTTCTGGCGGAACTTGACCGTGAAGCGCCCGATCGTGGATCTGACGGCCTTCGCCAACCGCACCTTCACGGCCGCGTCGATCTGTTCCTTCGTCATGGGGATCGGGCTTTACGGCCTCACCTATCTCTATCCCGTCTATCTCGCGCGCGTGCGCGGCTTCTCGCCCTTGCAGATCGGCGAGGCGATGTTCGTGACCGGGCTTTGCATGTTCCTCACCGCGCCGGTCATCGGCCGCCTGACCGCGAAGACCGATCCGCGCGTGCTGATCGCGGCGGGGTTCCTGATGTTCTCGGCCGGCACGTGGCAGGCCGCCGCCATCACGATCGATTGGGATTTCTGGGAATTGCTGATCCCGCAAATGCTGCGCGGGATCGGGATCATGACCTGCATGGTGCCGATCAACAATCTGGCGCTGGGCACGCTGCCGCTCGACCGGCTGAAGGGCGCTTCGGGCCTCTACAACCTCACCCGCAATCTGGGCGGCGCCGTCGGCCTCGCATTGATCAACACGCTGCTCAACGACCGCACGGATCTGCATCTCCAGCGCCTGCACGAACAGGTGACGTGGTCGAGCCAGTCGGCGCTGGAGACGCTGACGTTGATGACCGGGGCCCTATCGCGTCTGGGCAGCGACGCCGAACTTGGCGCCATCAGGAAGATCGCGGGGCTGGTGCGCCAGCAAGCCTTCGTGATGGCGCTGGGCGACGTGTTCGTCGCCCTCACCTTCCTGTTCATGCTGCTGGTGGCGTTGACGCCGCTGATGCAGCGCCCCAAGCGCGCGGCGGGCGGCGGCGGTCACTGATCGTTCAGCCGCGACGTTCGGGCGCGTACCGGAACAACTTGGTCGTCACCAAAAGGACATCGACATTCGTGCCGTCGCTCGCCAGCGGCAGGATCAAATTTTCGATCTCGCGATAATCGGCATGGATCCAAAGCTGCGCGATGCCGCGCCGCCGGCTGGGAACGCCGGTGCGGACCACGCGCTGGTAACGCTCGAAAAACTCGGCGCGCGACTTGACGTGGGGATGCGCCTCGTCGAGCCATTTTCCGGTCGGGTCGCCGCGCATCGCGTCGACGATCGCCGTTCCCACCAGCCGATAGCGCAGCCGGAACGGTTCGCGCTGAACGTCGAGCAGCCATAGCGTGGGCAGCAACCGCGCGGCGATGTCCGCGGGAGCGACATGCTGACGGCCGGGCAGCATCCGGCCGGGCGCCAGCGCGCACCAGTATTCGTAGATCTCCGCGACATCCGGATCGAGCGGCACGCCCGGATTCATATCCTCGAAGCCCAGTTCGCGGCGCGCGGGGTTCATGGAAATCTCGATCCGGGGAAACTCGTGGCACCCACTATGCGCCAGCGCGAACGATGGCGTCTAGGCCAACGCCTTTTCCAGATCGGCGAGCTTCGCCGTGCGTCCGACGATACCGCCTTGCGCGCGAATCATCGACAAGGCGGCCGATTTGTATTCGGGAAAATAGCTCTCCGTCGCTTCTTCGACGACGAGGCATACATAGCCGCGATCGTTTGCCTCGCGCATCGAGGTCTGGACGCAAACCTCCGTCGTCACGCCGGCGAAAACGAGATGCGTGACCCCCTTGCGGTCGAGAATGGTGCCGAGTGCGGTCGCGTAGAAGGCGCCCTTCCCCGGCTTGTCGATTTCGATTTCGCCGGGCAGCGGCGCGCAGGCCGGAACGATCGCGTTGCCCGGTTCGCCGCGCACGAGAATGCGGCCCATCGGCCCTTGGTCGCCGATGCGCAAACCCGGCTTGCCTTTGCGCTTGGCGGACGGGCAATCGGAAAGATCGGGCAGATGGGACTCGCGCGTATGGACGATCGGCCAGGCTTTCGCGCGGAACAGCGCCAGCAGCTTCGCGACCGGCTCGATCGCGGGCCGAAGCCGCGATACGTCGTTGCCCAAAGCGGCGCCGAAGCCGCCCGGCTCGATGAAATCGCGCTGCATGTCGATCACGACAAGCGCCGTCTTGCCCGGCACGAAGGGAAACGCGTCGGGCGATGCGGGGATCGGAACTTCGTCCATATCAGTGACCATGCCCGGCCATATGATGGCCGATCGTCGCGCGATCCGTCTTACCGATCTCCTCGACATAGGCGATCTTGCCTTCCGACATCACGGCGACGCGATCGGACAGCGACAGGATTTCGTCGAGATCTTCCGAGACGAGCAGCACCGCCGCACCCCGGTTGCGCTGATCCATGATCTGGGCGCGGATCTCCTCGACCGAGGCGAAATCCAATCCGAAGCACGGATTGGCGACGATCAGCACGTCGACATCGCCCGAAAGCTCCCGCGCGAGGACGGCGCGTTGCACGTTGCCGCCCGACAACGCCGCGATGGGCGCGTCGGCCGATGGCGTCTTCACGCGATAGCGTGCGATCAGTTCCTGCGCGCGCTTGCGCATCGGCCCCGCCGACAGCCACCAGCCCAGCGCGGCGATCGGCGGCTGATCGAAGGTCCGGAACGCGATGTTCTCGGCGACCGTCATGTTGGGCACGGCGGCGTTCTTCAACGGCTCCTCGGGCAGGCCGAAGACCTTGTACTTCGCCATCGACTGGCGGCTCGGCACGAAATCCGATCCCTTGATCGTCAACTGGCCTTCGCGCATCGGGCGCTGGCCGGACAACACTTCGACCAGCGCGCTTTGCCCGTTGCCCGACACGCCCGCGATACCGACGATTTCGCCCGCATGGATTTTGAGATTGATGCCGTCGATCGCCGCGCGGCCGTCGTCGGCGTCGGCGCACACGCCGGCGATGTCGAGCGTGACGGGCGCGTCCTTCTGCGCCATTCGCGCCGCGCGTTCGCGGATCTGCGTATCGCCGATCATCATCTTCGCCATCGCGTCGACCGGCGTCTCGGTCACCTTCCCGGAACCCGCATAGCCGCCCTTGCGCAGCACGGTCAGGTCGTCGGCGAAGGCCTGCACTTCGCGGAATTTATGCGTGATCATCAGCACGGTGACCTCGCCGCGCTTGGTCATGCCGCGCAACAGGCCCAAAACTTCGTCGGCCTCGTCTGGCGTGAGGACCGACGTCGGCTCGTCCAGGATGATGAAACGCTGGTCGAGGAACAATTGCTTGAGGATTTCGAGCTTCTGCTTCTCCCCCGCCGAGAGCATGTGCACGGGCCTGTCGAGCGGGGCGCGGAACGGCATACGGGCGAGGAATTCCTCCAGCGCCGCATGCTCGGTCTTCCAATCGATGATCTGGCGCCCGCGCGGGCGCGACACGACGAGGTTCTCGGCCCCGGTCAGCGACGGCACCAGCGTGAAATGCTGATAGACCATGCCGATCCCGGCCTCGGCCGCCTCGCGCGGATTGGCGATGGCGCTTTGCCGCCCGTCGACCAGAACCTGGCCGCCATCGGGCTTGTAGAAGCCCATGATGCATTTGACGAGCGTGGACTTGCCCGCCCCGTTCTCGCCCAGCAGCGCGTGGAACGTGCCGGCGGGCACTTTCAGCGAGACGTCGTCGAGGGCGACGAGCCCGCCGAAGACTTTGCGCATCTTGACGGCTTCCAGGCCGATGGCGCGGCTTTCCCCGGTCATGGCGCTCACCGCGTCAACGACAATTCGCCCGGCGCGTCGCGCAAGGCTTTCTTGGAACCCGCCGACCCGATCATCAGGAACAGCGTCAGGATGTAGGGTGCCGCGTTGAAGAAGTAATAGCCTTGCGTCACGCCGATGGATTGGAGTGCGGGCCCCAGCGCGCCGGCGGCGCCGAACAGCAAGGCGGCGTAGAGGCAGCGGATCGGATCCCAGCGCGCGAAGATCACCAGCGCGACGGCCATCAAGCCTTGGCCCGACGACAGGCCTTCGTTCCAACTGCCGGGATAGTAGAGCGATAGAAACGCGCCGCCGACCCCGGCGAAAAAGCCGCCCACGGCCGTCGCCAGCAGGCGGATCAGCATGACGGGATGGCCCAAGGCGCGCGCAGCCGCTTCGCTGTCGCCGGTCACGCGCAGCACGAGCCCCATACGCGTGTTCTTCAGCGCCCAGGCGAGGAAAATCGCGAGTGCTATACCGATCAGGAACAACGGATTGATCTGCAGCGCCTGTTCGAAGCGCGGATCGCCGGTCCACCCCCCCAGCGAGATCGACGGCAAACGCGGCGCGGTCGGCTGGATATAGGGCTTGCCGAAGAAGAACGCGACGCCGGTGCCGAACAGCATCAACGCGATGCCGACGGCAATGTCGTTGACGCCGGGCAAGCGGCAGATCGACGCGTGCAGCGTGCCCATGAGAAAGCCGAAACAGCCCGCCGCCAGCACGCCGATCCAGGGCGAGCCCGTCGCGTAGGAGAAGGCGTAAGCGGTCATCGCGCCCAGCACCAGCGTGCCTTCCAGGCCGAGATTGATGCGCCCCGAACGCTCGGTCAGCATTTCGCCGAGCGCCACGAACAGGAACGGCGTCGTCACCCGGATGGCGCCGCCCAACATCGCGGCGATCACGGTCGATAAAGCGAGGCCGGCATCCATCAGGTTCGCTCCGTCCGCGCTTTGGGATTGAAGATCGCGAGCCGCCCGTAGAACGTCTCGCTCGCCAGCAACACGACGAAGGTTAGGCCTTGCAGCAGCAGCACGGTCGCATCGGGCAGGCCCATACGGCGCTGGATGATGCCGCCCGCCGCCGCGATGCCGCCGAACAGGATCGCCACGGGCACGATCGCCAGCGGATGCTGGCGCGCCAGGAACGCGACGAGGATTCCGGTGAAGCCGTAACCCGTGGCGAGCGACGCGTTCGCCTTGCCGTGCACGGCCGCGACTTCGAAATACCCGGCCATGCCCGCGCACGCCCCGGCGATCAACGTCGCGACGATGACCAGCCGCCCGACCGGCAAGCCTTGCGCGAGTGCGGCGCGCGCATTGCCGCCCGCGATCTTGCAGGCGAAGCCGAACGTCGTTCGGAACATCAGGATATAGACGGCGATGCAGGCGACGATCGCGAAGACGAGGCCCCAATGCACGTCGATGCCCGGCAGCTTGCCGATCATCTCCGCGCTTTCCAGCGCCTTGGTCGACGGCTTGTTGGGATCGGCGGGGTCGCGCAACGCGCCCTCGACGAAGAAATTCATGATCGCGATGGCGATGTAGGACAGCAGCAGCGTCGAGATCGTTTCGTTGACGCCGCGGAATTGGCGCAAGGCGCCCGCAAGCCCGACCCAGGCAGCCCCGACGGCCAAGGCGCCCGCGAACATCAACAGATGCATGACGAGCGGCGCGCCGCCGCCGATCAGCGGAATGGCGACGGCGGCGGCGGCGAAACCGCCCAGCACCAGCGCCCCTTCTCCGCCGATCATGGTAAGGCCCAGGCGTGCGGGGATCGCGACCGCCAAGGCGGTCAGCATGACGGGCGCCGCGCGCAGCAGCGTGTTCGACCACGAGAAGCCGGTGCCGAAGCCGCCAAGCCAGATGAGTTGGAAAAACTGCGCGGGCGATTTGCCCAGTGCCAGCAGGAAGACCGAAAACAGCAGCGCCGACACCAGCAGCGCCGCGATGGGAATCGCCAAAGCTTCAGATCCGCGCCGCACGCGGATCATCCAATCGGAATCGAAAATGCTTCGCGGCGCGGCGGCGGCGGAACGGGCGATGTCGGTCATCCTTCGGCCGGAGACGAATGGGGCGGACGCAACCGGCGCCCGCCCCGGTTCCTCAGGTGATCGACCCGACCACGCCGTCGGCGAGGAAATTCATGCCGTCGAGCACGCGATCGAGATTGTCGTAACCATCGGCGCTGGGCAGCGCGATGGCGCCCTTGTTGTCCTTGACCGGGCCTTTCAGGATGCGCTTGCCGGCCTTGAGATCGGCGATCGCCGCATCGGCCGCTTTGCGCGCGGCTTCCGGCGCGCCCGCACCGTAGGCGGTGTTGCGTACCATGTCCTTCTCGTAACCGCCGAACAACTGGTTGGGAACGGACTGACCCTTGGCGATCGCGTCGGCGAAGGTCTTGTAGATCGTCTCCCACTTGTATTCCGCACCGGTGATGAAGCCCTTGGGCGCCAACGCGGCTTGGCTCGCGTTGTGACCCAGGCTCATGATCCCGCGCCGCTCGGCGGTTTCGATCACGACCTTCGGACTGTCGACGTGACAGGTGAGAATGTCGCAACCGGCCCCGGCCAGCGCATTGGCGGCTTCGGCTTCGCGCACGGGCAACGCCCAATCGCCGGTGAAGATCAGTTGCAGCGTGACGTTCGGATTGACCGAGCGCGCACCCCACAGCACCGAATTGATATTCCGCAACACCGACGAGATCGGCTTGGCGGCGACGAAGCCGATCTTGTTCGTTTTGGTCGCAAGGCCGGCGGCCACGCCGTTGATGTAATGCGCCTGATCGAGATAGCCGAAATAGCTGCCCGCGTTGTCCGGGTGCTTGCCCTTTTCCCACAACGGGGCGGCGTGGCGGAACGTGACCTTCGGATACTTCTTGGCCGCGTCGACCATGAACGGATTGAAATAACCGAACGACGTCGCGAGGATCAGGTTGGCGCCCTCGAGATTGATCATCGACTCCATCGATTTGAGAACGGCCGCGGTTTCGGGCACGTTCTCTTCCTCGACGATCGTTACGTTCGGCAGGCTGCGCAACGCCGCAACGTTGACCGCGTGGGCCTGGTTCCAGCCGAAATCATCCTTCGGGCCGACATAGACGATACCGATCGTCACCTTCGCCTGGGCGGCGGCCAGCTTGATGTCGCCCAGCGACAGGGCGGCGACGCCGGCAGCGGTGCCTTGCAGGAACGAGCGGCGGGAAAAACGGTCCAGGGGCATGGGCCCTCCTCATTCTTGGTTTCGGGCGTCCGACACGCCCTACGGTGGATCAAGCAATGGATATGCCAGGGTCCCCGCAGGTCCGTGCGGAAGCATGAAAAGGGCGCGAATTTGCCCCGATTCGCAATTCGCGCCAGGGGGTTTGGTCCGGTCCGGGTGCCGGGTTACGCTCCGGCATGACCCCGACGACCGATTCCCGGCCCGGCTGACAATGGCCCGCCTGCGCTATTTGCTGCACCCTTTCGACAAGCCGTTCGGCGGCGTGGCGACGATCCATCGCCATGTCGAATGGCTGACGGCGGCGGGGTTCGACGCGGCGATCGCCATGACCACCCCGCCCGCCCAGGATTTCTACGCCTCGCGCGCCAAGATCGATCTCGCCTATACGCCGCAAACGGGCGACCGCGTCGTCATTCCCGAGGGTCTGCCGCATCTGCTGGCGCCGCTGGCGAACGCGCCGATCCGGCGCATTCTGTTCTGCCAGAACCAGTATTACCTGCCTTTCGGCGCCGACCCGAGGACGGGCATCGCCGAGTTCGGCGTCGATCGCGTATTGGGATCGAGTGTGGCGGTGCGCGATTTCTTCCGCGACGTTTATGGCGTCGACATTCCGATCGTGCCCTACGCGATCGATCCCGCCGAATACGCGCCCGCCGCCAAGATGCGCGCGATTTTGCTGATGCCGCGCAAACGCGCCGATCTGGCGGCGCTGATCCATCACACGTTCAAGCGTCGCCACAAGCGCCACGCGGACATTCCCTGGCTGTCGGTCGATGGCGCCACCTCCTCCCAAGCGGCGGCGGAGATGGCGCGGTCGCAATGGTTCCTGTCGCTGTCGCATCGCGAATCCTTCGGCCTGCCGCCGCTCGAAGCGATGGCGTGCCGCACGATCCCGGCCGGATTCATGGGCGATGGCGGGCGCGAGTACATGACGCCTGCGAACGGCTTCTGGGCGGCGGAAGAAGACTGGTTGGCTTGCGCCGACGCGCTCGCCGCCGCGATCGACATGGTCGACAAAAATCCGGCGGCGCATCAAGCGATGCTCGATGCCGGTGCCGCAACGGTCGCGGCCTATTCGCCCGCGCGCGCCCAAGCGGCATTGCTCGATTTCTGGCGCGCCGAACTGGCATGACCGCGAAACTGTTCTGGACCGATCCTTACGCCACGCAATGCGACGCGACGGTGACGGCCGCCGGCGAAGATTGGATCGAACTCGACCGCACGGTTTTTTTCGCCGAATGCGGCGGCCAAGAAAGCGATCACGGCAGCATCGCCGATCAGCTTGTGCGAAGTGCAAGACTGCACGACGACGGGCGCATCGTCTACACGCTCGATCCCGGTCACGGTTTGACGCCGGACCGCATCGTGAATGTCCAAATCGATTGGGCGCGGCGCTACGCGTTGATGCGCCTGCATTTCGCGGCGGAGATCGTGCTCGAACTCGCCGTGCGGCGCTTTCCCGGCGTGGAGCGGATCGGCGCGCATATCGCGCCAGACAAAGCGCGCATCGATTTCGTCTGGCCCGAGAGCGTGGCCCCCGCCTTGCCGGAAATCGCCGACGCGGCCAACGCGATCGTGGCCGCCGACCGGCCGATCGTCTCGGCCTTCGAACCCGGCCTGGAAACGGCCGAGCGGCGCTATTGGGAGATCGACGGTTTCGCGCGCGTGTCCTGCGGCGGCACGCATTTGAAGCGCAGCGGCGAAATCGGCGCGATCGCGCTGAAACGCCGCAATCCGGGCAAGGGCAAGGAGCGGATTGAGATTTCCGCGACCGCGACATTGCGCTAAACTGACGCCATGCCGCTGACCGGACTTTTCCATATCGCCATCAAAACCGCCGATCTCGGCGCCACGGTGCGTTTCTATTGCGACGTGCTGGGCTTGCGCCAAGCCAAGCGCCCGGCCTTCGATTTCCCCGGTGCTTGGCTCGCTTTGCCCATGCCCGGCGGCGACGCGATCTTCCATATCTATGCGGGCGGACCAGCGATGGGCCCGTCGGGCATCGCGCCCAACGGCACGGCCGCGATCGACCACGTCTCGCTCGCCGCGATCGGCTTCCACGATTATCGCGCGAAACTCGAAAGCTTCGGCCTGCCCTATCGCGAATTCCTCGTGCCCGGCACGACGCTGTGGCAGTTGTTCGTCTACGACCCGTCGGGCGTGCAGCTCGAATTGACCTTCGAAGGGGCGGGCGAACCCGGCCGTCCGCCCGACATGTCGCCGGGCCGCGGCTATCTCGCCGGCACGAATTTCTTCGATCCCGAAAAATACAAAAGCTTCGCGACGCGCGAACTCGCTTAAATCAGGGAAGGCGCACGACGATCGTCGTGCCCTTGCCGGGCGTCGAGGCGATATCGAGCGTGCCGTCTTGCGCTTCGACCAAGCCTTTGGCGATGGCAAGTCCCAAGCCCACGCCGTCGCGCGGCGTCCCCGCTTCGCGCTCGCCGCGCTCGAACGGTTTGATGACGCGGGCGAGATCTTCGGCGCCGATCCCGCGACCGTTATCCGCGATCTCCAACACCGCGGCGCCCGCGTCGCCGCGCGTCAAACGCACGCGCACAGCACCGCCCGCATCGGTGTATTTGATCGCGTTGCCGATCAAATTCAGCGCGATCTGCGTAAGCGCGCGCGCATCCGCTTCGATCTCGACGTCGGGGGCGAGATCGGCGGCCAGTGAAACGCCTTTTTGCGACGCGGCCATCGCCAGCGTTTCCAAGGCGAGGCCGAGCGTACCGGCGACGTTCAGCCGTTCATGCGCCAGTTCGAGTTTGCCGCTTTCCAGCCGCGCGGCCTCCAGCACGTTCTCGACCAGCGTGCGCAGCAATTCGCCCGAATGGGTGACGCTGGTCGCGTAATCGGCGATTTTGGCGAGCTGCGCCGGGCCCTTCGCGGTGTCGGAAGCGATGCGCGTAATCAATTCGCCGAAGCCGATAATGGCGTTGAGCGGCGTGCGCAGATCGTGACTCATCGCCGCAAGGAACCCCGCCTTCGCGCGCGCCGCCTCCTCCGCCGCTTCGCGCGCGGCGACCAGTTCGAGTTCGAGCGCGCGGCGCTGCGAAAGATCGATCAGCCAAATCGCGATCCCGGCCCCGCCATTGTAGCTGCCGCGCGCGAAAGTCAGACGCATATGCGCCTTGCGCCCGCGCGCCAGCGTGATGTCGGTCTCGATCTGCTCGGGCGCGCCGCCCGCGACGATCGCTTCGGCGACCTTCTTCCAGACGGCGGTGTCGGCGAACATCGACGCGGGCTCGAACGCGGCAAGGCCTTGCGCGTCGAGCCCGAACGCATCGAGGAACCCGGCATTGGCGTAACGCAAGCGCGACGCATCGACCGCCAGCAACCCGAACGGGATCGGCCCGCCATCCAGCATCTGCACGGCCGAGCGATCGGCCGCGCGCGTCAAGGCGGCGGCGGTTTCCAGCGCGAAGCGGCGATGGCGGTCGTTGCAGCGCGCGACGATCTCGGGGCTCGCGCCGCGCGGACTGACCGCGCGCCACATCGGCGGTCCGGACAGGCCGATATTGCCGACCGCGAACCCTTCGATCGGGCCGCGGGGGGCGCCGATCGGGACCACGAAGCGGCACCAGGTGCGCACCGCGAAGCCGGCCCCGCCGGCGTTCTCGGTGTAGAGCGTCTTGCGCCGCTTGCCGGCCGCCAGATAACCCGCCTGATAGTAGCGCGCGAAATGCGTGCGCGTGGCCATCGACGACAAACGCTGCCCGGCCCAGGAATAACCGCCGGTACTGGCCAGCGCCTCGCCGTAATGGACGTATTCCATGTCGCCGTCGTCGAGCAGGCGGACGACCAGCGAATTGGCCGCGATCTCGGCATGGCTGGGGGCCTGCAACGCATCCAGCACCGCCGCCATCCCGCCGCGCGCGAATAGCGGCATGCTTTCCGCGAAGGCGCGCAACGTGGCGTGCGGCAGGGTCGCCACGTCGGGCGTCCAGCACGCATAGGGCAGGACCAGATCGGCGGATTTGAAAATGCCCTCGATCGCCGCGTCCCGATCGTCGAGGAGGGCGCGGGTCATGCTTTGAACGAGAGGGTCGGCGGCGGGACTGTCGGTCATGTCAATTCGGCGGCAGGAACAAACATCAATATACCCTCAAAAGCCATTGATATAAATACTGTTTTCATAGACGTATATGCAATATCCGAAAATTTTAGGGAACCTTTAACGTTAACCAGATATCGTCCAATCATCCGCCGCACCCATCCGCTCGAAGAATTCCGGATGGGAACGGAAGCGGAGGAGTTCGTTTGACGTGAACGCAACACCGCCCCCGTCCGAAGCCGAAGCGGCGCCGCAGCGCCGGCGGGGAACGCTCGCGTCCTGTTTCCCGGCGATCGCCAAGCATTTCGATCTGGCCGACGCGGCCGCCGCGTTGGTCCAGCCGGCCGACACGCCCGCCGCCTTCGTCGAGAATTGCGCCAAGCTCGGCATCGAGGCCGAAGCGCGCACCATGATGCTGGAGGCGATCCCGCGCCAGCCCCTTCCCGCCGTGCTGCTGTTGAAGAACGGCGAAGCGGCGATCGCGGCCGACGCCAAGCCCGAAGCCTTGCGTATCTATTGGCCCGACGAAGACCGCTTCGAATGGTTCGGCTTCGAGGATCTCGGCAAAATTTACGCCGGCGCTTGCGTGTTCGCGCAATTGCGCCGCCGGCCCGACGAGGAAGACGTCGAGGAGAAGACCGCCCCGCCGCGCGGCAAGCGCTGGTTCTGGCAGGCGCTGTTCCTCGCCTGGCCCACCTATATCTATGTGCTGCTCGCCTCCGTCGTCGTCAACGTGATGGCGACGGTCGCGCCGATGTATTCGATGAGCGTCTACGACCGCGTCGTGCCCAACGGCGCCATCGAAACGCTGTTCGTGCTCTCCTCGGGCATCCTGATCGTCTATCTGTTCGATTTCGCGATCCGCATGCTGCGCGGCTACTTCGTCGATCATGCGGGCAAGAATGTCGACGCGCTGCTCGCCAGCCGCATCTTCGACCAAGTGATCCGCATCCGGCTGGAAGCGCGCCCGCCGACCGCCGGCGGCTTCGCCAACAATCTGCGCGAGTTCGAAAGTTTGCGCGAGTTCTTCTCCTCGGCGACCGTCAACACGCTGGTCGATCTGCCTTTCGTGGTGATGTTCCTGGCGTTGATCTGGTGGATCGGCGGCTGGCTGGTGCTCACACCCCTGATCGCCATTCCGCTGGTCCTGCTCGTCGGCATGCTGATCCAGATCCCGCTCGAACGCGTCGTCAAACAGGCGATGGCGCTGGCGGCTTTGCGCCACGGCGTGCTGGTCGAAACCATCTCCGGCCTCGAAACCATCAAGGCCGTGGGTGCCGGCGACAAGATGCAGCAGCGCTGGGAAGCCTCGGTGGGCGCTTCGGCCGAAGCGGCGGTCAAGTCGCGCACCTGGTCGTCGCTGGCGATCAATTTCTCCTCGCTCGCGCAGAACCTGACGACGATGATCATGATCGTCCACGGCGTCTATCTGTTCGTCGAGATGTCGCTGACGACCGGCGCGCTCATCGCCTGCACGATGTTGGCCGGCCGCGCGATGGCGCCGATCGGCCAGATCGCCGCCCTGCTGACGCGTTTGAAGCAAAGCCAAGCGTCGCTGCAAACGCTCGATCAGATCATGAAGCTGCCGCAGGAAGGCGATTCCAAGAAGCGCTACCTGGAACGCTCGGGCCTGACGGGCGAGATCGAATTCCGCAACGTTTCCTTCGCCTATCCGGGGCAAGGCAACGAAGTGCTGCGCAATGTCAGCTTCACGATCCGCCCGGGCGAGCGGGTTGGCATCGTCGGCCCGATCGGCTCGGGCAAAAGCTCGATCCTCAAACTCATTCTCGGCCTCTACACCGCCAAGGAAGGCCAGATCCTGGTCGGCGGGGCCGATATCCGCCAATTGGCGCCCGAGGATTTGCGCAAACATATCGGCTGCGTGCCGCAAGACGTGGTGCTGTTCGCGGGCTCGGTGCGCGAGAATATCTCGCTCGGCGCGCCGCTGGCCGACGACGCGCAAATCCTGGAAGCCGCCCAGCTCGCGGGCGTGGACGAATTCGTGCGCCAGCATCCCGAAGGCTATGACTGGGCCGTGGGCGAGCGCGGCGAGCGCCTGTCCGGCGGCCAGCGCCAAGCGATCGCGCTGGCGCGCGCGCTGCTGCTGAAGCCGCGCGTGCTGGCGATGGACGAGCCGACATCGGCGATGGATCAAGGCTCCGAACAGGCGATGAAGATCCGCCTGGAGGAAGTTCTCGACGGCCGCACGCTGGTGCTGATCGCGCATCGCCCGTCGCTGCTCACCCTCGTTTCGCGCCTGATCGTCGTCGATCGCGGCCGCATCATCGCCGACGGGCCGCGCGAACGCGTGCTCGACGCGCTGGCCAAGCGCCGCACGCCGCCGCAAGGCGGCGGGCGCGCGGTCGAACGCGTGGGGAGCTGAGCATGTCGCTTCCCGCGCGCGCTTTGCCCCCGCCCGACCGGCTTTCCGGCGCCTTGATCACGCCGCCCGCCGGGGGGGCGATGTTCCTGATCGCGGTCGCGGCGATGATCGTGTCGCTGGGCGCTTGGGCGGCCGTCGGCAAGCTCGACACCTACGCCTCGGGGCAAGGCAAAGTCGTGCCGTCGCTGCAGATCCAGCGCATCCAGAATCTCGAAGGCGGCATTCTCGAGCGGCTTTACGTCGGCGAAGGCGACCGCGTCGCCGTCGGCCAGATGCTGGCACGCATCGACGACGTCGCGTTCGCGTCGGAATTTCAGCAGAACCGCCAGAAATATCTCGCCCTGATGGCGGCCGCTTCACGCCTGGAAGCGGAAGCCGCGGTGCGCCCCAACGTCACCTTCCCCGAAGAAGCGTTGCGCGAAGGCCCGTCCTTCGTCGAGACGGAACGCGCGCTATTCGCCGCGCGCAAGGAAGAGCTCGACGCCGCCCGCGAGGGCCTCGGCCGCAACCTCGCCCAGCGCCAGCAGGAGCTGCGCACGCTGGTCGATCGGGAAATCTGGCTGTCGCGCAGCCTGGATCTTTCCAACCGCGAGCTTGAAATCGTGCGCGAAGTGGCCGAACGCGGCTATCGCTCGCAGCTCGATCTTCTGCGCCTGCAACGCCAGTCGAACGAAATCGAAGGCCAGCTGCGCACGACGCGTTTCCAGATCCCGGGCTTGCGCGCCGCGATCGCCGAAGTCGAAGCCAAGCTCGACGAGCGCGGCCGCACCTATCAGCGCGAAGCCTCGACCGAACTCGCCCGCGTGCGCGCCGAATTCTCGGCGACCGCCGAGATCCTACGTTCGATGGCCGATCGCGTGGCGCGCCGCGACGTGCGCTCGCCGGTCGCGGGCACGGTCAAGCAGATCGCCGTGCGCACCATCGGCGGCGTGCTCGAACCGGGCTCCGTCATCATGGAGATCGTGCCCGGCGAGGACGAATTGCTGGTCGAGGCGCGCGTGCGCCCGATGGACATCGCCTTCGTCCATATCGGCCAGGAAGCGCTGGTGAAAATCACCGCCTACGATTTCTCCATCTATGGCGGGATCAAAGGCGCCGTTGCGGCGATCAGCGCCGACTCGATCCCCGACGAAAAGGGCGAGCCCTGGTTCCTGGTGCGCGTGCGCGCCGATCGGATGGCTTTGGGCACGCCCGACCGGCCGTTGCCGATTTCCCCCGGCATGACCGCACAAGTCGATATCGTTACTGGCGAACGGACGATCTTGCAGTATCTTCTGAAGCCGATCCTGAAGACGACCGACCGCGCAATGACGGAACGATAAACCGGGGAAACAATGGCCGAAAAACCGACCCGCCCACCCGCCGCCAAACAAGCCGCCAAACCGGCGGCCAAATCGGCCCCCGCACCCGCGAAGGCGCCCGCCCCGGCACCCGCCCCCGCCCCGGCGATGCGCGAAGCAGCGCCTTCGGGCGATATGCCGCCGCTCTACGCCCGCGTGCGCCCGATCGACCCGCAGCGTCACGAGCAATTCGCGGTGCTGGAAACCCGCGATTTCAAATTCGCCGCCAAGACGCGCGCCGTGCCGATCACGGGTGCGGAATTCCCCGTCGCCGCGCGCGAATACCCCATCGTGTTCGTAACCAAGCCGTCGCCGATGGCGGCCGTGCTGGTCGGTTTGCGCGCCGACGAAAACCTCTATGTCGGCGACGACGGCAAATGGCGCCAGGGCGCCTATATGCCCGCCTATCTGCGCCGCTACCCGTTCCTGATCGCGCAATCCAACGACGGCCAGCGCCTCATCCTTTGCATCGACGAAGGCTCGCCGCTCGTCTCGACCCAGCAAGGCATGCGCTTTTTCGAGAACGGCAAGAAATCGGCCTATCTCGACCGCATGCTGCAACTGGGCGCCGACATCCATCGCGACCAAGTGCGCACCGCGCAGATCGTCAAACTGCTCGGCGATCTGGGCCTGCTGATCGAACGCCGGATCGAAGCCAAGCTCGCCAGCGGCGAGACGGTGGGATTCCAAGGTTTCGGCATCGTCGACGAGCGGAAATTGAACGAGCTGCCGGACGACAAGTTCCTGGAGCTGCGCAAATCGGGCGGGCTCGGCCTCGTCTATTTGCACCTCGTCTCGTTCGCCAATCTGCGCCATCTGGGCGATATCGCGGTCCAGCGCGGCAAGAAAACCGCCTGATCCGGCGCAACGCCTGAACGACGAAGGGCGGCTTCTTGCGAAGCCGCCCTTTTTCTTTGCGCGCCGCGTTTGCGGATTACGGCGTCGAGCTTTGCTGCGCCGTGATCGCTTGCTGGCCGAGCAGATCGTCGATCGAGGTTTGCACGCCGACCAGCAACACGCCCCATTCCGGCGTCGCGGAGCCTTCGCTCGTCACGCCGATATAGGTGCCGCCGGCACCGGCATCGTATTGCGCGGTCAGCATCGCCGCCCAATCCGCCGGCACGTCGGCGCCGAACAGCGCCGTGACGTCGATCGTGTCTTCGGCCGCTTGGAAGCCCACGACGGTATCGGGCGCGTCGTCCGGCGCTTCGTTGGTCGCCGTGACGACGACGTTGTCGTGCACGAAGTCCTGAAGGTTCCAATTGCCCGACAACACGCCGGGGCCGGCCGAATGCTCGGCCTCGCCGTAGAGATCGATCGTGTGCGTGGCTTGCGTGACGCCGCCGAAACCGTCGTCGACTTGGTAGACGAAGCTCTGCGGTCCCACGGCGTTGCCGCTGGGCTGATAGTTGAAGCTGCCGTCGGCGTTGAGCGTCAGCAGACCGTCGGCCGGACCCGAGACCAGCGAGAAGGTCAGCGCGTCGTCTTCCGCGTCGCTCGCCAGGATTTGCCCCGTGATCGGCCCTTGCGAGAGCAGCGCCGTCTCGTGGTTCGGGGATTCGATCACCGGCGCGTCGTTCGGCGTGACGGTGATCTCGACCCAGCGCTGTTCGGACTGGCCGTTCCAATACGCCGTCACCAGGAAACGGTCGGTGCCGGAGAAATCCTGATTGGGCGTGTAGACGAACGTGCCGTCGGCGTTGAACGCCAACGTGCCGTGCGAAGCCCAGGATTCCTGATTATAGGCCGTGCCGTCGGAACTGCCGCCGACATAGCCCGTCAAAGTGTGGCCGCCGTCGACGGTCAGCCCTTCGGTCCAAATCATCGGATCGATGACCGACGACACGTAGATGCTGGGCGCTTCCAGCGTAACGATGCCGCCGTCGGCGTCGGTGACCGTGTACGAGAACGTATCCCAGCCGTGGAAATTGGCGTTGGGCGTGTAGACGAAGTCGCCGTTCGCGTCGATCGTTACCGTGCCGTGCGCCGCCTGTCGCGCGACCGTGAAGGCGAGATCCTGGCGCGCCGTCTCGATATCGTTGACGAGAGCCGCGCCCGTTTCCGGATTGACGCCGAGATTGCCGCTATACGTCGTGTCTTCCGCGATCCCGATATGGGTGTAGTTGGCGCCCGTCGGCAGATCGTTGACCGGCGTGATCGTGAAGGTGAGCAGCACCGGCTCGGACACGAAGCCTTCCTTGTCGGCCAGGCGCATATGCACCGTCGCCGTGCCGTACCAATCGGGATCCGGGCGGAAGGTGAACGTGCCGTCGAGAGCGATGTCGAGATAGCCTTCCGCGAGATACGCGTTCTCGCCCGGCGCTTCGACCCACCAGTAATCGGTCCCCATCACGCCGCCGTCGGGATCGTACCCTTCGAGCTTGCCGGAGATCAGCGAGTCTTCGGTGCCCGTGAAGCTCTGCGGCCAAGTAACGGGCGGATCTCCGACATTGGCGACCGCGATCGTCGACGTCAGCGTCGACGAAGCGCCCGTCGTATCCGTGACGACATAGGTGAAGCTGACATTGCCGTAGTAATCGGCCGGCGGCGTGAAGGTGAAGGTGCCGTCCGAATTCAGCGTGAACTCGCCGACATCGGGGCCATCGACCAGGGTAAAGCCGGCGATCCCGCCGCCGTCCGGATCGCGCGCGTCGATGCGGCCGGCGAAAATCGTGTCTTCCAGCATGTTGAAGTTCGGCTGATCGACGCGCGGGCCGTCGTCGACAGGCAGGATGTCGATGACGACGGGAACCTGCGTGCCCACTCCGTTCGCGTCCCACAGGATCAGCGACAGGTCCGCTGTGCCGTTGGCGTCCGCATTCGGGGTGAATGTCAGCGACTGCCCGTCGTTCGACCAAGCGTAGCTGCCCAAGGGCGAGCTCCACGTGCCCGACGAAACGCCGAACGCCAGACCGTCGGGATTGACGACGGTGACCGGGAAAGTGATCGGGCCGGAATCTTCGTCGATGGTGATGTGGATCGGATCGAGACGCGGCACGTCGATCACCGAGGCGACCGCCAGGGAGATCGTCTGCGTTTGCGTCGCGCCGAACACGTCGGTCAACGAGATCTGGAAGCTGTCGCCGCCGTGATAATTCTCGGCCGGGGTGTAGACGAAGGTGCCGTTGGGCCCCAGCATCAGCGTGCCGTGATCGGGGCCGTCGGCCAGCGCGTAGGTGAAGGCGTGGCCTTCGGGATCGACGATCCCGAGATTGCCGTTGAGGACGGTGTCCTCGTCCAGCGCGAACGCCGTGTTCGTGGCGACCGGCGCGTCGTTATCGCCGACCAGCGTCAGCGACACGGTCGCGGTGGCCGTACCGCCCTTCCCGTCCGACACGACATAGGTGAAGGCGTCGGTGCCGTCGTAACCGTTGGCGGGCGTGTAGACGAAGCTGCCGTCCGGCGCGACCGTCACGGTGCCGTGCGACGGGCCGCCGTTTTGCGCCAGCGCGAAGGTCAGCGCATCGCCGTCCACGTCTTGCGCCGTCAGCGTGCCGGCGACCGGCGCGCTGTTGAGCGACACGGCGTCGAAGCCGACGGTGGTCGGCGCGTCGTTGACCGCGGCGACTTGGATCGTCTGCACGACGTTGGTGACGCCGCCCTTCCCGTCGCTGACCTGAAAGACGAACGTGTCGTTGCCGTTGTAGTTCGCCGACGGCGCGTAGGTGTAGCTGCCGTCCGACGCGAAGGTCAGCGCGCCATGCGTCGGCGCCGACACCAGCGTGTAGCTCAGCGCGTCGCCGTCCACGTCGGCCGCGATCACGCGGCCGGTGATGAGCGTATCTTCGATGCCCGGGATCGGCGCCGCATTGGCGACCGGCGCATCGTTGACGGCGGCGAGATCGATCGTGACGGTCGCGGTGGTGACACCGCCATTGCCGTCCGACACGCGATAGGTGAACGAGTCCGTGCCGTTGTAGTTGGCGTGCGGCACGTAGGTATAGCTGCCATCGGCCGCCATCGTGACCGTGCCGTGCGCCGGACGGCCCGAAGCGGGCACCGAGAAGGTCAGGTTGTCGCCCTCGATATCCGTCGCCGTCACCCGGCCGGTGAACGCGGTATCTTCGGTGCCGGCGGCCGAGATGCTCTGCGCGACCGGCGCGTCGTTGACGCTGGCCACGCTGATCGCCACGGTCTGCGTGACCGTGCCGCCGTTGCCGTCGCTGACGGTGTAGGTGAACGTGTCGGTGCCGTGATAATTCGCGGCCGGCGTGTAGAGATACGTGCCGTCCGGCTGCAGGTCGAGCGTGCCGTGCGTCGGGCCTTGGCCCGGCGCCAGCGCGAAGGTCAGCGTGTCGCCTTCGGCGTCGGTCGCGGCCAAGCGGCCGGCGAGGACGGTATCCTCGTTGACCGCCAGCGCGGTCGTGCCGGCGACCGGCCCGTCGTTGACGCCCGCGACGTTGAGCGTAACCGTCGCCGTTGCGAAGCCGCCCTTGCCGTCGCTGACCTGATAGGTGAACGAGTCCGTGCCGTTGTAGTTGGCGGCCGGCACATAGGTGAACGAGCCGTCGAGATTGAGCGTCACCGAACCGTGCCGGGGCGCGCCGTCGGCGGCGAGCGAGTAGCTGAGCGCATCGCCGTCCGCGTCGGTCGCGGCGAGTTGACCGGCGATCGTGTGATCTTCGGTGCCGTTCAGATCCTGGCCTTGCGTCACCGGCGTGTCGTTCACAGCGGCGATGTCGAGCGCCACGGTCTTCGTCACCGTGCCGCCGTTGCCGTCGCTGACCGTGTAGGTGAACGCGTCCGTGCCGTTGAAATTCGCGGCCGGCGAATAGGTGTAGCTGCCGTCGGGCTGGATCGTCAGCGTGCCATGCGCGGGCGCGCCGCCGGGGGCCAGAGCGAAGGTCAGCGCGTCGCCGTCCACGTCGCTCGCGGCGAGACGGCCGGCGAGCATCGTGTCTTCGGCACCGGACGCGCTGGCGGTCAGCGCGATCGGCGCGTCGTTCACCGGATCGACGACGATCTTCAGCGAGCCGGACGTCTCCGCCCCCCACGCGTCGCGCGCGTGATAGTAGATTTCGACTTGGCCGTTCCAATCGGCTTTCGGCACGAAGGTGAACGAGCCGTCCGGATTGAAGGTCAATTGACCGTTCGTCGCATCGTAGCCGAACGGCAGGTAATAGGTGATCGCGTCGCCGTCCGGATCGGTCGCCGACAACTGGCCGGAGATCGCGTTGTCTTCCTGGCCCGTCGCGATCATCGGCGTCGTGACCGGCGCGTCGTTGACCGGCGTGACGGTGAAGGCAACGGTGCCGATCGTCGTGGCGCCGTTGGCATCGGTCACTGCGACCTGGAAGCTATCGTTCCCGGAGAAATGCGGGTTGGGCACGTAGGTGTAGGTGCCGTTGGCGCCCAGCACGACCGTACCGTTCCGGGGCGCGCCGTCTTGGGCGATCGCGATGGTGACCGTGTCGCCATCGACATCGCCGAATTGCAGAACGCCGGCCGAGCCCGAACCTTCCGCGATCGTGATCGATTTGTCGTTGAACCACGGCGCGTCGTTGACCGGGGTCAAACTGATATAGACGCGGCTCTGCACCGACACGCCCGACGGATCGGTCACGGTGTAGTCGAAATAGGCGACCGGGCCGTTGGCATTCGCCGCGGGCGTGTATTGATACGTCCCGTCGGGGTTCAGCGTGAAGCCGGCGGGCGGCGCGCCCACCAGCGCGAAGGTCAAGTTATCGCCGTCGACGTCGGAACCCGGCAGCGTGCCGGACATCACGATGTCTTCGGTGCCCTGCAACATCGTCTGCGTGGGCGCGGTCGGCGAATCGTTGACCGCCGCGACCATCACGTTGACGACGCCGCGCGTGACGCCGCCGTTGCCGTCCGACACTTCGTAGGCGAAGGAATCCGAGCCGTTGAAATTCGCCGCCGGCGTGTAGCTGAACGACCCGTCTGGATTGAGCGTGACCGTGCCGTACGCGGGCGCGCCGTCGGACGCCAGCGCGAAGCTCAGCGCGTCGCCGTCCACATCGGACGCGACGACATGACCGGTGATCGCGGGCGCGTCTTCCAGGCCGTTGGCCGTCGTCGCTTGCGTGACCGGCGCGTCGTTGACCGACGCGACCGAAATCGTGACCGTGCCCGTGGTCGTGCCGCCGTTCCCGTCGCTGACCGAATAGGTGAAGCTGTCGGTGCCGTGATAATTCGCGGCCGGCGTATAGGCGTAGGTGCCGTCGGCGTTGAGCGTGACGGTGCCGTGCGCCGGCGCGCCGTTCGCGGCCAGCGCGAAGCTCAGCGCGTCGCCGTCCACGTCATGCGCGCTAACGCGACCGAACAAGGGCTGATCCTCGTCGGTTTGCGCGGTCGAGTTGGCCGTCGTCGGCGCGTCGTTCACGGCCGCGACGTTGACCGAGACCGTGCCGGTAGCCGTACCGCCCTTACCGTCCGACACCGTATAGGTGAAGCTGTCGGTGCCGTTGTAGTTCGCGGCCGGCGTATAGACGAACGTGCCGTCAGGGTTGAACGTGACGGCGCCGTGGGCCGGGCCGCCATTCGACGCGAGACCGAAGGTCAGCGTGTCGCCGTCCACATCGTGGCCCGTCACGCGGCCCGCGACGGAGCCGTCCTCTTGGCCCGAGACGATCGCGCCCGACGTCGTCGGCGCGTCGTTGGTCGGGCTGATCGACACGGTGATCGTGCCGGTGACCGTGCCGCCCTTCCCGTCCGACGCGGTGTAGGTGAAGGAATCGTTGCCGTTGAAATTCGCGGCCGGCGTGTAGGTGTAGGAACCGTTCGGGTTGATCGTGACGGTACCGTGCGCCGGGCCGCCATTCGTGGCGAGTCCGAAGGTCAGCGCGTCGCCGTCCACGTCGTTCCCGGCGAGCTGGCCGGCGACGACCGTATCCTCCGCACCCGAATTCGCGCCGCCCGAGGTCGTCGGCGCGTCGTTGACCGAAGCGACGTTGACCACGATCGTGCCGGTGGTCGAGCCGCCTTTGCCGTCGCTGACCGTGTAGGTGAACGCGTCGGTGCCGTGATAATTCGCGGCCGGCGTATAGGTGTAGCTGCCGTCCGGCGCGATCGTGACTGTGCCGTGGCTCGGCGCGCCGTTCTGCGCCAACGAGAACGTCAGTGGATCGCCGTTGGGATCCTGCGCGACCAATTGGCCGGTCGTGGCCGTATCTTCCGCACCGTCGACGACGCCGCCCGCGGTGACCGGATCGAGATTTATTTCGGCCACGTTGACCGACGCGCTGTCGCTGCCGGTCGTCGTGCTGGTGCCGTCCTTCGCCGTGGCGGTCGCGGTCACGTCCAACGTGCCCGAGAAGCCCGGCGGCGTGGTCAGCGACAGCGTGCCGAGCTGCGAGGGAGTGAGCGAATACGAGCCATCGCCGTTCGGCGCGATCGTGTTGCCGTTCACGTCCTTCAGCACCGAACCGGCGGGTATGCCGGTCAGCGTCACGCCGGTGACGGTTTCGCTGCCGTCGCGATCGGACGGCGAGGCGCTCACGTTCAGCGGATAGGTGCTGGTCGCGTTGTTCTCGGCCGTCCAAACCGTCGTCGCGTTGACGTCGTTGAAGTCGTTGTCGCCGCCGCCGGCCAGATCTTCCCAGTTCTGGTTGCCGGGGTTGCCGTTATCGACGACCTGGACGACGCCGCCCGCGTTCAGCACCGGCTTGTCGAACAGCACGTTCGCGCCGTTGCCCGTCAGCGTGTTGCCTTGCCCGTCCGTCGCGATCCACTTGCCGTCGGCACCCTTGCTGAAGGTGACGCTTTCGCCGTTCTGGATTTCGCCGGGATTGTTGTTCGACCCGTTCGGGATCACGAAGAAGCCGACGCGATCGGCGTCGAGGCCCGTCAGCGACGCGGTCTGGCCGACCGTCGCGTTCGTATTCGCCCAGATGATGCCGCCGCTGACCGGCTGGCCCGCGTCGTTCAGAACGTAATAGCCGTAGCTGTTGTTGTAGCCGGCCGAACCGCCATGATTGGTGACGGTGACGCCGCTGGTGCCGTCGTTCAGGCTTGGCGTGCCGAAGCCGATGTCGACATTCGGCACGTCGGCGACCGGCGCGACATCGACCGAAACGGTCGCCGTCGTCGTGCCGCCATTGCCGTCGCTGACTTGGTAGGTGAACGAATCCGTCCCCGCCCAGTCGGCATTCGGCGTGTAGGTGTAACTGCCGTCCGGATTGACCGTGACGCTGCCATGCGCCGGGCCGCCATTGTCGGCCAGCGCGAAGGTCAGCGTGTCGCCATCGATATCCGTCGCGGTCAATTGACCGGTGACGACGTTGTCTTCGGTGCCCGAAGCCGTCGCGTTCGCCGCGACCGGCCCATCGTTCACGGCCGCGACGTTGACGGAGACCACACCCGTGGTCGTACCGCCGTTCCCGTCGCTCACCGTATAGGTGAAGCTGTCGGTGCCGTTGAAGTTCGCCGCCGGGGTGTAGCTGAACGACCCGTCGGGATTCATGGTGACGCTGCCATTGGCGGGCGCACCATCGACCGCAAAGGTCAGCGCGTCGCCGTCCGCGTCGTGGCCGGTAACCTGACCGGCGATCGTACCGTCTTCCTGCCCCGCGAGCGAAGCACCCGAGGTCGTCGGCGCGTCGTTCGAGTTGGTCACGGTGACGCTAATCGTACCCAGCGCCGTACCGCCGTTCCCGTCGGAGATCGAATAGGTGAAGCTGTCCGTGCCCGCGAAGTTAGGGTTCGGCGTATAGCTATACGAGCCGTCGGGATTGATCGTGACGTTGCCGTTCGCCGGCGCGCCGTTTTCGGCGAGACCGAACGTGATCGTATCGCCATCGACGTCCGAGCCGCTCAACTGACCAGTGACCGAGCCATCTTCGGCGACATTCGCCGCCCCGCCCGACGTCGTCGGCGCATCGTTGACCGCCGCGACGTTCACGGAGACCGTGCCCGTGGTCGTGCCGCCATTCGCGTCGGAGACGGTGTAGGTGAAGCTGTCAGTGCCGTTGAAGTTCGCGGCGGGCGTGTAGCTGAACGACCCGTCCGGGTTCATCGTGACGGTGCCGTTGGCCGGCGCGCCATCGACCGCGAAGGTCAGCGCATCGCCGTCGATATCGAGCCCGGTGACCTGACCGGCGATCGAGCCGTCTTCCTGACCGGCGAGCGAAGCACCCGACGTGGTCGGCGCGTCATTGGCCGGATCGACGGTGATCGAGATCGAGCCGGTGGTGACGCCGCCATTCCCGTCGCTCACCGTATAGGTGAAGCTGTCGGTGCCGTTGTAATTTGCCGCCGGCGTGTAGACGAAGGTGCCGTCCGGATTGACCGTGACCGTGCCGTTCGCCGGCGCGCCGTTGGGCGCCAGACCGAAGCTCAGCGCGTCGCCGTCCACATCGGTCGCGGCGAGCTGGCCGGTGACCGAGCCATCTTCGGCGACATTCGCCGCCCCGCCCGAGGTCGTCGGCGCGTCGTTCACCGCCGCGACGTTCACCGAGACGGTGCCCGTGGTCGTGCCGCCGTTCCCGTCGCTCACCGTATAGGTGAAGCTGTCGGTGCCGTTGAAGTTCG
>JAYGHB010000002.1:0-162016 GCA_034931985.1 Halotia wernerae UHCC 0503
TCGAGGCGCGTTCGGCGCGCATCGAGAACGGCGAGATCGTCATCGACGGCGGCGAAAGCGGCGTCGTTTCGGTCAATGCGAGTCTCGACGTGTCGGGCCAAACGACCGACGCCACGGGCGGCACGATCAAGGTGCTGGGCGAGAAGGTCGGGCTGTTCGAGAACGCGCGCCTGGATGCTTCGGGCGACGCAGGCGGCGGCACGGTACTCGTCGGCGGCAATTACCAAGGCAACGGCCCCGAAGCCAACGCCAAGATGGTCTATATGGACGCGCGCGCGGTGATCGACGCGTCGTCGGCCTTGGCCGATGGCGGGCGCGTGATCTTGTGGTCGGACGAAGCCACGCGCAACGCCGGTCACATCGATGTGTCCGGCGCGGTGAACGGCGGCTTCATCGAAGTGTCGTCGAAGGGCTTTCTGGATTTCCGGGGAACGGTCAATCTACGCGGCGTTGCCGGCGTCAACGGCGCGCTTTTGCTGGATCCGACCGACATCACGATCACGACCGGTGCGAGCTCGGGCGATATGAGCGGCGCGTCGCCCTTCGCGGGATCCAACGCATCGTCCAATCTCGACGTTTCGGTGCTCAACGCGGCACTGACCGGCGGCACCGTCACAATCACCACCGCGTCGGCCGGCGCCGGGACCGGCAATATCGACATCACCGCCGGGATCGTCAACGGTGCGGCCAACACGACGCTGATCCTGCGCGCGGACGGCGCGATCACGATCGGCACGGGCGGTTCGATCAACAGCGGCGGTTATCTCTTGAACGTGGCGCTGCGCGCGGGTGCGGGCATCACGGTCGGCGGCTCGGGCATCAATACGCTCGGCGGGACGGTCACGACCGAAAGCCTGTCGGGGGGCGGCAAAGCCGTCGGCAATTTCGTCAGCACGGCCGCCATCAACGCGGGCTCGGGCAATGTCGCGATCGCGCAGACCGGCTCGGTCACGATCGGCGGCAACATCAACACGTCCGGCGAGCTGTCGATCAACGCGGACGGCGTGATCACGCAAACCGCTTCGATCACCGGCGCGGGTTCGCTGGCCGTGAGCGGCACGGGGGCCGTGACGTTGACCCACGCGTCCAACACCTTCGGCTCGATCGAGATCAACCGCGCGGCGGCGGTCACGCAGACCATCCTCGCCACGACGGTTACGCCCAACATCATGGCGTCGTCGATCGGCGCGGGCCAGTTTTCGATCTCTGGCGTCGGATTCACGCAATCCGGCGCGATCACGCAGGCCGCGGGCGGCGGCACGGTCACCATCGACGGCGGCGGAGGCACGGTCACGCTCAGCCAAAGCAACACTTGGTCCGGCGATCTTACCGTATCGGGCGGCTCGATCACGACCTCGGGCGGTGGGATCTCGCAGACGTTCTTCAGTTCGGGAACCAAGACCGCGACCTTCACCCAGACCGGCACCGGCGGCTCGATGTCGCTATCGAACATCACGGCGGGCGCGGGTTCGATAAACGTGGTCGCCAACTCCGACGGGCAGACCACCTTCGGCGGCAATATCACGACGCTGGGCGGCAACGTCACAGTCTACGCCGATGCGCCGGGCGGGATTACCGGCTCCGGCACGGGTACCGGCAACCGCAATGGCGTGTCGTTCTCGACCGGCGCCGTTCTCAACGCGGGCGGGGGGAATATCGAGATCGTCGGACGTGGTGGCAACAGCGCGGGCAATGTCGGCGTTTCGATCTTGGGGGCGCAGATTCAGACGTCGGGAGCGGGCTACATCTCGATCACCGGCTTGGGAACCGGCGCCACCGGCGGCCATTCGATCGTGGTCGACAATTCCTCGGTGACGTCGACCAGCGCCACCGGGAGCGTCGCATTCATGGGCTTCAACCCCGGCGGCGGCAATACCGGCCTGGTCCTTCAGGGGGCCAATGTCACGCTCGGCGGCGCCTCGTTCCAAAATGACCTCATTTTCCAGGTCGATTCGATGACCAGCTCGGCGACCAGTTTGTCGCTGACGCGGGCCTCGGGCGGCGGGACGGTCTCTTTCCTCACGGCGTCCGGGGGCGACGTCATCCTCAACGGCACCGGATCAGGACTTGGCGTGACGTCCAGTATTCTGAACGGGATATCCAATTTCGGGACGCTCCAGATCGGCAGCGCCTCCGCCACCGGCAACGTCTCCGTCGGTGCCGCTTACACGGCGCTGAACAATATGAATTTGTCGCTGATCGGCGCAGGCGGCACGGCCACGGTCGGCTATGCGCTGACCACGCAAGGGACCGGTGGTTTGACTGTCCGGGGGGATGCCGGTGTGTCGGTCAATGCGAACCTGACGACCGGCGGCGGCGATGTTTTGATCAAGGGCAATGTCGATACGTGGACGACGCCCAACACCAACACCGCGCCGACCTACTTAAATACGTCCGGCACGTTCACGGGCGTGGCGATCGCCTCTGGCGTGACGGTGAACGCAGGCGGCGGCAACATCGCCATCGCCGGCAAGGGCGGCACGACGGGCATAAATCAGTATGGCGTGTCGATGGCGGCGAGTTCCGTCGTCTCGACGACCGGAACGGGCACGATCAACATCGTGGGCGAAGGCGGCGCGTCCGCGTCCAACGGCGGCGGCACCGGGGGCGCGCATATCGGTCTTTATTTCAATGGCAACGCAGCGGGCACCTTTGCCGATATCTCGTCCCAGAACGGCTCGATCACCCTCACCGGCACGGGCGCCGGCACGGCGGCGACGTCCAACAACAACGACGGGATGGCGTTGCTGTACGCCAAAGCGCGCGCCACCGGCATCGGGGCAGTGACGCTGACCGGTACGGCCAGTTTCGGCGCCAGCCGCGGTGTCACGCTCTTCGGCACGACGACGGAAGTTTCGTCGGCCGGCGGCGCGGTCTCCGTTACCGGTACGGGCGGCGGAAGCGAGGTCGTCGCCGCCTACGGCTTCGTCAGCCGCGGGATCGACATGGTCGACGGCGCGAGCGTGTTGTCGACCGGCGCGGGGAACATCACCTTGCGCGGCATCGCGGGTTCGGCGGGCAACGGCTTGGTCTTCCGAGGAACGGCGGCGACGGTCGGCGGCGCCTCGCATACCGGCAATACGACATTGCGCGCGGACGACTTGGTCAACTCGGCCACGACCTTGACGCTGTCGCGCGCGGCGGGCTCCGGAACGATCGTCTTCCTTACCGACACGGACTCGACCACGATCGGCGTCAACGGCGGCGCCGGTACGCTTGCGATCACCAGCGGTATCTTGAACGCCGTCTCCGGATTCGATTCGCAATGGATCGGCTCCGCCACACAGACGGGGACGATAACGACCGGCACCGGTTGGACCCTCGCACGCAACACCAATCTCCTCTCCGGCACCGGCGGCGCCATGTCGCTCGCCTCGATCGCGCTGGGCGGGAACAATCTGGCCCTCAGCAACTTCGGGACGGCCACGCAGACCGGCGGCATCACCGGCGCCGGTACCGTCACGATCAGCGGCGCGGGTATCACCACGTTGACCAACGCGGGCAATAATTTCACCGATTTGATCGTGTCGCGGACCGGTACGTCGGCGAACGTCTCCGCGACGACGACCGGTGCCTTGAGCCTCGGCGCGTCGACCATGGGCACGGGCGCGCTGTCGCTGACCGGCGCCGGGTTCTCGCAAACCGGCGGCTTTACTCAGGACGCCCCCGGCGGCACGGTTACCTTGAGCGGCGGCACGAACGCCGTGACGTTGAGCCAAGCCAATACGTTCACCGGTGATTTGACCGTCACGGGCGGCTCCGTGACGATCTCGGGTGCGCAATCTTTGGCGCGAACCGGGTTGCAGACCGTTTCCCTCACGGCGTCGGCCGGCAACGTCTTGGTCCAAAGCAACGTCACCAAGACCAACACCGGCGGCGCCAACGTCTCGGTCACGGCATCGGAGACGGCGTGGTTCGACAATGCGGGCCTCACCTCGGGCGGCGGCGACATCACGATTTGGGGCAACGCGCCGGGCGGCAGCAGCACGGCGGGGGCCACCGCTGGCACGGCCTGGGGCGTACGCATCGATGGCTCGTCGGCCGTGATTTCCGCCGGTGCTGGCAACGTCTCGATCGTCGGCAAAGGCGCCACGGACGCGGGCTCCGGCCAGCACGGCATCGTGCTGATCAACGGCGGCTCGATCGCGTCGGGGACAGGTTCCATCACGCTCACGGGACGCGGCGGCGACGGCACCGGCGCGGGCGCGCAAGGCATCATTTTGGCGCCGAGCTCGAGTATCAACACGGTGTCGGGTGCGGTCACGCTCACCGGCTTCGGCGGTGCGAACAGTGCGACCGGGCACGGCATCACGCTGGATACTGGCGCCACGATCACGGCCAGCTCGGGAGCGTCGATCGCGTTGAACGGCACCGGCACGAACGGCGGTTCAGGCATCGTCAACAACGCCTCGGCGTCGATCAACGCCGGGACGGGCGCTTTGTCGCTGACGTCGAACAACGGCCTCAACTTCGCCAACACGGCGCTGATCGCGGGCGCGGCGGCGACGTTTTCGGGCGGCGCAGGTGCGATCACCGCGAACAACGCGGGCAACCAACTCACGGGCACGGTCACGTTCAGCAACTCGGGCGGCAACAACATCACCATAACGAACGCGGCCGGGTATTCGCTTGCGCTCGGCGCTTCGACCGCGTCCGGCGATTTGACGATCGTCTCCGGCGGTGCGTTGACTCAATCCGGGGCGCTGACCGTCGGCGGGACTTCGAGCTTCACGGCGGGTGCCGCGACGCTCGATTTGTCGACCAACGGCGCGGCGAATACCTTCGGCGGGGCGGTTACGTTGGCGAACTCGGGCGGGGCCAGCATCCTGATCAACGCGTCCGGCGGTTTGACGCTCGGCACGATATCTTCGGGCGGCGGTTTGACGGCGACATCGACAGGTTCGACCACCGCGTCCCTGACGTTCGCCGGCAACGTCACGCTCGCCGGTGCCCTGAATGCGACGTCGGACCGTTCGATCACCGTAAACAGCGGCGTGACCGTCAGCTCGGGCGGCGGCAACATCACGATGGACGCCAATTCGACCGGCGCCAATGGCGGCGGCGATTTCTCCGGTATCCTCGTAAATGGTGGCATCATCGAGTCGCGCGGCGGCAATATCGCCCTGACCGGTAGGGGAAGCTCGTCGGGCACCAGCTCGCTTCTGCACGGGGTACATTTGTATCTCGGTGGCATCGTGCGCAGCTACACGAGCGCCGGCGACGGCACGACCGGCACCATCACGCTGACCGGCACGGGCGGCACCTACTCGGGCGGCGGCAGCGGCGACAATGGCGGCGTCACCATCGTCGGCCCGACGAGCTTGGTTTCTTCGCGCGACGGCAACATCACCATCAACGCAACCGGCGGCACGGGTGCTTCGGGCGGCAACTCGGGTCTTTATGTCGGCGGCGGCACGATCCGCACCGATGGCACCGGATCGATCACGGCGACGGCGTCGGGCGGCCCCGGCAACGCCTCGCGCGCCATCGCGGTGACCGGCAACGGGAGCTCGTTCGGCCGGATCGAAACGACCGGTGGCGGCAATATCACCCTGACCGGAACCGGCGGGACCACGCTCGGCAACAATGTCGGCGTTTTCGTTTTCGGCGGCGCCGGCGAGCACGGCGTCATCCGCGCCACCGGCACGGGCAACGTCACCGTCACGGGCACGGGCGGCGTCGGCACGGGCGTCAGCAATGTCGGGATCGCGGTCCAGGACGCGAACTCGGTCATTTCGACGAATAGCGGCGCGCTGACGCTCGACGGTACGGCCACTTCCTCGGGTACGGACCCCCACGGCGTATACGTGGGATTGGGCGGCGCCGTGACGTCGACTTCGGGCGCGATATCGATTACGGGCAGTTCGACGAACGGCTACGGTTTCGCGACGGGCGGATCGAGTTGGACGATCGGCGGCGGCACGACGAGCGGAAACATCTCGATCGTCGCCCAGACGGTCGGTTTCACCACGACCGGCGCCGCGCTCCGGACCTCCGGCAACGTCACCATCGCGCCGGGGGCGGGCGGGACGACGATCGGCATCGGCGGCGGCGCGGGCGCGTTCCAACTGCCCAGCGCGCTGTTTGCGCAGATCGACGCCGGCGCCCTCGTCGTTGGCAACGTGAACGCGGGCGCGATGACGGTGGGTGCGGGCGGTATCGCGTATACGAATGGCAGTCTCGATTTGCGCGCCGATTCACTGGTGTTGGATGGCGACGTCAACGTCGGGCCGACCGGCACGGTGACGCTTCACGCCAAGAATGGCGGCGTCGGCCAAGCCACCGGCAGCACGGTCACGGCGGAAAGCCTGATCCTACGTGGCGGCGGCAATTTCGCGCTCGACCGGGGCGGCGCCGGTTACAACGCGGTGGAGCACGTCGCGGCAAACGTCAGCGTCGGCGGCGGCAGCGGGTTGATCCAGCTGCGCACGGATTCGGCGGCAAACATCGCCGAGGCGAACAGCGAGACCGATTTGCTTGGCTCCGTCACCGGCATTACGACGCCGGGTAATCTGACCTGGTCCACGCCGGACCAGATCCGGCAGGCGGCGGGTGCCGTCCTCGACGTGACCGGCACGACCACGTTGAACGCGGGCGGCGCGATTGATCTGACCGGCGCCGCCAACATCTTCGGCGGTGCCGTGACCTCGACGAGCGGCGGCGGCGGCTCGATCCAGTTTTCGGCCGCGTCGCTGACGCTCGGCGCCACGAATGCCGCCGGGAACCTGATTCTGACGACGACGGGCGGCGGTATCAATCAGACCGGGCTCTTGACCGTCAACGGCAATTTGAACGCGTCGACGACGGGCGGGCCGCTCGGGCTTTCGAGCTACAACAACGTCGTCGCGGGGTCGGTCTCGCTGGCGACGTCCGGCGGGTCGAACATCGCGTGGAGCCAGTCCGGGGCGTTGCTGGTGGGCAGTATCGACTCCTCCGGCACGCTCAATGTTTCGGTGACCGGCGGCGCCGTCAGCCAGGTTGGGGCGATCACGACAGCGGGCGCGGCGACGATCAGCGCCGATACCGGAAATGTCACGCTTACGAACGCCTCCAACGCGTTCGGCGGCCCCCTGACGCTCAACGCGACGTCGGGCTCGGCGTCGGTCACGACGGCGGGCGCGCTGACGATCGAGTCGATCGATGTCGCCAACTCGCTGACGCTCACGGCGGGCGGGGCGATCACCCAATCCGGCGCGATCCAAGTGGGCTCGGGCACGACCAGCCTGTCCGCGACCGGCACGATGACGCTGACGGATAGCGGCAATAATTTCGGCAGCGCGTTGGCGCTCACGGGCGTCGGCGGAGACATCCAGGGCACCGCTCCGGCGGTCGGTTCGGTGACGGCGGTCGGTAGCGGCTTCACCTTCAACAGCACGGTGATCGCGAATTCCAGCGGCAGCGGCGGCGGCGGCAACGTCGGCACGACGAACAGCACCATCACGACCGAGACGCTGGCCCAGATCCTCACCCAGATCCTGACGTCGACGGCCATACAGCCTTCGTCTGCGACCGATCCGACGACCGTCAATCCGGTGAGCCCCGCGGCGGTCCAGGCGATGCTGATCGCGATCCTGGCCGAAGCGGCCGGGCCCGCCGCCGGCGGCGAACAGGGCGGCGAGGGGACAAACGTGCAAGTGGGCGGCGCCGGCACGGGCGGCACCGGCGGCACGACGCCGGCGGTCGGGACGGGCACGTTCGCGCAGGGCACGACGATCACGATCAACACGTCGGGCGGCGCCGTTCAATCGATCACCGTCACGCCGGTCGGCGGCGGCGCGCCGGTCACGATCCTGCCCGGTTTGTTGAATTTGGCGCCGCCCGCGATCCCGACCGCGACGTCGACGGGCACGCCCGGCATTTCGGGCAATTTCCCGCTCAGCTGGCGGCAATAAGCGGCGCTCGACGCGCGCGACAAAATCTAGGCGCGGCTTTTCGTCGTTTTCGGGGACAAGGCGGCCGTCAAATCGACCCGCTGCGGCGCTTCCTCGACGAAATGATGCGCGTGCATGTTGGTTTGCAGATGCGCCTTCATCAACGCGATGCATTCCTTCGCCTTGCCGGCGGCGAGCAGATCGACCATGCGCGTATGTTCGTCGACCACGCAGGAATGGCCGTCGGGCAAATACAGCGTAGTGATGATCGCCGCGCGCGCGACCAGGCCTTCGAGCAATTCCGCCAGCATGCGGTTGCCGCCCAGCCGAGCGATCTGCAAATGGAAATCGCCCGAAAGATGGACGAATTCGCGCTTGTCGCGGCGCTTGCGCGCGGCCGCCTGCAACTCGATATGCGCGCGCAATGCGCGGATATCGTTGGCGGTGCAGTTCTTCGCCACATCCTCGATGATCGCGGCTTCGATGACCCGGCGCGCGGCGTAAACGTCGTCTGCGTCCTTCACCGTGGGGCACGCGACGAAGGCGCCGCGCTGGGGCAGAATCTCGGCGATGCCGCGGAAAGCGAGTTCCTTCAGCGCATCGCGCACGATGGTACGGCTCACCTCGAAGATGCGGGCGAGTTCGTCCTCGCCCAGCTTGGCGCCGGGCGGCAGTCGGCCGTCGCAGATGGCGTCCCACACCGCGGCGACGATCGCTTCGCGGCGGCTTTCGCCGCTTCCGACACCGGGCATGTTGACGACGGCCATTGCGACTCTAAAGCTCCCCAAATTCGATACGCGTTATTGCCCCTTGGCGACCGGTCCCGTCAAGCTGCGCCGGTGTCGCGGCGGCGCGTTGCACACAAATATTGCAGTATGTATACAGAATACGCTTTTGCACGACGTCTGATGCGCCGGGAAGGCGCTTTCCCTGGCATGGAACCTGCTGAACGGGCCCTCATGAGTGCTTGTCACGTCTACCGCTTTCCGATGCGCGACCCCGACGACATGTCCGGTCTTGCGGGGTTATTGGACCAAGGTGCGATCGCCGCTGCCGATATCAAGGCGGTGTTCTGCAAGACCGAAGGCAACGGCCTGAACAACGATTGGACGCGGCATTTCGTCGATCGCGCCGTGCGCACGACGATCGCCGAACACGGCGGCGCGCAGGCCGAGGCTTTGCGCCGCGCGGTGTTGGTCCTGATATCGGGCGGCAGCGAAGGCGTCGTCGCGCCGCATATGCTGGTCTTCGTGGCCGCGCCGTCCGCGGGAATCGAACCGGGGCTGGCGCTGGGTATGGAGATCCGCGATCTCGCCCCCGCCGATCTGGCGCACGGTCCGCATTTGACGACGACGGCCGATATGGTTCGCGCGGCGATGAAAGCGGCGGGTGCGGAAGATGCTTCGCAGGTCGGGTTCGTCGTCGTGCGCGCGCCCGCCGATTCAGCGCATGGCGCGACGTCGCCGCGCGTGCGCGCCGCCGTGGCGCTCGGCGTGGCGCAAGCGCTGGGCGAAATCGCCGGCGAGATCGACGAAGCCGCGTTCCTCAAGGATTTTTCGCGGTTCTGCGGCCGCGTTTTCGTCGTCGCGCGCGACGATACGACGACCCAGCAGGTGATCGTGCTGGCCAACGCGCCCGGCGGCACCAAAGGCTTGCGTGTCGCCGCCGGAACGCTGCGCGATCCGCTGGACTCGCCCGGCGTTGCCGCCGTTCTCGCCAAGCTCGGAATCGCCGCGGCGCCGCAGGCGTCGCCGGATGCGAGCGCGCGGATCGTTGCGTCGCTGTCCAAGGGCGATCCGCCGGCCGACGGAAGAATCCGCGGGGCACGCCACACGATGAACGGCGACGGCGATATCCATTCGCATCGTCACGGCCGCTCGGCCTATGGCGCGATGATCGCGTCGGTGATCGGCCATTCTTACTGCTTCGTCTCGGGCGGGGCGGAACATCACGGCCCCGACAATGGCGGGCTGATCGCGCTGATCGCGCGCGACGAAGGATCTTCGACATGACGCAGACGAATTCGCCCGAAGCGTGCGACATCGTCGTCGCCGGCGCCGTCATCGTCACCGGCGAGGGCAAGGCGATCGGCGACGGCGCCGTCGCGGTGACCGGCACGCGCATCGTCGCGGTCGGCGAGACGCGCGCGGTCGACGCCGCCTATACGGCGGCGCGGCGGATCGACGCGAAGGGCAAAATCCTGATGCCCGGCCTCGTCAATGTACACAATCACACGCCGCTGACGATCGTGCGCGGCATGGTCGAAGATTTGGGCTTCGCGCCGGCTTACACGCCGGGCATTCCGCAAGGCCATTGGCTGTCGGACGAGGAGACCTATCTGTTCGCGCGACTGGGCGCTTGGGAATTGCTGCGCATGGGCACGACCACGGCCGTCGACTACTACCGCAAACCCCAGGCCTGTGCGGCGGCGTTGGCGGAGACGGGTTTGCGCGGCTTCGTCGGCGGGCGCATTCACGATGCGGATACCGCCGCCTTGGCCGACGGCGCTTGGACGCATGATCGCAAGCTCGGCGAAGCGACGCTCGCCGAAAGCCAGGCGATGATCGCGGCCTGGGACGGCAAGGCGGACGGCCGTATCCGCTGCTTCCATGCGCCGCATGCGCCCGATACCTGCTCGCGCGATCTGCTGCGCATCGTCGCAGATCTCGCCGCGACGGATGGGCGTCAGGTGCATACGCATCTCGCCCAATCGCCGATGGAGGTGGAGCGCGTCACCGCGCGCGAAGGCAAGGGCTCGGCCCAATTGCTCGACGAGATCGGTTTGCTGAACGGCGATCTGGTCGCGGCGCATTGCATCTTCCTGAACGATGCGGAGATCGATCTGGTCGGGAAGGCGGGCATAAACGTCGCGCATGCGCCGGTCGGCAACGTGTCGGCGGGCATGATCGCGCCGATCGTGGCGCTGGAGAAAGCGGGCGCGACCATCGCCATTTGCACCGATACCAAAACCGGCGACATGTTCGAATCGATGCGCACGGCCTTGGCCGTCGCGCGCGTACGGGGAGCCGGATACGCTTGCGATGCCCGCACGGTTTTCGGCTGGGCGACCAAGGGCGGGGCGAAAGCGATGGCGATGGAAGGCGAAATCGGCGTTTTGAAGCCGGGCGCCAAGGCCGATTTCATTTTGTTGGATACGGCTGCGCCGAATCTGCGTCCGATCGTCGACGGAATTGGTATCGTCGTGCATAGCGGCGTCGGGCCCAATGTTTCGACCTCGGTGATCGACGGGAAAGTGGTGATGGAAAACGGCAAGCCGACTTTGTTCGATGCGGACGCGGTGATCGCCGCGGCGCAGAAAGCGGCCGATCGCTTGTGGGCCCGCGCGGGCCGTCCCGGCGTGATGATGGAGATGGTTTGAGCATGACTCGCGATCTACGCGGCTATGGCGCCAATCCGCCCTTCGCCGACTGGCCGGGCAAGGCCCGCGTTGCCGTCACCTTCGTCGTGAATTTCGAGGAAGGGGCGGAACTTTCGATCGCCGACGGCGACGAGCGCAACGAGAAGGTCTACGAAGTCGCCGACGAAGTGGTCGGCCGGCCCGATCCGTGCCTCGAATCCCATTTCGATTACGGCACGCGCGTCGCTTATTGGCGCATCGCCGAGTTGTTCGATCGCTATGGCGTGAAGTTCACGCTGTCGTCTTGCGGGCGTGCCATCGAACGCTCGCCCGAGATCGCGATCGACGCGGCCAAGCGCGGGCATGAGATCGCCTGCCACGGCTGGCGCTGGGAAACCCACGCGACCATGCCGATCGAGCGGGAGCGCGACGCGATCGCCAAGACCATCGCGGTGATCGAACGCACGACCGGCGCGCGGCCCGTTGGCTGGCATACGCGCTCGGCGCCGTCGTCCAACACGCGAAACCTGCTGATCGAGGCGGGCGGGTTCCTTTACGATAGCGACGCGTATGGCGACGAGCTGCCGTATTTCGTGGAAGTCGCGGGCAAGCGCCATTTGGTGCTGCCTTACGCCTTCGATACGAACGACATGCATTTCCATCAGGGCTTCCAGCGTTTCGCGCTCGGCTCCGATTTCTCGACCTATACGATCGATGCCTTCGATTGGCTGCACGAAGAAGGGGCGAGGATTCCGCGCATCCTGCCGATCGGCCTGCATTTGCGCATGGTCGGAAGGCCGGGACGCATGGCGGGTTTACGGCGCATCCTGGAGCATGTGACGCGGCCGGAGGCGCAGGCGTGGTGCGCGACGCGCGCCGATGTCGCGCGGCATTGGATCGCGAAGTTCGGCCGATGACCGTGGCACTGGCCATCGCACCGAGCGCGCATCTCGATATTCGCGGCGTGTCGAAAGCCTATGGCGAGGCCACCGTGCTCGATCGTCTCGATCTCTCGGTCGATCGCGGCGAGTTCGTTTCGCTGCTGGGTCCCTCCGGTTGCGGCAAGACGACGTTGCTGCGCTTGATCGCCGGCTTGCAGGACGCCGATAGCGGCACGATTTCGGTCGATGGACGCGAGTTGACGTCGCTTCCCGCGCATAAGCGCAATATCGGCGTCGTATTCCAGAACTACGCGCTGTTTCCGCATCTGACGGTCGCGGAGAACGTGGCTTTCGGTCTCGACGCCAAGGGCGTATCGAAAGTCGAAAGCGCCGAGATCGTGAAGCGCACGCTGGAGCTCGTGAAGCTTAGCGAGATGGCGCCGCGCACGATTTTCGCGCTGTCGGGCGGGCAGCAGCAACGCGTCGCCGTGGCGCGTGCCCTGGCGATCCGGCCGAGCCTGCTGCTATTGGATGAGCCTTTCTCCGCGCTCGACCGCAAGCTGCGCGAAAGCATGCAGATCGATCTGCGCCGTTTGCTGCGCGAACTCGGCATCACGGCCGTGTTCGTCACGCACGATCAGGAAGAGGCGATGGTGATGTCCGATCGCATCGCGGTCATGAATCGCGGCGCCATCGAACAGCTTGCCGCACCCAAGGCGATCTACGATCGGCCGGCGACGGCGTTCGCGCTGGAATTCCTCGGCGGATCGACGCGGCTTCATGCGAAGGTTTCGGCCGTCGACGGCGATCATGTGACTCTCGACACGCCGGTCGGCCCCGTCATCGGCAACGGGCATTTCCTGCGCGGCGTGAACGTGCTCGCGGGCGTTCGGCCGGAGAAGATCGCCGTCAATCGGCCGGCGGCGCCGGGGCGCAACGCGCTGGCCGCACGCGTAATCGACCGCGTGTTCTTGGGCTCGAAACTGATGGTGATATTCGACGCGGGGCCGGGCGGCCAAGGTGTGGCCGAACTCAACGCCGCCGATATGCCCGATCTTCCGGCGGACGGGATCGTCGAGTTCTCGTGGGCGATCGACGATACGCTGGTGTTTCCGCGCGCGTAAAAGCGGCGGCGCCGCGCTCAGGGAATCTCGAACAGGCGGCCCCAGCCTTGAACGCGCGAGGGCTTCTGGCCGATCAAGCGCAGGCCGGCCCACACGGCTGTCGCGACCGTGTCGAGAACCGGAATGCCGAGTTCGCGTTCCAGCTCCGCCGCGATCTTTCCGCCGCGCATATTGGTGCACAGAATGACGATCGCGTCGGGCTTGGCGGCCGCGACGTCGCGGATCAGCCGGGCGATGGTCGCTTCGTCGATCTCGGCGAAGGCGTAGTTGACGCGCTCGCCCGTGTGCCGTTCGGCGGCGCAGGTCAGGCCTTCGCGCTCGAAATTGGCGACGATCTTCGCCTGCACATCGTCGAGATAGGGCGAGACCAGGCCATAGCGCCCGACATTCATCGCGCGGAATAACTCCATCAACGCGAGAACCGAGGTGCCGGCCTTGGCGCCGGTGCGTTCCTCGATCCGCGCGCAAAGCCGCCGGTCGGTATCGAGGCCCAGCCAACTCGCCGATGTGCCGTTCCACACGATGGCGCCCGTGCGCGCATCGGCCAGCAACTCGGCTGCGGCGAGGATCGGCGTATCGTCGAACTGCGCCAGCGCCTTTTCACCCAGTGAGATTTCCGTCACGCGGAAGCGCCCGAAATGCGCGGTGACGTCGGGCAAGCCCGCCAGCATCGCGGCGGTCATGGGCTCCAGCACCGTGTTGGAGGACGGCGTGAGCATGCCGATTTGCTTGCGCGGGAACGGAACGGGGATCATGGAATCGTCGTTCTATGTTAAAAGAGCGGCGACCATGACCCACGATTTGCTGATCCGCAACGCCCGAATCGCGTCGCCCGCGCGGCCGCGTTCGCTTAGCGCCGCCGACATCCTGATCCGCGACGGGAAAATCGCGGCGATCGGCAAAGTCGCCGCTCCGCCGGCGGGCGTGGAGGTCGTGCAGGCGGAGGGCAAGCTGGCGCTGCCGGGCCTGATCAACGCGCATGTCCATTCGCCGGGCAATCTGATGCGCGGCTGCCTCGATTCCTATCCGCTCGAAGTCTTCATGCTTTACGAGGTGCCGCCGCTGGCCGACGGCGCGACGGCCGGGCGGCTTGCCTATCTGCGCACGGCCTTGGGCGCCATCGAGATGTTGAAACTCGGCATCACCACGGTTCTCGACGACGCGTTTTTCGTGCCGACCGTGGCGCCCGACGCGATCGACGCGGTGATGACCGCCTATCGCGATTCCGGCATGCGCGCGACGGTCGCCCTCGACCAGCCCAATATCGTCGAATACGAGAAGCAGCCCTTCCTTGCCGAGTTGATCGACGACGCCACGCGCAAAGCGATGGACGCGGCGCCGCGTCAATCGGCCGACGAATTGATGGCGTGTTACGCGCATCTGGTCGGCAAATGGCATGGCGCGGCGCGCGGGCGTTTGGGCGCGGCGGTTTCCTGCTCGGCGCCGCATCGCGTGACGAAGGACTATTTCGCGCGCCTATCTGCGTTGTCGCGCGAGCGCGATCTGCCGTTCTTCGTGCATATTCTGGAGACCAAAACGCAGCGCGTATTCGGCGAGGAAAAGCTCGGCAAGTCGCTGGTCAAGTACGTGAACGATCTCGGTTTCCTCGACGAGCGGATGCTGGTCATCCACGCGATCTGGATCGACGACGCGGATATCGCCGTATTGGCGAGATCCGGTTGTACCGTGGCGCATAACCCGATTTGCAACCTGCGCCTGGGCAGCGGCATCATGCCGTGGCGGCGTTTGCGCGATGCGGGCGTGCCCATCGCCATCGGCACGGACGAGGCGACGGTCGACGACACGCACAATCTGTGGCTCGCGGCCAAGGCCGCCGGGCTGGTCCACAACATCGCGCGCGAGGATTGGCGCGAATGGCCGTCCGCGCCGGAAGTGCTCGATGCGCTGTTCGATGGCGGGGCCCGTGCCGCGCGCCGCCCGGAAAAGCTCGGCAAGCTCGAGGTCGGGGCGGCGGGCGACGTGATCCTGGTCGATCTCGAGACGCCGGCCTTCGTGCCGCTCAACGATATCGAGCGTCAGCTCGTGTTCTGCGAAACCGGATCGTCGGTGCGCGACGTGATCGTCGACGGCGAACTGGTCGTTCATAACGGCCGCTTGCTGACGCTGGACGAGAAGGCGATCTACGCCGAGATCGCCGAGCTCACGCCCAAGCTCGCGGCCGATATGGCGGCGTTGCGCGTCGAAGCCGCCAAGCTCGAGCCCGCTTATCGGCAGATGTACCAGCGCGCGATGGCGCGGGATGTCGGCCTGCAGCGGCGCGGCGGGCAGGGCTAGAGCTTGAAGACGCCGCCCCACGCGGCGGCGGCGGGGGCCGGATCGACGCCCAGCATCTTCAGCGCCTTCCAGATCACGATCGACGTCGCGTCGTGGAAAGGGATGTCGGTCTCGGCCTCGATCTCCGCCGCCACGATCGCGGCGGGGTAGTTCGTGCACCAGCCGATCAGCACGTCGGGCTTGGCCTTGGCGGCCTCGCGCGCCTGTTCGCGGATCGTGTCGAGCGGCACGAAAGCATAGCTGAGATTATCGGTGAGACGCAGATTGGAGCGCGACACCGTCTCGAAGCCCAGTGCGGCGAAATTGGCTTCGACCTTCGCTTGATACGGATCGAGATAGGGTGTCACGAAACCGATGCGCTTAGCCCCCAGCGCGTTCAGCGCGTCGATCTGGGCGAAAAGCGACGTGGTCGCTTGGCAACCGGCCGTCTCGGACAGGCGCTGGACGAGCTCCGCCTCGACCTTATGGCCGACCGAGCCGCCTTTGCTGCCGTTCCACACGATGACGCCCGGCTTGGCGTGGCCGAGGAGTTCGGCGGCACGAATCATCGATTGCCAATCGTAGCTGCCGGGGAAGGGATCGCTGGCGCCGAAGACCGGCGTGCGCGAATGCAGCGGTACGACGGACGGAAAATGCGACAGCACACCGGCGGTCACGCGCTCGACGACGTTGTTGCCTGACGGTGTCACCACCGCCAGATACTTGTTCTGGGCGAGAAAACGTTCGGTCGGCGTGGGCATCACATCTCCGCGATTTTGCGCAAGCCGACCATACGTTCGCACAGCAGCAGCAGCAACAGCACCAAGCCGATCAACAGGCTGGAAATCGCCGCGATCGTCGGATCGGGCTGTTCTTCGACCAGATTCAGCATCTGGATCGGCAGCGTCTTCGTCCACGCGTTTGTGAAGAAGATCGACACCGCGTAATTGTCCATCGACGCCAGGAACGCGAAGATCCCCGAGGTGAGGAAGGCGGGCGCCAGATTGGGGATCAGCACCCGCGTCACGGCTTGGGGCGCCGAACAGCCCAGCGTGCGCGCGGCGTCGATCAGCGAGAAATCGAACAGCGTCAGCGCCGAATACAATGTGCGCGCGATGTAGGGAATGGTGATGACGACATGGGCGAGGGCGAGGCTCAGCCATACGTCGCGCAAACCGGCGAAGCGGAAGGCTTGCAGGAAGGCGATGCCGAGCACCAGGCCCGGCAGCATCAATGGCGATGTCAGGAACGCGGCGATCGCCTCCCGGCCCGCGAAACGACCGCGCGCCAGTGCCGTCGCCGCCATGCCGCCGATCAGCATCGAAACGAGCGTCGCGACCGCCGCGATCTGAACCGAGACGAGCAACGAGCTCGACAAGCCGCGCACATTCATCAGGCGTTGATACCAGCGCATCGACCAGCCGGGCGGGGGCAAGGTGAACAGATTGCTCGACCCGAAGGACACGACGACGGCGACGACCAGCGGGGTCAGCAGGAAGATCACCGTCGCGGCGGCGATGACCCAGACCGCGACATTGGCGCTGCGTTCGGTCAGGGTCATCGCGAATCCCCCTTGCCGCGCGATAGCAGCGCGCTGCACGCGACGATGGCGACGGCCAGGAACAGCAGGATCGTGGCGGTCGTGGCGCCCAAGGCCTCGTTGCGCATCAGCAGGAAGGCGCGGCCCGTCAATGTTGACAGCGTTTGGAACCGGTCGCCGATCAGCAGGCTGGGGATCACGTACATCGACGTGGCGAGCGAGAACACGATCGACACGCCGCCGACAATGCCGGGCATGGCGAGCGGCAGCGCCACGTTGAAGAAGCGGAACAGGGGCGGGGCGCCCAGCGTCGCCGCGGCGTCCTGCAAATTCGGGTCGGCGAGTTTCAGCACCGAATAGATCGGCAGGATCATGAAGGGCAGAAACACGTTCGCCGCCCCCATGACGAGTCCGCGTTCGGTGAATAGAAGCAGCTTGGGCTCGTCCCACACGCCGGTCGCGACGAGGAGCGCGGCGACGATGCCGTCGCGGCGCAGCACGATCTGCCAGGCGAAGGTCTTGACGACCACGCCGACCGACAGCGGCAGGATGATCGCGATCAGCATCGCGACCTGAACCGCCCCCTTGGATCGCGCAAGCGCGACCGCCGTGGGATACCCCAGGATGAGGCACACCACCGTCGTCCAAAACGCGACGCGCAACGTGTTGCCGATGACGACCCAGTTGAACGGCTCCGACAGGAAGTTCACATAGTTCGACAGCGTGAACCCGCCGGCATCCATAAAGCCGCGTGCGACCAGCACGACCACCGGGATCGCGAACACGATCACCATGTATATCGCCGCCGGCAAGGCCAGCAGCAACACCGGATCGAAACGCAGCTTCGTCGTCATGCGGCTTGGGCCTCGGCGGGATAGATCAGCGTGTCGTCCAGGCGCCACCACAACGTCGTCTGGGTGCCGACGCCAAGGCCGGGCGGCAACGCGCTGGTTTCGACCATGGCGCTGGCCCCGTTCGGGCCGGCGAGCAGCACATGGATGCGCGAGCCTTGGAAGATGATCTCCTTCACTTCGGCGTCGATATAGTTCACCGCGTCGCCCTGCGGCGGGGCGCCCAGCGCGATCCGCTCGGGACGCACGGCGAGGGTGACGGCGGAGCCGCGCGTGTAGCCCGCTTGAACGAAGATCCGGCCGAACGCCGTGTCGACCGCCAGAACGTCGCCTTCGGCGGGACCGGCGGTGCCGGCGATGCGCGTGGAATGGCCGACGAATTCGAGCACGAAGCCTGTCGTGGGCTTGTGATAGATGTCCAATGGCGTCGCGAACTGCTCGATCGTGCCGCGGCTCATCACGGCGACGCGGTCGGACATCACGAGCGCTTCTTCCTGGTCGTGGGTGACCAGAACGGTCGTGATGCCGAGCGAGCGCAGCAGGCCCTTCAACTCGATCTGCATATTCTCGCGCAGCTTGCGGTCGAGGGCGGAGAACGGCTCGTCCAGCAGCATCAATTTGGGGGCGACGGCCAGCGCGCGGGCGACCGCCACGCGCTGCTGTTGGCCGCCCGAAAGTCCGCGCACCGGCCGGTCGGCGAAAGCCGACATGTGCACCAGACCGAGGAATTTATCGATCGTCGCCTTGTGCTGGTCCTTCGGCACTTTGCGCGCGCGCAAGCCGAAGCGCACGTTCTCGGCGACCGAGAGGTGCGGGAACAGCGCGTAATTCTGGAACACGACGCCGACGTCGCGCAGATGCGGCGGGGTGTTCGTGATGTCCTTGCCGTCGAGTTTGACGCGCCCTTGATCGGGGCTCATCAAGCCCGAGACGATCCGCAGCAACGTGGTCTTGCCGCAGCCCGACGGCCCGAGGAGAGAGACGAACTCCCCTCGGGCGATCTTGATATCCACGCCGTTGAGCACGCGATGGCCGGCGAAGGATTTCTCCGCGCCGCCGACATCGAGAAATCCTTCGTTTCCGGCCATGTTGCGATTCTTCGTCGTGGGGTCGATCAGAGCGACATTTCCTTGTCCCAGCGGGTCACCCAGCTGGCGCGGTTGGCCGACACGTTCGCCCAATCGATCGGGTGGATGACGAGCTTGTCCAGACCGGCGGGCGCCGGCACTTTGCCGTTGGTCGGCAAAGCGTAGGTCGCGGCGGCCAGCTGCGCCTGGATTTCCGGGCTCAGCATCAGATCGATATAGGCGGCCGCCATTTCGGGCATCGGGCCGTCCTTGACCAGCGCCACGCCCGACGGCATCGAGAACGTGCCTTCCTTCGGCGCGGCCAACTCGATCGGCGCGCCCTTCGCCTTGCGCGCCAGCGCCAAAGTCGAAATCGAGCCGTAGACCATGAACGCTTCGCCTTGCTCGAGCAGATTGTAGGCTTGGCCTTCCTGCGTATAGGCCATCAGCAGGTTCGGCTTCATCTCCTTCAGCTTGGCGAAGGCCGCGTCCATGTCCTTCTGCGCTTCGGCCATCGGCTTGCCGGTCTTGAGATACGAGGCGAGGAACAGGTTCATCACGCCTTCGGTGTTCTGCAAGCCGGGCAGGATGACGCGGCTCTTATACTTGGGATCGTAGGCTTCGGCCCACGACGTCGGTGCGGCCATGCGGTTCGTGTTGTAGGCGATGCCGACCCAGGGCTGCAGATAGTTGACCCACATGCCGTCCATATGCGTCACACCCGGCTTGAGGGACGCGGCGTTCGGCACGACCTTCGGCAGGGGCGTGAGCAGGCCTTCGGCGACGGCGGTGATCATCACCGGATCGTCCATCTGGACGAGCGAGAGATATTGGCTGCCCTTGTTCTTCTGCATCTTCTCGAGGTTCACGAGCGAGCGCGTGCCCTCGTAGACGACCTTGATGTTGTACTTCTTCTCGAAGGCCGGGATCATGATGTCGTTGGTCCAGGTCTGCTGGCTGGACGCGCCGCCGACGACGAGTTCCTTGGGCTGGGCGCGGACGATCGCCGGGGCGGCGAGAATGCCGGCGCCGGCGAGCGACGCGGCGAGGAAACTACGGCGGCGCAAGGCGAGGCGGGTCGGTTCGGTCATGAAGCTCTCCTGATCTGGGTGGGCGCCCGTTGTCGGGCGGCTCGGGATGGGGCGGCGCGTGCTGATGTCGGATTGGATCAGCAATGCGCGTGCCACCGCGCGGCGGGCACCGTTTCTCGGGCGTTCTCGCCGTCCCGGAACCCGATTGGATACAATCATGTGTCCAATTCTCGCGTTAAGTCGTGATTGGCGCCGAACGTGCAATGAGCGGCGGCAGAGGCGCGAATGTGGCGCCCTCCGGAAACGCGAAACGACGGAATACGAACGGTATGCCGAATTCGAAGGCGATCGCCGCCCGCCCGGCGGGCACTCGGCGGAAAAAAGCGACGCAGCCGTCGAAGGCGGGTCCGCGCGGACGGCGCGCGGTCGCCACGGCGGAAATCGTATTCGAGCGCGTGGTCGAGGCGATCCAATCCCATCGCCTGGCGCCCGGCACGCGCTTGGTCGAGGAAAAGCTGGGTGCTTATTTCGGCGTCAGCCGCACTATCGTGCGCCAGGGTTTGGCGAAGCTGGCCCAGGCCGGGCTGGTCGAGTTGTCGCCGAATCAAGGCGCACGGATCGCCTGGCCGGACGCCAAGCGCACGGCCGACGTGTTCGACGCGCGCCGCCTGATCGAGATTGAGCTGGTCGCGCGCGTTGCGGCCAACGCAACGCCGGCGGACCTTGCCAAACTTCGCGCGCATCTGCGCACCGAGGATGCGGCGCGCAAGCGCGGCGACCGGATCGGTCTGGTGCGGTTGACGGGCGAGTTCCATTTGAAACTTGCCGAAATGGCCGGCAACGCCATCATGGCGCGTACGCTGGCCGATTACGAAACGATCACCTGTCTGGCGATCCTCGCGCATGACCGCACCGGCGAGTCCGCGTGCCCGCCCGACGAGCACGCGTCGATCGTCGATGCGATCGAAGCGCGCGATCCGCGCGCCGCGTCGGCGTTGATGCGCCGCCATCTCGACCACGTTCTCGCGGGGCTCGATCTCGATGCCGCCCCGCGCGATACCGATCCGCTGGGGGCGGCTTTGTCGCCGCGCCCGGCGGTGCCTCACCGCAGACGTCAAGGAAGGAGTCCCATATGAAACTCGCATTGACCGCCGGCCTTTTGGCCGCGTGTTTGGCGGCCGTCCCGGCCGTGCAGGCGCAGCAGAATCCCAACGCCATGCGCATCGCCGGGAATTTTTCGTCGAACACGAAGCATGTCGACAACATCGAGAAGCCGTTCTTTCTGAACTTGCCGGCATCGCTCGGCGTTCCGATGACAATCAACTACAACCCGATGGACGTGGTGAACGTGCAGGCGGCGGACGCGTTGCGCCTGCTGCGCTCGGGCACGTTCGACGTCATGTCGGTGCAGATCGGCATGGCCTCGCGCGACGACCCCTTCTTCGAAGGCATCGACCTGATCGGCGTGTCGACCGACATGAAGCAGCTGCGCGCGGCGGTCGACGCCTATCGCGAAGCGTTCGACCAGCGTCTCCAGACCAAGTTCAACGCCAAGGTCATGACTCTGTGGCCGTTCGGGCCGCAGGTCTTCTATTGCAGCAAGGAGATCAAGACGGTCGACGACGTGAAGGGCTTGAAGGTCCGCAGCTTCACGCCGTCGATGGCCGCCTTGATCCAGAATCTCGGCGCCACGCCCGTGACGTTGCAATTCTCCGAAGTCTATCCGGCGCTGCAACGCGGCGTGGCCGATTGCGGCGTGACCTCGCCGACCTCGGGCAACTCGGGCAAGTGGCCGGAAGTCACCTCGTACTTCCTGCCGCTCTCGGTCTCGGGCTCGGTCCAGGGGCACTTCATGAATCTCGACTACTGGAAGCGCTATTCGCCCGCGATGCAGGCGAAGGTGCTGGCCGAGTTCAAGAAGATGGAGGATCAGATGTGGGATCTGGCCGATCGCGCCAACGGCGACGCGATCAATTGCAACGTCGGCAAGGATCCCTGCACCGAAGGCACCAAGTACAACATGAAGCTCGTCCAGGTTTCCGCCGCCGACGAGAAGAAGATCAACGCGGCGGTCACCGCCGTCGTTCTGCCGATCTGGAAGGAGACCTGCAACAAGGTCGATCCGACCTGCACGGCGACGTGGAACGCGACCGTCGGCCGCGTCCGCGGCTTCAAGATCGACTGAACGCGCGTTAAGGACAGGGGCGGTTCGCTTCGGGACCGCCCCGATTCCTTCGAGGACGACCATGGAAAATCCCGTCGGTAAGATCGCCGTCCCCGTCGCGCACTTCGTCGCGATCCTTTGCGGCTATGGCGTGCTGATACTCTCCTTCGCGATCACGGTCGAAATCGTGGGGCGGAAATTCTTCGGTTTCTCCCTGCAGGGGATCGACGATATCGGCGGCTACGCGCTGGCCATCGTCGCCGCTATCGGCGCGTCCTACACGATGGCGATGCGCGGCCATACGCGCATCGACGTGTTCTTGATCCGGATGCCGGCGTTCTGGCAGGCGATCCTCAACGCCATCGCGATGGTGACGCTCGCCGGCTTCGCGGTCTTCGCGCTTTACCGCGGCCAGGACGTGCTGTCCGAAAGCATCGAATTCCGGTCCGTCGCGACCAACCCGCTGCAGACGCCATTGTGGATCCCGCAATCGACCTGGCTGTTCGGCGTCGGCTTGTTCGCGCTATTCGCGTCGGCCTACGCGGCGCATGCGCTGTATCTGCTCGTCGCGGATCGCCGGCGCCTCAACCGGCTCTACGGTCCCGCGACCGCCAAGGACGAGGTCGACGCCGAACTCGAAGCGCGCAAGGAGGAAGGGCGATGATCAATCCGTCGATCGCTTTCATCGGTTTCTTGCTGCTGATCGGCCTGATGGCGATCGGCCTGCACATCGCCTTTGTCATGTTCGCGATCAGCATGATGGGCGCCATTCTGTTCCTCGGCACGCCGGCGGTGATGAATTTCGGCAATCAGTTCTGGGGCGCCACCAACAACTTCGTGCTGGTCGCGATTCCGCTTTTCGTGCTGCTGGGCGAAATTTTGGTGCGCGGCGGCTTTACCGACCGGATGTACAAGGCGCTGTCCGATTGGTTGAACCCGCTGCCCGGCGGTTTGCTGCACACGAATATCGGCGCGTCGGCGATGTTCGCGGCGGTGTCGGGCTCGTCCGTCGCCACGGCGGCGACGATCGGCACGGTGGCACTGCCCGCGTTCCGCAATCACGGCTACGACGAGCGCTTGGTGCTCGGCACCGTCGCGGCCGGTGCCACGCTGGGCATCCTCATCCCGCCCAGCATCAACATGATCATCTACGGCGCGATGACCAACACCTCGGTCGGACGGCTTTATGCCGCCGGCGTGCTGCCGGGCTTGATCCTGACCGGTCTGTTCATGCTGGTCGTGATCGTGCTGTGCAAGTGGCGTCCGGCCTTCGCGGGGCCTGTCGAAGCGCGCGATCCTTTGCTGGTCCGCCTTTCGCGCCTCGTCGATCTGTTGCCGCCGGCGGCGATCTTCGTCGCGGTGATGGGCACGATCTACGCGGGCTGGGCCACGCCCACGGAATCCGCGGCGATCGGCGTCGTCGTCGCGCTGGGCCTTGCGGCCTGCTATGGCAAGCTCAATTTCCGCATGCTGCACGAAAGTTTCGTGTCGACCGTTTCGATCACGGCGATGATCATGCTGATCGCGGCGGCGGCGTTCTATCTGAACTTCGTGCTCGGCCTGATGGGCGTGCCGCAGGCTTTGGCGAACTACGTCAAGTCCATCGGCGCCTCGCCGGGGCAGATGATCGCGATCCTGACCGTGTTCTATCTGATCCTCGGTTGCTTCCTCGATGCGCTGGCGATGGTGATCGGTACGATCCCGATCGTGTTCCCGTTGGTCGTGGCGATCGGCATCGATCCGGTGTGGTTCGGCATTTTCCTGGTGGTGATGGCGGAACTGGCGCTGATCACGCCGCCGGTCGGCATGAATCTCTACGTCGTGCAGGGCATTCGCGGTACGGGCACGATCACCGAAGTGATCGTCGGGACGATGCCGTTCCTGTTCATGATGCTATTGCTGATTTGGCTGCTGTGGATTTGGCCAGATATGGCGTTGCTGCTGCCGCGTCTTTCGTTCGGGTGACGCGATGAAGTCATTGGCGCATCCGGGCCGCTTCGACGACACGCCGCTGCCCCATCGTCCCGTCCGCACCTGGCCGGGCGGGGCGAAGCTCGCGGTCTACGTGGCGCTCAATCTCGAAAGCTACGCTTTCGGCGAGGGCTTGAGCGAAGATATCGTGCCGGGCTCCGGCCAGCCCGACGTGCTGAACTGGTCGTGGCGCGAATACGGCAACCGTGTGGGCGCGTGGCGCCTGCTCGATCTATTCAAGGAATGCGGATTGCCGCCGTCGCTGCTAGTCAATGCCGCGATCTACGACCGCCATGCGCCGCTCGTTGCCGCGTACCGAAGTGTCGGTGCAGCGATCGTCGCGCATGGGCGCACCAATAGCGAGAGCCAGGCGGGGCTGGACGAAGCGGGCGAGCGCGCCTTGATCGTGGAAGCGCGCGACGCCATCGCCGCGCACGAAGGCAAAGCGCCGCAAGGCTGGTTGGGCCCTTGGATCGCCGAGACGCAGCGCACCCCCGATCTGCTGCGCGAGGCGGGATTCGGCTATTCGCTCGACTGGTGCATGGACGATCAGCCGGTCGCGTTGAGGACGCGCGCGGGCGAATTGCTGGCCGTGCCGTATCCGCAGGAGTTGAACGATTCGAACGCCATCGTCGCGCGCCGCCATTCCGCGGCCGAGTTCGCGGATATGATCGTGGCGCAGTTCGACGAAATGCGCGCCCAAGCGGCTTCGGGGCCATGCCTTGTGATGGGTGTGGCGTTGCACGCCTATGTCGCCGGCCAGCCTTTCAGATTGCGCGCGTTGCGCAACGCCCTGCGCCATATCGCAACGGCGCACACCGACGTATGGCGCACGACGACGGACGCGATCGCGGCGGACTGGGCGGAAGGTTGAGCTAGGTGTCGGCCCCGATCAATTCAGCGGGGCGCGAGACCGAAACGAATTCCATCGCGCCGATCACCGACGCGACGCGGCCGGATTCATCCGCCAGCGGGCAGAGCACTTGTTCGACGACCCGTATCCAATTCGGCGGCCGAAAAAACGTATCGCCTTTGTAGTATTGCGGCGTACCCGCCGTCGCGAGGCGTTGTAACAAACCGTAGGTCGCCGTTTTCGTGCAGCCGGGAATCTCGGCTTCGGTGACGCGCCGTCCCGTAAGGTCGGCCCCTGCGGATTCGACGAGATAGGTGCCGTGAACGCGCACCACGTACTCGCCGGAGTGCGGGCAAAGTTCCAACAGAAAAAGATTCTTCCACCCGCGTGCGGGAAGATCGAGCGGCGTGAAGCTGTGGCGGCGCGGCGCACGGCCGTTCGCCGCGAGGCTGGACCAATGCGTTGCGAGGGCGCGCACCGGCTCGCTGCCGATCTCGGGCCAAAGGAATCGCTGCGCGTCGGAATCGAACAAGACGTCGGACATCATAAGGTGCCCAATTGGTCGACGTACTCGATGGCGTCAAGCGCCGTGCGCGTTTCGATGGGTCATCCAGTCGCAAGAATACCTGCGGCGGGCTTGCCAGTTTGGGGTCCGCGATGGAACGAAATCGGCAACGCGAAATTTCGGTTGGAACTAGCTGATGCCGGAAGAAACAATTCCGGATATAATTGCCGCCATGCTTTTCTATTGTTTCAAGCGATGCGTGTTGATCATGGCTGCCTGCGCGGCCCTGATATCGCATGGCCCGGCGCATGCGCAAGGCGGCGGCAATTTGACGCTCTATGGTGGCGCTGCGGGCGGCGCATTCCTGCCTTACGCGCAAGGCTTGGCTTCCTTTCTCGGCCGGGATCCCGCGTTGCGCACGCGCGCTTTGGAATCCGGCGGATCGATCGCCAATCTGACCGCCGTTCAACTCGAAGCGAATGCGATCGGTCTAGCCTTCTTACCGACGGTGCAGGAGGCGGCGACATCCACGGGTTTCGCGCAAGGCCGCAACTACGCCAATATCCGCGCGCTGCTGCCGGCGTTCCGCAGCACATATCAGGTCGCAGTGCGCGGCGATTCGGATATCGGGCGCATCCTCGATCTCGATCGCAAACGCGTCGGCGTGGGCCCCGTCGGCGGCACCGACGAATTGCTGTTCGCCGTCGCGGCGAAAGATCTCTACCTCAAGCCCGTCTTCGTCAACGGCTCGATCGCGGATCTGGGCGGCGCGTTGCTCGCCGGCGGCATCGATGCGTTGTGGGTGGGCGCGCGCAGTCCCATTCCCGCCATCGTCGACATTACCGATAGGGGCGGGGCCCGGGTGCTCGGGTTATCGGCCTGGGATATCGCGGGATTGACCACGCGCTATCCCTATCTCACGCCCGCGATCGTGCCGGCGAATACCTATCGCGGGCAGACGCGGCCTTTCGCGACCGTGGCGTCGTGGAATCTGCTGGTCGTGAACAAGGACCTGCCCGAGGAAACGGCGTTGGCGATCGTCAAGGCGATCCTGGATACGCCCGATCCCGCCAAGGATATTCATCCTTTCGCGAGCGAGACGCGCGCGGAGTTTTTGAACGAGAACCGTGTCGTCGACTATCACCCGGGGCTGCTGCGCTATCTGCGCGAGCGTTCGGCGAAGCCGCGCTGAGGTCTATTCCAGCGTTAATTCCGCGTGGGCGGCGGAACGGCAAAAATCGACACCCGAGATCTGCACCGCCAGCGATTCGATCGGCGAGAGCACCGCATCGATGCGTCGCGCGGCGATCGCTGCGGCGACGTCGGAACCGACGCCGGGCAGAGCCACGATGTTGGTGCCGATTTCTGCCGGATGCGCTGCCGACATGTCCGATGACCTTCGATTCCTGTTGGCGATTCCTGTTTGCGATTCCTGTTGGGCGGGACGATCGATCTGCCTGGATGGAACACAAGGCCACAAATTGGAAATTTATGAGGTGGTTTATGAATATCAATTAACACATTGAAATAAAAGGAAGTGCTGTGGAATTTGTGGGACTCTGTCGCGCGTATTCAAATCAACCGCATTGACATGAAATTCATATCCGTAATATGGAACCCATGCGACGGGCACACGTCGCAGTGGGAGAGAAATGTCCGGTCGTACGCTCAGCGTGGTCGAGAATGGTGACGGCGAAGCCGCACGGGAAATCCCGGGTGCGCAGGCGTTGCGCCGGGGCCTGTCGCTGCTCGATATCGTCGCCGAAAGCGACAAGCCGCTGCGTTTCGTCGAAATCGCCGAACAATCGGGCCTCTCAAAACCGACCGCGCATCGTATGTTGGCCACACTGGTCGAGGCGGGGCTGCTGCGCGTCGACGAGCGCGATCAGACCTATCGGCTTGGCTTCCGCCTGTTCCGCATGGCGCATCGGGTGTGGAACGAGTTCGATCTGCGCGGTGCGGCGTCGCCCGAACTGGCTAGGCTCGCGGATCTGACCGGGGAGGCGGTGCGCCTCGCGGTCCTCGACGACACCTCCGTCCTTTATATCGATCAGCGCGACAGCGCCCAGGCCGTTCGCCTGGGGTTGGGCGTGGGGGCACGCGTTGCGGCCCATGCCAGCGGGGCGGGCAAGGCGATCGTCGCGCATCTCGATCCCCAGCATCGCCAGACGATGGTCGGCCGCCTGTCGCTGGAACGCTTCACGCCGAACACGATCGTCGATCCGATCGAATTCGCGCGCGAGCTCGAACTCACCAAGGGGCGCGGCTACGCCGTTTCGTTCGGCGAGCAGCATGCCGACATCAGCTCGGTCGCAGCCCCCATTTTCGATCACCGCGCGATCGCCATCGGCGCGATCGCGATCGTCGGGCCGTCCTATCGCATGGGCGTGGACCGGCTTCACGCCTTGGGCCGCGATGCGATCGAAGCCGCGCGCCGCGTCTCGGGCAATGTCGGCCAGCTTGCCATGTCGATTTCCATCAATCCCCGCCCGTTGGGCCCCGCGCGCGACGATCTACGCTGCGCCGTGCCTTCAAGCTGCTTCCTGGGCGAAGGCCCGGTGTGGTCGGCCGCCGACAAGCGCTTGCTGTTCGTCGACATCTTGGCGCCGTCGGTGATCCTCGCCGATCCGGAAACCGGGCAGTTCGCGTCGAAGCCGATGCCCGAATTGATCGGGGCCGCCGTGCCGCGCGCGCGCGGCGGGTTCCTTGCCGCCACGCAAAACGGGTTCAAGACCTTCGATTGGTCGTCCGACACGCTGACGCCGATCGCGCATCCCGAAGCGGGCAAACCCGGCAACCGTTTCAACGACGGCAAATGCGATCGGCGCGGGCGCTTCTGGGCCGGCACGCTGGCGATCACGACAGCACCGGGCGAAGGGGCGCTTTATCGCCTGGACCCGGACGGTTCGGTCGCGACGATGGGCAAGGGCTTCCACATCTCCAACGGCCTGGGCTGGAGCCCGGACGACAAGCGATTCTACTTCACCGATTCAGGGGCGCGGCGCATCTATGTCTACGATTTCGATGTCGAGGCGGGCGAGATCGCGAACCGCCGCGTCTTCGTGCAACTGCCGGAGAACGCGGGCACGCCCGACGGTTTGACCGTCGACGCCGAAGGCTTCGTGTGGAGCGCCCACTGGGACGGCTGGTGCGTGACGCGCTACGACCCCGACGGCAAGGTCGATCGCGTGGTCACGCTGCCCGTGCCGCGCCCGACGAGCTGCTGCTTCGGCGGTCACGATCTTTCGACGCTTTACATTACGACGGCGCGTATCCGCATGTCGCAACGCCAGCTCGCGGAGGCGCCGCTTTCCGGCGGCGTGTTCGCGTTGCGCGCGGGCGTGCGCGGCCAGGCCGATACGCCGTTCGCAGGGTGATCCATACATGGCGCGTCTTCAGCTTACCGGCATCAAGAAGAGTTTCGGCCCCGCCAAGGTGTTGCACGGCATCGATCTCGATATCGGCGACGGGGAGTTCACCGTGTTCGTCGGGCCGTCGGGTTGCGGCAAATCCACGCTGCTGCGCTTGATCTGCGGCCTCGACGAGATCGACGAAGGCACGCTCGCCATCGACGGCGAGATCGTCAACGACGTGCCGCCCGCCAAGCGCGGCATCGCGATGGTGTTCCAATCCTACGCGCTTTACCCGCATATGAGCGTGGCGCAGAACATGGGTTACGCGCTGCGCTTGGCCGATACGCCGCGCGCCGAGATCGACAAGCGCGTGGGGGCCGCCGCCGAAATCCTGCGCCTGACGCCGTTGCTTCAACGCAAGCCGCGCCAATTGTCGGGCGGTCAGCGTCAGCGCGTGGCGATCGGCCGCGCCATCGTGCGCGAGCCGCGCATCTTCCTGTTCGACGAGCCGCTGTCCAATCTCGACGCGTCGCTGCGCGTCGATATGCGCGCGGAAATCGCGGCGCTCAAACAGCGTCTGGGCACGACGATGATCTACGTGACCCACGACCAGACCGAGGCGATGACGCTCGCCGACAAGATCGTCGTGATGAACGCCGGGCGCCTCGAGCAAGTCGGCCGGCCGCTCGATTTATATCGTCGTCCCGCCAACCGCTTCGTCGCGCGCTTCATCGGCTCGCCGCGCATGAATCTGCTGCCCGGCGGATTGCTGGGCGACCGCGCGGTGGAGATCGGCTTGCGCCCCGAAGACTTGAAACTCGTCGAGGGCAACGGCAGCAAGCTCACGGGCGAGGTGCGTTTGGTCGAACATCTGGGCAGCGATCTGTTCGCCCATGTGGCCGTCGAGGACGCGCCGGAAACCGTGATCGTGCGCCTCGATGGGCGGCGCGACGTTTCGGTCGGTGCCCGCGTCGGCTTGACGGTCGACGCCAACGACGTCCATCGCTTCACGGCCGACGGTCTGCGGGTGGCGGCATGAGCGCCATCTATCCCGATCTCGAAAACCTGCCCGTTCTCGTCACGGGTGCGGCGTCGGGGATCGGCGCGTCGCTGACCGCGCATTTCGCCCGCCAGAAGGCGAAGCTTGGCCTTATCGATATCAACTCGTCGGGGCTTGAACAGATTGCCGCCGACGCGAAGCGCGAGGGTGCGGCTGCGGTCGCGACGTTGACGGTCGATCTGCGCGACGTCGCGGCGTTGCGTAAGGCCATCGCCGATCTCGCCGCCAAGCTCAGCGCTTTTCGCGTGCTGATCAACAACGCGGGCGACGACGCGCGCCTTCCCGCCGATCAAGTCGAGCCCGATTATTGGGACGACCGCATGGCGGTCAATCTGCGCCACCAGTTTTTCGCCGCGCAAGCCGTCGTCCCGGGTATGCGGCAGGCGGGCGGGGGATCGATCGTCAATCTGGGCTCGATTTCCTGGATGTTCGGCGCGCCCGGCTTGATCGCCTACACGACCGCCAAGTCGGCCGTGATGGGCATGACCAAGTCGCTGGCACGCGAATTCGGCCCGCTGGGCATTCGCGTGAACTCGATCGCCCCCGGCATGATCTGGACCGAAAAGCAAACCGCGCGGGCGCAAGCCGACGACCCGGCCAAGCTCGCGCGCTATCTGGAACGCCAGTGCATCAAGGAACCGCTGGAGCCCGCGGACGTATCGAGGCTCGCCCTTTGGCTCGCGTCGGCGGAAGCCCGCCGCGCGTCGGGCCAGACTTACGTGATCGACGGCGGCGTCGTCTAACCGCCGAACCAATACGAAAACCCCACCCGGGAGAGGAAACATGAAGATCAATCGCAGAAACTTCGTCGCTTTGGGCGCCGCCGGTGCGGCCTCGCTCGCCATGCCGTCGATCGGCCGCGCGCAAGGTGCGGCACCCAGCTTTATGAGCTTCACCTATGCCGAAGATCCGAACCGTCCGTTCGTCCAGGCGGTACTCGACGGCTTCAAGGCGTCGAGCGGCATTTCCGTCGAAGTGATCGGCTCGGCCTGGGGCGATACGCAACGCAACATCCTGCTGCGTCAGCGCTCGCGCACGCTGCCCACGACGGCGCAGATTCAGGATCGTTGGCTGCCGGCGATGGCGTCGATGCCCGAGATCGTCGATCTCGAAAAGGTCTTCGGCAAGGCGGGGATCGACGCGATGGTCGATCCGGCGATCGCCGGAATGGGCAGCGTCGGCGGCAAGACGATCGGATTGCCGATCATTTCGGGCTCCATCGGCATGTTCGCGAATATGGAAGTTCTCGCCAAGGCCGGCGTTTCGTCGATCCCGACGACGCTCGCCGAGTTCCGCTCGGCGCTGCTCGCGGTACGCGACAAGGTGCCGAACTCGGTTCCGTACGGCATGGCGACGAAGAATCCCGGCTCGGTGCCCCTCGATGTGCTTTTGGTGGTCTGGGCGCATGGCGGCAGGATGATCGACGAGAGCGGCAAGGTGCTCGTCAAATCCGACTCCGGCCGCGCGGCGATGGAGTTCATGGCGGGCCTGATGCGCGACCGTCTGGTGGCGCCCGAGATCGATCGCCCCGACGCGCGCCGCCTGTTCGGCCAGGGGAATTGCGCGTTCTATATCGACGCGCCGCAAGCGCGCAGCTTCGGCCGCAGTTTCTCCGGCCGCGGCGAAGCCTTCGATCCGGTCGTGATGCCGATGAAGATGCCGGTCGCCAACGCCGCCATCAAGCCCGCCTCGATCGAATGGGGCCATCTCGTGTCGATGTTCGCGTCCGGTCCGGTCGCGAAGGACTCGCCGGGCGCGCGCTGGGTCGAGTATTTGATGTCCGACGCCGTGCAGACCTCGTTCCCGTCGAAGCTCTCCGCGCTTCCCGGCTCGAAGGCCGGCCGGGCCGCGCCCGCGGTGCAAAGCGATGCGTATCTGCGCAATTTGGTCGCGTCGGCGGGCACGGGCATGAAGCACGAGATCGGCGTCTGGTCGAACTCGCCCGAACTCTCGACGATCCTGACCGAAGAAACGCAAGCCGCGTTGCTCGGCCAGAAGAACGCCAGCGCCGCCGTCGATGCCATGCATACGCGCATGGAGCAGTCGATGGCGCGCCGGGGCTGAGGCGGGCATGACGCAAGTCACGGGAAACGCGGCGGCGGGCGGCGGTTTGCCGGCGCCGCCGCGCATCTCGTCCGCCGCGCGCTGGGGCGGGTTGAAGGCGGGGGAGCGGCGCGTCGGGCTGCTGTTCCTCGCTCCCGCCCTGATCGCGTTCGCGACGGTGATCGCGTGGCCGTTCTTGAAGGCGCTGGGCTACGCCTTCACGCGCTACGATCTTCAAACGCCGCAGCCGCGCTTCATCGGCCTCGACAATTTCCGGATGATTCTAGCGAGCCCCGAGATTTTGGGCAGCTTCGTCACGACCGGCATCTACGTTGCTTTGGCAACCGGCTTCACCGTTTTGCTCGGTTTCGCCTGGGCGATGATATTGAATCAGCCTTTCCGTGGGCGGGCTGCCGTCCGCGCGATGTCGCTAATTCCCTGGGTTTTGCCTTCGACCGTCACGGCCTTCGTCTGGGGCTGGATTTTCAACAGCCGTTTCGGGGTGTTGAACGCCCTGCTCCTGGAGCTTGGCTTGATCGAATTCCCGACCGCCTGGCTTTCGACCTCTCAAGGGGCGATGGCCGCGGTCGTCGTCACCAAAGTGTGGCTGTCGATCCCGTTGTTCATGACCTTCTTTCTCGCGGGCTTGCAAAGCCTCGATCGCGAACAGATCGAAGCCGCGCGCGTCGATGGGGCGGGGAACTGGCCCGTCTTGCGCGACCATGTGCTGCCGCATCTGCGGCCCGTGCTGCTTGTCGTGATCGTGCTTGGCGTGATTGGCAACCTCCAGCATTTCGACACGATTTACGCGTTGACCGGCGGCGGCCCCGTGCGCGCCACGGCGGTGCTGTCGATCGAGGTCTATCGCCGCGCCTTCGATCAGTGGGATACGGGCCTCGCCTCGGCGATCGGCTTGCTGTGGGTCGCGACGATCCTGCCGGCCGCCGCCTATTATCTGCGTCATCTGTTGCGGGGCGTGTGATGCTCGATCTTTCCTCCCCCAGCGCGCGGATCGTGTTCACGCTGGTGCTCGGCGCGATCGCATTGTTCCTGTTCTTCCCGATCTATTGGCTGACGATTTCGGCCTTCAAGGGCAACGCCGAACTCTATCGGATCATCCCGACGATTTGGCCGAACGCGCCTGTCCTCGACCATTTCGCGACGGCGTTCGGGCGCGGCCGCTTGCTCGACCAATTGCGCAACAGTCTGGTCGTGTCGGGGTCGGCGGCGGCGCTCAACACGATGCTGGCGATGTATGCGGGCTACTCGTTCGCCAAGTTCCGCTATGCCGGGCGGCGCTGGACGATGCTGCTGCTGCTGTCGGCGCAGGTGTTCCCGTTCGGCCTGCTGCTGATCAGCCTTTATCCGTTGGTTACGGAACTGGGCCTCATCGACACGCATCTCGGCCTCACGCTGTCCTACATCGTGTTCGCGCTGCCGGTGTCGACCTACATGCTCTATAGCTACTTCACCCAAGTGCCGAGCGAGCTGATCGAAGCCGCGCGCGCCGACGGGGCGGGAGAGCTGCGCATCTTCCACACGATCGTGCTGCCGGTCTCCGTTCCCGCCCTGGTCACCGTGTTCCTCTACGGTTTCATGTGGTCGTGGAACGATCTGCTCTATTCGCTGACGCTGATCGTGTCGGAGGACAAGCGCACGATCGGGCCGGGCCTGCTGCTGTCCTATCTCAACGAAGTCAACGCGGATTGGGGCGGGGCGATGGCCGCGTCGCTGGTCGCGTCGTCGCCCATCGTCGTCGCGTTCGCATTCCTGCAGCGCTGGTTCATCCAAGGCGTGACAGCCGGAGCCGTGAAATGAGCAAATTGAAAGGCGTCTTCCCCGTTCTGCCGACCCCGTTCGACGCGAATGGCGCCGTCGACGAGGCGTCGCTGCTGCGTTTGCTGGAATTCGCCGTCGAATCCGGCGCCGACGGTTTCGTCTATCCCGGCATGGCGAGCGAGGTGGAAACGCTGACCCCGGCCGAACGCGCGGCGGCGGTGAATGCGCTCGGCAAGGCGTTGCGCGGGCGGATCGCATTCGTCGTCGGTGCGAGTGCGGCCGATCCCGACGAAGCCGCGGCGCGCGCGCGCGAAGGCGCTGCGGCCGGCGCTTCGGCCGCGATGATCATGGCGCCCGCCAAGGCGGGCCAAGATGTCGCGGCGCATGTCGCGTTCTACACACAGGTCGCCAAAAACTGCCCGATCCCGATCATGCTGCAGAACGCGCCGGCGCCGAATGGTGCGGGCTTGAAGCCAGAAGCGGTCGTGCAGGTCGCTTTGGCCGTGCCGACGATCCGCTACGTGAAGGAAGAAACGCTCCCCTGCGGCCAGCATGTGACCAAGATCCTGGCGGCGGCGGGCGGCAAGCTCGACGGCGTGTTCGGCGGGGCGGGTGCGCGTTATTTGATCGACGAACTCGTGCGTGGTGCGGCGGGCACGATGCCGGCGACAGAGATGGCCGACGTGCATGTCGATATCATGCGCGCCTTCGAAGCTGGCGACGCGAAGAAGGCGCGCTACCTATACTCGCGCACGCTGCCGCTGCTGCTGTTCCAGCAAACCTTCCGCGTGCGCATGACCAAGACCGTGCTGCAAGCGCGCGGGCTTGTCGGCTCCAACGCGTCGCGCGCCGCCGGGCCGGTGCCCGACGCGGGCGACAACGTCGAGCTTGCCGCGTTGATCGCGGAAGCCGCCGATTTGTTCAACCGCCATCCGGTTCGCGAGGCCGCGCAATGAGCTTCGATGCGATCAAGAAGGTCGAGACCTTCATCATCTCCATCCCGCGCGACGTGCCCTATTTGGGGCCCTTGCGCGAAGGCGAGACGATCAACGAGAAGGGCTATCTGATCCGCAAGGGCAATCGCTCGATCTATCCCAGCAGCGACATGTCGATGCTGATCAAGATTACGTCCGAAAGCGGGAAGATCGGCTGGGGCGAAACCTACGGCATCGTCGCCCCGCATGCGGTGAAGGCGATCATCGACGACGTGCTTGGCCCCGTCATGATCGGCCGCAACCCCGCCGAGCCCGTGGTGCTGCACGAAGATCTCTACGATCTGATGCGCGTGCGCGGCTTCTTCGGCGGCTATTACGTCGACAGTCTCGGGGGCGTGGATATCGCCGTATGGGACCTCTATGGCAAGCAGACCGGCTTGCCGGTTTCGGCGCTGCTTGGCGGGCGCCGTCATGCGTCGCTGCCCGCTTACGTCTCGGGCCTGCCCAAGGCGACGCTGAAGGAACGCTGCGACCTTGCCGTCGAATGGGTGCGCAAGGGCTACAAGGCGATCAAATTCGCCGCCGCCGTGTCCGACGAAGGCATCGTCGCCGAGATGGCCGCGTTGCGCGAAGCGGTCGGGCCGGGGGTCGATCTGATGGTCGATCTGCATTGGAAGTTCACGTCCGCCGAGGCGATCCGCCTCATCCGGCGTCTCGAAGCGCATAATCTCTATTTCGCAGAAGCGCCGTGCGAGCCCGAAGACCTCGAAGGCCAGACGATCGTCGCGCGGGGCATCGGCTGCCCGCTGGCGCTGGGCGAAGAATTGCGCACGGTGTTCGAGTATCGCCCGCGCTTCGAGAAGCGCACGATGACGATCATCCAGCCCGAGATGGGGCATACCGGCATTACCGAGTTCCTGCATATCGGGCGCTTGGCGCACGCCTTCCATGTCGACACGATCCCGCATGCGTCGATCGGAATCGGCGTGTTCATGGCGGCGAGCTTGCTGGCGACGGCGGCATTGAAGCGCGTGCCGTATCACGAGTATCAACACTCGATCTTCGACAAGAACCTGAAATTCGTGACCGGCGCGATGGGTTGCGAGAAGGGCCATTACATCCTGCCGGAGGGTCCGGGCCTCGGCGTCGAACCGCATTCGTCCGTGTTCGATTACGTGATCGGCTAGGGCGATGCGTTTTGCCGGGATCTATCCCGTCCTCTACGCGTTCTTCCGCGAGAACGGAACGCTCGACGATGCGGCGATGGCGGCGCAAGTCGAGCATTGCCTGGACGCGGGCGCGCACGGGATCACGGTGCTGGGCCTCGTCACCGAAGTGAACAAGCTGACGACCGACGAGCGTCTGCATCTCGTGCACGTCGTCGGCAAGAAAATCGCCAAGCGTGTGCCCTATGCGGTGACGATCGCGGAGCCCGACGTCGCGGGGCAGGTGCAATTCGCCAAGGACGCCAAGGCGGCCGGCGCCGATTGGGTGATCCTGCAACCGCCGCCGGGCCCGGCCGTGCCCGAGCGCGATTTGCAGCGTCATTTCGGCGGCATCGCCGACAAGGTCGATCTGCCGGTCGCGATCCAGAACAATCCGGTCAATCTGCCGTCCTTCCTGTCGCCCGAGGCGCTGGTCGAGGTCTGCAAGGCGCACCCGAATATCCGCTTGTTGAAAGCCGAAGGCTGGTCGGTCGAGATCGCGCGCGTGCTCGATGCGCTGGGCGGCTCGGTCGACGCGTTCGGCGGACATGGCGGGATCGAGTTCCTGTCGCTGTTGCGCAGCGGCGGGGCGGGGCTGATCCCGGCCCCCGATTGCGTCGCCTTGCAAGTCGAGTTGTTCGAGGATTTCCAAAGCGGCGAGCCTGCGCGCATCGAAAACGCCAAGCGCCTCCATGCGATCGCTTTGCCGTTGATCGTGTTCATGACGCGCTCGCTGCCCGGCCTCGTCGCTTACGGAAAGCGCTTGATGGCGCAACGCCTGGGCTTGAAGCGCACATATGAGCGCGCGCCTTTCCACACGCCGACGCAATTCGGGCTCGACGAGTCCGATCGCCTGATCGCCGACATCAAGAATATCGAAAAAACGCTCAAAAGGAGGAAACCATGAAACGTCGCACTCTTCTTGCGGCCGGTACCGCCGCCGCCACGCTCGCGGCCTTGCCGCGCGCGCATGCGCAAACGCCGATCACGCTCGATTTCCCGTCCTGGCAGGCCGAAGAACCCGGCGTGTCGGCGTGGTGGAAAGCGCTGATCGCCGAATACGAAGGCGCCAATCCGGGCGTGAAGATCAATCTCTATTCGATCCCCTTCGCGCAATACGTCCAGCAGCAGACGGTGCGCTTCGCGGGCAACAATCCGCCCGACATCGTCCATCTGCCGACGCGCAATTTCGCGGCGTTCGCCTCGCAAGGCTGGCTGGCGCCGATCGACGATCGCATCGCGAAAACCGACATTCTGCAGAATTGGACGCCGTTGCAGGGCGACATGCGCTGGGACGGCAAGACCCAGGGCGTGCTGCTGATGGGCTACGGCTCGGTGCTCTACTACAACGAAAAGCTTCTGAACGAAGCGGGTGTGGGCGTGCCCAAGACGCCCGCCGAATGGCTAAACGCCATCGAGAAGACGACCAAGCGCGATCAAGGTCAATTCGGCCTCGTCGCCACGTCGGTCGAGCATCCCAATCTGGTGGTCGAAGCGGGCACGTGGCTGATGGGGCAGGGCCTCGATTGGGTGAAGGGCGGCAAATATGCTTTCACCGATCCGCAAGTCGTCGCCGTCGTCGAGCAATACCGCCGCTCGATGCGCAACGCGCCGCCGGGCATGAACTCGGCGACCGGCCGTCAGTTGTTCATCGACGGCAAGGCCGCGTTCCTGCGCGATGGGCCGTGGATCTGGGCGTTCGTCGAACGCGCCCCCGAAGCCGTGCGCGCGTCGCTCAAAGTCGCGCGCGTTCCGTTCCCGAAGGAGACGGGCGGCACGTCGAACTCGATCCATATGCCGGCCAATCTCGCGGCCAATAAGAAGGATCTGGTTTGGAAGTTCATCGAACTCGCGGCGTCGCCGAAATGGCAGTCGGAGTACATCTTGAAGTCGGCGGCGCCCGCCCCGCGCCGTGGCGCCTTGCCGGCGGATGCAGCGCAGCGTTTGCCGCATCTCAAGATCGTCATGGACGCCGCGGCATCGGCCGTATCGGTGTTCCCGACGAACGCCGCGCTTCAGGAAGGCTATAACGAGTACGCGTCGCTGTTCGGTCGCGCGATGATGCGCCTGATCTCGACCGACGAATCGACGGCCACGGTACTCGCCAATCTCCAGCGCGAGCTGGAACGCGCGTTGCCGCTGGCTTGAGGGCAAGAGCATGGGCGCCAGACGGCAGACCATTATCGCGTACGGGCTTCTGGCGCCCGCGTTCCTGCTCGTGGCGGGGCTGATCGTCTATCCGCTTTACATGGTGTTGGAGACGAGCATGCGGGTGGGGCGCGCGCCGAACGTCGCGCGCCTCGACCGCTTGCCGCTCGGTTTCGGCAATTACTGGCGCGTGCTTACCGACGACGTGGTCTGGCATTCGGCGGGCGTCACCGTCGTCTATGCCGTCGGCACCATCGCGCCGGCGTTTTTGATCGGCTTGCTGCTGGCGTTGCTGCTCAACCGCGACTTTCCCGGGCGGCGCTGGCTGCGCAGCTTGATGCTGCTGCCCTGGGCCGTACCCGGCGTGGTCGCGGCGATCGCGTTTTTGTGGATGTTCGACTCCTCCTACGGCGTGGTGAACGCGCAATTGCGCAAAATCGGCCTCGCCACCACGGATATCGCCTGGTTCGTCCACGGCGATACGGCGTTGTTCGCGGTGATTTTGCCGACGATCTGGAAGTGCTTCCCGTTTTTCGCCCTGACGCTGCTGGCCGCGTTGCAATCGGTGCCGCAAACGCTGTACGAGGCCGCGCGCGTCGACGGGGCGAGCCCGTTCCAGATCTTCCGCAACGTCACCTGGCCCGGCATTCGCGGGGCGGCGGCGCTGGCGCTGGTGCTGCAAGGACTTTGGGTGGTGAAGGATTTCGACCTCGTCTTCGCCACGACCGGCGGCGGCCCGTCGCGCGCGACGCAGACGCTGTCGCTGCTGGTCTACGAGGAGGCGTTCCAATTCTTCCGCATGGGGCAAGCGTCCGCGATCGGCGTGCTGATGCTGATCCTCTGCGCGTGCCTTGCGTTCCTCGCGATGCGCTGGGGCCGAAAGGATTTCCACTGATGCCCGTTCCGGTCTGGCGCCCTTATCTGTTGCTCGCGACGGCGCTGGTCTGCCTCGTCGTGGTCCTATTCCCGTTCTACTGGATCGTCATCACGTCGATCCTGCCGACGGAAATCGTGCTATCGCGCAATCCGCCGCTGCTGCCCCCGCTCGGCGAAGTGACCTTCGCCGCCTATCACGAAGTCTTCGCGCGCAAGCCGTTGCTGACTTGGATTTCGAATTCGATGCTGATCACGGCGGGCACGCTGGCGATCACGATTTCGACGGGGGCGATGGCGGGCTACTCGCTGTCGCGCTTCCGCACCAAGGCGCAGCAGGCGATGGGCTTCGGCCTGCTCGCGAGCAAGATGTTGCCGGGCTCGCTGATCATCATCCCGTTCTTCATCCTGTTCTCGAAGGTGGGGCTGATCGAATCCAAACTCGGCGTCATCCTGGCGAATTCGGCGACCGCCGTGCCTTTCGCGACCTGGCTGCTGAAAGGCTTCTTCGACGCGATCCCGCGCGAATTGGAACAGGCCGCGATGATCGATGGCTGCAACGAATGGCAAGCCTTCCGCCATATCGTGCTGCCGCTGGCGGCCCCGGGTCTCGCAGCAGCGTCGGCCTATATCGCGATCGTCACCTGGGCCGATCTCGTCTTCGCGCGCACGCTGAATTCGAAGCCCGAGAATTGGGTCGTGACCGTCGGCTTGCAGTCCTTCACCGGCGAATATCTGGTCGAATGGGGCGCGTTGATGGCCGCGTCCGCCGTGTCGCTGCTGCCGATGCTGGTGCTGTTCCTGCTGCTCGAACCCTTCCTGGTGAAGGGCAGCACGCAAGGCTCGTTGGCGAACTAGACTTCCAACGCTTTGTGGATGTCGGTCGCGAGGTCGGACGATGCGATCGCGTCGCGCGCGCGCGGATGTGCCGCGTCGATCCGGCGGTCGAGGCGCGCGCGGGCGGGCGAGCCCGCCAGCAGCACCACGCGATCGGCGAGATAGAGCGCTTCGTCGACGTCGTGCGTGACGAACAGGATCGTCTTGCCCGTCGCGGCGCGGATGCGCAGCAATTCGTCCTGCAGAAAGCGCCGCGTGATCGCGTCCAGCGCCGCGAAAGGTTCGTCCATCAGCAGCAGATCGGGATCGACCGCCAGCGCGCGGGCGAGCGCTACGCGCTGGCGCTGACCGCCCGAGAGCTGATGCGGCCATTTGCCCGCTTGATCGGCGAGGCCGACAAGGGCGAGCGCTTCTTCCGCACGCTGGCGACGTTCGGGTTTCGTGAGGCCCAAGCCTTCGAGGCCGAGTTCCACGTTCGCGAGGATGCGCCGCCACGGCAGCAGGCGCGAATCCTGGAATACCAAGGCGATGGGGCGCGTGCCCTTCTTGTCGGACAGCGCCAGATCGAAACTGCCGGCACTGGGCTTGGCCAGCCCTGCGAGGATACGCAGCAGCGTGGATTTTCCCACGCCCGAACGGCCGACGATGGCGACGAACTCGCCGCGCGACACACGCAGATCGAATGCCTCGAAAATCGGCGTCGTGCGATCAGCACCTGTGAAAGACAGGCCGAGACGATCAAGGGTGATGGCGGCGTCGCTCATGGCTTCCACTTCAACAAAGCGTCGCGCCACAGCACGAACAGGTAATCGCACAAGCCATAGAGGGCGGCGATGGTCAGCATGTAGACGACGACGATCTCGGTCGCGAGCAGGCTGGACGCCTGCATCATGCGCTGGCCCAGGCCGGGCACGCCGAACAATTCGGCGGCGACAACGGCCATCCAGGCTTGGCCCAAGCCGGTGCGCAAGCCGCCGAGAATGCCGGGGGCGGCGGCGGGCAGGATGATCTTGGCGAGCTTGGCGCCGATCGAGCGATGGCCGAATGCGTCGGCAACTTCGATCAGATCGCGATCGACCGCCTGCACGGCGGCGATCGCCGCGAAGAAATTGATCCAGAACACGCCGACCGCGACGATGAACGTGGCGCCGCCCGTGCTGACGCCAAACCAGATGATCGCGAACGGGACCCAGGCGAGGCCGGGGATCGGGCGCAGGACGCGCACGATATGGGACGTCGCCGCTTCGAAGCGCGACGACACGCCGGCCCAAACGCCAAGCCCGACGCCCAGGCCCGAACCGAGCCCAAGGCCGAGCAGATAATGCGAGAGGCTTGCGAAAATCGCTTGATGCCAGGCGCCGCTTTGCACGTCGCGCCAGAAGGCGCCGGGTAGCGACGAGGGCGGGGGCAGCAGCAACGGCGAGATCAGGCCCAGGCTTGGCGCGGCTTCCCACAGCAGCAGGAAGATCGCAAGACCGCCGAGACCAAGCGCGGTATTTCCCAAGCGCCGGCGTTCCTTCGCGCGGGTGCGCGAAGGAGGCTGGGCAATCGAAGGCAATGCCGCGTCGGTCATCGCGATCAACCGGCCAAACGCGGCGCTTTACGGAAGTAGCTGTCGTCGAACAGCCCGTCGAGCGGCGGGACGCGGTCGTTGGCGCCGACCTTCACCTGGTATTCGAGCAGCGCTTGCGTCGATTTGACGATCTTGTTCGGATCGGCGGTGAATTTCGATCCGGGCGAGCGCAACGCGCGCAAGACCGTGGCATCGTCGACGATGCCGCGGCCGAGCACGGCCAGGATCGCCGGCACGGCGCGCTCGGGCCGGTTGATCAGCAGATCGGTCGCGCGAACGGTGAGGTCCACGAGTTTCTGCACGGCTGCTTCGTTCGACTTCACGAACGCGCCGGTCACGGCGAACACGCCGCCGGGCTGGTCGGTCAGCATCTGGCCGCCCGAGGCGATCAGCTTGGCGCCCTTGTCGCGGTCGAGAATGATGGTGAGCGCGGGTTCGCGCACCGTGGCGCCGTCCACGGCCTTGGCGAGTAGCGCTTGCTGCGTGGCGTCGATGCCCATCGGCACGATTTCGACATGCGCGCGATCGATCTTCGCGACTTCCCAAAGCCAATGCTGAAGCGTGACGTTCGGAACCGAACCGGCGGGCTGCGTGGCGACGCGCGCGGGTTTCTTGGTCGCTTCGAAGAAGCGTTTGAAGCCGGCGGCGGCATTGCCGTTGGCGGCGTCGATGTCTTCGCGCAGGCGGCCGCCGGCGACGAAGGCGAGTTCTTCGGTCGCGGTCGCGGCGACGACGCGGATGTCGAGACCTTTGGCGCGGGCGACGGCGAGCGGGGCGACGCCCGCCCAATAGGTTTCGAGCGTGCCCGACGCGACCGCCTGGATCATGTTGGGGCCGCTATCGAACTGCACGAGGCGCAGATCGATGCCCGCATCGCGCGCCCAGCCGTCCTTGTCGATGACGAAAAGCGGCGCGCCGCCCAGCACGGGGATATAGCCCGCGCGCACGACGACGCGGCTTTGCGCGATCGCGGGGGCGGCGAGGGCGGCGGTACCGGCGGCGATTCCGCCCAACAGGACGCGGCGATTGATGTTCGACATGTTCGACCTCCGAAAGGGAGTGGGTGTTTAGCGCCGCGCCGGGGCTGCGTGAATTGAGGAGTTCTAAGCCGCCGATTGAGGAATATTCGCCCCGGCGCTCCAAGAAAACTTGAACGCGCGTTTCGGATTTCTGTCGGACAGAATTCCCCTGCTGCGGTTATGGTCGCGCCCATGCGTCGTCGTTTGCCGCCCCTTAACGCGTTGCGCGCTTTCGAAGCCGTGGCGCGCCACATGAGCGTCACCAAAGCCGCGGACGATCTAAGCGTCACGCCAGCGGCGGTGAGCCATCATTTGAAATCGCTGGAAGATCAGCTGCAGATCGCGCTTTTCTTGCGCACCAAGAACGGCATTTTGCTGACCGACGCGGGGCAGGCGATCCTGCCCGGCATTCGCGACGGGTTCGAGCGCTTCGCCGCCGCGATCGAGCAGATCGACAATCTGGGCGATTCGGGCGTGCTGACCGTTTCTGTCGCGCCGTCATTCGCGGCAAAATGGCTGCTGCCGCGCCTCGAAACTTTCCAGGCCGCCAACCCCGGCATCGACGTGCGCGTGGGCGCTTCGATGTCGCTGAGCGACTTCCACGGCGACGGCGTCGATATCGCCATCCGCTACGGCTCTGGCGGCTATCCGAACGTCAACTGCGAACGCCTGTTGGAGGAGGCCGTGTTTCCCGTGTGCAGCCCGAAGCTGCTGAACGGCGCGGTTCCGCTGGCGGGTGTCGACGATCTGCGCCATCACACGCTGCTGCATGACGACGGGCCGGACGAGGATCCGTCCTGCCCCAACTGGGCGATGTGGCTGAAGGCGGCGGGGGCGAAGGACATCGACACCACGCGGGGGCCCAAGTTCAACCAGTCGAGCATGGTCATCGAAGCGGCGGTGCTGGGGCGCGGTGTTGCTCTCGCCAAATCGTCGCTGGCGGCGGCCGATCTCGACGCCGGGCGTCTGGTCAAGCCCTTCGGCGAGGCGATTCCGATCGACTTCGCCTATTGGCTGGTATGCCCGGCGTCGAAGCTGGGATTGCGAAAAGTCGACTTGTTCCGGAATTGGCTGAAAGCGGAAGCCGCCGAATTCGCCGTCGCCGCCTGAATATCGTTGTCGCGGGCACCGTCCGGGGGGTCTAATAGGCCAACTCGTACGGGGTGCGGAGCGATGACGATGGTAGTACGGCGCGGGCGGATCGAAGACGACAGGCTGTTGCTGGGCAAGGGGCGCTATACCGCCGACAATCTTCCCGAAGGCTGCCTGCACGCCGCCTTTCTGCGCAGCCCCTATGCCCACGCGAAGCTGACCCGCCTGTCGGTCGATGCGGCCAAGGCGATGCCGGGCGTGGCGGCGGTCTTCACCGCCGCCGATCTGGGGCCGCTGCGCACCGGCGGCAAGATCGCGCTGAAACGCTCGGGCGGGGCGGACGCGCCGTTCACGCCGCGCCAAGTGCTGATCGACGGGATCTCGCGCCATGTCGGCGAACCCGTCGCGATCGTCATCGCGCAAACCCAAGCGCAAGCGCAGGATGCGATCGAAGCGATCGAGGCGGAGTATGACGAACTTCCCGCGATCGTCGATCCGCGCGACGCATTGGCGCCGGGTGCGGCGCCGATCTGGGGCGTAGCGCCGGATAACGTCGCCTTCCTGTGGCGCCACGGCGCCGTGGGCGAGGTCGACGCATATTTGAAATCGGCGGCGCATGTCGTGCGTCTGCGTTGCCCGATCACGCGCGTCTCCGCCGCGCCGATGGAGGGCCGCGCCGTGCTGGCCGTTCCGGCGGGCGAGCGCTTGGAAGCCATTGCCGCGACGCAGTCGCCTTTCGGCTGGCGCGACAGCGTGGCCGCCGCGCTGGGGATCGCGAAAGAGAAGATCCATCTGCGCGCCGAAGACGTCGGCGGCGGCTTCGGCTTGAAAGCGGAAGCGACGCGCGAAGAAATCGCGACTTGTTGGGCTGCGCGCGAACTGGGCAAGCCGGTCCGCTGGATCGCCGACCGCGGCGAATCGCTGGTCGCGGACGATCACGGCCGCGATGTGGACGCGCAAACAGCCTTGGCGCTCGACGCCGAGGGTAATTTTCTCGCCTTCCGCGTCGACTATGTCGTCGATATCGGCGCATATGTGTCGGGCCGTTCGACCGGGCCGATCAACAATATCGGCGGCATCGCGGGCGTGTATCGCACCAAGGCGATCGCGGCCGAAGTGCGCGGCGTGTTCACGCATTCGGTGCCGACCGTGCCTTATCGTGGTGCTGGGCGGCCGGACGCCACGTATGTTTTGGAGCGTACGATCGATCTGGCGGCGGCGAAGCTCGGTATCGATGCGTTCGAGTTGCGCCGGCGCAATCTGGTACAGCCCGACGCGATGCCGTACCGCACGCCATTCCTGTTCGAGTACGACAGCGGCGATTTCCCGGCGGTGATGGAAACCGCGCGCGGTTTCGCCGATCTCGCCGGGTTCGCGGCGCGAAAAGCCGCCAGCGAAAAGAACGGCAAGCTGCGCGGCATCGGCTACTGCAACCCGATCGAGGTCGCGGGCGGGCCGTTCACCAAACCGGGCGCCGACGGCGCGCGGATCGAAATCGATGCGCAGGGCCGCGCGCATATCTTCACCGGCGCGATGTCTGTCGGCCAAGGGCTCGAGACCGTGTGGCAGGACATGCTGATCGACCGCATGGGTATTGCCGCCGACAAGATCGTGTATCGCCAAGGCGACACCGATCTGATGGCGAACGGCAAGGGCAGCGGCGGCTCGGGCGGGCTGAGCGTCAGCGGCGCATCCGTGGCGCTGGCGATGGACAAGGCGATCGAGGACGGCAAGAAGCGCGCGGCCGAGAAGCTGGAAGCCGCTTTGGCCGATATCGAATTCGGCGACGGCGTGTTCCGCATCGCGGGCACCGATCGCGTGGCGAGCTGGGCGGAGATCGCGGGGCCCGAAGGCTTGAAGGCCGACGTGCATTTCCAGCCGCCGGCGGTGACGTTCCCGAACGGCTGCCATGTCTGCGAGGTCGAGGTCGATCCCGAGACCGGCGCGGTCGTGGTTGTGTCCTACGCGGCGGTCGAAGATATCGGCAACGTGATGAACCGTCAGATCGCCGAAGGGCAGATCCATGGCGGCGTGGCGCAAGGTTTGGGGCAGGCGTTGATCGAAGAAGTCGTCCACGATTCCGCGACCGGGCAGGTGCTGACCGGGTCGTTCATGGACTACGCGATGCCGCGCGCGACCGACATGCCGATGATCCGCATCGAAACCCACGCGGTGCCCACGAAGGTCAACGCGCTCGGCGCCAAGGGCGTGGGCGAGGCGGGGACGGTCGGCGCGCTGACCGCCGTCGTCAACGCGGCGTGTTCGGCATTGGCCCCGTTGGGGGTCAAGCATATCGACATGCCGCTCACGCCCTATCGCGTCTGGGCGGCGATCCGGGCGGCGAAGGCCTGATCACATCATCTTGGGCAGATACAGGATGAAGCCCGGGAACGCTATCGCGAAGGCGACGACCAGCAGATCGGCGAGGAAGAACGGCGTCACGCCCTTGAAGATTTGCGCGGTCGTCGCGTAGCTGGACGCGACGTTGCGTATGACGAAGACGTTGAGCCCGACCGGCGGCGTGATCATGCCGATCTCCAGCAATTTGACGACCAGCACGCCGAACCAGACGATATCGATCCCCTCCACGCGCAGAATGGGCAGCAGGACCGGCAGCGTGATCAGCATCGCGCCGAACGGTTCCATGAACATGCCCAGGATCAGATAGAGCACGACGACCAGCAGCATCAGCTGGACGTAGGAAAGGTCGGCGCCAGAGACCATGCTTGTCAGGAACCCGGTCAGGCCGGTCATGCCGACGAAGCGCGTGAACATCGCCGCTCCGATACCGATGATGAACAGCGAGGCGGATGTCGTCAGCGTTTCGATCAGCGAGGTCTTGAAATTGTCGTAGGTCAAGCGGCGCGTGGCGAGCGCGATGCCGATGGCGCCGATGGCGCCGACCGCGCCGCCCTCGGTCGCGGTGAACGCGCCGGAGAACAGGCCGGCGAACACGATCGCCATCAGCAGAAGGGCGGGCCAAATCTTCCCAAGCGCTTCGCGCGGCGAGATGCCGTCGGCGTCGAGCGGGCGGGGCGGGCAGATATCCGGCCGGACACGCGAAATGATCAGCACGACGGCCGCGTAGGAAACGGCGGTCAGCAGACCGATACTGACCCCGCCGAGGAAGACTTTGAGCACCGAAGTTTCGGCGAACACGCCGTAGACGATCATCAGGATCGACGGCGGGATCAGCGCGCCGATCGTGCCGCCGGCGGCGATGGCGCCGCAGGCGAAGCTGGGCGAATAGCCCGAGCGCACCATCTCCGGGATCGCGATGCGGCCCATCGCGGCGGCCGTGGCGAGCGACGAGCCGCAGATCGTGGCGAAGCCCGAACACGCGAAGATCGCCGAGATAGCCAGGGCGCCGGGAATGCGGCGCAAGACGGCCTTCGCGGCTTCGAACAATCCCGTCGTCAGCCCGGCGTGATAGGCGACGAAGCCCATCATCAGGAACATCGGAACCGAGGACAGCGTCCAATTGTCGACGAACGAGTAGGGCGTGTTGGCGATGACGCCGAGGGCGGGCTCGAGCCCGATCAGCCAAGCGACACCGCTGAACGAAACGACGATCATCGCGATGGCGACCGGAACGCGCAGCACCAGAAGAACGAGCAACAGCAATACGCCGGCGAAACCCGTTTCGACGCTCATGACGCTTCGGACTCTCCAGGTTGGACGACGCGGATTATCACGGCGACCGTCGCCAACGCGAAGCCGAGCGGCGGCAGGAAGAATCCCGGCCACACCGGCAAGCGATAGGTCTGCGCCATGACGAAGGCGCCGGTCGCGAAGGCGTCGAACGCGCTTTCGAGCGTCACCCAAGCGAGCGTGGCGTAGACGATCGCCGACAACGCGGCAACCAGCCGCTCCAGCGCATCGCGTAGCCGCGCGGAGAGAAACGGGTCGATCACCTCGACTTGCACCATGCCGCCGCGCCGTTCGACGAAGGCGAGCGGCACGAAGGCGAGCGCGATCATGTAATACTTGGTCACAATCTCGTAGGTCGCGGGGATCGGCGTGTTGCTGACGTTGCGCAGGATCACGTCGACGATCACATGCAGCATCATCGCGACGATCGCGAGCGCGCCGATCAAGACCAGCGTGTCGAGCAGAAGCGTGTGGAGACGGGCGAGGGGGCGCATCGTTCCTCCGCGAAACCGCGGGAGCCGGATCTCGCCGGCCCCCGCGCGTGCCGCATCACATGCCGTATTTGGAATAGTCGATCTTCGACCAGACTTCTTCCTGCAGCTTCGCGGCCATCTGCTTGGGATCGCTGTTCACCGAATTCGCGATCGCCGTCCATTTCTCGGTCAAGGCAAGGAAGCGCTTGATGCGTTCGCCCGCGTCCTGGATGCCGAAATTCCTGGCGCTGAGGGCGGCGACGGCGTCGGGCTCCGTCTTGGCGAAGGATTGGAACGCCGCCACGAACGCCGCATCGGGCTGGATCATTTCGATCCCCTTGGCCTTGGCGGCGGTTTCGGCCTCCTTTTCCATTTCCGTGCCCCAGCGATGGGTGAAATCGGTGTTGGCGCGGTTGGCCGCGCGCGCCATCGCCGCGCGATCCTCGACCGACAGGCTGTCCCAGGTCGCGGTCGCCGTCGCGAAATTCGACGTCGATTGATAGAGACCGATCGGCAGGAAGGTGACGTATTTCACCGTTTCGATCAGCCGGAACGAGATCAGATCGGCGATCGAGGCCATCGTGCCGTCGATCACGCCTTGGTTCATCGCTTCGAATTGATCGAACACCGACATCTGCACGGGCGTCGCGCCGAAATGCTGCGCGAGCCGCGCCCACGGCGCGCCGCCGGAACGCAAGCGCAGACCTTTGAGGTCTTCGGGCTTGCGCACCGGCTTTGTCGTCATGATCTCGTAGACGTCCGACGCGCCAGAGCCCAAGAACACGGCGCCGAAGCGGCGCATCTCGCGCTGGCACGGTTCGCAAGTGACGACGAATTCGGTGACGGCGGCGGCGGTCGCTTGCGGGTTGGTGCCCAGCAGCGACAATTCGCCCGCCAGCGCCATGTTCGGCAGATCGGCGGGGAAGTAGAGCGGCAGAAGATTGCCGACCTCGGTGATTCGACTGCGCAACGCGTCCTTCATTTGCCCGAGATTGACGACCTCGGGCCCGAGGATTTTGGCGGTCAGGCGGCCCTTCGATTCCTCGGGCAGATACTTGGCGAAATTGGTGTACATCACGCCGTTCGCCGGATGGGCGGGCGGTGCGGCGGGGGCGGTGCGCAGTTCGCGTGCGTTGACGGCGGTGCCGAGTGTCAGCGACCCCGCTACGGCGAGGACCGCAAGCTTGACGAGCGTTCGCATGATAACCTCCCTGTGCGCCTCATTTGAGGTTCAAAAGCCTCGTTGCGTTTTCCTTCAGGATGAGGGGGCGCACCTCGTCCTTGAACGGCATTTGGGCGAAATCGGCGAGCCACGTATCGGGCGTTATCGCCGGCCAATCCGACCCGAAGAGCATTTTCTTTTTGAGCAGCGAGTTGGCGTACTTCACCAGAATTTCGGGGAAGTATTTCGGCCGCCAGCCGCTGAGATCGATATAGACGTTCGGTTTGTGCTGGCAGACGGCGAGCGCTTCCTCCTGCCAGGGGAACGACGGATGGGCCATCACGATGGGCATGTCCGGAAAATCGGCCGCCACGTCGTCGAGATGGATCGGGTTGGAAAATTTGAGGCGCATGCCCATGCCGCCGCGCATACCCGAGCCCACGCCGGTCTGCCCGGTGTGGAACAGCGAGATCGCACCTTCGGCGGCGATCGCCTCGTAAAGCGGATAGGCCATGCGGTCGTTCGGATAGAAACCTTGCATGGTCGGATGGAACTTGAACCCGCGCACGCCGAAATCGCGCACCAAGCGGCGCGCCTCGCGGGCACCCACGCGCCCCTTGGCGGGATCGATCGACGCGAAGGGAATCAGGATATCGGAATTCTCCGCGCAGATACGCGCGACTTCTTTGTTGGCGTAGCGCCGGAACCCCGTTTCGCGTTCGGCATCGACCGGGAAGATCACCGCCGCGATCTTGCGCTCGCGATAATAGGCGGCCGTCCGCTCGACGGTCGGCAGCATGCCGTTCGCGCCGGCGGGATTGCAGAAATACCGGGCCATGCCGGCTTGGAATTCGTTGTAGCCGTCGTCGCGCGCGCAATCGCACGGCTCTTCGGCATGGGTGTGGAAATCGATCGCGACGATTTTCGAAAGATCGATCATAGCGGCGCTCCGATGCCGGCGAATTTGCGCAGCAGGGCGACAAAATCGCCGTATTCCCGATCGGTCAGCGACGCGCGCTCGGCGCGATGGATCGCGCGCATTTCGACGCGGCTGCGATCGTAGGCGGCCTTGCCCGTCTTGGTCAGCGACAGGCGGACGGAGCGCCGGTCGTTGGGCGGCACGTAGCGCTCGATCAAGCCGTCGTCGGCCATCGCGCGGACCAGTTTCGTCATATGCGCGGGCTTGATCATCAAACGCCGCGCGATGGCGCCTTGGCGCAAGCCCGGGTTGAGCGCGATCACCCACAGCACGGTCAACGCGCCGGGTTTCAGGCCGAGTTCGGTGACGCGGAAGAAATGCGCGAAGGCGCGCAACTGGGCCATGCGCAGCAAAAATCCGAGCGTCGTCTCGATCTCGCCCAGATCGACGCGTTCGGCCTCGATCTCCTCGCGCGTGAACTGATTCATTCGCCGCCGCCCGGTGCGGCGACCTTCGCCGCGCGCTTTTCGAGGAACGCTTTGAGCCGCGCTTCCGCCTCCGGGCTCGTCGCGGTGAGGGCGGCGACGAAGCTTTCCGCGAAGAGCCCGTCGTCGCCGGACATGTCCTGGATGCGCGGCAAGGCGTTGACGATCGCGTAGTTCGAGATCTCGGCGTTGCCGGCGGCGCGCGCGGCGAGTTCCAGCGCCCTGTCGAGCGCCTTGCCGGCCGGCACGACGTACTGCACGGCATTCCAGCGTTCGGCCGTCGCCGCGTCGATCGTGCGGCCGGTCAGCATCATGTCGGTGACGCGCGCGACGCCGAGCAGGCGCGTGGTCCGTACCGATCCGCCGCCGCCCAGGAAAATGCCGCGCTGACCTTCGGGCAACGCGAAGAACGCGGTTTCGTCCGCCACGCGGACATGGGTGGCGGAGGCGAGTTCCAACCCGCCGCCGACGACCGCACCGTGCAACGCGGAGAACCATGGCAAGCGCCCGCGATGGATGCGGTCGAAGGCGCGATGCCAGCGCCGCGATCCGTGCAATCCGTCGAACGCGGATTTACCGACATGTTCGGCGAGATCGAGACCGGCGCAAAAATGCGGACCGGCGCCATAGACGATTCCGGCTTTCGCGTGATGTTCGGCCCAATCGACCGCCGCTTCGAGTTCGCCGATGACCGCGTCGGAAATCGCATTGCGCTTTTCCGGGCGGTTAAGCCGGATCAACGCGATGTCGCCGCGCAATTCGGTGACGAGAAACGGCATGAAGCGTTGGTCCTCCCGGACTTCGACGGCTTGTTTGTGGAGATACTATCTTCGGAGATTGTTTCCATGTAAAGTATTTTCAGGGAGAGGCGCCGAATGGCCGGAATTGGCTTTCGCGAAGTCGAATTATGGCGGGCGGATGTCGCCTGGGAGCGCCGGGCGGACGGGTCGATGCTCGTTCGGCAAACCGGCGCGTTGCCCGATTACCCGGATCGTCTGTCCGACCGTATCGCCCATTGGGCGGCCGTGGCGCCGGATCGCGTTTGGATGGCCGAACGCGGGGCCGACGGCGAATGGCGGCGGGTATCCTATGCCGAGCTATGGGGGTCGATCCGGTCGGTCGGCCAGCGTCTGCTTGAACTCGGGCTTGGGCCCGAACGGCCGCTGGCGATTTTGTCGGGCAACTCGCTCGCCCACGCGCTGATGGCGCTGGGCGCGCAATACGCGGGCATTCCGTCGGCGGCGGTATCGACCGGCTATTCGCTGGCGGGCGAAGGTTTCGGTCGTTTGAAGGAAGTCGCCGCGCAGACCACGCCGGGTGCGGTGTTCGCCGACGATACCGATCGTTACGCAGCCGCGTTGCGCGCGGTGTTTCCCGATCTGCCGCATTTGGGGTTGCGCGGGCAAGGAAGGCGACTCGAATGGCGCGATTTGGCGTCCGCGCGCGATACGGCGCAGGCCGACGCCGCCCATCGCGCGACCGGCCCCGACACCGTGGCGAAGTTCATGTTCACCTCGGGCACCACGGGAACGCCGAAAGCCGTGATCCAAACGCAGCGCATGCTGTGTTCGAACATGGCGATGGTGCTCGATTGTTATGCCTATCTGAAGGACGAACCGCCGGTCTTCGTCGATTGGGCGCCATGGAGCCATGTCGCCGCCGGCAACAAAGTCTTCAACATGGCGATCTATAACGGCGGCACCTATTACATCGACGAAGGCAAGCCGACGCGCGCCGATATCGGCAAGTCGATCCGCAACCTCGCCGAGATTTCGCCCAATTGGTATTTCAACGTGCCCGCCGGCTACGAGATGCTGGTCGAGGCGATGCGCGTCGACCCGGCGATGGGGCGCAATTTCTTCCGCGATCTGAAGCTGCTGATGTATGCGGGTGCGGCGATGGGCGAGCATTTGTGGAGCGAGATCGACCGGCAGGCCGAAGCGGCGACGGGTACCCGCATCCTGCAGACGACGGGGCTCGGTTCGACGGAGACGGCCCCTTTCGCGCTGTTCTGCACCGATCCACAGGACCGGCCCGGCAATGTCGGCATTCCCGCGAAAGGCATCACGTTGAAGCTCGTGCCGCAGGAAGGGCAATGGGAAGCGCGGCTCAAAGGCCCGAACGTGACGCCGGGCTATTGGCGCGATCCCGCGCAAACCGCTTCCGCGTTCGACGAGGAAGGGTTCTACAAGCTCGGCGACGCGCTGCGCTTCGCCGATGCCGCCGATCCGGCGAAAGGCTTCTTCTTCGACGGGCGCACGGCCGAGAATTTCAAAATGTCGACCGGCACATGGGTCGGCGTCGGCAATCTGCGCAAGCGGATCGTCGACGCGCTGGACGGTATGGTCAGCGACGCTGTGATCGCGGGCGAAGGGCGCGAGGCGCTGGGCGTATTGCTGGTGCCGTTCCGGCCGGCGATCGAACGCGTCGTGCCGAACGGTGCGGCGCTGGCGGACGCCGAAATTTTCGCGCATCCGGCCGCGCGCGCGGCGGTCGCCAAGGCGCTCGCCGCGTATAACGCGAAAGCGGGCGGCGCGTCGGAACGGATCGCGCGTGCGCGCTTCTTCGCCACGCCGCCCGATCGCGCCAAGGGCGAGCTGACCGAAAAAGGCTCGGTCAACCAGCGCGTCGCGTTGCGCTTGCGCGACGCGGAAGTCGCCGCGATGTTCGCGGACGATGGGGCAACGATCGTTATCGGGAAATAGCGTCATGGACATCGAAAATCGTTCGGCCCTGGTGACCGGTGCGGGCTCGGGCCTTGGTGCGGCGGTCGCGCGGGCCTTGGCGTCGCGCGGCGCCAAGGTCGCGGTGATCGATCGCGACGGCGACAAGGCGCGCGCGACCGCCGGCGAATTCCGCGGCCTTGCGCTGGCGGCCGATGTGCGCAAGGAAGCGGAGATCGTCGCCGCACTCGACGCGATCGACGAAGCGCACGGCACCGCAAGCATCGTCGTGAATTGCGCCGGGATCGGCACGGCGGGGCGGATCGTCGGCCGCGAAGGGCCGCTGCCGCTCGACGCATTCGCGCGCGTGATCGAAATCAATCTGATCGGCACGTTTAATGTGATGCGCTTGGCCGCGGCGCGGATGGCAGCACTCGCGCCCGACGCCGACGGCGCGCGCGGCGCCATCGTCAATACCGCGTCGGTCGCCGCCTATGACGGGCAGATCGGCCAAGCCGCCTATGCGGCGTCGAAAGGTGGCATCGTCGCGCTGACATTGCCGGCCGCGCGCGAATTCGCGCGGTTCGGCATTCGTGTGAACACCATCGCGCCCGGCGTGTTCCTGACGCCGTTGCTGGGCGAGTTGCCCGAGGAATCGCGCCGATCGCTGGCGGCGGATATTCCGTTCCCCGCGCGGCTGGGCGATGCGCGCGAGTTCGCGGACGCGGTGCTGTTCTGCGTCGCCAACGGCTATATCAACGGCGAGACGATCCGCCTCGACGGCGCTTTGCGCATGAAAGCGAAATAGCGCTTAGCGCTTCGGCGCGAATTTGCGCGCAAGCGGGTCGAGGACGAGTTTCTCCCCCGCGACGAAGAGCAGCACGATGGCCAAGCACGCGGCGATGACGGTCGCCATATCGGCCGAACCTTGCGCCTGGAGCATCAGATAGCCGAGGCCCGACGTGCCGCCGAGCAATTCGGACACCAGCGCGATCTTCCACGCGATGCCATAGGCGATGCGCAGCGACCCCAGGATGTAAGGCAGCAGCAGCGGGGCCGCGACCATCGCCAATGCGCGCGTCCGGTTGCGGGTGAAGCTTTGCGCCATCTCCATCGTCTCGGCATCGATCTGGCGCAAACCTTCGGCGATATTGATCAGGCAGAAGGGCGTGAGGATCGCGACCTGGACGAACACGACCGGGAAGTCGCCCGGCTGGAACCAGATCGCGGCCAGGATCGCCCAGCCGATCGAGGGGAAGGAATTGAGGAAGGGCAGCGTCAGGCCCCTGATCACCCAATCCAGTGCGGGCACGCCGCGATTGAGCAACGCCAAGCCGCCGCCGAGCAGCAGCGCCAGCACGACCGCGAGCAGCACGCGCCACACCGACGAGACGGTGTGGGCAAGGAAGCTGGGGGTGACGAACATCGCGATCAGGCGTTCGCCCACGGCGATGGGTCCGGGCAGCACGAAATCCGGCAGGCCGCGCGCACCCCACGCCCAGGCAAGAATCGCCAATAGGACCGCGATATCGGCGGCGATCTGCGCCTTGCTGCGGCCGAGAATATTCATCGCCGCCTTCCTTGCCGGCCGAAATGGCGCGACGTGGCGAATTCGAGCGGCGCGAAGAGGAATCGATCGGCGAGATAGACCGCGACGACGATCGTGAACACGACCGCGAAGATGATCTCGGTATCGTATTCCTGGCGCGCCAAATTGATCAGATAGCCGAGCCCTTCGCCGCCGCCGAACAGCTCGGCCGTCAGCGTCACCTTCCAGGCGACGCCGAACATGATGCGCAACGTGGCGATGGCGAACGGGAACAGTGCGGGCACGACGATGAACAGGAATTGCCGGATGCCGTTGCGCCCGAAGCTGCGCGCCATCTCGTCGATCTCGCCGTCCAGCGCGTTCAGACCTTCGCGCAGATTGATCAGCGCGAAAGGCAGCAGCACCACGGTGATCGAGAATACGACCGAGACGGTCGACACGCCGAACCAGATCGCGGCCAGCAGCGTCCAGCCGATCCCGGGAAAGGCGTTGAGGAACGGGCTGAAGCGCCCGTGGATCGTGGGTCCCGCGAAGCGCGCGTAGTGGCACAGCAAGGCGAGTGCGGAGCCGAGCACGAAAGCGATCGCGATCGATATGCCGACATTGAACAAAGTCGCTTTGAGATGCCCGATCTCGCGCGCCGAAGTGAAGAAGCGCGTCGCCGCGCGCAGCACCGCATCGGGCGGGGGTATCATATAAGGCGGCAAGCGCGCCGACGCGGCGTACCATCCCCCAACCACAAGGGCGAGGAACAGCGCCGCGGCGGCCGCTTTTACCGGTGTTGAATCGGCACGCAACGTATCAGCCGCGCAGCGTCTGATCCCAGGTCACGGATTCGACCGCGGGCGCGCCCTGGATCATGCCGAAGCCCAGGCCGATCTCCCACGCGCGCGTCACGGCCTGCGCCTGGGCGGGGCCGAAGATCGCGGGGACTTCGGTCGTGCGATCGAACCACCAATCGAAGAAAGCGGGATCGATATTCGCCTGCGTGCCGACGGCGGTGAACACTTCCTTGCGGTTGGCGAGCGCGTAGGTAATCGAGGCTTTGAGCATGCGGTTGAACTCGCGGAATTCCGCCGCGCGCGCCGCCAGACGGTCGGCATATCCCACGTTGACGGCGGAAACGAGACGGCCGTGAATCTCGTTCAAGATCGTGCCGGTCTCGCAGATATTGACGTATTCGCCCGAGCTGCGCGCGCGGAACGCCTGCGAATGGATCAGCGTCGCGGCGTCGACGCGATTGGTCGACAGCGAGGCGGGCAGGTTGGGGGCCGCGATTTCGACCTGGCGGACATCGCCGCCTTCCAGCGCCATGTTGAGGCCGAATTTCTTGGCGAGCGCTTCGCGCACGAACATATAGCCGGTCGACCGCAAGCCGTAGGAACCGAGCGTCTTGCCCTTCAGTTCCTTCGGGTCCTTCAGCGCGGAATCCTTGTTGACCCACACGCCCCCGCCTTCGCCATTGGCCGAGGCGTGCAGCGCCGCCGACAGGATGCGAAGGTCGAGGCCGCGCGACAGCGCCGCCGGCACGCCGATCACGGCGGTCATCACGACGTCGTATTGGCGCGTCGCGGTGACCTGCAGCAGCGTTGGGATGTTCATGCCCGTCGCTTCGACGTCGATCAGGTCGGAGCGCACCTTGCCGTTGCGGATCGCCCAGACGACCGCGTCGTAAGCGGGATCGAGCAGATACGCGTAGGTGACTTTCGGCTTCGCTTGGCCACGAACGACCGAAGGGGCGGCGATCAAGGCGGCGGCTCCGGCGAGAATCGCGCGGCGGCCGGGCAGGACGAGGGTCATCTTATTCCTCCGTGGGGGCGTCTGGTTCGAGGGAGCGGAAAAGTTCGTTGAGGCGATCGTGCATGGCGATCAAAGCGGGGTCGTCCTTCAGCGCGCGCGGGCGCGCGGCTTTGACGTCGAAAATTTCGAGCACGCGGGTCGGCTTCTTCGACAGCAGCACGATCCGGTCGGCGAGGGTCAGCGCTTCGTCGATATCGTGCGTGACGAACAGGATCGTCTTGCCGGTCTCCTGCCAGATGCGCACGATCTCCGCGCGCAAGCGGCGGCGCGTATTGGGATCGAGCGCGGAAAACGGCTCGTCCATCATGATGATCGATGGATCGACCGCGAGGGCGCGCGCGATCGCCACGCGCTGGCGCTCGCCGCCCGACAGCATCAACGGATACTTGTTGGCGCTATCGGCAAGCCCGACGAGGGCGAGAAGATCGCGCGCTTTGGCGGCGCGCTTGCGCCCTTCCGCACGGCCGAAGCGAAGCTCGGCGCCCAGCAACACGTTCGACAGCGCATTGCGCCACGCGACCAAGCGCGGCGATTGGAACACGAAGGCGATATCCTGCCACGCATCCTTGGGCGCCTTGCCCAGCACTTCGACCCGGCCCGCATCCGGCGGCACGAGATCGCCCGCGATGCGCAGCGCCGTCGACTTGCCGCAACCCGAGGGGCCGAGCAGACACACGAACTCGCCCTTGCGGACGGTGAAGTCGAGGGAGTCGTAGATCTGCTCCGCGCCCAGCTTCAGGCGCGCTCCGTCGAATACGATCGCTTCGGCGGCGGCGCTCACGGCCAGTAGCGCCAGATCTTGCGCCCGGCCGGATCTTCCGCGAGGCGCGAAGGGACGTCGAACAGCATCGTCTTGCGATCGGTCTGGTCGTAACGCTGCCAATGCGGCAGCTGCGCGCCGTTGGGATTGCCGGTGCGCACGAAGGCGGCCCAGGTGTCGCGCATCTGTGCTGCCAGCGCCGTCATGCCCGCCTTATCGCCGCCTTCCAGCATCGGCGCTTGATAGGTCGGCAGGCTATCGAACATGAACGGCAACTCGATGCAGTGGCACGCGCCGAACGGATTGCCGGGGGCCGCCCAATCGAAGCGGTAGACGTAAGCGGGTTCGCCGATCGTCGCCAGCGCGTCGCAGAAGCCGATCGACTTGGCGGCCAGCGCCGCGTCGCCGACCATCGCGGAGATCAGCGATACCGAGGTATTCGATCCCGTGCGGATCGCGTATTCGGCCATCGCCGCGCGCGCGTCGGCGCCGAAGAAATCGCGGAAGCGGCCTTCGACTTGCGCGTCCGTCGCGTCGATCACGGGCGGCGCCTTGGCGAAGAAGGCGGCGGACTCGTCCTTGGTGTAGCCGATCATGATGTCGCGATCGGCCGCACCGGGCAGCGCGGATTGGAAGAGATCGGCGCCGAACAATTCGCCGTCGGCGACCGGCCAGAAGGGTGGCGTCACGTCGGCGAACTTCGCGTAGTGCATCATCGTCTTGAGCTGGGCGGCGAGGATGTCGGCCACTTTCGCGTCCGCCCATTGGGCGTCCGACTTGATGCCCAGGAACTCTTCCATCTTCGCGGCGGGCTCAAGGCAGGATTCGAGCGTGCGCAGCGGGCGGCCGAACGGCGCGCTTTGGATGATCGCGCGCTTGAATAGCTTGCGCGCGGCGGGCAGGGCCAGCAAGGCCAGCACCGACAACCCGCCGGCCGACTGGCCCGCGACCGTGATCGTTTCGGGATCGCCGCCGAAAGCGTCGATATTGGCGTGAACGAATTCCAGCGCCGCGATCTGGTCGCGCAGGCTGAGATTGGGTTCGGCGACGCCGGGCTTGTGCATGAAGCCGAGCACGCCCAAGCGGTAGTTCACGCCGACGACGACCACGTCGCCGAATTCGGCGATCCGCGCGCCGGAATACCAATCGAGCGAACCGGCACCCGAAACGAACGCGCCGCCGTGATACCAGACCAGCACCGGACGGCGTTTGCCGTCGGGCTTGGGCGTCCAGATCGTCAGCGTCAGGCAGTCTTCGTCTTGGGGCCGCGTGAAGTCGCCCATCGCGGCGGCGAGGCGCGAACGGTTCTGCGGCGGAATGGGCCCATGCTGCGTGGCGTCGCGTGTGCCCGGCCATGGCTTGGGCGGCTCCGGGCGGCGGAAGCGCAGCTTGCCGACGGGCGGGGCGGCGTAGGGGACGTTGCGGAAGGCGACGACACCGCCTTCGATCGTGCCGTTGAGAACGCCAAGCTTCGTCTTCGCCGCCGTCGAAGTGTTCAAGTCGGGGGAATCGCTCACGTCGTGCCCTCCTGCCTGCGCGAAGTTAAGCACAATTCGCCGGCGCCCGTTCAATACACTTGTACGGTGTCGGGCGAAAAAGCGCGCGCATCGCCGCTCGCGAAAACTCTCCGCCCGCATCGACTGAAAAACCAGACCGAATTTTCTGATCGATTGATCCGCTTGGCGGATAAATGCGTCAGCGCGGCGTTTTCGAATCCGCGGCGAGCAAGCGTTCGCGCAAGCTCGTGATATCGGCGGAGAGCTTGCGCAGCGCGTCGAACTCCGTGCCCGACGCCGCGAGAATGCCTTCGGGCACGCAGCGCGCGTTTTCGCGCAGCGCTTTGCCTTTGGCGGTCAGACGCACGCGCACTTGGCGTTCGTCTTGCGGATCGCGATTGCGCTCGACATGGCCCAACCCTTCCAGCCGCTTCAGAAGCGGGGTGAGGGTATTCGATTCAAGGAACAGCTTTTCGCCCAATTGACCGACGGTTTGGTCATCCTCCGCCCACAAGGAAATGAGGGCGAGGTATTGGGGATAGGTGAGGCCGAGTTCGTCCAGAAACGGCTTATAGACCCGGCTGAACGCCAAATTGGCCGAATAGACGGCGAAACAGATGAACGGATTCAATCCTTTGGCGAAGGGATCGGGGCTGTCGGCGGACATTTTGAGGCTCCACGGTGAGGCTTCATAAATAAATCGCGCACGATCTAATCGCAAGTGCTTGACTTCCGGTTTTGGGTAAGGCATATATATCGCACGCGATTAAATCGCGTCCGATTTTAAAGCTCCACCCAACCTGAAAGGAATATTCCCATGGCCGTTTCCAAAGTCGTTTACAGCACCGCAGCCCGCGCCACTGGCGGCCGCGACGGCAAGTCTGGCACGCTGGACGGTTCGTTCAGCGTCAACCTGGCCGTGCCGAAGGAGATGGGCGGCAACGGGCAGGGCGTGAACCCGGAACAGTTGTTCGCGACCGGCTATTCGGCGTGCTTCTTGGGTGCGATGAAGTTCGTCGCTTCGCAAGGCGGCACGGCCAAAGTGCCGAACGAAACCACCGTCACCGCGACGGTCGGCATCGGTCCGCGCGTCGAAGGCGGCTTCGGTCTGGAAATTTCGCTGGCGATCGATCTGCCGGGCGTGCCGAAGGCGGAAGCCGAAGCGCTGGTCGAGAAGGCGCATCAGGTGTGCCCGTACTCCAACGCCACGCGCAACAATATCGACGTGAAACTCAGCGTCGTTTGACGGCAAGCGGGCGGCGCAAAGTCGAAAACTTTGCGCCGCCAATCGCTTGGGCGATAGCGCCCGTCGATCAAGTACGTGCCAGCCCCTATGGGTCCGCCCGTATGGATCGAAACCACGGATCGTGCGGACTTTGGGTCCGTGATGACTCGATCCTTTTTCGCAAATCGAAACGACGCCTTCTTTCTGGATTTCGACGGGACCCTCGTCGACCCAGCCCCCACACCCGATAGCGTGATCGTCGATCCGCGCGTGCCGAAGACTTTGCGTCTTTTGTACGAGGCGACCGGCGGGGCGGTGATGATCGTCACCGGCCGCCCGTTATCGGAAATCGACAAGCTGCTGGCGCTGGATCTGCCCGCCGCCGGCCGCCACGGGGCGGAGATCCGCCTGCCGGGCGAAAGCCATTCGGATATCCGCATCGAAGATTCGGCCTTCGCGGCCATCGCGGCCGCGTGCGGTGCGCTCGGCGCCAATTTCCCCGGCATCCGCTACGAATTCAAAAACCCCGTTATCGCGATCCATTTCCCTGCCGACGATCCGCTGTTCGCCAAATTGCGCGACGGTGCGGCGAAACTGGTCGAGACATCGGCCGAAAAACTCGAATTCGTCGTCGCGCGCAACGCGATCGAACTGCGCCCGCCGGGCGTGCACAAAGGCCGGGCCGTGCGCGCGGCCATAACGACGCAGCCTTTCGCGGGCCGCCGGCCGGTGTTCATCGGCGACGACACGCCCGACGAGGACGGTTTCAGTGCCGCCCATGATCTTGGCGGCATCGGCGTGTGCGTGGGCGTGCAGCGCCCCGGCGCCGCGCATCTTCTGAACTCGCCCGACGATGTTCTCGCGGCACTGGCGGCGATCGCGGAGGCGAAATGAACGCGAAACATGCCAAGCAGACTCTCGATCTCGGCATGATTGGCAACGGCCAGGTCGCCGCGTTGATCGATCCCGAAGGTGCGTTGGTGTGGCTGTGCCATCCGCACCTGGATTCCGATCCGATTTTCGGCGCGCTGGTCGACGGCGGTGCGCCCGACGGCGCCTGGACGATCGAGGCCGCGGGCGCGCGTTCGATCGAACGGCGCTATATGCGCAACACGCCGATTCTGGAAACGCGCATCGTTTGCGCCGATCAATCGGCGTTGCGCATCGTCGACTTTGCGCCACGCTTCAAACGCCACGGACGCATCTTCCGCCCGCCGATGATCGTGCGCCGGATCGAACCCACCGCCGGCACGCCGCGCATCCGGATGCGCATCCGTCCGCGCGATCTGCGCAGCGGTCAGCCGCCGTCGTCGAGCCAGGGCAGCCATCATCTGCGCTACGCCTTTCCCGGCGGCGGGTTCCGCATCACCAGCGACGCGCCCTTGTCCTATGTGCAGGACGAGATCGAGTTCACGCTGCTCACGCCGTTGACCTTCGTGCTCGGCCCCGACGAAGCGCTCGCCGACGATCCCGCCCGCTTGGGCGTGGATTGGATCGCGGAGACGCAAGCCTATTGGCTGGAATGGGTGCGCTATCTGTCGCTGCCTTACGAATGGCAGGAACAGGTCGTGCGCGCCGCCATTACGCTGAAGCTGTGCCAGTACGAGGATACGGGTGCGGTGGTCGCGGCGATCACCACTTCGGTCCCCGAAGCGCCGGGCAGTTCGCGCAATTGGGATTATCGCTTTTGCTGGCTGCGCGACGCGTTCCACGTCGTCTACGCGCTGAACCTGCTGGGAGCGACGCGCACGATGGAGGAATTCATCCGTTTCGCGACCGACGTGGCGGGCGAATCGGAAGCCGGCACGCTGCGCCCGCTTTATCCCATCGTCGCGCGTATTCCGCCGCCGGAGGAGGAACTCGCGCGTGCCGAAGGCTATCGCGGACACAAGCCCGTGCGGCTTGGCAACGCCGCGGCGTTCCAGGTGCAGAACGACGTCTATGGCAGCGTCATCCTGGCGGCGGCGCAAATGTTCTTCGACGAACGTTTGCCGCGCATGGGCGATTGGTCGCTTTATCAAAAGCTGGTCAAGCTCGGCCAGCGTGCGCGCGAAGTGGCGCTCACGCCCGATGCCGGCATTTGGGAATATCGCGGTCGTGCTTCGATCCACACCCATTCGGCGGTGATGTGCTGGGCCGGGCTCGACCGGCTCGCGCGCATCGCCAAGCGTCTGGGCGACCCGGCCGCCGCGCAATGGCGCGCGGATGCCGACAAGCTGCACGCCGAAATCGTTGCGCGCGCCTGGGACGAAAAGCGCCAGGCCTTCGTCGGCACGCTCGATGGCGGCGAGATGGACGGCGCCGTGCTCGTCATGCCGATGGTCGGTTTTTTGCGCGGCGACGATCCCCGACTGCGCACCACGCTCGACGCGATCGGGCGCGAGCTCGACCACGGCGGCTTCATCGCGCGCTACGCCCATGCCGACGATTTCGGCAAGCCGGAAAGCAGCTTCGTCGTTTGCTCGTTCTGGTACGCCGAGGCTTTGGCGGCGGCGGGCGAGGTCGAACGCGCGCGCGCCGTGTTCGAACGCGTGATGGCGCAGGCGAGTTCGCTTGGCTTGTTTTCGGAGGACATTCTCGCTGCGACGGGCGAGCACTGGGGAAATTTCCCCCAAACCTACTGCATGGCGGGCCTGGTCGGCGCCGCGATGCGGCTTAGCCGAGGTTGGCGGGAGGGCGTATGGGACGGCTCGTTGTAATTTCAAATCGGATACCCGGCCACGGGACGCGCGGCGGAAACGGCGGCGGTCTCGCGGTCGGGCTCAATGCGGCGCTGGCCAAACGGCCGTCGCTGTGGCTGGGCTGGAGCGGGGAGGTCGCGGAAACGCCGCCGCCGCCCGAGCGCCGGCATTCGCGGCGCACCGAGATCGTCGGCGTGGCGCTGACGCCCGCGTTGCACGCCGGGTTCTACGCGAATTTCGCCAATAGCATTTTGTGGCCGCTGTTCCATTACCGGCTCGGCCTTGTCGAGTATCGCCGCGCCGATTACGCGGCCTATCTCGAGGCGAACGAGTGGATCGCCTCGGCCTTGATGAACGAGCTTCGTCCCGACGACACGATCTGGGTGCACGACTATCATCTGATCCCGCTCGCCAAAATTCTACGCGCGCGCGGTGTGGCCAATCCGATCGGCTATTTCCTGCATATCCCGTTTCCGGCGACGGAAGTGTTCCGCTGCCTGCCGGTCTATCGCGATCTGGTCGAAGCCTTGGCGCATTACGATCTGGTCGGCTTCCAGACGGAATCCGACCGCCTGCAATTCGTCGACGTGCTGGGCGCGCCCGACAAACGCGCGGGCGACACGATCGAAATGTTCGGCCGAGTTTTCCAGACCGGCGTTTTTCCCATCGGCATCGACACGCAGTCTTTCGCCGCCTACGCCGCCAAGCCTTCGGCGGATGGCGAGCGTCTATCGGCCAATCTCGGCGACCGCAAACTCGCGATCGGCGTCGATCGCCTCGACTATTCCAAAGGCTTGCCCAACCGCGTCGCCGCCTATGGCGAGTTTCTGGAACGCAATCCCGATTGGCGCGCCAAGGTCCAGTATCTTCAGATCGCGCCGATCTCCCGCGGCGAGGTGTCGAATTATCGCGCCTTGCGCCGCGAGCTGGACGGGGCGGCGGGGCGCATCAACGGCAAATACGCCGATTTCGATTGGACGCCGCTGCGGTACGTCAATCGCGGGTTCCCGCGCGGCACGCTGGCGGCGTTCTATCGACGCGCGCGCGTCGGGCTGGTGACGCCACTGCGCGACGGGATGAATCTTGTGGCGAAGGAGTTCGTCGCCGCCCAGCCGCCCGACGATCCGGGCGTGCTGATCTTGTCGGAATTCGCGGGGGCGGCGGTCGAATTGTCGGGCGCCTTGACGATCAATCCCTACGACGTGGACGCGATCGCCGATGCGCTGCAACGCGCCCTGGAAATGCCTTTGGACGAGCGGGTTTCCCGCTGGCGCGCCGATTTTGACGTGATTTCCACGAATACGGCGGCGTTCTGGGCCGAATCCTTCCTGTCCGCCTTGGCCGCCGCCCGGACCGCCTGACCCCCCGACCCGATCCCGCCGAAACCCGTAAAAATTTCGGAAATTCTTGTCGGGGCCTCCGACCCGCGTTGTAATCTTACCCCACAAAGGGCGAGAGGATTCGCCCCCGAGGGGAAGCCATATGGGTGGGGACGCGGCGAACGCGACCATCGAATTGCCGTCGACGGGCGATGCGATCACCGTCGCGGCGCTGAAGACGGAGCTGCTGGAACGGCTGGCGGCCGGCGAAGGCGTGCGCCTGGACGCCCGCCATGTCGCCGAACCGTCGGCCGCTTTGATTCAGATGATCGAAGCGGGGGCCGCCGCCTTCGCCGACAAGACGCTGCCTTTCGGCCTGCTCGACCCCTCCGATGCGCTGTGCGGCGCCTATGAAACGCTGGGCCTGTTCACGGCGCTGATGTCGCGCATCGTGATGGAAATGTGAGATGAGCGCCGAAGACCAAGAACTTCGGCAGATATTCCTCCTCGAATGCGAGGAGCTGGTCACGCTGGCGGAATCCAGCGTCGAGACCTTGCGCGCCGCCCCTACGGAAGACGCGATCCACGCGTTGTTCCGCGCGGTCCATTCGGTCAAGGGCGGGGCGGGGGCGTTCGGGCTCGACCTCATGGCGTCGTTCGCGCATGTGTTCGAGACCTATATGGATCTGCTGCGCAAGGGCAAGGCGGAGCTCGACGACGCGGCGGTCGATCTGTTGTTCGACGGCGTCGACGTGCTGCGCCAATTGTCGGACGAAGCGCGCGACGGCGAAAAAGCCTCGACCCAACGCTATGACGCGGCCCTCGCGGCGTTGCGCGCGGCGGCGGGGCTGGACGACGACGCGGCCGCCAAGCCGCCCGCCGCCGATTTCGACCCGATGGCGGAATTCGAAGCGCAGATGGCGGCCGCCCCCGCCGCCGCCGAAGTGCCGCGCCGCAAATACAAGATCCGCTTCGTCCCCGGTCCCAAGATGCTGGAAGCGGGAATCGATCCGTTGCGCATTCTGGGCGTGCTCAAAACCCTGGGCGATTTGCAGGTCGAAATCGCCGGCCAATTGCCGCCGCTCGCCGACCTCGACCCGATGGTTTGCGCGTGGTCGTGGACCGGCACGCTGGAAACCGCCGCCCCGCAAGCCGATCTCGACGACGTGCGCGACATGATCGACGATCTGGCGGTGTTCGAGTTCGAGGCGGAAACCCCGCCGCCGGAACCCGAGCCCGAAAAACCCGCTGCCGCCGCCGCGGCGGCCGCCCCGGCGCCGAAGAAGCAAGCTGCCGCCGCCGTCGCCGCCGAACCGGCAAAGCCCCGCGACAAGCCGGTCGCGACAGTTCGCGTCGATGTGCCAAAGCTCGAGCGGCTTGGTAACATGGTCGGCGAACTTATTATTACACAAGCGTTTTTGGCGCGTCAGGCTTCGGGGCTCGATCCCGAAACGCACCGCCCGCTATTCCGCGCCCTCGACGAGATGGGCCAGCATATTCGCGAGGTCGCGGACGCCGCGACGTCGATCCGCGCCCAGCCGTTGAAGGCGGTTTTCTCGCGCTTCGGGGCGCTCGTCCGGGATCTGGAAAAGACGACGGGCAAGCGCATCCGGCTGGAGATCGTCGGCGACCATACCGAGATCGACAAGACGGTGGTCGAGCGGTTGAGCGAACCGCTGACCCATCTGATCCGCAATTCGATCGATCACGGGATCGAGAATGCCGAGGGCCGTGCCGCCGCCGGCAAAGACCCGGTCGGGCAATTGCGTTTGTCGGCCGAGCAGCGCGGCGCCCAGGTCGTGATCGAACTGGCCGACGACGGCAAAGGTATCAATCGCGAACGCGTGCTCGCCAAAGCGGTCGAGCGCGAGTTGGTGTCGCCCGGTGCGATGCTGAGCGACCAGGAGATCGACGAGTTGATCTTCCTGCCGGGCTTCTCGACCGCCGATCAGGTCACGTCCGTGTCCGGACGCGGCGTGGGCATGGATGCCGTGCGCCAGGTGATCGAGGAGATGGGCGGCAACGTGGCACTCGTCTCGCGCCCGGGCGAGGGCACGACGTTCTCGCTGACCTTGCCGCTGTCGCTTGCCATTCTCGATGCGATGGTGACGCTGGTCGGCCGGCAGAATTATCTTGTTCCCATTTCGGCGATCATCGACTGTCTGCGCCCCGAAGCCTCGGCCCTCGTGCGCATGGACGATCACAGCACGATGCTCGCTTGGCGCGGGCAGATCTTGCGCATCCTGCCGCTGGCCACGGAATTCGGCGTTGCGGGGGCGGAGAGCGATCCGACGCGCGCGATCCTTATATTGGTCAAGCCGTCGGGCGGCGAGACGGTGGCGATCCAGGTCGACGATCTGATCGGGCAGGAGCCGGTCGTCGTCAAAAGCCTGGAGCGCAATTATCGGAAGGTGCGCGGCGTATCGGGCGCCACGATCCTGGGCGACGGGCGCCCGGCGCTGATTTTGGATTTGTCGTCGCTGACGGCGGTGGACGGCCGGAACCGCCGTATGCCGCGCGCGGCGGCGGAAGGATGAGGGCGGGAACGATGGCCAAGGAAGGCGAAAACGCGGCCGCGAACGCAGGGCACGAAAGCCAGTTCGTCAGTTTCGAAATCGGCGGCACGACGTTTCTCATTCCCATCGATCGGGTGATCGAGTTCCGCACCTGGACCGAGCCGACGCAGGTGCCGCACACGCCGGCCTATGTGCGCGGCATCGTCAATATCCGTGGCGAGATCGTGCCGATTTACGACGTCGCCGCAAGGCTGGGGCGCGGCACGACCGATCCGGGCGCACGCCATGTCGTGGTCATCGTGCGCGGTCACGAAGGCCGATCGGTCGGGCTGCTGGTCGATAGCGTGACGGATATCGTCGCCGCGCGCGACGCGGATCGCGCGCCGATGCCGTCGATCGAAGGCGGCGATGCGACACCCTTCATGGCGGGCGTGGTCTTCTCGGCCGATCGCATTTTGGGCGTGACGGACGTGGATCGTCTGGTCGAAGAAACCTTCCCGCACGGCGAATACGCGGTCGCCGAAGGCGAGGGACCGCCCGCATGAGCCCGCTTTCCAGCCTCGTCCCCGAACCGGTGGCCGATCCCGTCGATCTCGCGTTCTTCGCGGATGCGATGCGCGCGCGCACGGGCGTGCAATTGCCGGAGACGAAGCGCGCGCTGATCTATCGGCGTCTCGTGCCGCGCTTGCGCGAATTGGGGTTGAGTTCCTTCGCCGCCTATCGCGCGCGGCTGGCGGACAACGCCGATCCCGAATGGGATGTCGTCGTCAACGCGCTGACGACGAACCATTCGCGCTTCTTCCGCGAGATCCATCATTTCAAGCTGCTCGACAAACATATCGAGACGCTTTTGAACGCGCGCGCCAAGCGCATCCGTCTGTGGTCGGCCGCGTGCGCCGGCGGGCAAGAGCCGTATTCGATGGCGATCTTGCTGCTGCGCGCCTTGGGTCCGCGCCGCGACGTCGACGCGCGCGTGCTGGCGACGGATGTGGACAACACCGCGTTGGACACGGCGGCGGCGGCGATCTATCCGACCGAAGACATCGGGCGCTTGCCGCGTTTCGCGCGCGAGTATCTGAAGCAAGGTGCGGACGAGCGCTTCACGCTGGACGAACGTCCGCGCAAACTGGTCACGTTCAAGCGGCACAATCTGATCGGCGCGGAATGGCCGATGAAAGGGCCGTTCGACGCGATTTTCTGCCGCAATATGCTGATCTATCTCTCGATCGGCGATCAGGGCAAAGTGGTTCGCCGGCTCGTCGATCTTTTGTCGCCGGGGGGTATCCTCTGTCTCGGCCATTCCGAAACGGTCCGCGGTTCGCTGCCCTTGGAACGTCTTGAAACCGCGAGTGCCTATGTCCGAATCTGAAAACAAACCCGCCCGCGTTCTGATCATCGACGATTCCGCTCTCGTGCGCGAATTGCTGACCGGCATCATTTCGTCGGATCCGCGTTTGACGGTGGTGGGCACGGCGCCCGATCCGATCATCGCGCGCGACAAGATCAAAGCGTTGTCGCCCGACGTGCTGACGCTCGACGTCGAGATGCCGCGCATGAACGGCATCGAGTTTCTCGAGAAGATCATGCGTCTGCGGCCGATGCCTGTCGTGATGATCTCGACGCTGACGCGCGAAGGGGCGGATACGACCTTGCGCGCGTTGGAGCTTGGCGCGTTCGATTACGTCGCCAAGCCCACGCAGCGCCTGACCGAGGCGATCGAGCCGTTGAAGCGCGAGATTTGCGACAAGGTCGCGGCGGCTGCGAAGGCGCGCGTGCGTGGTCTGTCGCCGTCGCCCAAGCCCGCGCATGCGGCGCCGGCGGCGGATGCGTCGGATCCTTCTCGCTATGCGGGGCTCGATGTGATCGGGCTTGGCGCGTCGACCGGCGGGGTGGAAGCGTTGGGCGAAGTCTTGTCCGCGATTCCGCCCGACGCGCCGTGTATCGCGATCGTCCAGCATTTGCCCGGCGCCTATACGTCTCGCTTCGCCGCGCGTCTCGACGGGCAATTGCCGTTGACGGTCGTCGAGGCGGAGGACGGCATGCCGATGCAGCCGGGCCACGTCTATATCGGGCGCGGCGAGAAGCGCTTCGAAGTGGCCAAGGGGGCCGGCGGCAAACCGGTCTGCCGGATCACCGACGGCGAGAAGGAGAGCGGCCATTTGCCGTCGATCGATCGGCTGTTCGCGTCGCTGGCCGCGTTCGGGCCGCGCGCGACGGCGGCGCTGCTGACCGGCATGGGCCGCGACGGCGTCAACGGCTTGAAGCAAATGCGGACGGCGGGGGCCGTCACCATCGCGCAGGATCAGGCGACGTCGGTCGTCTACGGCATGCCGCGCGCGGCGATGGAGGAAGGGGCGGCTTCGCGCCAATTGGCGCTGCCGCGGATCGCGGCGGCGCTGCTGGAAGCGGCGGCGGGAAAAACGGGAGTTGGGAAATGAGCGTACCGGCGAGAACGCTGCGGGTTTTGGTTGTCGACGATCAGGCGAGCATGCGCGCGCTGATCCGGTCCTATTTGCGCAAGATGGGATTCGAGACGATCGACGAGGCCGACAGCGGCAAGGCCGCGTATCTGGAATTGGGCAAGCGGCCCTACAACCTCGTCATTTCCGATATGAACATGGTGAACGGCACGGGGCTTGAGCTTCTGAAGATGATGCGCGCGCATCCGGTGCTGAAGCGCGTGCCGGTCATCATGGTGACCGGCAACAACGATTCCGGGACGGTGCAATCCGTCGTGCAGGCGGGCGTCAACGGTTACGTCGTCAAGCCGGTGGCGCAGGACCAGCTCGAAGCGCGCGTGACGAAAATCCTCGGACCGCTTTCCTAAGGACGGGCCCATGCGGATATCGACCAAACTTTCCGGCCTGATCGTCCTTTCGGCGGTCGTCACGTCCGCGTTGTTCGGCGCGGTGACGTGGAAGAATTACGAGACGCTGTACTCGTACCGCCGCATCGCCGTCGCCGGAACGGAAATCCTGCCGATCCGCGCGCTGGGCGCGTCGCTGTACCGGCACAAGGCGGTCTTGTTGCGCGCCTCGGCGGGCGGCCCCGCCGACGCCGACGGGCTCGCGCAGGCGAAGGACCGCTTGCGCAAGGCGATGGACGAGATCGAGTCCTCGCGACAGCGCTTGTTGCGCGATTTCGGCGCGGCCGGGAACGTGCCGGCGCTCGCCCCGGCCGTCGAGCGCGTCCTCGCGCTGCGGATCGCGCCCGATCTGACGGCGGAAACGATCCTCGAAGTCCACGAAGCCGCGTTCGCGCAATTCGGCGCGTTGTCCTTCGCGTCGGCGGACGCGTTCAACACGTTCGGCGATCCCGACACCGACGTTCTGTTGATGCTGACGAACCAGTTCGACGTGTTTCCCTCGCTGTTGCGCGGTTACGCCTATCTGATGGGCCGGCTGTTCCTGTTCGACGAGACGCTGGCGGGCAAGAGCGTCACCGCGCAGACCTTGCAGGCCCAGCTCGACGTGTTGCAGCGCCAAGCGGGCGTGAACCAGGAAACGATGGCCCGCCAGTTGCGCAACATCCAGCGCGCCATCCTGTTCGACAAGAACGATCGCGGCTGGGGCACCCGTTTGCCGGACGTGCGCCGCCTGCACCAACGTTTGGAGCGGACCGATCGGGCGATCGAGACGGCGTTGTCGAGCCCGCCCGGCGCGCTTCAGATCGGCGGCGATTTCGAAGCGGCGCTCGACGGCGTTCTCGAAAGCTGGTCGACTCTGTCCGGATTGCTGGACGTCGTGCTCAACAAACGCCTCCAGCAGGCGACGCTGCATTTCTGGTGGATGTCGGCGGCGACGGCCGTACCCGCCGTCCTGATCCTGCTGGCGATGCTGCTGGGCGTGCTGCGCGTGTCGCGCGACATCGGCGTCGCCCAGAAGACGACGTCGCGTATCGCGGCGGGCGAGCTCGACGATCCGGTCGCGGGCGTGGAGCGCGGCGACGAGATCGGCGGGCTGATGCGCGCGGTGGAAGTGTTGCGCGGCAATTCCATCGAGCAGCGCAAGCTGCAAGCCAAGGAAACCGAAACGCTGCTGCGCATGTGGCGCACCGCGACGGAGGTGAAGGAATCGGTCGGCGCCATCCGGGCGGCGGCCAGCGAGATTTCGCAAGGCAGCGCCGACCTCGCCACGCGCACCGAACGCCAAGCCTCGGCGTTGCAGGAAACGGTGGCGACGATGGGCGAGATCGCGGCGACCGTTTCGACCAACGCGCAGAATTCCGAGCTCGCGCGCAAACTGGCGGCCGACGCGCTCGCGCGCGCGGAAACCGGCGGGCAGGCGATGACGAGCGTGACCGGCGCCATGTCGGGCATCGAAACCTCGTCCGCGCGCATCGGCGCGATCATCCAGGTGATGGAGGAGATTTCCTTCCAGACCAAGCTGCTCGCCCTCAACGCCGCGGTCGAAGCCGCGCGTGCCGGCGAAAGCGGGAAGGGCTTCGCGGTCGTGGCGCAGGAAGTGCGTTCGCTCGCCGACCGTTCGCGCCAAGCCTCGCAGCAGATCCGCGATTTGATCGGCGAAAGCTCGCGCGAGGTCGCGCAAGGCGTGCAACTCGCCGGGGCGGCGGGAGATGCGCTGTCGAGCATCATCGAGATCGTGCGCAAGGTCGCGGAGATCGCGCCGGAAATCGCGGCGGGCAGCCGCGAGCAATCGCGCTCGATCGCCGAAATCAACAAGGCGCTCAGCGATCTCGACGCCGCGACCCAGCAGAACGCCGCCTTGGTCGAGGAAAGCTCGGCCTCGGCCGCGTCGCTCGCCGATCAGGCGACGCATCTGGTGGACGTTGTGGCGAGTTTCGAGGTCGCCGGCGCCGGCGCACCGGTCGAGGGCATGGCGTTCGACGCGTCGGCCGCGGCGGAGCCCAAATCGGCCCCTTCGACCAAGCCGAGCCAAAGCACTGCGGCCAAAGCCAGCGAGTGGGACGAGGATTTCTGACCCCTTCTAGTATACATATGATCCGATAGACGGGGCGTTTAGCGCCTTGGGCTTGCGATTTTGCGTCGAAATGGGTATTTTCGGGGCCTGTATGTATACATAAGGAATTCAGGGATGGACGCGACCCCCAGCTACCCGCTGAACGCCTGGTACGCCGCCGCTTGGGATGTCGAGGTCAAGCGCAGCCTGCTGGCGCGCACGATCTGCGACCGCCGGCTCGTTCTTTATCGCACCCAAGACGGCAAGCCTGTGGTCCTGGCCGATGCGTGCTGGCATCGCCTCGTGCCGTTGTCGCGCGGGCATCTGCGCGGCGACGAAGTCGTGTGCGCCTATCACGGCTTGGTATTCGATCCGAACGGCCGCTGCACGCATATGCCCTCGCAGGAGACGATCAACCCGTCGGCCTGCGTGCGCGCCTATCCGGTCGCGGAGAAGCATCGCTTCGTGTGGATCTGGCCGGGCGATCCGGCCTTGGCCGATCCCGCGAAGATCCCCGATCTGCATTGGAACCTCGATCCGGGTTGGACGGGCGATGGCCGTCTGATCCACGCGAAATGCGATTACCGCCTCGTGATCGACAATCTGATGGACCTCACGCACGAGACCTTCGTGCACGGTTCCTCGATCGGCAACGCGGCCGTGGCCGAAACGCCGTTCGACGTGACGCATGGCGAGCGCACGGCGACGGTTACGCGCTGGATGGAGGATATCGAGCCGCCGCCGTTCTGGCGCGGGCAGCTCGGCAAGCCAGGCAACGTGGATCGCTGGCAGATCATCCGCTTCGAAGCGCCCGCGACCGTGGTGATCGACGTGGGCGTGGCCGTGGCGGGGACGGGGGCGCCGCAAGGCGACCGTTCGCAAGGCGTGGAAGGCCGCGTGCTCAACACGATCACGCCCGAAGCGGGCGGCACTTGCCATTATTTCTGGGCCTTCGCGCGCAACTATCGCCGCGACGAACAGGCGCTGACGACGCAGATTTGCGACGGCGTCGCCTCGATCTTCCGCGAGGACGAGGCGGTGCTGGAGGCCCAGCAGATCGCCATCGCCGAGAACCCGGACAAGATCTTCTACAACATCAATATCGACGCGGGCTCGATGTGGGCGCGCCGCTTGATCGACAAGATGATCGCGGCAGAACGTCCGCGCGTGGTCGCATCGGCGGCGGAGTAGGCGTCATGGCCGCTTCGCTCGCCGCCAAAGCCGAAGATCGCGGCACGTCGCAGACGATCCGCGCGCAGCTCGCCTTGCGCGAAATGCTGATGGCCGGCGAGATCAAGCCGGGCGAACGCCTGTCCGAACTCGCCATCGTCGAGAAGATCGGCGTGTCGCGCACGCCCGTGCGCGCCGCGTTGATGACGCTGGCGGAAGAAGGACTGCTCGACGCGATCCCGTCGGGCGGCTACGCCGCGCGCGGCTTCACCGAGCGCGAAGTTCTCGACGCCATCGAAGTGCGCGGCACGCTGGAAGGCTTGGCCGCGCGGCTTGCGGCCGAACGGGGCGCCGGCACGATCGCGCTTCAGTCTATGCGCGAAAGTCTGCTGCGGCTGGACGACGCGGTGACGGCGATCGCCGAAGGCCGCGATGCGTTCGAAGCCTATATCGAGCACAATGCCGCCTTCCATCGCGCCATCGCGCGCATGGCCGACAACGCCGCGCTGGACCGGCAGATGGAACGCGCGATCGCGTTGCCGTTCGCCTCGCCCAACGCCTTCGTCAAGACCCAGGGCGAAACGCCCGAAACGCGCCGCGTGCTGCTGGTGGCGCAAGAACAGCATCGCAGCGTTTTCGAGGCGATCGAGCGCCGCGAAGGCGCCCGCGCGGAAGCTTTGATGCGCGAACATTCGCGCGTCGCCGCGCGCAATTTCGCCCAGACGGTGCGCAGCCGCGCGGCGTTGGACCGCGTGCCCGGCGGCGCCTTGATCCGCTTGGCGAGCGAATAGGGAGAGCCAGATGGCCCAAGCCGCGAAATGGATCGACGCGCGCGTGCGCGCGATAAGCGACGTGACTCACGACGTGCGCGAATTCGAGATCGTGCCGGAGAACGGCGCGATCCTTCCCTATGCGCCCGGCGCCCATATCGATGTCGGCGTGTTGGTCGCGGACGCGCCGCAAACGCGGTCCTATTCGCTGGTCGGCATGGCCGGCGGCGATTGCTATCGGATCGCGGTCAAGCGCGTGTCGCCGTCGCGCGGCGGCTCGGCCTATATGTGGCGCTTGGCGCCGGGCGATCGCTTGCGCGCGACCGAACCCAAATCCGCTTTCGCCGTCGAGTTCGGACGAGAAGCGTATCTGCTGATCGCGGGCGGGATCGGGGTGACACCGCTCGTCGGTATGGCGCAAATGCTCGCTAAGCGCGGCGCGGATGTCCGTATGCTCTACGCCGTGCGCGGCGCGCGCGATCTCGCCTTCGCCGAGACCTTGCGCGACGCGTTGGGCGATCGGCTGGAACTTCGCATCGGCGGCCAGATCGATTTCGCGGCCGAGTTCGCCGGACTGAAGCCCGGCACGCTCGCGGCTTTGTGCGGGCCGATCCCGATGCTGGAAGCCGCGCGCAAAGCTTGGGAAGCGGCGAAACGGCCCGTCGCCGATCTGCGCTGGGAAACCTTCGGCTCCTCGGGGCGGATGGCCGCGGCACCGTTCAAGGTGCGCGTGCCCAGCCATGATTTGGAGTTCGACGTGCCCGCCGACGCGTCGCTTCTCGACGCGCTACGCGCGGCCGGGATCGATGCGATTTCGGATTGCCGGAAGGGCGAATGCGGCTTGTGCGCGATGGGCGTGGTCGCCTGCGAGGGCGAGATCGATCATCGCGACGTGTTTTTGTCGCCCGAGGAAAAAGCGCACGGGCGCAAATTGTGCGTTTGCGTTTCCCGCGCGCGCGGTGTGCTGACGCTCGACAGCGGCTGGCGGCCGGACGCGATCTGACGATCGCATCCGGCGCCGGTCGTTCTTAGACGTCGCCCCACACGTCGCGCGCGACGTTGACGATCATCTCCATTTTCCGCCACTGCTCGTCTTCGGCCAGCGTGTTGCCTTCCTCGGTCGAGGCGAAGCCGCATTGCGGCGACAGGCAAAGCCGATCCTTCGGCGTGAATTTCGACGCTTCGTCGATGCGCTTCTTGACGTCGTCGGCCTTTTCGAGCGAGCCGGTCTTCGACGTGACGAGGCCGAGCACCACGTGCTTGCCCTTGGGCAGGAAGCGCAACGGCTCGAACCCGCCGGCCCGATCCGTGTCCCATTCCATGAAATAACCGTCGACCGGCATGCGGTTGAACAGCACTTCGGCGACCGGCTCGTACCCGCCCGACGCGATGAAGGTCGAACGGAAATTACCGCGGCACAGATGCATGGTGATCGTCAGATCCGCGGGCTTGTCGGCCAACGCCTTGCGCACCATGCCGGCGTAGATCTCGGGCTGCTTGTCCGGATCGTCGCCGCGCGAGCGCAGCATTTCGCGCTGGGCGGGATCGCACAGATAGGCGAAGGAGATGTCGTCGAGCTGCAGATAGCGGCAGCCCGCGTCGTAGAAGGCGCGGATCGCCTTGTTATAGGCGGTGCCGACATCGTCGTAGAAACGCTCCATGTCGTCGTAGACGCCGGGATGGATCATCTTGCGGCCGCCGCGATAATGCAGCATCGACGGGCCGGGGATCGTCATCTTCGCCGTCTGCTTCGTGTTCGCGGCGAGAAAGCGGAAGTGATCGAGCATCGGGTGCTTACCCGAGAAGCCCACGCGGCCCGTGACCTTCAACGCCTTGGCGATGCCCACACCGCCTTTGAAGTTCATGCCGGAATCCGCGTTGACGGATTCGACAGAGTCCAATTCCTCGAGAAAGTCGAAATGCCAATAGGCGCGGCGGAATTCGCCGTCGGTGACGCCCCGCAGGCCGACCGCTTCCTGCTTGGCGATCAGCTTCTTGATTTCCGCGTCCTCGACGGCCTTCAACGCCGCGGCATCGATTTCGCCCTTGTGATGCTTGTCGCGCGCTTCCTTCAAGGGCGCGCTGCGCAGAAGCGAGCCGACTTGGTCGGCACGGAAGGGCGGTTTGTTGGCCATATTGGTCTCCGTTGGATGGATCAGTGTCTGCCCGCGACGCCGAGATGCAGTTCGAGCGGCGCGGGGTTGTCGAGAAGATCGCGGCTCGGTGCCGCATGTACCACGCTGCCGCGATCGAGGATTATGGAATCGTCGGTCAGCTTCAGGATCTTCTGCGCGTGCTGCTCGACGACGACCGCCGCCAAGCCTTCCTCGCGGATGATTCGCTTCAACGCGGCCATCAATTCGTCGACGATGATGGGGGCGAGGCCTTCGGTCGGCTCGTCCAACAGCATCAAGCGCGGATTGAGCATCAGCGCGCGGCCGATCGCCAGCATCTGCTGTTCGCCGCCCGAAAGCTGGTTGCCGAGATTGCGTTTACGCTCCGCCAGGCGCGGGAACATCGCGTAGACGCGCGCCGTATCCCAAGGGCCGGGCAGAGCGACGGCGGTCAGGTTTTCATCGACCGTCAGGGAGCGGAAGATGTTCCGCTCCTGCGGGACCCAGCCGATCCCCGACGTCGCGCGCGTTTCCGGCGCGAGGCGCGTGATATCGCGGCCTTCGAACTCGATGCTGCCGCCCAGATGGCGCGTGACGCCGATGATGGTGTTGAGCAGCGTCGTCTTGCCGGTGCCGTTGCGGCCCAGCACGGCGAGCGAATGGCCTTGCTTGAGCGTCAGGTCGATGCCGTTGACGACTTTCGCGCGGCCATAGCCCGACGAAACGGATTTGAGGACGAGAAGTTCAGCCATGTTCGCCCTCGCCGAGATAGACGGCGCGCACGCGCGGATCGTTGGAGATTTCCGCGACCGTGCCGTCGGCGAATAGCGTGCCGTCGACCAGCACGGTGATCTTTTTCGCGAAAGAGAAGACGAGATCCATGTCGTGTTCGATGAGCAGGATCGAGACGTCTTCGGGCAAGCGCGCGATGGTTTCGAGCAATTCGGCGCGCTCGGCCTCGGGCACGCCCGCCGCCGGCTCGTCCAGCAGCAACACGCGTGGGCGGCACGCGAAGGCGAGGGCGATCTCCAGAAGGCGTTGCTTGCCATAGGCGAGATTGCCCGTGCGCTCCTCCAACACGTCGATCAGGCGGAAGCGCTCGGCGACTTCGACGATTTCGTCGGTGACGCTCGCCTTCGTGCCGACGACGCGCCACCAATCGCGCCCGTGCCCTTGGCGTTCGGACACCGCGACGCCCAGCGCCTGCAACGGGGTCATGCCGGAGAAAAGCTGATTGATCTGGAACGTGCGCACCAGACCCATTTTCACGCGGGCTTCGGCTTTGGTCGCGGTGATGTCCTTGCCGTCGAGCGCGATGCGGCCCGAGGTCGGCTCCAGCACGCCGGTCAGCAAATTGATGAACGTGGTTTTGCCTGCGCCATTGGGGCCGATCAGCGCGTGGCGCGCGCCTTTTTCCAGCGCGAACGTCACCGCGTTCGTGGCGGTAATGCCGCCGAACTTCTTCACCAGCGCGTTGGTTTCGAGCACGTTCGTTTTCGGCGGGGGCGTCATGCCGCACCCCCTTTGCCCAGCAAGCGGGACCAGACGCCCATCACGCCGTTGCCGATGCGCTGACGGCCGATCAGCACGATCGCGACCAGGATCGCGCCGATCCAGAAGGTCCAGTATTGCGGCGTCCAGACGGACAGGATTTCCTGCAGCACCTTGAACGCCACCGCGCCGACGATACCGCCATAAAGATAGCCCGTGCCGCCGATCACCAGCATCAGTAGCGCGTCGGCCGAGCGATGGAAGGCAAGCACGTCGAGCGATACGAATTGCGCGGTCTGCGCCAGCAGGGCGCCCGCGACGCCGGCGATCGCCGCCGAGATCGTATAGATCGCCGTCAGACGGTTATTGACCGGAATGCCTATCGCGCGCGCGCGCAGCGGATTGTCCCGGATCGCCAGCAGCGACAAGCCGAAGGGCGAGACGACGATGCGCCGCGCCACGACGAACAACACGAAGAACACGACGAGGCAGTAGACATAGCCGACATGGCCGAACAGATCGAATTCGAAACGGCCCAGGATCGGCGCCATGAACACGCCTTGCAGGCCGTCGGCGCCGCCGGTGATCGTGCCCGCCTTGTTGGCGATTTCGCCCAGCACCAGTGCCACACCCAGCGTGACCATCAAGCGCGTGAGGTCGGCGCCGCGCAACACCAGGAAGCTGGACGCGAAGCCGAGTACGGCGGCGACGGCCGCACCGGCGATCAGCCCCAGCAACGGATCGTTGGTGACGTGGATCGCGAACAATCCGGCGGCATAGGCGCCGGCACCGAAGAACGCCGCGTGGCCGAGCGACGCGATACCGGCATAGCCGAGGATCAGATCGAGCGACACCGCGAACAGCGCGATGATCGCGATCTCGGTCAGGACCAGATGATACTCGGTCAGCAACGGCACGCTGGCGGCGGCCGCGAGCCAGAACAGGATTTCCGGCAGGCGCCAGCGGCCGAGCGTGGAGAGGCGGGAAACGGCGGCTTTGCTGGGCATTTCAGGACCGCACGAAAAGGCCGCGAGGGCGGACGACGAGTACGACGATCATGACCGTGTAGATGATGAAGGCGCCGAGATCCGGCACGAAATACTTCCCGGCGACGTCGGCGATACCCAAGATCAGCGAGGCGACGAAGGGGCCGATCAATCCGGTCGTGCCGCCGACCGTCACGACGATCAGGAAGTAGATCATGAATTTGAGCGGGAAAAGCGGATCGAGGCCGAGCAGTTCCGCGCCCAGTGCGCCGCCCAATCCCGCAAGGCCCGAACCCGCTGCGAAAGTGATCATGAATACGCGCTCGACCGGAATGCCGAGGCCCCGCGCCACGCGCGGATCGTCGACGGCCGCCCTCAAGCGACTGCCGAAACGCGTGCGGTTGAGCACGAGTTGCAGCACCACGGTCAACAGGCTGCACACCACGACGATGAACAGGCGATAGCGGCCGATCTGCATGCCGAGGAACTCGAAGCGGCCGCTGAGCCATTCGGGCAGGCGGATCAATTGCGGCTGCGAGCCCATCAGGTAATCGGTGCCGGCGATCGCCATGAACACGAGGCCGATGGTGAACAGCACCTGATCGAGATGCGAGGCGTCGTAAAGGCGGCGATAGAGCGTGCGTTCCAGCACCACGCCGATCAAGGCAGGCACCAGGAAGGCGAAGGGCAGGGTGGCGACGAAGGGCAAGCCCCAGCGATTCATCAAGATCGTCGCCGCGTAGCCGCCCGCCATCGCGAACGCGCCATGCGCCAGGTTCACGAAATTCATCAGCCCCAGCGTGACGGACAAGCCGCATGCGAGGACGAACAGAACCATGCCGTAGGCGATGCCGTCGAACAGGATGGTCAAGCGGGAAATCTCCGGCGAAAAAGCGCGGCGGCGGTCCCCTCGAAGGAACCGCCGCCGTTTGTGGAACTTACTTGGTCTTCGACGGATCCTTGACGTTCGGGATCGTCGCGAACTCGACGTTGTAGAGCTCGCCGTTCACGCGCTCGACGCGGCGGATGTAGACGTTCTGCACGATCTCGCGCGTTTCGGGATCGATCGAGATCGGCCCGCGCGGGCTTTCCCAAGCGAGACCCTTCATCGCGTCGACCAGCTTCTCGCCGCCTTCGCCGTTGGTCTTCTTCAGGCCTTCGAACAGCACGTGCATGCCGTCATAGCCGCCCACGGCCATGAAGTTCGGGCGCAGGCCGTTATTGGCCTTGCCGAAGGCTTCGACGAACGCCTTGTTCGTGGGCGAGTTATGCGCGGCCGAGTAGTGATGCGCGGTGATGACGCCCAACGCCGCGTCGCCCATCGGGTTCAGGATGTCGTCGTCGGTCACGTCGCCCGTGCCGATCAGCTTGATGCCCGACTTGTCGAGGCCGCGTTCCACGAACTGCTTCATGAACTGCGAACCGACGCCCGACGGCACGAATACCAGCAGCGCGTCGGGCTTGGAATCGGCCACGCGCTGGAGGAACGGCGAGAAGTCGGGGTTGGCGAGCGGAACGCGGATGTTCTCGACGCTGCCGCCGGCCTTCTTGAAGGCGTCGGAGAAGAACGTCTCGACATCGTGGCCCGGACCGTAATCCGACACGATCGTCACGACCTTCTTCATGCCTTGCTGGGCGACCCAGGTGCCGAACGGGTAGGCGATCTGCGGCACGACCTGGCCCGAGCGGATGATGAAGGGCGAACGCTCGGTGATGATGCCGGTCGCGGCGGCCATGACGACCATCGGCGTCTTGGCTTGCGTGGCGAGCGGGGCCGTGGCCAGCGCCAGCGGCGTCAGGCCGAAGCCGGCGATCGCGGTCACCTTGTTGTTGACGATCAATTCCTGCGCGATGCGGCGCGTGACGTCGGCGGTGCCCGTGTCGTCACGGATCAGCAATTCGACCTTGCGGCCGGCGACCATGCCGTTCTGCTGAGCGACGTAGAGATTGGCGGCGGCCGAGATCTGCTTGCCGGTCGTCGAGAACGGACCGGTCAAGGGCAGGATCAGGCCGATGCGGATAGGCTCCTGCGCCATGGCGCCGAAGCTGGCGCCCGTCAGGGCGGCGGCGGCGAGGGCGCCGCGAAGGATTGTGCGTCTCAACATAAGTTTCCTCCTGTGGGATTATTGATTGGGGTGGTTTTCAAGCACCAGCATACCAACGCCGGTCATCGAAGCGGGCGCGAAATAATGAGTGTGACGGACCGCGACTTGGGCGTCCATAGCGCCCCGCATGACCAGCCACATGATCAGCTCGGCGCCTTCGCTGCCGAATTCCCGGACGTAGTCTTCGCGGCTCATATTCACCAGCCGGTCCGGGGCGGCGGCGATATCGCGAAGAAAGGCCTTGTCGGCGTCGCGGTTGATGAAACCGGCGCGCGCCCCTTGCAATTGATGCGACAGCCCGCCGGTGCCGAGCACGACGAAACGCTCGTCGCCGGGGAACGCGTCGATCGCCGCGCGCAAGGCCTTGCCCAGCGCGTGGCAGCGCGACGGCAGCGGGATGGGATACTGGATAACATTGACGAAGATCGGCACGACTTTGACCGGCCAAGCGGCTTCCGGCCGGCCCCAAAACAGCTCCAGCGGCACCTGCAATCCGTGGTCGACTTCCACCTCCTGGACGATCTCCGGATCGAAGCTGTTTTCGATCAGCCGGTCGACCAGATGCCAGCCGAATTCCGGATGGCCCTGGAATGCGGGCCGCGGCCGCGGACCCCAGCCTTCGTCGGCGAGGGGATAATTCGCCGCACAGCCGATCGCGAAGGTCGGCATGCGGTCGAGGAAGAAGGCGTTGCCGTGATCGTTGAAGATGACGATGGCGACGTCGGGGCGATTGGCTTCGACCCATTCGCGGCCGGGCACGGTGCCGTCGAAGAACGGCTTCCAATCCGGCGTGCCGGTCAGGCCCTTGTCGATCGCCATCGCGATCGAAGGCACGTGCGAACAACCCAATCCGCCGATCAGCTTGGCCATCAGCGTTTCCCCAAGCGGTCGCGCAGAAACGTCGCGTGGTCGATCCCGGCTTGATGCGCGCCGATCTCGGTCATCGTCGCGGGCTGGATCGCGCCGAGCTTCAAAATATAGAAGACGTTGGCGCCCAGCCGGACCATTTCGCGCCAGTCGCGCGCCAAGGCGGCGCGCTTGGCGTCGTCGGGCACGCCATAAGCGTCGAGATACGCCGCCGGATCGCGGCGATAGGCGTCGCGCTTTTCCGGAATGCGCAGATCCTTCGTCGCCTTGTTGAGCGCGTAGCCGGCGCGCTGGCGCGCGCGGTCGAACAAGGGCGTGTCGGGAATGCGATCTTCGGTCATGCGAAGCCCAGGAAATCGAGCAAAGCGGCGTTCACCGCTTCGGGCCGCTCGAAACAAGCGAAATGCCCGGCATCCTCGATCACGGAAAGGCGCGAGCCCGGGATTGCAGCGGCGAGCGCTTCGTGCTGCTCCAGCGTCGCCCAGCGATCCTGGCGGCCGACCATCACCAAAGTGGGGCAGGCGATCCGCGGCAACATCGGCCGCGCATCCGGCCGGCCCATCAACGCGCGGATCTGGCGCTCGTGAATCGCGGGCGTCATGCCGACGACAATTTCGGACAGTGGTGCGATCAAGGCGGGATCGGTCTCGCGCGCCGGATGCAGCATCGGCGGCAGCCATTTGGCGGCGAGCGCCTTCATGCCTTCCTTATGGGCAAGCTCGATCACCGCCAAGCGGCCGGGAATTTCCTTCTCGCTGCCGGGATGGGCTCCGGTATCCATCAGCACAAGGCGTTCGACGCGCTGCGGCGCCAAACGCACCGCTTCCAGCGCCGCGCGCCCGCCCATCGAAAAGCCGACGATCGTGACCGGACCGTCGAACGCGGCCAGGGCGATCTCGGCCATCCGGGTGATCGACGCGGCGTCGGTGAAATCCGCGACCTTGGTGTCGGCGAACGGGGCGAGCGCGCGCGTCTGCGCGGCGAAAACCCGCGCGTCACATAACAAACCCGGCAGAAATACGATTTGCGCGCGCGGCGCCATGGCGTCGTCCCGAGATTCTCGTTGGGATTTGTCTAAGGGGCGGGCTCGATTTCCGAAAATGGATTGATTTGCTGGTTATATGAATTTCATGCATCATTGGCCGAATTCGGGAATTTCAGGAAAATACGCCATGCGCATCGATTTTTTGGGCCTTCACGCTTTCGTGGCGATCGCCGAGCGCGGCAGTTTTCAGAAGGCGGCGGCGCATTTGAACCTGTCGCAAACGGCGCTGAGCCATCGAATCCGCAAGATCGAGGACGATCTTGGCGTGCGGCTTCTGGCGCGCACGACGCGCGAGGTCTCGTTGACCTCGGCGGGGCTGCAATTGCTGCCGCGCGTCAAATCGATGATCGACGATTTGGGTGCGTCGCTGGAGGATTTGCGCGGCCTCGCGCGCGTGCGCCAGGAACGGCTGTCGATCGCGTGTTTGCCGACGATCGCGGCCGGTTTTATGCCGCGCGTGCTGCCGTTGTTCCGCCAGGCGCACCCCGAAACGATGTTGCGCATTCACGACAACGCGGCGACGGAGATTGCGGAGCTGGTGCAGAACGGCACGGTCGAATTCGCGGTCACGCTCGTGTCGGCCCATCGCTGGGATTTCGAGATTCAAACCCTGGCGCGCGATCCTTTCGTGTTGCTCTGCCATAAAAAGGCTTGGCCGGCCGAGCGCATCGTCGCCTCTTGGGCCGACGTCGCCGAGCAGCCGTTGGTGCGCATCTCCACCCAGACCGGCAATCGCATGATGATCGACGACGCGCTGGGCAGCCGGCGCGAAAACGTCAAATGGCGCTACGAGGTGCAGCATATCGGCACGGCGATCGGCATGGTGCGTTCGGGCGTGGCGATGGCCGTGGTGCCGCGCCTGTCGCTGGATTCGACCGATATTTCGGCGCTGCGCGTGGTCGAGTTGCGCAATCCCAGCGTCAACCGGCAGATTGGGATCGTATCGAAGCGCGCCACGCCGCTGTCGCAACCGGCGGCCGATTTGCGCCGATTGATCGTGCGTGAACTGTCCGGCAAACGGCGCAAAGCCGCCTAGATGCATTCGATTCATTAAACACCGCGAAGTACGCATTTGATTCATGCATGCTCGGTTCGGATAAGTTCGCCTAACGCAAAGGGAGAAACGCCGCCGCGTGCCGCCGACGGCGCAGCATCGGAGTCGAACTATGTCCACGCAGAAATCGGGTCTCGTCGTTTCCGCCCATCCGGGCGATTTCGTCTGGCGCGCGGGCGGCGCGATCGCGCTCCACGCCAAGCGCGGCTACCGGATGAAGATCGTTTGCTTCGCCTATGGCGAGCGCGGCGAAAGCCAATGGGCGTGGAAGAAAGCCGGCGTCGACATCAAGGACGTGAAAGCCCAGCGCCACGAGGAATCCGAACGCGCGGCTAAGCTGCTGGGGGCCGAGATCGAATTCTTCGACGCGGGCGATTATCCGCTGCGCACGACCGACGCGATGCTCGACCGGCTCGTCGACATCTATCGCGAGGTGAAGCCGAGCTTCGTGCTGACCCACGCGCTCGAAGATCCCTATAATTTCGATCACCCGCATGCGGCGCATGTGGCGCAGGAAGCGCGCATCATCGCGCAGGCCGCCGGCCACAAGCCCGATCCGTCGCGCAGCTATTTGGCGCCGCCGGTGTTCCTGTTCGAGCCGCATCAGCCCGAACAGTGCAACTACAAGCCCAATCTGCTGCTGAAGATCGACGAAGTGTGGGAGACGAAGCGCCAAGCCTTCGAGATCCTCGCCGCGCAGAAGCATCTTTGGGAATACTACACCCGCGTCGCGCTGAACCGCGGTGTCCAAGGCAGCCGCAATTCGGGCAAGCCGATGACCTACGCCGAAGCCTATCAGCGCATCTTCCCCGACGTGGTCGAGGAACTGGCCTGATGAAGCCCGTCGTCGTCACCGGCGTGCCGCGCGTGCCCGCCGATAAGCTTGCGCGCCTCGCCACTTTGGGCGTTTCCACGGCGCATGAGGCGATGGGCCGCTCGGGCTTGATGAAGCCCTATACGCGGCCGATCCATCCGGGCGCGGTCATCGCGGGTTCTGCGGTCACGGTGCTGGCGCAACCCGGCGACAATTGGATGATTCATGTCGCGATCGAGCAATGCGGGCCGGGCGACGTGCTGGTCGTCGGCGTCACCGCCGACAATACGGACGGTATGTTCGGCGATCTGCTGGCGACATCGGCCAAGGCGCGCGGCGTCGTCGGGCTGGTGATCGACGCGGGCGTGCGCGATGTGGCCACGCTCAACGAGATGGGGTTCCCGGTCTGGTCGCGCGCGATCTCGGCCAAGGGTACGGTCAAGGCGACCTTGGGTGCCGTCAACGTGCCGGTCGTGTGCGCGGGCGCGCTCGTGAAGCCGGGCGATGCGATCGTCGCGGACGATGACGGCGTGCTGGTGATTCCGAAGCGCGCGATCGACGCGACGCTGAAAGCGGGCGAGGCGCGCCTTGCCAACGAAACCGACAAGCGCGCGAAACTCGCTTCGGGCGTGCTCGGTCTCGATCTCTACTCGATGCGCGGGCCCCTGGCCGAAGCGGGCCTCGTCTATCGTCCGTGGAATGAAAGCGAGGACCGGTGACCTTCACCGTCGCCTTCATCGGATACGGCGAAGTCGGGCAGCTCTTCGGCAAGCAGCTCGCCGCGCAAGATGGCGTCGCCGTGCGCGCCCACGATGTGCTGTTCGACGATGCGGCGAAAGGTCCCGGCCTTAAGTCGATCGCGGCGGAAACGGGCGTGGCCGCTTGCGGCTCGCATGTCGAGGCGTGCCGCGATGCCTTGCTCGTGATCTCGGCCGTAACGGCCGATCGCGCGGTCGATGCCGCGCGCCAATGCGCCAATGCGCTCACGCCCGATCAGATTTATGTCGATCTGAATTCGATCTCGCCCACGACCAAGCGCCAGGTCTCCGACGCCCTGCAGCGCGACGCCGGCGGCTTCGTCGAATTCGCGGTCATGGCGCCGGTCGCGGGGCCGGGCATCGCGGTGCCGATCTTGGCGGGCGGCGCCAAAGCGAAGACCGTGGCGGAGATGCTCAATCCGCTGGGCATGAAGATCGACGCGGTCGCCGAGAAGATCGGCGTCGCCTCGGCGACCAAGCTGTGCCGTTCCATCGTCATCAAGGGGATGGAGGCGATCATGGTCGACCTCAAAGCCGCGACCGAAGCGACCGGCGTGTGGCCGGCGGTGCTGGCGAGCCTCAGCGCATCCTATCCCGGGATGGATTGGGCGAAGATCATCGACTACATGCCGCCGCGCGTGAAACGGCACGGTATGCGCCGCGCCGCCGAAATGCGCGAAGCGGGCAAGATGTTGGACGAGGCGGGCGCGAATGGCGATTTCGCCCGCGCCATCGCCGACGCGCATGAGCGCTACGCGCGCGCGAACGCCAAGCAAGGGTAGGAGTGCATCATGGCGCGGATCATCGGCGGCTTGGCCGCTTCGCATACGCCGACGATCGGCTTCGCGTTCGACAAGGATAAGGCGTCCGATCCGGTCTGGGCGCCGATCTTCAAGGATTTCGCGCCGATGAAGGCGTGGATCGAGGCGAAGAAGCCCGACGCGCTGGTCGTGATCTACAACGATCACATCACCTCGTTCTTCTTCGATCACTACTCGGCTTTCGCGCTGGGCATCGGGCCCGAATGGCGCGTGGCCGACGAAGGCGGGGGGGCTCGCGACTTGCCGCCGCTGCCGGGACACCCGGAACTCGCGCGCCATATCGGCGCGTCGCTGGTCGCCGACGAATTCGACATGTCCTTCTTCCAGGACAAGCCGATCGACCACGGCGTGTTCTCGCCGATGTGCATGATGATGGACCATAAGCCCGCGTGGCCGGTCCCCATCGTGCCGCTGCAAATCGGCGTGCTGCAGGCGCCGGTCCCGTCGGGGGCGCGCTGCTTCAAGCTCGGCAAGGCGTTGCGCCGCGCGATCGAGAGTTATCCCGCCGACATTTCCGTCGCCGTCGTCGCGACCGGCGGCTTGTCGCATCAGGTGCATGGCGAGCGCGCGGGTTTCAACAACACCGAATGGGATCGCCGCTTCCTCGATCTGTTCGAACGCGACCCGGAACGCATCGCGGGCATGACGATCGCCGAACTCGCCACGCTGGGCGGGTTCGAAGGGGCGGAGATCATCATGTGGCTGGTGATGCGCGGCGCGTTGCCGTCATCGTTGCGCAAGAGCCACGAGAGCTATTACCTGCCGTCGATGACAGGCATCGCGACCGCGATCTACGACGTCGACGATGCGGCGCCGGACGAAGCGCAGAACCAGCGTCAGCGCGCGCATATCGCCCGGCAGTTCGACGGAATCGAGAAGCTGCACGGGACCTATCCCTTCACGCATGAGCGCAGCGTGAAGGCCTATCGCATCAACAAGTTTCTGCATGGCCTGATCGCGCCCGAATCGCGCAAGCGTTTCCTGGCCGATCCCGAGGCCGAATTCGAAACGGCGCGGCTGACCGACGTCGAGCGCGATCTGATCCGGCGCCGGGACTGGCGCGGCATGATCCATTACGGCGTGATCTTCTTCATGCTGGAAAAACTCGGCGCCGTCGTCGGCGTTTCGAACTTGCATATCTACGCCGCGATGCGCGGGCAAACGCTGGAGGAATTCCAGAAAACCCGCAACGCGCCCGGCGCGCTTTATTCCGTCGCCGGCAAGGAGGGACAGGCGACAGGCTGGTCGGCGTCGAAAACTTAAAGTATAAGATCGTCAAAACGACGAAAAACCCCTCGGGAGGCTCGAAATGGCGAATTTGAACGTCAACGGACAGGTGCGGCAGATCGATGCGGCGCCGGATACACCCTTGTTGTGGGTGCTGCGCGAACATCTGAAACTGACCGGCACGAAATACGGCTGCGGCGTGGCCGCGTGCGGCGCCTGCACCGTTCATCTCGACGGCGCGCCGATCCGGGCTTGCGTGACGCCGCTGTCGCAAGCCGAAGGCAAGCGCGTGACGACGATCGAAGGCTTGCCGGGCGGCGAGAATAATCGCCTGGTGCAAGCCTGGATCGCCGAGCAGGCGCCGCAATGCGGCTACTGCCAATCGGGCCAGATCATGCAGGCGGCGGGTCTGCTGGCGAAGACGCCGAAGCCGACGCGCGAGCAGATCGTCGAACATATGGACGGCAATATCTGCCGCTGCGGCAGCTATGCCCAGATCGTCGCGGCCGTCGAACGCGCCGCGGGCGGGAGGTAAGCGTCATGACAAAGAACGCGACGCAAGCCGCCGGCATCGGCCGGCGCGGCTTTCTGAAGGGTTCGGCGGGGCTCGCTTTCGCCTTCGCCCTGGTCGAAGCGGGCGGCGTGATGGGGCAAGGCGCGCCCGCGCGCCTCAACGCCTACATCTCGATCGGCACCGACGGCACGATCCGTATCGCCGCACCGGCACCCGAGATGGGGCAGGCGACCAATACGGCGCTGCCGCTCATCATCGCCGAAGAACTCGACGCCGATTGGTCGAAGGTCGTGGTGGAGACCGCAACGGTCGCCGCCGCCTATGACCATCCGATCTTCCGCGCGCAATTCGTCGTCGGCAGCCTCACGACGCGCGGCTATTGGATGGCGATCCGCACGGCCGGTGCGCAGGCGCGCCGCGTCTTGATCGACGCCGCCGCCCAGCGCTGGAACGTGCCCGCCGGCGAGTTGTCGACCGAGCCGAGCGCGGTCGTCCACAAGGCGAGCAACCGTCGCTTGAGCTATGGCGAGATCGCGTCCTTCGCGCAAATGCCGGCGCAGTTGCCGGAAATCCGGCCCGATATGCTCAAGAAGCCCGCCGATTTCCGGTTGATCGGGCTCGACGTCCGCCGCTGGGACGTGCCGGGTAAGTCGACCGGCAAGGCGGTCTACGCGATCGACGTCCAAGTGCCCGGTATGCTTTACGCCACGCTGGCGCGTTCGCCGGTGATGGGATCGAGCCCGCGCGGGCATAACGGCGCCGAACTCACGCGCCGTCCCGGTATCGTCGCGGTCGTGCCGCTCGCCCAGGGTGTGGCGGTCGTCGGCGACAAGATCGAAACCGTTTTGGCCGCGCGCGCCGATCTCAAGGTCGATTGGTCGCCCGCCCCGGGTTCGAATTTCGATTCCGATCGCGGGCGGGAGATGTATCTCGCCCATGTGCGCGATCCCGCCGGGCAGAAGGTCGTCGTCGGCCGCCGGTCGGGCGATGCCAACGCGGCGCTGCAAGGCGCCGCGCGCGTCGTGTCCGGCGAGTTCACGACCGACTACGTCTATCACGCGCAGATGGAGCCGCTGACTTGCGTCGCCTCGGTCACCGCCGACGGCGTGGAGGTGTGGACGGGCACGCAATGGCCGTCGCGCGCGCGCGACGACGCGGCCAAGGCCGCGGGCGTGCCGCCCGAAAAGGTCAAGGTCAACATGATGCCGATGGGTGGCGGCTTCGGCCGGCGCGCCCAGATCGAATACGTCGTCGAAGCGGTCGAAGTCTCCAAAGCGGTCGGCAAGCCGGTCAAGCTGATGTCGACGCGCGAGGACGACGTCGCCAACGCGCATTGCCGGCCGATGACCGCGCACAAGATCGACATCGGACTGGACGCGGGCGGCAAGATCGCGGGCTGGCGCCATCGCATCGCGGCCGATCTGGTGGTGACGCAAGTCTACGGCCAGCCGCGCCTCGATGCGCAGAACGGCGTCGATCACATCGTGATGGCGCATGCCGACGTGCCGCTCTACGACGTCGCCTCGCATCTGGCCGAGCATGTCTACGAAGCGCCGGGCGTGCGCTCGGCGGCGTGGCGCGGCATCGGGGCGGGGCCCAACGCCTTCGCGATCGAAGCGATGATCGACGAACTGGCCGTGCTCGCGGGCGAAGATCCCGTCGCCTATCGCATGAAGCTGCTGAAGGATCGGCGCGCGCGCACGGCGGTCGAGGTTGCGGCCGATATGGCCGGCTGGCCCAAGGCGCCGCGCGGCGACGCCGGTTACGGCATCGCGCTGTCGCGCTTGGGCGTGCCGCAATTGGGCGAGTCCATCGCGGTCACGATCGTCGAAGTGGCCCTCGACCGCGCGCGCGGCAACATCGCCGTGCGCAACATGTGGTGCGCCGCCGATGTCGGCTTGCCGATCCAGCCGCGAAACATCCGCCAGCAGGTCGAAGGCTCGCTCGTCTGGGGCTTGTCGGCGGCGCTGTCGGAGCGCATCACGTTCAAGAACGGCGCCGTGCAGCAGCAGAACCTGTCGGATTACGAAGTGCTGCGCGTGTCGCAACTGCCGAAGATCGAGATCAACATCATCCGCAGCGGGGAAATTCCGTTGCCTGTGGGCGAGCTCGGGCTTGGCACGATTGCACCCGCGATCTCGAACGCGGTGCGCGGGTTGACCTGCAAGCGGCTCGCCGCGTTGCCGTTCACGCCCGACCGGGTGCGCGCGACGCTCGCTTAGGTAGGGTTGCCGACTACGATCTGGATGCGATCGCAATCGCCGCGCGACGGTGCATTGCGATCGCTCGTCCGGACGGGTTCGAGCAGCATGGCGACAAGTTCGGACGTGCCGAGGCCCGGGTTGCGCTCGCGCACGTCGCGCAGCCGCTTTTCGACGAACTTGCCGATCGCGCGTTCGGGCACGCCGCAATCGCGCGCCTTGGCGGCGAAGGTGCCGATTTCGTGCACTTCGACGTTCACGTCGCGATCGGGCTGGCGCAACCAGATGGCACCCAGGAAAACCGCGACGAAAAGCACGAGACCCGCGACGGTCGCCGCTTCCCGGGTTTTCAGATCGCGCAGGAACATGGGGGTCACCGTCGCCATGTGCGGTACGGGCCCGTATCGAGATGGACGAAGCCGCGCTTGCCGTAATTGCCGATCCCGCCGATCTTCTCGCGCCGCGCGACGGCGGCGATGGCATTGGGCGAACGGCCGGTCATCGTGACGTCGACCGCGCGGCCTTCGGTGTGCATCGAACGGCGCGCGGCGGTTTTTTCGACGCGGCGGATCTGGTTCTGCGAGCGCGCGGTGCGATAGGCTGAAAGGACGCGCCACGGCTCGTCGGCGTCGAGCCGGTTGCTCACGCGCCAAAGCGCATCGAGCAGCGGCACGTTGAGGCGCGCATGCGCGCCCGTGTGATGGTCGCGCAAAATGCGCGCGATTGCTTTGCCGGCCGCGTCGTCGATCTTGCCGTCGCGCCAATAGATGCCCTTCCAAGCTTCGCCGGTGTTGACGTTGACGAAGGACAATCCGCGCGTCGCGGGCAAGCGCGCGGGCGCCGCCTCGACGACGGAAGGTGCGAACGTCAATGCGACGAATGCGGCACCGATGCCGGCGAGTGCGGCGCGTCGCGGCACGACGGGCCGATCTTGCGACGGATCGCCGCAAAACGAGCAGTCGCAACCCAGATCGTTGTTTTCCGCCGGATCGAAGCAAGCGAAGCGCATAGCGAATGTCTAGGGGGCGGACGGTCCGCAACGCCATACGGAAGCACACTTATTCGCCGCGCCGACGGACGCCCCGGGTTGCGTATGGCCCCGCGCGCGCCTAGCTTTGGGCGATGGAATCGCAGGCACGAATTTTGCGGCTTACCGGCTTGTCCGGACCGGGCTTAAGCGGGGCGGCGACGCGGCTTGCCGTCTTCGTCGCGGTCTATGTCGCGTCCGATTGGATCAGCAATATCGATCCGCAAACGACGTTCGGCTTCACGCTGTGGAATCCGCCGGCGGCGCTGGCGCTGTTCCTGGGGCTGGTTTGGCGCTGGCGCGCTTTGCCGGCCATCGCCATCTCCGCGGCGCTGTCGGGGATTTTGATACGCGGCTACGCGCTCGATCTGCATTCGGCCTGGGTGACGCCGGCGGTGCTGTCGTTCGGCTATGCGGCGCTGGGCAACGCGCTCGCCTCGCGCGCCGATGCGGCCGCCCCCTTCGCCGAACCGATGTCGGCACTCGCCTTCATGCTGCTGGCGATCTTCGGGGCGGGGGCCATCGCGGTCCTGCATGTCGGCGTATTCGCGGCGTTCGGCTTCCTCGATCCGTCGCTGCTGCTCGCCCTATCGACGCGCTCGTGGATCGGCGATGCGACCGGCATCGCGGTCATGCTGCCCGTGCTGGTGCAATTCGGCGCCGTGCGCGCGGAGGAAGGCTGGCGCGATATCGCGACGGCCGACACGTTCGGCGCCATCGCGGCGGCGGCCACGCTCGCGGGCATGGCGATATTGGGGCCGGGGGCGACGACCAATCTGGCCTATCTGGTCATTCTGCCGGTCGTGTGGGTCGCGGTGCGGCGCGGCCTGTCGGCCACGCTCGCCACGTTGTTCGCGATTCAATGCGCGATCATTCTGTTCATCGTCCAGGACGAAGCCGCCGATACGGCGTTCTCGGAGTTCCAGGTGTTGATCGTCGTCGTCGCGATGACGGGGCTGATCTTGGGCACGGCGGTCGGGCATATCCGCCGCTCGGCCGACGATCTGGCGCGCGCGCGCGCCGAAGGCGACCGTTTGGCGCGGCTGACGGCCGTGGGCGCGCTCGGCTCGGCCATCGCGCATGAATTGAGCCAGCCTTTGTTCGCGATCCGCACGGCGAGCCACGTGCTGATGCGCGGGCTGGAGCGCGGCGGCGGGACGGGCGAAATGTTGCGCGCCGCGCGCACGATCGAAAGTCAGATCGAGCAAGCGAGTGCGCGCATCCGCGCCTTGCGCGCGGAATTTCAAAGTGCGGGGCCTCTGCCCAGCGTGTTCGATCTGGTCGTCGCGGCGCGCCAGGCGGCGCGCATCGTCGATGGCGGGGCGGCCATGGCGCGCGGCCAGTTGACGGTCGAGGAGTCCTTGCCCGTTCGCGTGCGCGCCGATCGCGCGCATGTGGCCTACATCCTCGACAATTTGTTCCGCAATGCGCTGGCGGCGATCCGCACGCGCGGTGCCGGCGGGCGCGTGCGCGTCATATTCGGGGCGGCCGACGATATCGTGCGCGTCGAGGTCGTCGATAACGGTGTCGGCATTTCCGAAGATCTCGCCGGACGTCTGTTCGAACCGATGGTCACCGGCCGCCACGACGGCGTGGGGTTGGGATTGTTCATCGGCCGCACGCTCGCCGAACTCAACGAAGGCGCGTTGTCGCATCGGACGACGTTCGGCGGCGGCGCCACTTTCGTATTGGAACTCCCCGCGGGCGCGAAACCATGAGCGACAATCCCTCCATTGCATCCTCCGGCGCACCCCATGTCGCGGTCGTCGACGACGATCCGGCGTTGCGCGATACGCTGACGATGCTGTTCGAAGGCTCGGGCTATCGCGTCAGCACGCTCGATTCCGTCGAAGCACTGCTCGCAGATCCGGAAGCGCTGGGGGCGGCGTGTCTGGTGCTTGACCACACGCTGCCCGGCAAGCAGGGGATCGACGCGCTGGAGACCTTGCGCGAGCGCGGAACTTTGCCCGCGATCGTGGTTTTGACCGGTTTCGGGACGATTCCGCTGGCCGTACGCGCGGTACGCAGCGGTGCTTTCGAATTTCTGGAAAAACCGGTCGAGCCCGACGTCCTGCTCGACGTCGTGGCGCGCGCGGTCAGCCATTCGCAGGCGCGCGGCGAGGAAGCGGCCGTGGCGGCCGAGGCGCGCGGGCGGCTTGCCGGGCTGACGCCGCGCGAGCGCGAAGTATTGGCCCATATGCTGGGCGGCGCGCCCAGCAAGGCGATCGCGGCGAAGTTGGATATCAGTCCGCGCACGGTCGAGATCCATCGCGGCCGCGTGATGGACAAACTCGGCTGCCGCGGCCCCGTAGAGTTGTTCCGGCGATACGCCGACCTAATCTCCGAACAGGTGTAGGTAGACACTCGTATTGCGGGAATGGCCCCGATCGGCGGAAGTGCATACCCAGACGACACACCACTGGCCTGGGAAAGCGAACATGCTTTATTTGAACCGCCGTGCTCTCGCGGCCATCGACGCCCTGATCGTTCTCGCCCGTGCGCCGGCACCGGGCCGGATGCAACGGTCCGAAATTCAAGCCCGTTTGGGCCTCACCGACCGCTCGTTCGAAAGCGCTCTGTTCGAACTCGTGAAGGCCGGCATGGTCGAATCGCGCCGCGGTGTGGGCGGCGGTTACCGCCTGTCGCGCCCGGTCGAAGAACTGACCGTCATGTCCGTTCTGCAAGCTTTGGGCGAAACCGGCCATCCCGCGACCGAGGGCGGCGAAGCCCCCGAAGCCGCCACCGGCGGTCCGGCGATCCGCCGTCTGCAACGCGACTTCTGGAACGGCGTCGAGGCGAAGGTCGTCGAAATGCTGTCGCGTACCACGCTGGGCGATATCCTCGAAAACGAGGATGCCCTGACGCAGGACGCCCGGTCGGAAACGGCCGAGCAGCAGCGCGTGCGCGAGCATGCGGACGCGATTCAAGGCGCCTAAACGACGTCCTTGCCGCCCAGCCGGGCGGCGAGCGCGGATGAAAGTCCGTCGCTTGCGATAGCCGGTACCGTGCCCATCGCGGTGCCGGCTTTCGCTTTTTGAAGGGCGCCGAACGACGCGGCCAACGGATCGACGATCGCGATCTTCGTGCGCGCCCGGATCGGCGTCGCCAAACCCGCAAGCCCCGCACCACCCAAGATCACGCATTCGGCGCCGTCTTTCGCCGCGCAATCTTCGATCGCTTCGATCAGCGATGCGATCGCCGCGTCGGGATCGGCGGCGATTTCCGCCCCCGATGGTGCGACGGTGCGAATCCCGGCCAGGGTTTTGTCCTTGCCCGATACCGCCAATATCTCGCGCAACATGCCGTCCCATAAAGCGCCGCCGGTGACGATCGCGTAGCGCTTGCCGTCGGTCGCATCGACCGACGCGTCGAGCATACCGACGACGGGTTTGGCCGATAGTTCGCGCAGGGCGCCGAGGCCCGGATCGCCGAAGCACGCCAGCAACGTGGCGTCGGTTTGCGCGTCGTGCTTCGCCCAGGCATCGAGTGCCGCGTGCGCGGCGATCGCGTAGCCCGCGCGCGTGACGATGTAATTGGCGCCGAACGCGCCGGTCGCGGGCACGATCTCGTCGCCGGGTGCGGCGAGTTTGCGCGCTTCGCGCGCGACAAGATCGGTGATCGTCGGCGTGGTGTTCGGATTCAGCAGCAGGATGCGCATGTCGTCCCGTCAGGGCATGATCTCGCCGCCATTGGGATGCAGCAGCTGGCCGCAGAAATAGCGCGATTCCGCCGAAGCGAGAAACACGAAGCTGGGCGTCATGTCGCCGGGCGTGCCCAAGCGCTTCAAGGGCAGGGCGGCGGCGTGATCGCGCTTGGCCTTTTCGGGCAGCGGATCGAAGCCGGTATCGACCAAACCGGGCGACACGCCGTTCACCAGAATGCCGAACGGCGCCATTTCCTTGGCCAGTGCCCGCGTGAAGCCGATCAAGCCCGCCTTGGCGGCCGAATAGGCCGTATAGTTCCCGCGCCCGATATAGCCGAGCTGCGAGCACACGGTGATGATGCGCCCCGATTTGCGCGGCTTCATCGCCTTGGCGGCGGCACGCCCGCACAGGAAAGCGCCGCGCATATGAACGGCGATCATGCGGTCCCAATCGGCGACGGACATCTGGTCGATCGGCTGCGATTTTTGGATGCCGGCGTTGTTCACAAGCACGTCCAGCCGGCCGAAATACTTCCTATGCGCGGCGAACAGCGCATCGACCTGCTTTTCGTCGGTGACGTCGGCGCGGATCGCGATCGCCTTGCGGCCCAGTTTGACGATCGCTTTGACGGTCGCCTCGGCGGCGCGCGGATTGTCGAACCAGGCGATGGTCACGTCCGCCCCCTCGCGCGCATAGGCCAAGGCGACGGCGCGCCCGATCCCCGTATTGCCGCCGGTCACCAGCGTCTTCAAACCCGTCAAACGACCCATTGCCACGCTCCTTCTCGAAAGAGGGCGATATCAGCAAAAATGGGGCCGGTTTTCATCCCCCTTGCGGGGTATCGCGATCCTCGGCACTTTGGCCGCGACTCATTCCAAGGGGCTTCGACGCCATGCGCCTGCTGCTGATCAACGCGAATACGTCCGATTTCGTCACCTCCAAGGTCCGCGCGGCGGCGCAGGCTTGCGCGTCGCCCGGAACGACGATCGAGGCGGTGACCGGCAGTTTCGGCGGCCGGGTGATCGGCTCGCGCACGGAGAACGCGATCGGCGAGCATTCGGCCGTCGATCTGGCGGCGAAGCACGCGGGCGGCATGGACGGCGTGTTGATCGCCGTGTCCTACGACACCGGCGCCAAGGCGCTGCGCGAAATGCTGGACGTGCCCGTGCTGGGCATGACCGAAGCCGCGCTGCACGCCGCGACGATTTTGGGCGGGCGCGTGGGGATTATCGTTTTCGGGCCGCGCGTGCTGGGGCTTTATCGCGACGTGATCGATGCGACGGGCCTTGCGGGCAAGGTCGGCGGCTGGCGCGCGATCGACAATTCGAAACCCTATGCCCCCGGCGACCAGAGCGAGGTCGAAGAGCAGATCGTCGCCGCTTGCGACGAATTGATCGCCAAGGACTGGGTCGAGGCGATCGTGCTGACGGGTGCGGTCATGGCGGGGGTCCCTGCGCGGATCCAGCATCGCGTCGCGGTGCCCGTGCTCGACGGCATCACCACGGGCGTGCCGATGCTCGAAGCGTTCGTCAAATTCAAACCCGCCAAGTCGCGTACCGGCAGCTTCGCGCCGATTACGGGCCGCGAAGCGGTGAATGTCGATCCGGCCCTGATCGCCAAGCTCAAGGGTTGACCTTGTGATCGTCGTCTTCGGATCGATCAATATCGATTTCCTGCTACGCGTCGCGCGTCTGCCGGACGAAGGCGAAACCGTCGCGGGCCAGGATGTCGCCTTGGCGCCGGGCGGGAAGGGGGCCAACCAAGCGCTCGCCGCGCGCAAGGCGGGGGCGGCGGTGAAGCTCGTCGGCGCGGTCGGTAACGACGCCTTCGCGGATTTGGCGCTCGCCAATCTCGTCGCCTCGGGCGTCGATCTGTCGGTCTTGCGCCGCGCCAAGCGCCCGACGGGGGCGGCGTTCATCACCATCGACGATGCCGGGCGCAACAATATCGTTCTGTCGCCGGGCGCGAATCAAGACGTGCGCGCCGCCGATTTCGCGCCCGTCGCGGGCGGCATTCTGCTGGTGCAGCGCGAATTGCCCGAAGGCGAAACGCTGGCGGCGTTGCGCAAAGCGAAGGATGCGGGCATGACGACGATCGTCAACGCCGCTCCGTCGTCCGGGTTTGCGGCGGAAATGCGCGATCTCGCCGATATCGTCATCGCCAACGAACATGAAATCGCCGACGTCGCGGGCCGCGTCGATGCGCCCGAAGCGCTCGCCGTCGATCTCGCCAAGACCGGCAAGACGATTGTGCTCACCCTGGGGGCTGAAGGCGCACTCGCCGCCAAGGGCGGTCAGGTGTGGCGTGCACCCGCCAGCAAGGTGAACGTCGTCGACACGACAGGTGCTGGCGACACGTTCTGCGGCGCCTTCGCCGCCGCCTTGGCCGAAGGCAAGGATATCGGCGCGGCTTTGGCCTTCGCCGCCGCCGCCGGATCGCTCGCCTGCACGGGGCTTGGCGCGCAGAGCGCCACGCCCGATCGGGCCGCTATTTTGAAAGCGTGATCTGGTGGCGATAGATGCCGGCCGGCGCGGCGCCGACGGCACCCAGTTTCGCCAGCGTGGCGGGCGATAGGATTTCGCGCACGGTCTTGGCGAAATCGGGGATGTCGCCCCAGCCTTCGACCAGCAGCGCCACGCGCGGGCGCGCGTTCGACGTGCCGCGCGCTTTCTCCTCCGCATTTACTTCGCCGCTCGCCGCTTCGTCGGCGACGATGGCCGCAAGCGACGCGATCCCGGGTGTCGCCATCAATTTGTCGAACAAGGGGGCAAGTGCCGCGACATGCGCCGCCTCGCCGCCCGGCCCCGTGTTGTAGCGCAGCGTCGCCAGCAAGCCGCCATCGGCCGCCCCGCGATTGACCGCCACGTTGCACAGCGAGCGCGCGACATTGCGGAAATGCTGCACGGCCTTCAGCGTCCAGGGTGTCGGCGAATTCAACCGCGCGCGATAATCGGGCCCCGCAACCACGCCCGCATCGCGCGTTTCGTAGATGTTGAAAAAGCCGAGATCGGCGTCGAGCGCCGCGTATCGCCGGCCGCGCACGAAGCCCGGGATCGCGACGCGCTCTGGCATGTGCTCGCCGCCATGCCAAGCGTAGAAATCCGCGAGGCCGTCGGGAACGATATCGTGCCAGATCGCGACCGCGCCGTTACCCTGGAGGCTCATCCGATCAATCCTTGTTGGCGGCACAAAGCCGCAATTTCGGCGCGCTCGGCGTCGGAGATGCCAAGCTGCGGTTCGCGCACGGCCGCACTGGGGAAGATGCCCTGCAAGCGCAGCACTTCCTTCATGCGCGGGCGGAAATCGCGGATCGGGGCGCGCCAGCAATAGCGCGCGATCGGGCCAAGCTTGTCCCAGATCGCTTGCGCTTTGGTCAGATCGCGGTCGCGGCAGGCATGGATCATCGCTCGCAACTCGGCCGTCGCGGTCCCGGCGAAGCCGATCAAGGCGCCGTCGCAGCCCATCAACTGCGCTTCGAAGATGAACGTGTCGCTGCCGGTCAGAACGCCGATCGGGTGTTGCAACCGCTTCACCGCTTCGACCGCTTGGATCGTTTGCGTCGCATCGAAGGAGGATTCCTTCATCGCGATCAATTGCGGGATCTCCGCCATCGCTTGAAGAATATCCGGCGTGTAATCCGGCCCCCAGCCTTTGGGGAATTGGAAGCAAATGATCGGCAGGCCCGCCGCTTCGGCGATCGCGCGGTGATAGCGCACGATCATGTCGGCCGGGACCGGCGCCCCCGAGAATGTCGGGAAGGCCGGGAAAACGGCGAAACCCTCGGCGCCGCACTTGGCGAGTTTCTCGGCCTTCGCGGCCGCCGCCTTGGTCGATCCGCCGCCGGCCCCCGACAGGAACGGCACGCGCTTGGCGATGGCGCGCGAACACACGCGCGCGACTTCGTAGATTTCGTCGTCGTCGAGCGAGACGACTTCGGACGCGTCCATGTTCATGACGATAGCGTCGGGCTTCTGGCCCGCGATCCAATCCATGTAGCGTTCGAGCGTCGCCCAATCGATCGACTGGTCGTCTTTCATCGGCAGGAAGGGTGCGGCGATCAGGCCGGAGAAGGGCCGGGGGAGCATGATGCGGGCCTCAATATTGGATGACGCCGCGGCGCATGAAGCACTCGGTGATCTCTTCGCAGTATTCCGAGTACTTCGCGCTGGCGATGATTTCCTTGTTGCGGGGGCGCGGCAGGTCGATATCGATGATCCGATCGATCTTGCCGGGGCGCGGCGTCATGACGATCACGCGATCGGCCAGCGCCACGGCCTCGGAAATGCCGTGCGTCACGAACAGCGTCGTATGGCGCCGGTCGAGCCATAGTTTTTCAAGGTCGATACGCATCTGTTCGCGCGTCAACGCGTCCAGCGCGCCGAAGGGCTCGTCCATCAGCAGCAGCGGCGGATCGTGGATCAAGCCGCGCACGATGGCGCAACGCTGGCGCATGCCGCCCGACAATTCGCGCGGCATGCGGTCGGTGAAGTCGCCAAGGCCCACTTTGCCGAGCAGCCGGAGCGCTTCGTCGCGATACTTCGCGGGGTCGAGATCGCGCAGTTCGAGCTGAACCAGCACGTTGTCGAGCACGTTGCGCCAGTCGAGCAGCACGGGCGATTGGAAAACGATGCCGATTTCGGTCTGCGGGCCGGTCACGTCGCGCCCCGCCACCTTCACGTTGCCCGAACTGTTGCGCAGCAGCCCGGCGACGATGCGCAGCAACGTGCTTTTGCCGCAGCCCGAAGGCCCGACGATCGCGACGAACTCGCCCGCCGCGATCGTCAGGTCGATATGTTCGATCGCGTGCGTGACCATGTCTGCGCGCCGGAAGACATGCGCCACGCCCGCGATATCGACGGACGAACCTACCTTGTCGTGATCGTTACGCACTCGGGATGAACTCGTTGGTGTGGAACGTGGTCCAGGGCTGGTTCGTCTGCAGCTCGCGATACTGCTTCAGCAGGTCGATCGTCTGTTCCCAATCCTTCTGCGCGCCGAAACCGATGCGGCCCTTCGAATTCGCCGAATCGAGCAGTTCGAAGTCGACGAGCATCTGGTCGAGCGTCGAGGCGGCATTGAGGTCGGGCTTGACCTTCAATGCGGCTTCGACCGCGGCCTTCGGGTTCTTCTTCGACTCCTCCCACGAACGCACGCTGGCGCGCACGAAACGGCGGACCATGTCGGGCTTGTCGCGGATCGTCGAAAGCTGCGTGAGGATCGTCATGCCGACGATGTTGGCGCCGTGGTCGGCATAGCGCAGCGCGTGCGGCTCGTGCCCTTGGTACTTGATCAGGAAGTATTGATCGTCGGCGCCGCCGAGCAGCGCGTCGGCGCGTTTTTCCAGCACCGCCGCGACCTTGGCCGCCGGATCGACCTGGACGAAGCGGATCTTGCTCATATCCAGCTTGTTGTGCGCGGCGAGCGCGCGGAACAATTGGCCCAGCGGATCGCCCGGCGATACGGCCAGCGATTTGCCTTCCAGATCCTGCGGTTTGCGGATTCCGGCCGAGGCGAGCGACACGACCGAGAAGCCGGTCGAGTTGAGCAGCGACATGACCGACTTGATTTCCGCCCCGCGCGCGGCGAGGCCGATCAGGCTGGATGAATCAGCCATGCCGAACGTGTCGGAGCCGGCGGCGACGACCTGCACCGTGTTGGCCGAGCCGCGGCCTTCGTTCAGCGTGATGTCGATGCCCGCGTCGCGGAAGGCGCCGATGTCGCGGCCGTAATAGAACGGCACGTGCAGACCGCCGAGATACCAGTTGAAGCGCAGCGATACGGCGTCGCGCGCTTGCGCGATGGCCGGCGCGTAGGCGGCGGCGGCGAGGGCGAGGGCCCCCATGCCGAATTTGCGGCGTGTGATCTTCATGGCGTTGTCTCCCTTTTGTTTTGTTCGTTGGTTTTGGCCGTTGTTTTCGTTCAAGCGCCGGTCACGCCCGCGGGCCGTTGCGAGACGTGCCAGGGGATAGTGAGCCGTTCGATCAATTCGACGGCGTAGTAAACGGCGAGGCCGATGACGCTGAGGATGATGATGATCGCGAAGACCATCGCCGTTTCGAACTGCCCGTTATACTGGAGCAGCAGATAGCCGAGGCCCCGGTCGGCGGCGACGAATTCGGCGACGATCGCCGCCGTGGCCGACAACGCGGCGCCCACCTTCAAGCCGGTGAAGATGTCGGGCAACGCCTGCGGCAATTGGATCGTGCGGAACAGCTTCCATTCCGACGCCCCCGTGGTGCTTGCGAAATCGGCGATTTCCGGATCGACCGACTTGAAGCCCGCCACACTCGCCACCACGATCGGGAAGAAGCACAGCAGGAAAACGATGATCACCTTCGGCGCGAAGCCGAATCCGAGCCAAATGATGAACAGGGGTGCTATCGCGATCTTCGGGATGATCTGCAGGAAGACCACGACCGGATAGATCGATTGCTCGACGAAGCGGCTGCGCGCGACGACCAATGCCAGCGGCACGCTGACGACGATCGACAGCAGATAGCCCGCGAGCAATTGGCGCGACGTGACATAGGCCGCGTCCATCACGGCGGGCGCACGCTTCAGGAATTCGACCCAGACTCTCGTCGGCGGCGGTAGCAGATATTCCTTGATGCCGAAGAGCTTCACGCCGAATTCCCACAGCAGAAGCAGGATCGCGAAGACGATCAGGGGGCCCGCGCGCCGCTTCGTCCAATCGAGAAGGGCGGTCATTGCGCCTCCGCTTTCGGCAGGTCAAACGTGCCGAACTCGGCGGGTGTGTTGATCTCGATGAGCTCGAGATCGTCCGAACGCGCCAGCACGTTATGCGCGACACCGGCGGGCTGCGACAGGCAATCGCCCGCGCGCACCGTGATCTTGCCGTCGCGGCCGCGATAGCCGAACTCGATCCAACCCCTCATTACGAACACGAAATGGCCGGTCATGTCGTGCCAATGCCAGCCGGTCTCTCCCGGAAACGGTTTGATCGCGCGTATGTGCTTCGCGCCGATCTTGCCGCCGCTGGCGGCGGCCAAGCCCAGATCGCGATATTCGACGTCGGCGCGCGGACCGTCGCGCGTGAAGGGCGCGTCGGCGGAAACAAGGGCGAGTTTGCTCAACGCCTCGGCGAAGGGCAGCGGACCGGCATAGGCCGGCCCCGTGGCGGGGGCGTCAGACGGCATCGGCAAGCTCCGGCGGCAGGGCGGCGGGCGAGCGGCCGACAAGGCCGGCGCGCAAGGGCCAGATGGCGGAAAGTTCTTGGGCGGCGGCGGCGAGGGTGCGCGCGAATTCGGCGCGCCGCTCGGCCGGGAAGCGGCTGATGGGGCCGGCGAGGCTCAACGTGCCCGCGACCGGCGCATCCGGTTGCGGCGAGACGCGGTAGGTGACGGCAACGGCGGCCGTGCCCAGCTCCGCCTCCTCCAACGCCAGGCCGTAGCCGCGCGCGCGGGTTTCGCGCAGCTTCGCTTTGAGGGCGTCGACCGTGCGCACGACATGGGGGCCGAACAGCGCGGCGCGCGGGAAACCGGCGGCGGTGACGATGCGGACCGCGTCCTTCTCCGGCAGCGTCGACAGCCACGCCGCCCCCACGGCGGTCGGGTGCAGAGCGGCGAGGAACCCGGTATCGGGGTCGTAGCGCAACCCATGGCGCGCACCCTGGGCCTTCGCGACCCAGATCAAGCGTTCGTTATCGACGATGGTGAGGCGCGCAAGCTCGCCGCTGTCGCGCGCGAGTTTGTCGAGGATGGGTTGCGCCACGTCGTTGATGCCCAACCCCGCATATTGGCGCAGTCCCATCAGGCCGAGCTTCATCGTCAATGCGTAGTCGGCGGTGTTCGCGTGCTGCTGGACGAAGCCTTTTTCGATCAGCATCGCCAGCAGCCGATGGACCGCGCTTTTGGGCAGTTTCAAACGCTCGCCGATATCGGTGATCGACAAGCCGGCGGAATTGGCCGCCAGCAATTCGAGAATATCGAGCGTACGGCGCGCGGCGGATTTGCCGCCGGCCGTCTTGTCGCCCTCCGTTTTGCGTGCGCGCGCCAAAAGCTTTCCCCGTGCCGCTTCCGTTATAAATCGGAACGTGGTTCCAGTTTGTGCAGGACCGGAATTGGAGTCAAGCCGGACTCTTGCGCCGGGGATGCGTTTTGTACGCCGTTCGGGGTAGAATGATCCGCATGCGCCCCCTCCGCATTCTCCGTACCGTTTTGCTCGTTTTGGCTGTGCTTCTCGCCGGACCCGGGATCACCGCACTGTCGCGCGCGTCCGACAACAACGATTGGCGGCGCGCAAGCCGCGAAGCGATGGGCTTGGCGCCCGATCCCGCCGTGGCACGCCAGGCGATGATCCGCGTCTATGGCGCGCGCACGCGCGGCTGGCGCGGGGCGTTCGGCGTCCATACCTGGGTCGCGATGAAGCCCGAAAACGCGGCGGCGTGGACGACCTACGAGATCGTCGGCTGGCGCTCGCGTTGGGGCGGCGACGGGCTGGCGGTGTCGCAAGGTGCCCCTGACCGGCGCTGGTTCGGCGCCGAGCCCGAGCTTTACGCGCATCTCGAAGGACCGGGCACGCAGGAAGCGATCCAGCGCGCGGTCGCGGCGGCCGAGGCCTATCCCTATCGCAACGAATACGGCCTGTGGCCGGGGCCGAATTCGAATACCTTCACCGCGATGGTCGCGCGCGCCGTGCCCGAGCTGCGCCTCGATCTGCCGCCCACGGCGATCGGCAAGGATTATCTCGGCGGCATGACGCTTGCGGCGCCGGCGCTGTCGGGAACGGGCGTGCAATTCTCGCTGTTCGGCTTGCTCGGCCTCGTCGTCGCGGCCGAAGAAGGCGTCGAGTTCAACGTTGCGGGCTTGACCTTCGGCATCGATCCGCTGGGCCTGGGCGTCAAGCTCCCGGGTATTGGCCGCATCGGGCCCGCGCAGGATCCCGCGCGGAATTTCTAGCTTTCAGTGTTCCTCGACGCCCGCCGGATTGGCGGCCATGGCGTCGTCGAGCAGTTCCGACACACGCCGGCAGGCATCGTTGTAGGGCTGCGAGGTTCGGAACGCGGTGCCGCGCGGATAGCCCGCATCGACGCCAAGCTCGCCGACGATGCGCCCCGGACGCGCCGCCATCACCACGATGCGCGTCGAAAGATAGACGCTTTCGTAGACCGAGTGGGTGACGAACACGACGGTCCAGCGCTGCTTGTTCCAAAGCTCCAGCAGATCGTTGTTGAGCTTGAAGCGCGTGATTTCGTCCAGCGCCGCGAACGGCTCGTCCATCAGCAGCACTTTGGGCCGCATGACGAGCGCGCGCGCGATCGACACGCGCATCTTCATGCCGCCCGACAATTCGCGCGGGTAGGACTTCGCGAAACGTTCCAGCCCGACCATCTTCAGCGCTTCGGCGACGCGATCGGGCACTTCGCCTTTCGGCCGGTCCTTCAGCGTGAAGGGCAAGGCGACGTTGTCGAAGACCGTCGCCCAGGGCATCAGCGTCGGCTCCTGGAACACGAAGCCGATCTCGCGCTCGGGCTTGCCCGAGGAATCGTACATCGCCGTCGGCCATTCGATTTCGCCTTCGCTGGCTTCGCCCAACCCCGCGATCATGCGTAGCGCCGTCGACTTGCCGCAGCCCGAAGGCCCCAGCAAGGAGATGAACTCGCCCGGATGGATATCGAGATCGAGGCCGCGGATCGCTTCGGTCCCGTTGGAGAAAACCTTGCGAATGCCTTTGAGGCGCACGAGCGGGCGGGCGGGAATGGGCGAACCGTCGGCCATGGTCATGCGCCGTACTTCTTGAGGTTGGCGAGCGGATAGCGATGGACTTCCGCGAGCAGGCGATTGAAGCCGGCGGCGGCGTGATCGATGCACGCAAGCCCACGCGCCGCGTCGGCGTCCTTGGCGTTGCCGCAAGCGCCGGCGGGATTGAGGTCCTGGGTCTGCCAGCCGAAGCCGATGCGCCCTTCCGGCATCAGGAATTCGTATTCCTTCTCCATGGCCACGGAGACCGAAACGAAATCGGCGGCGTGTTCCATCCGCACGAGGTCGGGACGGCTGGCGAGCATCATCGACGTTTCGACCGAGCCGCCATGGATGCCGTGGGTGAGTTCGAGTTCGGGGAACAACCCGTCGGGCACGCCGAAGGAGAATGTCGCGCAGGTGACGACGAACATGTCGAGCCGCACGCGCAGATCGCGCGCCACGATATCCTGCACCTGCGGCTGGCCGCCATGCGAGTTGACGATGACGAGTTTGCGGATCCCGGCGCGGTGCACGCATTCGCCGAGTTCGGTCCACATCCGGATCAGCGTTTCGGCCGAAAACGATAATGTGCCCGGAAAGGCGAGATGCTCGTTCGATTTGCCGACCGGCATCGCGGGCAACACGGTCACCGGCAGATCGGCGGGCAGCGTTTCGACCGCGCGCGCGACGACGGCTTCGTTGAGGCACGCGTCGACATAGACCGGCAGATGCGGCCCGTGCTGTTCGATGGCCGCGACCGGCAGCACCGCGATCGTATCCTTCGGCAGCCGCGCGAATTCGGCGGTCGTCATGTCGCGCCACCAGCGGCGCGGCAGTCGGGGGGGCGTCGTCATGTCGATCAATTCTCGCGTTTCACTTCGCTCTCGTGCCAGCGATGCAGCAGCGCCCATTGCAGCCACATCGTGGCGTAGAACAGCACGATGCCGAAGGCCGACAGCATCAGCAGGGCCGCGAACATGCGCGGCACGTTCAGCATGTTGCCGCTTTCGATGATGCGCCAAGCGAGACCCGTGGCCGAGCCCGAGCCCGCCGCGAACTCCGCGACGACCGCACCGATCAACGCGAGGCCGCTGGAGACGCGCACGCCGCCCAGGATATAGGGCAGGGCGGACGGAAGCTGGAGATAGCGGAACTTCTTCCATCCCGAGGCGCCGTAGAGATCGAACAGATTCTTGAGCCCGTGATCGGCAGAACTGAGCCCGATCGTGGTGTTCGACAGGATCGGGAAGAACGCGACGATCCAGGCGAGGATCAGCAAAGCGAGCCACAGCCGGTCGAGCCCGACCCAGATGATGATGAGCGGCGCGATGGCGACGACGGGCGTCACCTGCAACACGACCGCATAGGGCCATAGCGTGCGCTCGATCGTGCGGTTGAGCGTGAACAACACGCCCAGCGTCATGCCGGTGACGACGGCGGCGAGGAAGGCGACAACCGTGACGCGCGTGGTGAACCACAACGACCCCAGCAGCGACGGCCCATCCGACCAGAACGCCATCGCGATCAGGCTGGGCGCGGGCAGCACGAATTTGGGAATCTTCCAGGCCGCGACCGACCATTCCCAGAAGGCGATGAAGGCGATTCCCGCCGCGAGCGGCAGTATCCAGCGCGAGTGATTCGACCAGAGTGCCCCGATCACGCCGGCACCGCGCGCGATTCCGTTTCGCCATGCGCTTCCAGCAATTCGCGCAAACGCCGGCGCATGACCAAGCCCGGCTTGTCGGACGGCATGTGGAATTCCTCGCCGTCGACGACCGCGAGCGGCACGTCCGGGCTGCAGCCTTCCAGGATAAGCTTGTCCTCGTTCACGATCTTGCGATCGAAGGCGATGACCTGTTCGGTCGAGACGTCGGCTTCCGTGTCGTTGCGGAAGCAGAACTGGATCACCATCGTGCGCGCATCCTCCATCGGCGTCGCGGCCGTGACGATGGTGTGGCGAAGTCCGTTCGGATACGTAATCCCAAGGCGCCGCGCGAAGGGCATGAACCACGTATTGGTGCGCCGGCGCGTGGTGGTGCCTTCGGCGATCTTCAAGGCGTCGGCGGAATCGTCGCCGCGCACGTCGACTTCGCTTTCGACGTAATAGTCGAAGCCGTTCGCATGTTCGGTGACGACCGGCATTTGCTCGGGCAAAGGCCGCGATGTGCTGCCGAACGTACCGCGATGGACGAAGGCGGGGTGCGCCACGTCGAAGGAATTCTCCATCAAGCGCAGCGCGCCGATTTTCCATTCCTCGTAGAATTGATCGACGCGGCGGAATCCCGGCTCGTTCGCCTCGGGAATCTCGGGTAGCGGCGTCAACGGTTCGCCCAGCGCCACCCAAATATGGCCGTAGCGTTCCTCGACGCGATAGCCTTCGACTCCGATCTTGCCCGTCGCGGTCTGGTTGTCGCGCTGGGGAATGCGCACGCATTTGCCCGAGCAGTCAAACGTCCAGCCGTGATAGCCGCAGACGAGATCGCCCGTCTCGTCGAGATAGCCGAGCGAAAGCTTGGCCGAGCGATGCGGGCAGCGATCGGCGATGGCGGCGAGGGTGCCGTCCGGCTTGCGCCAAACGACGATATCCTCGCCGAGCAGGCGGAAGGGCTTCTGGCCGTCGTCGAGATGCGAGGCGCGGAATACCGGATACCAGAAGCGGCGAAGGATCGGCTGACGAGTCGGCAGCATATTGCTTACTCCGCCGCTTGCGCCGGGCGCGCATGGCGCGTGACTTCGGTTTCGCCGTGCGCGGCCAGAAGCTCGCGCAGTTTGCGGCGCATCACGAGGCCCGGCTTGTCGGACGGCATATGCTGTTCGAAGCGATCGTCGAGCGGCACGTCGGGGTCGCAGGATTCGAGGATGACCTTATCTTCCAACGTCACCGCGCGATCGAAGGCGTTGACGTCGGCGGCCGGGGCTTGTTCCTCGGTATCCGAGCGATAGCACCATTGCACCAGCATGGTCGTATCGTCGGTCATCGGCGTCGCCGCGGTGATGATCGTATGCCGCAGACCGTTGGGATAGGTGATCCCGAGGCGACGGACGAAAGGCATGAACCATGTGTTCTTGAGCTTGCGCACCGTATCGCCCGGCGTCGCGCTGAGAACCTTCGAGGCGAGGTCGCCGCGGATCTTCACCGGGATTTCCGCGCGCAGATGGAAGCCGTAGTCGTATTCCTCGATCTCGTTCTTGGCGGGGATCGGCTCCGACGCCTCGCCGAAGGTCTTGCGATGCGTGAAAGCGACATGCGCGTTGTCGAAGGAATTTTCCATCAACCGCAGCGCGCCGATCTTCCAGGATTCGTAGAATTGGTCGATATGGCGCAAGCCCGGCTCGTCCGCCTCGGGGATATGCGGCAGATCGGCCAGCGGCTCGCCCAGCACGACCCAGATATGGCCGTAGCGTTCGGCGGCTTGGTAGCCGCCGATGCGCATTTTGCCGGTCGCGGCCGGATTCTCGCGCTGGGGAATGCGCATGCATTTGCCCGTGCCGTCGAACGTCCAGCCGTGATAGCCGCAGACGAGGTTGCCCTCCTGGAGGAAGCCGAGCGAGAGCTTGGCCGAGCGATGGGGGCAGCGATCCTCGATGCAGGCCACGGATCCGTCGGCTTGGCGCCACAGGACGATATTCTGTCCCAGCAGCGTGAAGCCGAAGGGCTTTTCGGCCGTCACATCCGCCGCGCGCGCGACGGGATACCAGAAACGGCGCAGCACCGGTTGCTTCGTGTTCAGCATGAGGATCGCTCCCGATCTTCGTTTATGCGCCTTAGAGACCGCGGCGCTTGTTGATGAAGTCCAGCGTGAAGCCCGATCGCCAGTCGAAATCGGGCTTGTACAGGCCCTGGTCGCGCATCATCTCGAAATGGCCCTTGAAGCGCTCTTCCGTGATCGCGCCGATGCCGAATTTGCGCGCATCGTCGTTCACGATCAGCTCGTATTTCTTCATCGTCTCGAGCGCGAAGGCCATCAGTGCAGGCGTATTATCCGGGTTGTCCTTCTGGATCAGCGCGTTCGCCGGCGCCGGATCCTTCAGATAGTCGATCCAGCCGTCGATCGTGCCGTCGACGAAGCACTGCACGTTCTTCGGCTTCTCCTTGATGTATTTCGTCGGGAAGATGATGAGCGACGAGTAGGAGAGATAGCCGAAATCGGCGAACAGGAAGACCTTGGGGTCGACATTGCCTTCGGTCTTCACCTTGAACGGCTCGCTCGACACGAAGCCCTGCTGGATCGCGTTCTTGTCGATCAGCCACGGGCCCATCTGAAACGTGTAGGGGCGGATCTGCGAGTCCGTGAAGCCGTAGCGCGCGCGCAGGAACGGCCAATAGGTCGTGCGGGCCGATTGCGCGATCAGGATCGGCTTGCCGCGCATGTCCTCGATCTTCTCGATCCCATTGCCCTGATGGGTCATGAAGATTTGCGGCGATTTCTGGAACGACGCGGCGACCGCCTTCGCTTCGAACCCCGCTTCGTTCAAGCGGAACGGATCGTCGGTGTAGGAGCCCATCATGGCGTCGACCGCACCGCCGGCGAGCAGCGCCTTGGCGTCGGTACCCGGGCCGCCCATGCGGATCGCGACGTCCAGGCCGCAAGCCTTATAGAATCCCTTGGCGACGGCTTGATAATAACCGCCATGCTCCGCCTGGGCGCGCCAGCTCGACAGGAAGTTAAGCTTTTCCTGCGCCGCAGCGGGGACGGCAGCCAGCAAGCCGGCCGCCAGAAGGGTCGCCAATCGCAATTTCATCGCCGAGCTCCATTCTCGAAAGGAAGAATCTCTGCCGTCAAAAGCAGCAAGCGCCATGCCAGACGCGGCGGTGCCCAAGCCTTTGGCGTTCTTGTTGCATCTCCGGCCGGGGAATAGCGGCCTCGACCGGTCGCGTGCCGCTTACATAGGCAGGACCATGCGCGACATAATCGACCCCGCCGCCCGTCTCGCCGCGTTCCGCGCGGAGATCGGCGATATCCCGCTGATCGACGATTTGCAGACGCGCAAGGCGATGAGCCGCGACTGGTCGTCGGTTTCGCCGTTGCTGCGCAAAACCTTACGCGGGCGGATCGCCGACGCGGTCGCCGTTCCGCGCGACCGTACGCAGATCGCAACGCTGATCCGTGCCGCCGTTCGCACGGGAATGCCCTTGATCGCGCGCGGCGGGGGGACGGCGAATTACGGCCAGTCGGTGCCGTTGGCGGGCGGTGTCACGATCGATTTCCGCCATTTCGCCGGCATCGTCGCGCATGACAAAACGCGTATGCGCGCTTTGGCGGGCACGAATATGGATGTGCTGGACGCGGAATTGCGCGCGGGCGGCACGGAACTGCGCATTCATCCGTCGACGCGCCATGTGTCGACGCTCGCCGGCTTCATCGCCGGCGGTTCGGGCGGGATCGGTTCGATCCGCTGGGGGTTGCTGCGCGATCGCGGGAATATCGCCGCGATCAAGCTGCTGTCGATCGAGGAATGCCCGCGCGAGGTCGAGTTGCGCGGCAAGGACGTGCTGCTGGCCCATCACGCCTATGGCACCAACGGCCTGATCGTCGAAATCGAAATGCCGCTCGAACCGGCATGGGATTGGCGCGAACTCGTCTTCGCCTTTCCCGACTTCAAAACCGCGCTCGACGCCGGTATGCGCTTGGGCCACGAAGACGCGCTGCTGTTGAAGGTGCTGTCGCTGCAGGAATGGCCGATCGCGCGCTTGATGCCGGCTTTGGGGGCCGTCGTGCCCGAAGGCCACACGATGATCTCGACCATGGCCGCCGCCCAGCATCGCGACGATGTCGTGGAACTCGCCGCCGAATATGGCGGGCGGCTGGTTCACGATCATGCCGAAGGCATCGGGACCTATGGTGAGCCGCTCTACCGCTTCTGCTACGGCCATTCGCTGATGCAGGTGCAGAAAAAGGACACGAAGTATACGAGCGTGCAAACGATGTTCGGCGGCGACGATCTGCGCGGGCAGTTGCTGGGGCTTCATCCGGAATTCGCAGGCACGATGCCGTTTCGGCTCGAATTTCAAAAGTCGCAAGGCAAGCTCGTCGCCGTCGGCTCGCCGCTGTTCCTTTACGAAAGCGAAGCGCAAATGGCCGACGTGGTGCGCCGCGTTCAGGCGAGCGGGGCCCATGTCGCAAACTCCCACACCACGTCGATCCGCAATGTCGGCATGAAGACGCTGACCCAAGCCGATCTCGACTTCACCCGCGCGATGGATCCGCATGGTTTGCTGAATCCCGGCAAGGTCGATCTCGACGACGAAACGCTCGAAACCGAGCTCGGCGTCAGCGGCTGGCACTTCGAAGAAGCGACCGCGCGCTGATTGTTGCCTGGCGCGCCGTCAAGGCGTAGGGAAGGGGCATGCAAGCCCCCCCGATCGTCTTCGACAATAGCTACGCGCGCCTGCCCGACCGCTTCCACGCCAAGCTGCCGCCCACGCCGGTCGCGAAGCCCGCTCTGCTGCGCGTCAATGTCGATCTGGCGCGCGACCTGGGCATCGATCCGCATTGGCTGGCGGGTGCCGATGGTGTCGCGACCGTCGCGGGCAACGCTTTGCCGCCGGGGGCGGAGCCGCTGGCGATGGCCTATTCGGGCCACCAATTCGGCCATTGGTCGGGACAGCTCGGCGACGGGCGCGCGATCCTGCTGGGCGAGACGATCGCGCGCGACGGCAAGCGCTACGACATCCATCTGAAGGGCTCCGGCCGCACGCCGTTTTCGCGCGGCGGCGACGGGCGCGCGGCCATCGGCCCGGTCTTGCGCGAGCTGGTCGTGAGCGAAGCGATGCATCGCTTGGGCGTGCCGACGACGCGCGTGCTGTCCGCGGTCATGACGGGCGAGACGGTTTTGCGCCAGGACGGCCCTTTGCCCGGCGCGGTGCTGGCGCGCGTGGCGCGCGGGCATATCCGCGTGGGCACGTTCGAGCATTTCGCGTCGCGCGAGGATCGCGACGGCCTGTCGATTCTGACCGATTACGCGATCGCGCGTTTCGATCCCGAATTGGCAGCACTGGGGCCCGATCGCGTGCTGGCGTTCTTCGACGCGGTGATCGCGCGCACGGCGAAGCTGATCGCGCAATGGCAATGCATGGGATTCATCCACGGCGTGATGAACACCGACAACGTGACGATCTCGGGCGAGACGATCGATTACGGTCCTTGCGCGTTCATGGATGTCTACGATCCGGACGCCGTGTTCAGCTCGATCGATCATGGCGGGCGTTATCGGTACGCGAATCAACCCCGCATCGGCCATTGGAACATGGCGCGTTTCGCGCAATGCCTGCTCGCCATCGTCGACGGCGACGGCAAGGTCGCGGTCGAAGCGGCGCAAACGAAACTCGACGCGTTTCCGGTGCTGTTCGAACAGGCGTGGCTATCGGGCATGCGGCGCAAACTCGGCCTATTGACCGCCCAGGACGGCGACCGCGAGCTGGTCGAGGCGTTCCTGGCGCAGCTCGCCGAGACGAAGGCGGATTTCACCAACAGCTTCCGGCTGCTCTGCGACGACCTGACGCTGGACGGGTTCGCGGCGTGGCGCGAGGCTTGGCTGACGCGCCGTGCGCGCGAGGATGTTCCGCCCGAAGCCCAGCGCACAGCGATGCTGGGTGCCAATCCGGCCTTCATTCCACGCAATCATCGCGTGGAAGCGGCGTTGGCGGCGGCGCAGAGCGGCAATCTGGCGCCGTTCGACGAGTTGATGGACGTGCTGAAGGCGCCCTATGACGATCGGCCGGAATACGCGGATTACAAAACGCCGCCCGCCGAACACGAGATCGTCCACGCGACGTTTTGCGGGACGTGAATTAAGACGCGTCGTCCTTGGGCAGCGGGCGGTCGAGGCGATCGCCCCACACGTCGCGCAATTCCTGGGCGCGGATTTCCATGCGGTCGAGCGCTTTGCCCTGTTCCTTGATCTTCACGCGCCCGAAAATCCACGGCAGGGCGACGGCCATGATCGCGGCGAAGATCATGCCCGCGAAGGGCACGATCCACGAGCGCATCTCGAGATGGAGATTGCGGTCGTGGTCGAGGAAGCCCGCGAGCAGCACGGGTGCGGCCAGCGCCGCGCCGATCGTGGCGCAGGACGCCGAGAGCAAACGCGGGCGCGCCGTTTCGAACGCGTAGACGATCGCGATGGGCAGCGAGATCCCCGCGACGTAGACGAGCAGGATCGGCCGGATCAGCACGATCGCGGCACAGATCGCCAGCATGCCGCCGACGACGAGGATCGGACCCAGTTTGCTGCTGCGCTTCGCGGGGGCTTCGTCGTTCATCGCCCGACACCGATCGTCATGAACAACATAGCGAGGAAGCCGACCGAACTCGTCAAGCTCAGAAGAATATAGGCCATCGCCGTGCCGCGCTCCTGACCCATCATCCGCGCGAGGATCAGCAGGCCTTCGCGATTGGCGAGCGCCACGCCGATCGAATCGTATTCGCGCTTGGCTTCGGCGAAGTCGCGCTTGTCTTTGGCGATGGTTTCCTCGTCCATCACCACATCGACCATGCCGGTGATCGATCCGCTGCGCGCGTGATGCTCGGCCTCGGCCAGCAAACGCTCGCGCGTCTTCGGGTGGTTGATCTCCTCGATCAGTTTCTCGGCGCTGCGCAGGCAGACTTGCGCGAGCTTGGGCAGGGTTTCGGCCTGCGCTTCGGCTTGCAGCTTGTTGGAGACTTTGAGGACCTTGGGCGCGCCCTTCGCATCGACATTGCCGAGATTGTACCAAGGGGCGAGCATGTCGTCGGAAATGTCGGCTTTGGCCCCCAGGAATCCGACCATGTGGCGGTCGATCCCGGGCTTGTCGGGATCGGCGCAGGCCGCTTCGATCGGCTTCACCAGATCGACATGCGACACGGTCCATTGCCCGTCGAGCTTGGGCGACAGGCACGGCGCGTCGGGGTTGAGCTTGTAGAGGGCCGCTTCGAGGTTGTTGCCGGTCCGCTCGAAGCTGCGCTCGATCTCCTCCAGCTTCTTGGCCGCGATATCGACCAAGCCGAACTCGGCGGCCCCTTTCATCCAATAGGAGATGAGCTTGCCCTTAAGCACTTCGCCGAATTCCGCCCAGCGCGGCGGATCGTTGGCGATCTCGCGCAGCAAAGCGCCCACGCCGGCGGGGTAGAAGGACAGGGATTTGAACCGGATCGGCCCGCCCGGATCGCAACGTGCGATGGCCTTGGCGAGCGCGATGTTGTCGTCCTCGCTTTGGCGCGAGGCCGCGATCGCGGCTTGGGGATTGTCGGCCTCGGCCAATTCCTTGCCCGCCATCGCCGCGGCGCGCTTGGGGTTGTTCTCGACCATCCATTTGTCGATCACGCCGCTGCGCACCATTGGGATGCCTTCGGCCTGATACTTATGCAGCGCGAAGGCGACTTCCTTCGGGCCGTAGCAGGTCATCGGGCCGACGCGGATCGACATCGCGCGCTTGCCCAGCGAGCGTACTTGCTTCACCTCGGGCTTGCGGCCCGAACACCACTCCGAGAACGTCTGGATGCTCCAGCGCAGTTTGACGTCGTCCTGCATCAAGCCTTCGATGGCGTCCTTGATCTCGATCGGCATGGCGCCGGTATCGACCATGGTCGAGATCGAGCCGAACTCCAGCCGGCGGCGCGTGAAATCGGCCGGGTCCATGCCTTCGCCGGGCAGGCGGCCGGCGGCCAGGCAATAGAAGGTCACGCCAAGCGCGAACATATCGTCGGCGGGGGCGATCGGCCCTTTCGAGATCGGATTGGCGAGCGCGCGCTCGATCGGCTCGAAAATCGCGGGCTGATCGTAGCCGGGCGGGCACAACGTGCACGGACCCAAAGTGAGCAACGAATAGCGGCTGTCCTGGCCGAACAGATTGTCGGGCCGGATCGAGCCATGGCCTTCATGCGAGTCCGACAGGCTTTGCAGGGCCGCGATCGTCGGGCGCAGGAAATTCTTGATCAATGTCGGGACGGGGTAGTGACCCCACAAGGCGCGCGGCGGCGTGCCCATCAACGGCCGTTCGTAGACGAAAGCGTAGCGGTCGCGCATTCCTTTGATGCGCAGCGGCCCGTGATGGAACAAGCGCAACATGCCCGCCCGTTCGATCGACCGCACGCGGCGTGCGGCGTCGACGCGCGGTCCCGGCAGATCGTTGCAGACATAGGCGATCAACGGGACGTCGGCGAATTCGTTGTGCTGGGCGACATAGGCCGACGCATGGGGGCGCGAAAACATCGCCAAGGGTTGCCCCATGTCGATCGTGTGCTCGGGACCGAACGCGATCCGCGTTTCGGTGTCTGCGCTGGTGGCGTCGGCCAAGTGAAAAGGTCCCCGGAGGATGAACCGGGCTAAGGCATCGCAAATCCCGCGCCATCAAACAAGGTTCGCGAGATGGATCGGGGTTCGGAAGTTACGGATTAATCTAAATAAATTCGCAATTTGCGAATATTCGGGGACCGTCAGGATCGCTTGAAGGATGGCAGATCTTTATCGCGGATCGTTTCTTCGGCCATCCAGCGCGCCATATCGCGGATTTCCATGCGCACGTCGCGTGACAACCCGTCGAAACCGGCCTTGGCGAGCAGCCAGTCCATACCATCGTCGGTGCGCATAGCCTTCTCGACATCCCGGACGACCGGGTCATCCGGTCCCAGAACGGCGGCCATCGCACGAAGGACGATTTCGTTCTGCATGAGGTTGTGAATCCGACTCCCTGACTCATGTATGAGATTTCTTTATCGAGTCGGTCAACATCTGGCAGCGTAACACCCTGACAACGCAGGAAACCGGCCTGCGTTACGTCGGAATTGACCTTTCCGGCGAAACCGGGACACTGGCCGCAATTCGAGGTCCGGGGAGCGGTCGAGACGATGCGTTACGCGAGTATTGCGCTGGTAGGTTTGGGCATGGCGGCGTTTGGCGCCCCCGCCATCGGGCAGTCATTGCCCCCGGGCTGCCGATTGGGGCCGGATGCGCAATGCGCCGGCGCCAATCTGGAAGGCCGCGACATGCGCGGGGCGAATTTGCGCCGCGCCAATCTCAAAGGTGCGAAGCTGCGCGGCGCCAATCTGGCGGGGGCCGATCTGGGCGGCGCCGACCTGACCGAGGCGGATATGCGCTTCGTCAATATGGGGGGTGTTGCGCTGTTCGGCACGAAGCTGTCCGGCGCCAATCTGAAGGATGCGGGCCTGCGCTACCAGGATCTGAAATCCGATACCGAGATAAGCCGGGCGATCATGCCCGACGGCAAGATGTGCGCCGAAGGCTCGATCGGCGATTGCCGCAACCCGACCGTTCCGCCGCCCGCGCGGCGCTGAGATGGCTTCCGACGACGCCGATCCGCATGTCGAGCTCGCAAGGCTGCGCAAGGAACTGGCGCGCGAGCGCGCCTTGCTGCGCGCCGTGCTCGACAATATGGACGAAGGCGTCGTGGTGTCGGATGCCGGCTTCAACGTCGTCGCCTATAATCAGCGGTTCCTCGAATTCTACGCCGTCCCCGACGAACTTCTGACCGGGCCCGATCCGCGCAAGGCGCTGACGCGCTTCATGGTGGCGCGTGGCGCCCTCGACGTGCAGGCCGCGTTCCGCAATTGGCGGGCGGGCGAAAGCAAATCCTCGTTCGAGGTGACGCGCCCCGACGGGCGCACGTTGGAGGTCCACTCCAACCCGATGCCCGAAGGCGGGTTCGTGTCGACCTATGTCGATGTGACCGACCGCAAGCATTTCGAGCGCGACTTGCTACTGATGGGCCAGCGCGCCGAGGCGGCGAACGAAGCGAAATCGCGCTTCCTCGCCTCGATGAGCCACGAGATCCGCACGCCGATGAACGGCGTGCTGGCGATGCTCGAACTGCTCGGCCAGACCGATCTCGACAGCGAGCAGTTCTCGATGGTCGAGGTGGTGCGCGACAGCGCGTCCTCGCTGCTCAAGATCATCGACGACATTCTCGACTTCTCGAAGATCGAAGCGGGCAAGCTCGATCTCGAAAGCGTGGACATGTCGCTCGCCGCGATCGTCGAGGGCGTGGCCGAAACCTTGATCCCGCAGGCGCGGCGCAAGGATCTGGCGTTGACGACCTTCATCGATCCCGCGATCCCGCGCGCGGTGAAGGGCGATCCGGTGCGCTTGCGCCAGGTTCTGTTCAACCTCGCGGGCAACGCGATCAAGTTCACCGAGGCGGGCGAAGTCTTCATCGCGGTCGAAGCCGTGGCGGGGGCGCCGCCGGGCACGATCCGCATCGGCGTGCGCGATACCGGCATCGGCCTGTCGCGCGAAGCGCAGGCGCGGCTGTTCCAGCCCTTCAGCCAGGCCGATAGCTCGACCACGCGGCGCTTCGGGGGCACGGGACTGGGCCTGTCGATCTCCATGCGCATCGTCGAATTGATGGGCGGGCGGATCGAAGTCGATAGCGTCGAAGGCGAAGGCTCGGTCTTCCATTTCCAGATCGCCTTGCCGCCGGGCCGCGAAATGCCGCCGCTGCCCGATCTCGCCGGTAAGCGCGTGCTGGTCGTCGAAGACAATCGTTCGATGCGCGAGGCCTTCGCGATGTATCTGCGCGCCGCCGGCGCGGCGGTCGAAACCATCGCGGCGGGCAAGCCCGCCTTGGCGGCGATGGAAAAAGCCGCGCGCGACGGCAAGCCCTTCGACGCGGCGTTGATCGATTTCCGCCTGCCGGATATCGACGGCATCGTACTGGGCGAGGCGATCCGCGGCACGCCCGCGCTTTACGAAACGCGCCTCGTGCTCGCGACCGCGTTCGACGAAAGCGGCCATCGCAAACGCGCGCTGGAACGCGGCTTCGACGCCTATCTGCTGAAGCCCGTGCGCCGCGAATCGCTGCTGCGCGCGCTCGCCAACCAATTCGGGCCCGCACGCAAATCGGCCCCCGCCGGCGCCATCGTCACGGCACCGGGTGCCCGCATTCTGGTGGCCGAGGACAATCCGACCAATCGCGCGGTCGTGCAGCGCCAATTGGTGCGGCTCGGCTATCGCGCCGAGCTGGTGCCCGACGGCAAGCAGGCGTTCGATCTGTGGCGCGAAGGGCGCTTCGACGCGATCCTGACCGACGTACATATGCCCGGCATGGACGGGTTCGAGCTCGCGCAAGCCGTGCGCGCGGAAGAAGCGGGCAAGGGGCGGCGCATTCCGATCGTGGCGCTGTCCGCCGCCGCGATGACCGGCGAGGCCGAACGCTGCCTTGCCGCCGGGATGGACGAATTCGTCGTCAAGCCCGCGACGTTGAGCATGTTGGGGTCGGCGCTGGCGCGCGCCATGGGCATCGCCGATACGTCCGGCTTGATCGAGGAGGACGTGCCCGCCGAAGCGGGGCCGCCACGCGACGTCGATCTCGACGTGCTGCGCAAACTCTACGGCGCGCAGCGCGGCGAAATGGCGGAGGTGATCGAGATGTTCCTCGACAACGCCGCGCGCCAGATCGCGACGATCGACGAGCGGATGCGCGCGGGCGACGCGTCCTACGCGCAGGACGTGGCGCATGCGCTGAAGGGCGCTTCGCATTCGGTCGGCGCGCATGCGCTGGGCGAGGCGGCGTCGAAACTCGAATTGGAACTGCGCACCGGCGGGGCCAAACCCGGTGCCGCCGAGGGCTTGCGCGTCAAACTCGAAGCGGCGCGGCCCGTGTTGATGCGGGCGACGGAAGGGTAGTGATGGCGGACGAGCTTCCTTACGCCAAATTCGGTGTGCTGGTGATCGACGATTCCCCGGTCGTGCGCGCGATGGTGTCGCGTATGCTCGCCCAGCTCGGCTTCGGCCGCGTGCAGGCGGAGGCCGACGGCTCGGCGGCACTCGGCTATCTCGAAACCGCCGACCCCGCGCCGAATTTGATCGTGTGCGATATCGGCATGAAGCCGATGGACGGCATGAAATTCGTCGAAACGCTGCGCGTCTTGCCCGCGTTGCATCTGGCGCGCTTGCCGGTGATTTTCCTGACCGCGACGGCGACGGACGAAATGGTGCGCCGCGCGCGCGAGCTGAACGCCAACGGCTATATCGTCAAGCCGGTGACGCCCGAAGTGCTGGCCCTGCGCGTGGAACGCGCGCTGGCCTAAACCGAAATGCCTCATGGTGCGGCCGTCAATGGACGCCCGTGTCGAACCATGAGGTGGCGTCCTCATCCTTCGACAAGATTAGGATGAAGGAATTGCTTCAGGCCTCGATATCGAGTTTGTGCTTGTTCGCCGGTTTGCGGCCGCGTTTGGCCTTGGCGCCCAAGGCATTGGCGTCGTTATCGACGCTTTCGCCGGTTTTGGTGCCGTCGCGCGTCCCCCTGGATCCGCCCGAGGCGGCGCCCTGTTTCAGGCCCTTGGCGGTCTGGGCATTGGCCGTCTGCACACCGGCATGGGCGGCGGCGAGCTGTTGCTGCTGCGCGTTCGGGGTGTGGATTTGCGCTGGCGTCACCGCCATTGGCGCGGAGATCGGCAAAACAGGCATGAAAAGAATGTAACACGAGCTGCGGCGCCGTGTCAGTTTCGGCTTCTACGTATATGAAATTATTGCTGTCTGACGCCGACGGCGATGTCGAAATCGAGGCTCGTGACCGGACCTTGGCCGAAACTTGCATCGATGCGCACATGGCGGCCTTGGGGCGGCACTTCGACGACGGCGGTGAAGCTGCCATCGGCGTTGAACACGACCTGGGCGTCCGCGATCTTGAGTTCGGTCAGCGCGCCATCGCCGCGCACGCGGCCGACCAGGCTGATGAATCCGGGGTCGGCGACGGTCATGCGCCGCCCGGTGCGGCCGGGGTCCCAGGCGGGGAAGTTGATCTGGATTTCGCGCGGTGCCCGCGCGACCGAAGCCGTGACCGGCGGGCGCGAGCCGATGGCGGCCGAAGGCACGAAGCCGACCACGCCGCCGCCGGTCGCGACCAAGCTCCAGCCCGCGACGGTCGCTTCGCCCAGCCGGACGAGCGGGCGACCGGCGGGCAAGGTTTCGACATTGGCGCTTTGCGCGTCGGCGGCGGCGCGAAGCTCGGTTGCGCGTGTCGTGACGACGTCGGCGACCAGACCGCGCGTGGAGATACGCGGTGTGGCGACTAACGGCGCCTGAGCCGTCTGCGCGGGGACCGCTTGCGCCGTGCGCGCGGTCGCCGTCGCGGGGCGGCGCGCAAGTTCGCCTTCGACGCGCTGGATGCGTTCGATCAGCACGAGATTTTCGGCGCGCAGGCGCTCGATCTCGGCGAGCGCGTAGGGGCCTTCGTATTCGTCGAGCTTCGCACGCGCCATCGCATAGGCTTGGCGCACCGCCTCGACCGATTCAGGCGGCTTTCCGTCGATCGCGAGTTCGAAATCGGCGAAGATCAGCTTGCCGGTCAAACGGCCGTCGGCCAATCGCGCGTCCAGCTTCACGCGCTGCTGCGCGTTGCCGGGGTCGACCGCGTCGCCGGTGAAATGTCCGGCGGCGAAACGCGCGGGCTTGAACACGATGCCGCGCGGCTGGATCTCGATCGTCAGCGCGCCGTTTTCGCGACGGATGTCCCACACCGCGCGCGGATTGCCCACGCGCGTCCGCAGATTGGCGCCGAACAGCGGAATGCTGGCGAGGGTTTCGTTGACGTCCGGTCCGGTTTCCGCGACCAGCCAGAACCCGGCGGGATCGTCGAGCGGCGAGGTCTGTTCTTGCGCCGCCGCCGGCAGAGCCAGCAACAGCGCCGCCGCCAGTAGAAATTTTACGATCAGCCGACTTCTTTGCACGCCAAAATCACGAAGCCCTGATCCTGGGGGTAGCGCGAGCGGATCCGGGTCGTCGCGTCCTTTTCGCTATACGCTTCGATTTCGATGAAATGCTGGTTCTGCCACTCGTCCTTGAAGAACTTGTGGTGCTCGCCGCGGCGCACAGCGTCGCGCACGACTTCGTTGTAGATGGCGAACTCGTATTTCTGTTTTTTGATCATAGCGGTATCCGATGGTGTAGACCGCATCATTGTGGCTGATTTTTCGCGCGGCGCAAGACAAGCCACAACCAGCCGGCCCCTTGCATCGCGATCAGTCCAAGCATGACGGCGCGATGTCCGTCGGCGGCCGCACCGGGGAAATACGACAGCGCCACGCCGATGCCCCATTGAACGGCGAAGGCGAGACCGAAGACCAGCATGTTGATCGAAGCGCCCACGCGGCCGGCCATTTCCTTCGGGAAGCTTTGCGTGGCGACGGCATAGCCCAGAATCGTGCCGCAGCCGGTCAAGCCGAACAGCGCCCAGAAGCCGAGCGGGTTGTGCGTCCAGCCCGCCGCCATAGGCATTTGCGCGACCATGAACAGCACGACGAAGACGGCGAAGATCGTGCGGGTGGAAATGCCGCGCGCGGCCAAGCGGTCGGCGAGAATGCCGAACAGCGGATAGCCGATCGCCATGGACGCGTTGACCATGAACAGGCCTTGCGCGACCGCGAACCGGTCGAGCCCGGCGACATCGCGCATCCACGGGCCCGCCCACAGCGCTTGATAGGAAAGATAAACCGCATGCGTCGCGGTCGTGGCCGGCGCCACGCTCCAGAACGCCGACGCCGACAGCACCTTGCCGATGCCGCGCAATTGCGCGCCGAAGGTCACGCCGGTCGGGTGCGGGGTTTCGCGCGGGGTGGCGAAGAAAATCGCCAGCGCCACAAGCAGCGTCAGCGCGGCCATCGCGAGCAGCACGAAACGCCAGCTGGTCGCCGCGAGCATCAATTCGACCGGCAGCGTGGCCGTGCCCGCGCCCAGCCCGCCGAAACCCATCAGCAAACCGTTGGCGAGCGGCAAACGCTCGATCGGCCAATAAAGCGTGTTGGCCTTCATCGCCGCGATCAGGCACGACGCGACGCCGAAGCCGATCAGCGCGCGACCCAAAGCGAGCTCGGCCACGCCGCCGGCGAGCGCGAAGATAACGGCGCCGGCCGTGGCGAACAGCAGCAACGTGAATTCCACGCGGCGCGGCCCCCAACGGTCGAGCGCCACGCCCATCGGCAACTGCGCCGCCGCGAAAGTCGCGAAATAGGCGCTGGTCACCGCGCCCAACGCGGCGGGATCGAGCCCGAGTTCGCGCGTCATGTCCGGCGCGATGGCACCGTTCACAACCCGGAAGGCATAGGACAGGAAATACCCGGCCGCGAAAGGCAGGTAGCAGCGCGCGACGCGAAGCGCGAAATTGTCGGGCACGCTCACGTCAGGCCGCGGTCTCGAACAACGCGCGGCCCTTGTCGGTGATCTTGCAAACGAGCCAATCGGGCTTCAGCGGGTTCGAATACCAGGGCTCGCACCAGCCGTTTTCGAGGCAGGATTTGACCGTGCGCGGATCGATCTTCTGACCGTCGTGCATGAACAGCGGCAGTTTGCCGCCGGCTTGGTCGAGGGCGCGCGCGAGCCATGCGCGTTGCAGCGCCGTCGGCTCGCCGGGGGCGGGGGGCAGGCCTTTGGGCTTTTCGGCGGCGCGCGGCGGGGGCGGCGGCTCGTCGAAACCCGACACGCGGCGCACCGGAAACGGAATGGGTTGTGCGGACATTGATGCTGAGGACTTTTATCTTTTGTGGCGGGGGGAAACGGGAAGCGGCAGTTTATCCCGAGCGCGTCCCAAGCACCAAGAGCAGCGCATTCGTCGTGAGATTTCAGCCTGTTGTATGTCGCGGGCGATGGCCGCGCGGGGCGGCGTCGCGCGCCGCGATACGGCGCTTCGGGAACCTTAAGCCAGCGTTCAGGCGGCGGGCGCAATCTCCCGTCGAAACGCGCAAACGGGCGCGATTTCGCATAGAGGAAGTTTCATATGGCCGCAAAGAAATCGAATGGCCGCCGGAAGAGTGCGGATCGCGTCGCGGCCCGCCGTTCGACCCCCGTCGACGTGCAGGTCGGCCGCAACGTGCGCAAGCGGCGCATCGAATTGGGCTTGTCGCAGACCGAGCTCGCGCAAGCCTGCGGCATCACGTTCCAGCAAATCCAGAAATACGAAAACGGCGCCAACCGCGTTTCGGCGTCGCGTCTTTGGCAGTTCTCGGCGGTCCTCGGCTTGCCGGTGGGCGAGTTCTTCGAAGGCCTGGGCAAGCCCAAGGTCGCTTTCGCTGCCCCGATCCCCGACGCCGCCGAGCGCAAGCTCGACGACGAAACCGCGAAGCTCGCGCGCCGTTTGGCCGCGATCCGCGACGTCCGTCTGCGCCAGCGCATCAAAACGATGCTCTCCGCGATGGCCGATGGGCAGCACTAGATATATTCCGCGCGCCGTATCGGCTGCCGGGGCGAAGCGGCGGCTCGACGATATCGTCGAGCCGCGTTTCGTTCGGATCGGCCCGCGGCGTACCGCATTGCGCCTCGAGCCCGTCTTCTGGGCGGCGCTGGAGGCGATCGCGGATGAGCGCGGCCAAGCGGTCGAAGAATTGTTGCGGGACATTGTGCCGCCGCCGCCGCCGCGCAATCTGACGTCGCGCGTGCGCGTCGCGATTCTGGCGCAATACTGGTCCGCGAACGGCAATCCGCGTCTTGCTTAGACGAGACGGCGCGCGCAAAATACGCGCCGTCATGTCGCCCCCTTCCGTTCCCGGTTCGCCCGCGCTCGCGCGGGGCTTCTCCAATGTCGGCCATGCGTATTCGCATTTGCTGACGATGCTCTATCCCACCGTCGTGCTGGCGCTGGAACGCAGCTGGGGGCTGAGCTACGGCGATTTGATCGTGCTGATGCTGGCGGGGCAAATTCTGTTCGGCGCCGCCGCTTTACCGGCGGGCTGGCTCGGCGATCGCTGGTCGGCCGTGGGCATGATGACGATTTTCTTCATCGGCACCGGTGCCGCGACGATCGCGACCGGTTTGGCGCGCACGCCGATCGAAGTCGCGCTCGGCCTTGCGGCGATCGGCTTGTTCGCGTCGATCTACCATCCGGTCGGCATGGCGTGGCTGATCCGCATGGCCGAAAATCGCGGTCAGGCGCTGGGGGCGAACGGCATTTACGGTTCGGTCGGCATCGCGCTCGCGCCCTTGGTTGCCGCCGCCCTTACGGATGCGATTTCGTGGCGCGCGGCGTTCATCGTGCCGGGCATCACCGCCGTGTTGTTCGGCTTCGGGCTGTGGGCCGCTTGGCGCCTGGGCAAAGTCGCCGACGTCGAAGTCGACGCCAAGCCGGTGCCCGAGCCCAGCAAAGGCGATGCGGTGCGCGCCTTTTTCATTCTGTCGATCACGATGACCTGCGTGGGCTTCGTCGGCTCCACACTCAGCGTCATTCTGCCCAAGCTGTTCGAGCAGCGTTTGACGGGGCTTGGCGACGGCGTGCTGGGCACGGGCGCCATGGTGGCGTTGGTCTATCTCTTCGCCTCGACCGGGCAGTTGATCGGCGGGCGCTTGGCCGACCGCTTCGCGATGAAGCGCGTCTATCTCTCGTGCTATCTGATCGTCACGCCGTGCTTGCTGCTCGCGGCCTATACCGAATCCTGGCTGCTGCTCGCGGTGGCGCTGGCGACCGTCTATCTCAACACCGCGTCGCTGCCGTCCGAAAACGCGATGCTGGCGCATTTCACGCCCGCCGGATGGCGCGCGACCGCCTATGGCGCGAAGTTCGTTCTCGCCCTGGGTGTGGCGGCCCTCGCCGTGCCGGTGGCGGGTTGGGTGCAAGACACGTACGGCGATTTCTTCTGGCTCTTCGTGTTCATGACCGTGGCTGCCGGGCTGGTTTTGTTGTTCGGGGTGTTGCTGCCCGACGACAAGAAATCCCCGCGCGTCGAGCCCAAACTCGCCGCGCAACCCGCCGAGTAAAAGTGCGCGGCCTCACCCTGAGCTTGTCGAAGGGCGAGGCCGCGTAAAATTCGTTTAGCGCAGCGGTTTCTTCGCGCGCAGCACGATCGCGATCTGGCCGCAGACATTGTTGAAATGGCGGATCGCGTCGTCGATCGCCGCACGGTCGACTTCGCCGGCGGCAAGGCGCTTGTGCCATTCGGGCGTGAGCTGGAAATCGACCTTTTCGATCGCGAAATCGACGTCGAGTTGAAGGCCGAGCGGCGTGTTCGCCGCACCGGTCTTCGCCCATTCGCGGTTCAGCGCGCGGTCGAACAGCGCTAGCCCATCGGGCGTGATCGCGCGCACATGCGTGGGATCGTTGAGGAAGGCGTCGGAGCGGGGGTGGGGCACCACGATCTCGATCCGCGCTTCGGGGGCCGCGACGCGCCACAACTCGCGGATCATGCCGAGATAGCCGTCGGTGGTGGCGCCCAGATGTTCGAGCGCGTGGATCAGCGCCACATCGGTGACGGTTGAATCCGCCCACGGCCACGGCGTACGCTCGAGGTCGACGACCTGATCGGGCGCGCAGCCGGCGAATTTATCGACATTCACCCAGCCGGCGCGCTTGGCGTTGCCGCAACCGAGATTGAGTTTCATGTCGCGGCCAGCGCGGTGTCGAGATCGCGGATCAGATCGTCCACGTTCTCGATGCCGATCGACAGGCGGATGACGTCGGGCCCGGCGCCGGCGCGTGTCCGCTGATCCTCGGTCAATTGGCGATGGGTGGTGGACGCCGGATGGATGATGAGCGAGCGCGTGTCGCCGATATTGGCGAGATGGCTGAACAACTCGACCGTCTCGACGACCTTCATGCCCGCTTCGTACCCGCCTTTGACGCCGAAGGTGAAGACCGAACCGGGGCCCTTGGGCAGGTACTTTTGGGCGAGTGCATGATAGGGGCTCGACTTCAATCCGGCATAGGAAACCCACGCGACTTTCGGATGCGCGGCCAGGAACTCCGCCACCGCTTGCGCGTTCGCGACATGGGCGGCCATGCGCAGATGCAGCGTCTCGATGCCGGAGATGGTGAGATACGCGTTGAGCGGGGCCATCGTGGGCCCGAGATCGCGCAAGCCCACGGCGCGCGTCTTCATCGTGTAGCCGAAATCGCCGAAGGTCTCGGCGAATTTCAAACCGTGATAGGCGGGATCGGCTTCGGTCATCGAGGGGAATTTGCCCGACGCGAACCAATCGAACTTCCCGCTTTCGACGACCGCGCCGCCCATCGCGTTGCCATGGCCCGACAGGAACTTGGTCGTCGAGTGCAGGATGATGTCCGCGCCCCAATCGAAGGGCTTGCACAGGAACGGCGTCGCCAGCGTGTTGTCGACCATCAGCGGGATCTTCGCCTTGCGCGCGACTTGCGCGACCGCTTCCAGATCGACGATCACGCCGCCTGGATTGGCGAGCAATTCGCAGAAAATCGCTTTGGTGTTCGGGCCGATCGCCGCTTCGAAATTTTTCGGATCCGACGGATCGACGAAATCCACGCCCCAGCCGAATTTCTTGAAGGCGTGGGTGAACTGCGTGACCGAGCCGCCATAGAGATTGCGGCTGGCGACGAAGCGGTCGCCGGGTTCCATCAGCGAGAAGAAGGCGAGCAACTGCGCCGCGTGGCCCGAACTCGTGCACACCGTGCCGCGCCCGCCTTCGAGACTGGCGATGCGTTCCTCCAGCACCGCGACGGTCGGGTTCGTCAGCCGCGAATAGATATAGCCGAAGGTCTGGAGGTTGAAGAGCGAGGCGGCGTGGTCCGCATCCTCGAACACATAGGCCGTCGTCTGATGGATCGGCGTCGAGCGCGCGCCCGTCGTCGGGTCTGGCGTGGCACCGGCATGCACGGCACGCGTGGCGAAACCGAATTTTTCGCGTGGAGTGCGGGTGCGTTCGTCGGGCATGTTGGTTTCTCCCAGGAGTCGGCGGCATGTTGCATCGCGGGCCCGGGGAAGGGAAGTTTCTCGTCATGCGCGAATGGCGGTTGGTGGTCTGGCTTTCGCTCGCCCAGATGATTTCCTGGGGGACGCTGTTCTACGGCTTCGCGGTGATCGTGGGGCCGATGGAGCGCGAGCTGGGCTGGTCGAAAACCGAAATCTACGCCGCCGCGTCGCTCGGGCTGATGGTGTCGGGGCTCGTGGCGTTGCCCGTTGGCGCGTGGATGGACCGGCACGGCGGCTTGCTGTCGATGACCGGCGGCTCGATCGCCGGCGGCTTGCTGATGATCGCCTGGGCGTTCGTGCAAACGCCCGCGCAGTTCTACGCGATCTGGATTTGCATGGGCGCCGTGCTGGCGTGCGTCCTTTATTCGCCCGGCTTCGCGGTGGTCGCGGCGAATGTGCGCGACTGGAAACGCGGCATTTTGATCATGACGTTCCTGGGCGGGCTCGCCAGCACGGCGTTCATTCCGCTCGGCCACTACATCAACGACCTTCTCGGCTGGCGCATGACGGCGATGATCTGGGGGGGCGTCAATCTCACCGTTTGCGTCGCGATCCATCTCTATTGGCTGCGGGGCACGCGCGCGAAGGGCGAAGCCGCGGCGCAAGCCGATGCGGGCGCCTCGGAATCCGCGCTCAAACTCGCGATGCGCCGACCTTCCTTCTGGGGGCTCGGCTTCGTCTATTTCGTCTATAATTTTTCGGTCAACGCGATCACATTCCACCTGATCGGTTTGCTGGGCGAGCGCGGCGTCGATCCCAATACGATCGTGCTCGTCTGGGCTGCGATCGGGCCGATGCAGGTCGCCGGCCGGATGAGCCTGTTCGTCTTCGGATCGCAGATCAACGCGCGGCTTGTCGCGCGCGTGGCGATGGCGGGGTTGCTGATCGGCATGGCGATGTTGACGTCGGGGGCCGCCACGCTTGCCCCGCTGCTGATGTTCGCGTTCTTTCATGGCGCCGGGAACGGCTTGATGACGATCGTCAAAGGTACGATCGCGCCCGATATTTTCGGGCCGCGCGCCTATGCGACCGTCAACGGCGCGTTGACCGTGCCGCATCAATTCGCCGCCGCCGCCGCGCCGGTCGCCGCGGCGGCGTTGTGGGGCGTCTTCGGCTATGACGGCGTGCTGCTGATTTTGCTGGGACTGCTGTCGGCGGGGTTCCTCGCCATGCTCGCCGTCACGACGGCGCGGCGCGCTTCATGAAAGAAATCCGGTTCGTCGTCTGGTTTTCGATCGCCCAGCTTATCGTGGGCGGGGCTCTCTACTACAGCTTCGCGGTGATCGCCGGCCCGATGGAACGCGATCTCGGCTGGTCGAAGCCCGAGATCTACGGGGCGTTGACGCTCGGGCTGGTCGTCTCGGGCCTGTCGGCGCTGCCCGTAGGCGCGTGGATGGACCGGCATGGCGGGTTATGGCCGATGACGCTGGGGTCGATCGCCGGCGGTCTGTTGATGGTCGCCTGGGCCTTCGTCGAAACGCTGCCCCAGTTCTACGCGCTGTGGATCGCGATGGGGGTGGCGTTCGCGTGCTCGCTCTACGATCCCGCGTTCGCTGTCGTCGCGGCGAATGTGCGCGACTGGCGGCGCGGCATATTGACCATGACGCTGATCGGCGGCTTTTCGATCACCATCTTCGTCCCGCTGATGCATTATCTCAACGAGGCTTTCGGCTGGCGAAACGCGTTGATCGCGACCGGGGCTCTGACCGCGATCGCGTGCGGCTCGATCAATTTCTATTGGCTGCGGGGGACACGCGCCAAAGGCGCGGCGGCCGAAGCGGCGGATGCGACGCAAACCGGTTCGGCCTTGGCGGCGGCGTTGCGCCGACCGGCATTCTGGGGATTGGGGTTCGTCTATATCGCGTATAATTTCGCGATCGGCGTGGTGACGTTCCACCTGATCGGCTTGCTGGGCGAGCGCGGCGTCGATCCCGACATGATCGTGCTGGTGTGGGCGACGATCGGGCCGATGCAGGTCGCCGGCCGGTTGACGTTGATGGTGCTGGGCGCGCGCGTCGACGGGCGGTTGACGGCGCGGGTCGCGATACTCTGCCTGTTGATGGCGATGGCGCTGTTGGTCAGCGGAATCGACGCGGTCGTGCCGCTGCTCGCCTTCGCGGCGATCTACGGTGTGGGCAACGGGTTGATGACGATCGTGCGCGGCACGATCGTGCCCGAACTGTTCGGCCCCCGCGATTACGCGACCATCAACGGCGCGCTGGCGCTGCCGTTCAACCTGTCGCGCGCTTTGGCGCCGGGGATCGCGGCGGCGCTGTGGCGCATTTCCGGCGGCTATGACGGCGTGACGCTTGCGTTGTTCGCCGCGCTGAGCGCCGCCTTCGTCGCGATCTGGGTGGTGACGATCAGGAAATGACCGTGCGCTTGCACGGGGCGTTCAACGCGGCGGGCGCGATCTGCTCGGGCACCGCCCGGAACAACGCCGCGATCTTGGCGATGGCCGCGCCGAAGGCTTGCGCGCGCAGCTTGCGCGCATTGGCGATATGGAATTCGTACGCGGCGGCGGAAATTTGCGGCATGGGGGAACTCCGGGGCTACGGTAATGGGATTGCGTATCCGGAGCTTGTTACGGTTCACCGCTGGTGATAATCGGCGAAATTGGCCTATCATTTGTGAAGCATCGTCACAAATGGAGCCGGTATGGATCATTCGGGAGAAATGGCCGCTTTCGTCGCCGCGGTCGAGCGGGGCGGGTTTTCGGCCGCCGCGCGGGCGATGAAACTCACGCCGTCGGCATTATCGAAGCTCGTCGGGCGATTGGAAGCGCGGCTTGGCGTGCGCTTGTTGGCGCGCACGACGCGCACCTTGACGCTGACGCCCGAAGGCGAAGCCTATTACGCGCGCGCACGGCGCATCGTCGCCGATATCCGCGAAGCGGAGCTGGAGGTCGCGGGGTTCCGCGCCCGGCCGCGCGGCGTGCTGAAAATCAATACCGGCAACGCTTTCGGCTATCACCAGCTCGTTCCCGCCTTGCCGGAGTTCCTCGCGCGCAATCCCGATTTGCGCGTGCAGCTTTCCTTCGTCGACAAGCGCGTCGATCTGATAGAAAGCGGCGACGATGTCGGCATCCGCATCGGCGAAGTCGTCGACGACCGTTTGGTCGCGCGGCGCATCGCGCAGGTGAGCCGCACGATTTGCGCTTCGCCCGCGTATCTGGCGCGACGCGGCACGCCCAAGCGGCCCGAGGATCTGCGTGACCACGATTGCGTGACGATGTCGGACATTCCGCATCTGGCGCATTGGCCGTTCAAATCGGGGATCGTCGAGGTGATCGGCCCGGCGAGCGTGGACAGCGCCAACGCGATGCTCGATCTCGGGATCGCGGGCGTGGGCGTGATCCGGATGGGCGATTTCGCGCTTGTCGACGCGATCCGCGACGGGCGCCTGATACCGATCCTGACCGATTGGCACGTGCGCGACCCGGTGACGATCTGGGCCGTTTATCCGCAAACGCGCAACCGCGTCCCGAAAACGGCGGCGTTCGTCGAATTCATGCAAGGCCGGTTCGGCCATGCCCCATGGCGGATCGTCTGACGGGCTGCTAAGAAGGCGTCGGAGAAACCGTTAGACGAGATAGATGATTCTTTCCGACAACGCGCGTGGCGCGCTGCTGCTGTCGAGCGCGATGACCATCTTCGTCGTCAACGACGCGGCGATGAAACTCGCCGCCCAAGACATTCCGATGATCCAAGCGCTGGCGCTGCGCGGTGTCGCCGCGACGGCGCTATTCGCTCTTATCGCTTGGCGCACGGGTGCGCTGGCCAATTTGTCGCTGCTGCGCGATCCCAAGATGCTGCTGCGCACGGTGGCCGAGGTCGCGGGATCGATGCTGTTCATGCTGTCGCTCGCGCATATTCCGCTGGCGACGGCGGCGGCGTTGAACCAGGCGGTGCCGCTGCTGACCATCCCCTTCGCCATGCTGCTGCTGGGCGAGAAAGTGGGCTGGCGGCGCATCGCGGCGTTGCTCGCCGGGTTCGCGGGCGTGATTTTGATTTTGAAGCCGTCGCCCGCGGGCGTCGATCCGTGGCTGCTGGCGTCGTTCGCATCGGCCTGGGTATTCGCGCTGCGCGATTCGATCACGCGGATGCTGTCGTCGAACATCCCCACCGTTCTGGTCACGCTGCTGATGTCGGCCTCGATGATGACCGTCGGCGTGATCGGCACGATCGCGATCGGCTGGACGCCGATGACGCCCCATGGCTGGGGCTTGGTGGCGATCGCCACGGTCGCAGTCGCGGGCGGCTACACGCTTCAAGTGGCGGCCTTCCGCGTGGGCGAGTTGTCGCTGGTCGGCGGCTTCCGTTACGCCGGGCTTATCGGTTCGACCCTGGCCGGCTGGCTGCTGTGGGATTATTTGCCCGACGCGCTGACCTGGACGGGCATGGCGCTGATCGTCGCGTCGGGAATCTACGCGCTGCATCGCAGCCGCGTGCGGGCGGGACGGACGCGGTGACCCACGGCAACCGCAACGGCATTCTGGCGATCGTCGCCGCGATGACGCTGTTCGCGTTTTCGGATACGGTCCTGAAGCTGGCGCTCGCCGACGTGCCGGCCGGGCAATTGCTGTTCGTGCGCGGCATCGTGCTGACGATCGCCGGTTCGCTGATCGTATGGCGCTCGGGCGGCTTCGCCCAACCGCGCGCGCTGATCGAACCGCATACGCTGCTGCGCGGCGCCATCGAAGCGGTCGCCGCGTTCAGCTTCATCGCGGCACTCGCGCATATCCCGCTGGCCCTCAACGCCTCGATCAATATGGCGACACCGCTGCTGGTGCTGCCGGTCGCGGCGGCGTTTCTGGGCGAGCGTTTCGGCTGGCGGCGCGTCGGCGCGATTCTGGTCGGTTTCGCGGGCGTGCTGCTGATCTTGCGCCCCGGCGCCGAAGGCTTCGACATCTGGCTCGCCGTGTCGTTCCTGTCGGCGGTTTTGTGCGCGATCCGCGACGTGATCACGCGGCGCATTCCGCAATACGTGCCGTCGGCGGTCGTGACGCTGGTGACGCTGGCATCCGTCGGCGCGTTCGGCGGCGCGGTCGCTTTTTTGCAAGGCTTCGTGCCGATGCCGGGCTTCGCGTGGTTCGCGATTTTCGCTTCCGCGCTGATCTCGGGCACGGGGATGTATTGCATGGTTCTATCGATGCGCTTGGGCGAGGTGACCGTCGTTTCGCCGTTCCGCTACACAGGGCTTATCAGCACGACCTTGCTGGGCTGGGCCGTCTGGGGCTATCTGCCCGATTTCTACGCGTGGTGCGGGATGGCGTTGATCGTGGCGGCGGGGCTTTACGCGCTGTGGCGCGAGCGGAAGGTGAAGGCGGCATGAGTACTGCGTTGAAAATCCGGCTGGCGTTTTCCGGCCTGCTGACCGTCGTGATGACGGCGATCGTGTCCTGCATTTCGACGGTCCGCGTGATGGGGCCGGGCGACGTCGTCGCCGATCCCGCCGCGTTTTTGGACGCGTGGACGCATGCGTGGTTCTATTCCTGGATCGTCGCGGCCCCCACGGTCTATTTCGTGGCGCCGTGGGCACGCGGCAAGGTCGAGGGCTGGTTCGCGCCGAAGTGAATCAGCGCCAAAGGTTCCGGCGCATCAGCCAATCCTGAATGCGCTCGGCGACCTGATCCGAGTTCTTGTCCATCATCGGCATGTGGCTGTTGCCCGCGATGCCGCCGCGCGGCAGGTCGAGCACGTCCACGGTCGCGCCGGCGGCGCGCAAGACTTCGAAATAGCGCAGGCCGTTGCCCTTGATCGCGGGCCAGCGCGTGTCCTGTTCGATGTAATCGCCGTAGATCGCGAGGACGGGCACGCCCTTGATTTCGGCCGCGCGGCCGGGATCGCCGAAACCCGTCGGCTCGATCGCCACGATCGCGCGCACCTTGTCGGGCCGCGCTTCGGCCGCGCGGAAGGCGAATTGCCCGGCCTGGCTATGCGCCACCAGCACGCAAGGGCAGGTGCGATCGACCAGCGCGATATAAGCTTCCGTGATGGCCTCGTCGGTCGAGGTCCAGCGCGGCACCATCTGACGCACGAGCTGATCGTAGGCTTCGGCCGGGAATTGATTGCCTTCCAGCATCTCGCGCTTGGCGAAGGACCCGGCGCCGTCGCCGATGCGGAAACGCTCGAAGGCTTCGGGCTGCGCCAGGAACACCGGCTCGCCGCGGAAGATATCGGGATATTGCGCCCAGCCCGCGCGCCCGCGTTCGACCGCGTCGGCGTTGTGCACGCTCCAGCCGCGGCGCAGGAAGAAATTGAGCCAGCCGTCGCGCCCGTCGGGCGTGGTTTCGTACTGCACGCCCGTCATGCCGCCGCCATGCATCAGCACCAGCGGTGCGGCACCGCGCTTCCAGCGCGGTTCGAACCATTGCGCGTACATGTGTTCGACCAGGAACGTGCCGTTGGGATCGATGCGCGCGACCGGTCCGCCGGGCGTGAACTGCACGTCGCGCACCGGCTTGCCCACGATCGTCACCGCGCGCCCGCCGACATGATACGAGCCCATATTCGCGAGCACGATGTCGCCCTTGGGCGACGGGACGGGCGTGCCGTCGGCCGCGACGGTCGTTCCGCCGCCGCCGCCGCAAGCGGCGAGCGGCAACAGGGCGGCGATGGCGAGAAACGCGTGGCGCAAAGTCGGCATGGTGGACCTCAACCCGGCGGAGTCAGCGGTTCTTTGATCGTCTCGCCCCATTCGGCGATCAACGCGGTTTGACGTTCTTCCAGGATCGCGAACTGTTCCTTCTGTTCGCGCGTTGTGATCGCTTCGCCGATCGCGGGCACGATGACGGCGACGGCCGTGCCCGCCATGCCGGCGGCGACGGGCACGCCCCAGGCCCACATATCGCCCATGATGAAGCGCGTATTGTCGAGCAAGCCCGCCAGCACGACGGGGCCGGCGGCGGCGAGCGTCATCGCGGCCGAGCCGATCCAGGCGAAACGGCGCTTGCTGCCTTCCATCATGTAGACGGCGGCGCACGGAGTGAATACGCCGATGATATAGGCCAGCAACGCGGGCTTCAGGATCAACACCGCCACGGCGAGGACCGTGGCGCCGAGAATGGCGAGGGCGATCAGGATCCCGCGGATGCCGAGCGATCTCATCGCGCCATCACCCAGAAATAAAGCTGCGCCAGCAACGTGCCGACGGCCAGCGCCGATAGAACGGCCAGCGCGATTTCCTGGCCTTTGTCGCGGCCGATGCGTCGCGTCGCATCGACGATCGCTTCGCGATGGTCGAGCACGCGCTGATTGGTGTCGAACTCGGATTTGACGGCCGCGAACTCGGCCTGATCCTGGCCGAACACGTCGGGATCGGTCGCAAGATCGACGAGGCCGGGAATATCGCCCGCATTGGCCAGCGCGTCGGATTCCGCGAGTTTGCGTTCGCGCAACTCCGGCTTCTTCAGCCGGTTGATCATCGTCTTCGCCGCATCGTGGCAAAGCCGGGTCAGATTGGGCAGCTTCTTGCCCTTGGCGTCGACCGCGAAACGCATCGACGCCTTCAGCACGGCGGCCGCGCGGCGCTGATCTTTGCCGTCGAAACTTTTGAGCGCGCCGATATCGGCTGCGGAAATGCCGCTGCGGGCGCCCAGGAACGCGACGACATGACCGTCGAAGTCCGTTTTGCCTTGGCCGATCGACGTCTCGATGAAGTCGAGCAGATCGCCGGCCTGATCGACCCATTTGCCTTGCACGGCGGGCGACAGGCAGGGGGCATCGGCGTTGAGGCGGTAGAGGGCCGCTTCGAGCTTGTCGACTTTGTTGGAGATGCGATCTTCGACCTCCAGCAATTTGCGCGCCGCCTCGTCGAGCAGGCCGAACGAGTTGGCGGCTTTCGACCAGACATGCGCCAAGCGCCAGGAGAAAAATTCCTCCAACTGGCCGCGTTTGTTGGGATCGAGCATCGCGGCATGGGCGACCGCACCCGCACCGCCGGCATGGAAGGCGAGATCGCGATAGCGCAAAGGCCCGTGCGGATCGAGGCGCATCACCATGCGCGACAGCGTCACTTCAGGCGGCGGCGCGTTGACTTGGGACTTGTCTTCGCCCACCAGTGCCGCAACGCGCTGCACGTCGTTGTCGCGGATCCAATTCGCCACGTCGTCGCCGGTGACGGCGGCTTGGCCTTCCTTTTGGAAGCGATGCAAGGCGAAGGCGAGTTCGGCGGGTTCGAGCGCGCTGACCGAGCCGATTTTGAGCGGCGCGCCGCGTCGCGCGATCGGCTTCTTGGTCGGCAATGTCGGCCGCCGCCCGGCGATCCAATCGAGCAGCGTGGCGAGTGTCCAGCGCGATTTGAGATCGTCGTCGATCAGCGCCGTGATCGGATCGAACAGTTCCGACGGTATCTGAGACGTGTCGATCAGCGTGCCGATCGATCCATAAGCGATGCGCCGCGCCATCAGCGCGTCGGCGCCTTGGCCTTCGCCGGGATATTTGCCCGTCGCGAAGCAATAAAGCGTCATGCCCAGCGCGAACATGTCGTCGAGGACGCCGCCCGGGCCCTTGCCGTCGGGTGCCGCAAGGGCGCGCTCGATCGGTTCGAACACGGCGGGCTGGTCGTAGCCGACGGGGCCGAGCACGCAAGGGCCGAGCGTGAGCAACTGGCCGCGCGTGTCTTGCATGAACACGTTGTCGGGGCGGATCGAGCCGTGGATCTCGTCGCGATCCGACATGTCCTTGAGGACGAGCGCGACCGGCTTCAGGAAATTCTGCACCAGCGTGCGCGGCGCCCAGCCCGACCACATGCGGCGCGGCGGCGGCGGGCCGACCGGCTTTTCCATGACGACGGCGTAGGCGTCGCTCGCACCGGGGCGCTGAAGCACGCCGGTTTCGAGGATGGCGAGCATGCCCGAGCGCGAGATGCCGCGTAAGCGTTGCGCCGACCGGATGCGCACCGAACGATCGGGCTCGCAGACGAAGGCGACATGCTGGGCGTCGGCGAATCGTTTGTCGACGGCGGCGTAGGCTTTCGCGCCGGGCTTGTCGAAAGCGGGCAGGGGCGTTTCGAGATCGACCAGAACATGTTCGCCCAACGGCAAACCGCCGGCGCCGGCGCCGTCGGGCGCGCGCAGGAAGGTCGGGCGTTGCACGAACGAGGTCACCACGGCTTGCCGGAAATCCCGCGTAAGGTTCGACGTTTCGAGAGTGCGCGAAAGGCGGGGCGGTCGCAACAACTCCGCCAACCGTCAGCGAAAAAGCCCCGTCAACGAAACGGCCCGGTGCGGAACACCGGGCCGTTCGCGGCCGGAACCTTCGAGGCAGGTTCAGGCGTAGGCCTTCTTCAAGTTCTCGTCGATCTTGTCGAGGAACTTGGTGGTCGTCAGCCAAGGCTGATCGGGCGAGATCAGCACCGCGAGGTCCTTGGTCATGAAGCCTGACTCGACCGTGTCGACGCACACCTTTTCGACCAGCTTGGCGAAGTCGGTGACGTCGGGCGTGTTGTCGAACTGGCCGCGATAGGCCAGGCCGCGCGTCCAGGCGAAGATCGACGCGATCGGGTTCGTCGACGTTTCCTTGCCCTTCTGGTGTTCGCGATAGTGGCGCGTGACGGTGCCGTGGGCGGCTTCCGCCTCCACGCAGTCGCCGGTCGGCGTGGTCAGCACCGAGGTCATCAGACCCAGCGAGCCGTAGCCTTGCGCGACCGTATCCGACTGCACGTCGCCGTCGTAGTTCTTGGTCGCCCACACGAAGCCGCCCGACCACTTCATCGCCGCGGCGACCATGTCGTCGATCAGACGGTGTTCGTAGGTCAGGCCCTTCGCCTGGAACTTGTCCTTGAACTCCGCGTCGAACACTTCCTGGAAGATATCCTTGAAGCGCCCGTCATAGGCTTTGAGGATCGTGTTCTTGGTCGACAGATAGACAGGGTAGTTGCGCGCGAGGCCGTAGTTGAGCGAGGCGCGCGCGAAGCCGCGGATCGACTCGTCGACGTTGTACATGGCCATCGCCACGCCCGAACCCGGGAAGTCGTAGACCTTGTGGTTGATGTTCGTCTTGCCGTCCTTCGAAACGAAGGAAATGGTCAGTTCGCCCGCCGACGGCACGACGAAATCGGTCGCGCGATATTGGTCGCCGAACGAGTGGCGGCCGATGACGATGGGCTGCGTCCAGCCGGGCACCAGGCGCGGCACGTTCTTGCAGATGATCGGCTCGCGGAAGATCGTGCCGTCCAGGATGTTGCGGATCGTGCCGTTGGGCGACTTCCACATCTTCTTGAGATTGAATTCCTTCACCCGGCCTTCGTCGGGGGTGATCGTCGCGCATTTGACGCCGACCTTGTACTTCTTGATCGCGTGCGCCGCGTCGATCGTGACCTGATCGTCGGTTTGGTCGCGATATTCGACGCCGAGATCGAAATATTTCAGATCGATATCGAGATAGGGAAGGATCAGGCGTTCGCGGATCAACTTCCAGATGATGCGGGTCATTTCGTCGCCGTCGAGTTCGACGATCGGATTCGCGACCTTAATCTTCTTCATGGAATTACTTCTCCCAGCGGCGGAATAGGCCCCGGAAATACTACGATGTCCCGTATGTTTCCAGCGATTTCCGGGGCGCCGGAGATTAGTCTCTCGCCCGCATGGAATCGGAACTCCTTCTGGTGCTTTTCGTCACGGGGCTGGCGGGCGGCGTGGTCACGGCGCTGGTCGGCGGCGCGACGCTGGTCACGTTTCCGATCATGTTGATGGCGGGATTGCCGCCGGTCGTCGCGGTCGCATCGAATTTGGTGGCGCTGGGACCGGCGAATTTCATGGCGGCACTGGCCGATCGCGGCAGATTGCCGCCCTTCGACAAATATGTGCGCCGGATCATGGCGGGCGCGTTCTTCGCGGGTGCGGCCGGTGCGGGCATTCTTCTGTCGATGCCCGAAAAGGCGCTGGAGGATGCGGTGCCGGCGTTGATCGGTGCGGCGACGCTGCTGTTCGCCTTCGCCGATAGGATCAAGCGCCATGTCCAGCGCCGCCGCCATGGCGTGGCGGCCGATATGCGCGGTGTCGTGGCGCCGTCGATCGCGGTATCGATCTATGGCGGCTATTTCGGCGCCGGGCTCGGCGTCATGTATCTTTCGCTATTCACGCTGGGCGGCATCACGGATTTGCGCGCCGCAAACGCGCTCAAAAACCTCGTCAACGCGCTGAACTCGGCGGCCGCCATCGCGATCTTCATCGTGATGGGCAGCGTCGATTGGCACGCCACACTCGCCATGCTCGCGGGCGGCTTGATCGGCGGCTATTCGGGCGGCTTCGCGATGCGCTACATCGCGCCGCTCGTGTTCCACCGTCTGGTGACGGCGATCGGCGCCGTGATGACGCTCGTCTACGCTTGGCGCTTCTGGTTCTAGAATTTCTGCGGTTGCGACGGGATCGAGGAGGCCGGTTCCTCGCGCAGCAGCGGCAGGATCTCATCGATGCCGTCGACGACTTTGTAGAAGTCGCGGAACGATGGCCTGGCGTATTTCGCGTCGATGATGCCGTCGATCAAGCCGATCAGCCCGTTCCAATAGCCGCCGAGATTGCAGATCACCGTGGGCTTGTCGTGCAGCGCCAATTGCCGCCAGGTCAGCATTTCGAACACTTCGTCGAGCGTGCCGGGACCGCCGGGCAGGGCGACGAACGCATCCGAACGCTCGAACATCATGGCCTTTCGCGCGTGCATGGATTCCACCACGTGCAATTCGGACACGCTGCCGTGGCCGACTTCCGCGCGCATCAGGTGTTCGGGAATGATGCCGACGACATGGCCGCCTTCCTCGATCGCGCCGTCCGCGACGGCGCCCATCAACCCGACGCGCCCGCCGCCATAGACGAGATCGATCTTCGCCTTGGCCAGGATTCGGCCGAAGCGCCGCGCCTCGGTCCGGTGCAGGACCGGACCTTCGTTCGACGAACCGCAATAGACGCAAACCGAACGCATTTGAGGCATGACCGGCACCGGAAATTACCGCGAAGCGGTCTGATTAGAGCGGTTCGCGGATTGGAACAAGGGGCGCGGGAATAAACTCGCAAACGGGGTGTATATCTCCGTAACCACGGCTTTCCCGCCGTGCGGTACGGCTCGCAATACCAATACAAACCCATCCCAAAAGGGGACACCGAATGCGCTCCAACTCCAGCTTGGCGAACCTCCGTCTGGCCGCTATCGTTTTGGGCCTGACCATTGCCGCCACGGGCGCTTTCGCCCAGGCTCCCGAGATCGCACAGCGCGTGGATCGCATGAAGGCGGTCGGCGGCGCCGTCGGCCAGATCGCGCCGGTTATCCGCAACGAACGCCCCTGGGATGGTGCCGCCATCGCCCAGCAGGCCCAGACGGTCGCGACGAACCTGTCCGCCGCCAAGGCGCTGTTCCCCGCCGGGTCCGACGCCAATTCGCGCGCGCTGCCCGCGATTTGGGAAAAGAAGGCGGATTTCGACGCCACCATGGACCGCGCCGTGGGCGTCGCCACCAATCTCGCCCAGCTCGCCTCGGCGAACAACGAAGCCGGCTTCCGCGCCGCGTTCCCGCAACTCGGCCAGGCTTGCGGCGCCTGCCACACCCCGTACCGTCGCCCGCAATAATACCCCCCGGCGGACGCGACCCTACCCCGCTCGCCGGAGACCCTCTCCTCGGCGGGCGGGGTGGACGCGACCTCGCGCGGCGTTCACAATCGGCCCATGAATCGATCCCCCGTCTTCGCCGCTTTTGCGGCGTTTTTCGTTTTCGCCGCCGGCGCCGTCCACGCCCAGGACGTGAAGCGCGGCGAGTACATCTTCGCCGCCTCGGGCTGTGCGGGTTGTCACACCGATACGGCGAATAACGGCCAGTTGCTCGCCGGCGGGCGGGCGCTCAAAACGCCGTTCGGCAATTTCTATGGGCCCAACATCACGGCGCATCCGGACGCGGGCATCGGCAAATGGTCGGATGCGGATTTCATCGCGGCCTTGCGCCAAGGCCGGCGCCCCGACGGCGCGCATTACTTCCCCGTGTTTCCGTATACGTCGTTCACCAAGATGACCGACGCGGATATGCGCGATCTCAAAGCCTATATCTTCTCGCTGCCGGTTTCGGATCGCCGCAACAAGCCGCACGATATCGGCTTCCCGTTCAATCTGCGTCCGTTGCAATTCGGCTGGAAGCTGCTGTTTTTCAAGCCGGGCGAATTCAAACCCGATCCCGCGAAATCGGCCGAGATCAATCGCGGCGCCTATCTCACCCAAGCGATGGGCCATTGCGCCGAGTGCCACACGCCGCGCAATCAGCTCGGCGGTTTGCGCGCCGACATGATGTATGCGGGCGATCTCAACCATGCGGGACAGGGCACGAAGGTGCCGAACATCACGCCGCATCCGACGACCGGCATCGGCTCGTGGACGCCGGGCGTCTACGACGATTTGCTGTCGATGGGCATGACGCAGGACGGCGATTCCGTCGGCGGCGATATGGGCGAGGTGGTCGCGAATTCGACCTCCAAGCTGACGCCCCAGGATCGCGCGGCGATGATCGCCTATTTGCGCCAATTGCCGCCCATCGATCACCGCGTCCGCGGCGGTAATTGAACGATTCCCGGGAATTGAGTTTAGGTCCCGTTCGGGCCTACGCTTACAGGATGAATTTCCCGAGTCCCGCGAGGGGGCAATGAGCAGGACCACAATCATCGCGATCGTCGGCGCGCTCTGCGTCGTTGTCGCCCTGTTGATGGGTTTCCGCGGCTTCTTCGTGCCCGAGCCCCCGCCGCCCAACCGTACCCCGTCGCCGCCGGTCGCTTCGGCGCCGGCGACACCCGCACCGGCCGCGCAGACGTCGGCACCCGCGCCGGCACAAGCGCCGGAGCCGGCGGTGGTTCGCCCGTCCTTCGATGTCGTGCGCGTGTCGCCGACGGGAGAGGCGGTGATCGCCGGCCGCGGTGCCCCGAACGCGCCGATCGTGATTTTGGACGGCGAGAAGGAAATCGGCCGCGTGACCGCCGACGGGCGCGGCGAGTGGGTTTTCGTGACCGTCGATCCGCTGGCCCCGGGGCCGCATGAATTGCGGTTGCGGATGGACACGGATAAAGGCCCGGTCTGGTCGGAACGCAACGTTGCCGTCGTCGTCCCGCCGCGCGGGACGGGGACGGGCGGCGGCCCGCTCGTCGCCTTGCTGCCCGCCGAAGGAACCGGCCCCGCGACCGTGCTGCAGGTGCCGGGCCCCGGTGTCGGCAGCCAGCGCATGTCGATCGACGCGATCGATTACGGCGATGCCGGCGGCGTAACCGTCACCGGCAAGGGCAATGCCGGGGCCACGGTGCGCCTTTACACCGACAACAAGCCGGTGGGCGAGGCGGTGGTCGGACCCGATGGTCAATGGCGCGTCGATATCCCGCAATTGGGCCAAGGCAATTACACGCTGCGTGCCGACGAACTCGGCGCCAATGGCCGGGGCGTTGCCGCTCGCGCGGAAACGCCTTTCCAGCGCGCGGCGGTGCCGGCTCCCGGGCCCGGCGAGCAAATCGTCGTCGTCCAGCCGGGCAATTCGCTGTGGCGGATTTCGCGGCGCATCTACGGCGAGGGTTTGCGCTACACGACGATCTACGAGGCCAATCGCGATCAGATCCGCAATGCGGATTTGATCTATCCCGGCCAGATCTTCTCCGTTCCCAAGACCAACTGACCCGCTTTAGCGATCCCGCCGCGGCCGGGCCGGGGTAGCGGCTTGGGGCAGGCTTTGTTATGATGCGGCTCATTATCTCGAAACAAGGTTAACAGCGGCTTCTAATCTCATGAGCGATATGTGGAAATCCGTCGCGGCCCCGATCCATAAGGCGGGGGTTCCGTTCGTCGCGGCTTCGGTCGTTGCGACCTTCGTGCTGGGCTGGATTTGGGGCCCGCTTGCCGCGATCGGCGCCGTGGTGACCTTGTGGGTCATCTATTTCTTCCGCGATCCGGAGCGCACGATCCCCACGCGCGACGGGCTGATCGTCTCGCCCGGCGACGGCATGGTGCAATTGATCGTCGATGCCGTGCCGCCGCCGGAATTGGAAATGGGCGACAGCCCGCGTCCGCGTATCTCGATCTTCCTGAACGTCTTCGACGTGCATGTGAACCGCGTGCCCATCGGCGGCACGGTGCTGCGCGCGCGCTATCAGCCGGGCCGTTTCCATAACGCGGCGCTGGACAAAGCGTCGGCGGAGAACGAGCGCATGTCGATCCGCGTGGGGCTGCAAGACGGCCGCGACGTGGGCTTCGTGCAGATCGCGGGCCTGGTCGCGCGGCGCATCCTTTGCGATCTGCGCGAAGGGCAAACCGTGCGCACCGGCGAACGCTACGGCCTGATCCGTTTCGGCAGCCGCTGCGATATCTATTTGCCCGAGGGCGTGTCGCCGCTCGTCGTGGTCGGCCAGCGCGCGATCGGCGGCGAAACCGTGCTCGCCGATCTGCAATCGAACGAAGCCCCGCGCCAGGGCGAGGTGCGCTGATGTTCGGCCGCAACCGCCGGCGCGCGCGCGATCGCGCAACGTTGCCCGGTGGCGGCACGATGAACCGCCTGATCCCCAACGCGATCACCGTGGGCGCGCTGTGCGCAGGGCTCTCGGGTATTCGTTTCGCGATGGATGGGCGCTGGGAATGGGCGGCGACGGCGATCGTCGTCGCGGCGATCCTTGACGGGCTCGACGGGCGCATGGCGCGCTTGCTGAACGGCACGTCGAAATTCGGCGCCGAGCTCGACTCGTTGTCCGATTTCGTCGCCTTCGGCGTCGCACCCGCGCTCGTGATGTATATGTGGGTGCTGAACGCTTGGGGCGCCATCGGCTGGATGCTGTGCTTGGCCTATGCCGTGTGCATGGCGCTGCGCCTCGCGCGCTTCAACACCATGCTGTCCGACCCCAATCCGCCCAAATGGCAGGGCTATTTTTTCGTCGGGGTGCCGGCCCCGGCGGGGGCCGCTTTGGCGTTGTTGCCGCTGATGATGCATTTTCAGGCGGGGCCGGGCTGGTTCGACAAGCCGGCGATCGGCGGGCTCACGATGGTCGTCGTCGCGTTCCTGATGGTCAGCCGCATTCCGACGTTCTCGGCCAAGAAGGTCCATATCCCGCGCGGCTGGATGGTGCCGTCGCTGGTCGGCGTGGGCGTGGTGTTCGCCGGCTTGTTCAACGCGCCCTGGGCGACGCTGGTGATTTTGGGCCTGATTTATCTGGGCTCCATCCCGGTCTCGGTCGCCATGCAAGCGCGTATGCGCGCGGCCGAACCGGCACCCGAAACGCCGGCGAGCCACATCACCGTGACCGTGGAACCGGCCGCGCCGGCCCCGCGCAGCGGCGAGTCCGCTTGACGGACGGCAAAAACGGTTCATCCTAATCGCTTGAACCGTTTCGTCTTTCGGGCGAATTTGCGGATCGTTAACCATCGGGGGCATAATTTGGCCCCGAATTGGAATTGCTAGGATCTGGGGGCTGGGTTCCGGCGTCCCGGCTCCGGCGGAGGAATTCGATGTTCGCGATCGGCGGTCTGGTTTTCGTGTTCTTGTGCGTGTTCGGGGGCTACGTGCTCGCCGGCGGCAAGCTCGGCGTGATCATGAAGGCGCTGCCCTTCGAGTTCATGATCATCGGCGGTTCGGCCGCGGGCACGTTCCTGATCGGCAACTCCGGTTCGATCATCAGCCACGCGCTCAAGGATTTCGGCAAGGTCTTCGGCGGGCCGAAATACAAGCGCGACGATTTCATCGATCTGCTCTGCCTCATCTTCACGATCCTGAAGCTCGCGCGCTCGAAAGGCACGCTGGCGGTCGAGCCGCATATCGAGAAGCCCGACGAATCCAACATCTTCATGGCGTACCCGAAGATCCTCGCGAACAAATACGCGATCATGCTGATCTGCGATCATATGCGTATGCTGTCGATGGGCGTCGAAGACGCGCACCAGCTCGAGGAAATCTTCAACAAGGAACTCGAAAAGCACCATCACGAGACGCTTCGCGGCGCCCAAGCGCTCGCCACCGTCGCCGATGCGTGCCCCGCACTGGGCATCGTCGCCGCCGTCATGGGCGTCATCAAGACCATGTCGTCGGTCGACCAGCCGCCGGTCATTCTGGGCGGCCTGATCGCCTCGGCGCTGGTCGGCACGTTCTTGGGCGTGTTGCTGTCCTACGGCATCTTGGGCCCGATGGCCGGCCGTTTGAAGCAATGCTACGAGGACGAGTTCAAGTACTACGAGATCATCCGCGATACGTTCGTGGCGCATCTCCAGGGCAACGCGCCGCAGATCTCGACCGAGATCGGCCGCAAGAGCGTGCCGAGCGAACTCCAGCCGACCTTCTACGAATTGGAAGAGGCGATCGCCTCCAAGCCCGCGGCGTGAGTTCCGATCCGGGGCTCGCCGCTTCGGCGCTCCAGGAAGGATTGGCGGCGGCGCAGCGCGGCGACGCCGAAGGCGCGCTCAAGGCATGGCGCCGCGCGCGGCTGCTCGATCCCGCCGATCAAGGCACGATCCTGCGTTTGGGCGATCTGCTGATCCGTATCGGCCGCTATGCCGATGCGGACGCGACGCTCGCCGAAGGAACCCCAAGCCCCGCCATCGCGCGAAGGCGTGCTATCTGCGCGCTCGCCTTCGGCCATTTCGCGGCGGCCGAAGCGTTCGCGCGCGCGGCGCTCGACGATGCGGCCGAAGGGGCGCAAGCCCGCCAATTTCTGGCGAGCGTGCTGATCCAGCGCGGCGACGTGGCGGCGGCGCGCAAAGAATTGGCGCTCGCCAAAGCCGCCGATCCGGCATTGGAAAGCGCCTATACCGACGATCTGTTCGCCGCGAATTACGATCCGGCGATGACCGGTGCGGCGCTCAAGGCGCTTTACGCCGATTGGGCGACGCGTTTCTGCCCGCCGGAGATTCCGCTTGCGGCACCGAACGTCGGCGGCCGGCGGTTGAAGGTCGCTTACGTCTCGCCCGATCTGCGCCGCCACTCGCTGCGCCACTTTATCTCTCCGATTTTCCGGCACCACGATCGCGCGAAGATCGAAGTTCACGCCTATGCGCTGAACGGCACGCCGGACGCCGAGGCGGCCGCACTGCGCGGTCTCGTCGATGTCTGGCACGACTGCCAAGCGTTCGACGACGACGGGCTCGCCGCCAAAGCACGCGAAGACGGGATCGACGTCGCCGTCGATCTCGCGGGGCACACGGCGGGCGCCAAGCTCAAAGCCTTCGCGCGGCGCTTGGCGCCCGTGCAGGTTACCTGGCTCGGCTATGGCGGCACGACCGGCGTGGGCGCGATGGATTGGTATTTGGGCGACGCGCATATGGCGCCGAAGGGCGGCGACGACGCGTTTACCGAACGCGTTTGGCGCTTGGATCGCGCGGCATTCGCCTTCGATCCGCCGCCGGAGATGCCGACCGTTTCGCCGTTGCCGGCGCAGGCCAAGGGATATGTGACGTTCGGCAGTTTCTCGCGCCTCGTGCGGATCAACGACGCGGTGATCGCGGCCTGGGCGGCGATCTTGGCGCAAATGCCGGGTTCGCGCCTCATGCTGAACGCGCTGCCCTTCGTCGATCGCGCCGTGCGCGACGATTACACCAAACGTTTCGCGCTTCACGGGATCGCGGACGATCGTCTCGATCTCGTCTACACCTCGCCGCAACCCGCGACATGGGCCGCCTATGGCCAGATCGACATTGCCCTCGATCCGTTTCCGCATAATGGCGGCGTGACGACGTTCGAAGCGTTGTGGATGGGCGTGCCGATGGTCAGCCTGCGGGCGCGCCCGCCGCTCGGCCGCTACGGCGAATGCCTGCTGTCGGCGTTGCAGCTCGACGAATGGGCTGCCGACAATGCCGACGCCTATATCGCGCGCGCGGTCGAAGCGGCGCGGGAATTGCCGAAGCTGGCGGCGTTGCGCCGCGGCTTGCGGCCGCGTATGGCGGCAAGCGAACTCTGCGACGGGAAGGGGCTCGCGGCGGCGCTGGACGCGGCCTACCTCGCGATGTTCAACGCCCGGGCGGAATCTTCGTCCGGTAACGCTTAACGGGCACCGTCTGGCCCGGCAGCCATTTTTTCACCGCCTGGGGCTTCGACGCCTTCTTGCCGATCGTCGCCTCTTCCAGTTTGTCGGCGAGGCTTTTGTAGTTGTCCATCGTCTGGGCCAGCAGATCGCGCTTGGCGATGCCCATGGCGATCGCGCTGTCGCCCTTCATCTGCGCTTGGCGCAGCAGATAGATCATCAGCCGCGCTTCGTCGCCCGAGATTTTCAGCGTGTAGATGGGGCCGCTCATGATCGATCCTCGATTCGTCGTCGAGGCCCGATTGTATCACGCGGCGCGGGGCGCGACCTTGTCGCGGAAATCCTCGAAGCCCGCGAGCACCAGCCACAAGCGCCCGACCTCGGCCGTGCGCTTGGACAACGGGATCGACAGGCGCGAGTAGCGCCACGTGCCTTGCGGCGTCAGCGCTTCGATCGTGTGCAGCAGCGGCTGGCGCGCTTGCACGATTTCGCGGAACTGGCCGCACAACAAGTCGCGAAACGCCGGATCGGGAATGGCTTCGAACTCGCAGCAGCCGTTCGACGTGTCGCCGCAAACTTTGAAGTCGCAGCCCATGCCGCGCACGTCGAAGACGGCGAGCTTGTCGTTGAGGCCGGGCACTTGTTCGGGATGCAGCGAGTCCGCGCAAACGAGCCCCGCCTGACGTTCGCCATCGGCCCAGTGGAGCAGGGCCAAACGCTGCGCTGGATCCGCCGCCTGGCAATAATGCGCGGTCGATCCCGTGAAGCGGGGGCCGGTGAAGCGCGCCGTGCTGGCGATCGTCGAAGTCATAGCGGACGGGGCCCCTTCGGAAGACCCATCGTACATAAGGGCTTCGACGCCGGATTAAAGGGGGGCGCACCCGTTTTCCCGGCAAATCGCCGCGGACGCGACGCGGAAAACCGCCCCCGCGGCGGGGACGGTGCGGGAAGTCCCGGTACCGGAAAGACGCCGCCGTTACGCGGAGATATTCAGCTTCGCGCCGCGACCCTGGAGGGACGCGATCGAGTTGCTGGCGATCTCGTTACCTTGAGCCACGCCCCGGAGGATCTGACCCTGGTAATTTTCGGCGAATTGTTCGGTCACGTCGCGGAACGCGGCCGTCTTCTGATTGCGGAAATCGATCACAGGCTGAGCTGCCTGCGAGATAGACGCGGCCATCGGGATTCTCCAGTGGCGTTGGTTTTCGAGGTAATCAGTATAGTTAATGGCCGTTTACCAAGTCAACGACCGAGTCGCAGTTTTTGTCGCGATTTGCCTGAGTTAAGTCCGCAAAAATTATCGTTTTTTTCGACTGCGATACGGGGCGCCATCCCGTCTAGGGACCAATTGCCCATATTCCAAACTGTATTATTTAGTGATTTTACTTGCCTTTCGCGCGATAGAATAACGCCGAGAACCGCTTGGGGAAGGGGCAAGTAGAAGATGGCAATGGATGTCACTTATCGGCATGCGATCTCCGTCTGGTGGGCGATTTTTTGGCGGGGGCTTTTGTTCTGTTTTATGGCCGGTTTCGTCGCTGGCTTTATTATCGGATTTGCTGGCGCGATCGCCGGGATTGGGCATTTGACGCAGCCATTGTCGATGGCCGCCGGATTTATCGTGGCCCTGCCGGTTGGCATTTGGGTGGTACGGAATGTCCTGCGGAAGAAATTCAAAACCTTCCGGATTGCGCTCGTGCCGATCGACCAATCGTCCCCAGCTAACTAATGGCTCAATATCCGACATCGGCCGTTGCCCGATTGGGAAACGGCCGAGATAGCATTCATGTTATTGATTCGAAGGAAATTTGGCTGGGGGACTAGGATTAAATAATACTCGATCGCAGAATTGAGAAGGTTCAGTTCACGATGAGGCCTATTCGTCTCACGCTACCGATGCTGCTGCAAAGTGTTTCCAAGATTCCTGACGAGGCTCGTGCTCGCCAAGAAGTCGTAGACCTCGCAGTCGCAATGATGATCATCAAGCACTATCTTGGCGAGGAGTGGGTTGACCGGCATGCTTCGCCGTTCGGGGTTATCGACGGATACTTTCGGGTCAAGAAGAAGCTAGTGGGTGGCGAAGAGCAACTTGATCCATTTAGTCTTTCGCGACTTAGCATTCTCGCTGAGTGCCTTTTCAACTTACAGTACGTCAACGGCTTTGATGGCTGCGTATCTCGCATCAAAAGTGGAAATGAGAAACGGCGTGAATCCATTGAAGGTCCGTTCGCCGAGTTACAAACTGGACAGAATCTTTACATGAATGGTTGGGATTTCCGCTTCGTCGATCAAGTTGGCATTAAGCGGCGCGACTATGATTTTGAAATAATACTTCAAGATGGCATTGTGTTGTGTGCCGATGCGAAATGTAAGATTGAGACAACCGGATTGAGTGCTGACACAATCACCGGTGCCATTAATAAGGCGCAATCACAATTGCCTGATGGGCGGCCAGGGATGGCGATTATTAAGATTCCTGAACAGTGGATAGGAATGGGCTATGAAATCCTTCGCCCTGTGCTCCGCGAAGGTTCAATTGCAAAACTTCGTAATACCACTCGGATCGTAGGTGTCTCTTTCTATTCGGTTAGCCATCAACTGGAAAACAAAACTATCTCGGAGACCTATCATTTCTATCACATCCACAATCCCAACAATGCTTTTGATGCAAGGCGAGATTGGGATTTGTTTCATGAGCGACGGCGGGTGCCTCTGACTTCAAACAAGCTGCCGAAATGGATAAGTCTGCGTCAGTTCCCGTACGAGGCATTGAGCGGTTAAGTTGCTCGTCCTTGTGTGGCAATCCGAAATCTGGATGAGTGCCCCGACGCATCAATCTCTCATCAAGCTTGGTGCAAAAACTTGGTCAGGTCAATCCCGACTTCCTTGCAGGCCTGACCAATGGTCCGGCCCTGCGCCACCAGCACGTCGATCTGACGCAGCTTCGTGACGATCTGTTCAGCACTATGTCGCTTCCTCGGCATCTTCAGGTTCCCTTTCCAAACTGACTATCCCAATCAGCCTGGTTCAAGAAAACCCGGTCAGGTCACGGGTTTTCAAGCGCGATAAATGCTTCACAGATTTTTTGGATTTGAAAGTTGATTAACCAAGAGGTTTAATCTTTTCGAGATAAAGAATGTCCAGGGAGCTAAAAATGTCCACATCCGAATGGGTCTTAATCGCGCAGAAGGTAGATTGGGCGGTTGTGTTGGCAACTTTCCTTGGGCCTATTATTGCGGTCTTAATCACGAGGTGGCGCGATAACAAATCGATGGAGAAGGGGCGGCAAATTCATGTCTTTCGAACGCTGATGGCTACTCGGCGACAAAAGATCAACACTGACCATGTCGCTGCACTTAATCTCATTGAAATTGAATTTTATAACATCAATTCGGTTCAAGAGGCTTGGCGCGCATATCTCAAACATCTCACTGTAGCCGATCCCGGCCGGGAGCTGTCTCAAGAGGAATTTCAGGCGCGGGAGGCTACACGGCAGGATCTGATCACAAAGCTTCTTTTCGAAATGGCAAAATACCTCGGTTTTTCCAATCTTGAACAAATTGAAATTCGTAATGGTGGCTATGCTCCTGAGGGTTGGAGATACCGCGATCTACAAGCCGGGCGTGCGCAGGACTACCTGATCGCTATGTCGGAAGGGCGAGCCACCTTACCGGTGCGAGTCGTGCCGCCCGCCTAACCACTCAGTTAGTGGAGAACGACGGCATAAAAATTTGTACCGACGCGTTGTACCGACGCGCGTATTTAAATCGTTAAAAAACAATAGCTTGAAGTATTGGCTGGGGGACTAGGATTCGAACCTAGACAACCAGAGTCAGAGTCTGGGGTCCTACCGTTAGACGATCCCCCAGCGGGACGCGTCCGCCGGACGAGGCGAAACCCCATCCAAGCGGCGCTGTCTATATCGCCCTTCGCCCGGATCGTCAAACCCGGTTACAGTGGTCGCCAAAATAGCGACGTCAGTATGGGGAGATATTTCTGTGGAGACGGCGCAAGCCAGACGGGACGAGGGGCCGATACTCGCGGCCCTCGACCTCGGCACGAATAATTGCCGTCTGTTGATCGCCAAACCCGCCCCCGGCGGGTTCCGGGTGGTGGACGCGTTTTCGCGCATCGTACGCCTGGGCGAAGGGCTCGAGCGCAGCGGCAACCTGGCCGAAACGGCGATGATCCGCGCGTTGGACGCGCTGTCGGTCTGTGCGGCCAAGATGGACCGGCGCGGCGTGACCGCCTTTCGCGGCGTGGCGACCGAGGCTTGCCGGCGGGCCGAAAACGGGCCGGCCTTCCTGTCGCGCGTGCGCGAGGCGACGGGGATCGAGCTTGAACCCATCGCGGCGGACGAGGAGGCGGATCTCGCCTTGGCCGGCTGCGCGTCGCTGCTCGATTCAGGCAAGCCCCACGCCATCGCCTTCGATATCGGCGGCGGGTCGACCGAAGTCATGTGGCTGGAGCGCGACGGCGAAACCTGGCGCCGCATCGATTTCGTGTCTTTGCCTTTGGGTGTCGTCGCGATCGCAGAACGCCTGGGGCCCGACAAAATCCCGTGCGAGGTCTATCAAGCGGCCGTCGCCGACATCACCGCGCGGCTTGCGGAACTGGACGCGCGCCACGATATCGGGGCCCAAGTCGCGGCCGGGAATGTCGAAATGGTCGGCACGTCGGGCACGGTGACGACGCTGTCGGGCATCGCGATGGGCTTGCCGCGCTACGAACGCGCCCTGGTCGATGGCTCCTGGCTCGATTTCGCGCAGATCAAAGCGCTGTCGGCCGATCTCGCCGCCGCCGATCTGGCGGGCCGCGCGCGGCACGGCTGTATCGGGCGCGAGCGCGCCGATCTGGTCGTCGCGGGCTGCGCGCTGCTGGAGGGGATTTGCGCGCGCTGGCCGGTCGGGCGCTTGCGCGTCGCCGATCGGGGCTTGCGCGAAGGCATTCTGATGGGTCTATTGCGGTTGTTATGAGCAATAGCGACCGTCTCGCCGCCCGCCTGAAGACCGCCAAAGGGCGCACCACCTCGCAGCAGAACTGGCTGCGCCGCCATATCAACGATCCTTACGTCGGCAAGGCGAAGGACGCCGGGTATCGCAGCCGTGCGGCCTTCAAGCTGATCGAGATCGACGCCAAGGCGCGGATTTTCCGCAACGGCATAAAAGTCGTCGATCTCGGGGCGGCCCCCGGCGGCTGGACGCAAGTCATGATCGAGCGTAAAGCGGGCATGGTCGTCGCCCTCGATATTTTGGAGATGGACCCGATCCCCGGCGCCGTCATGCTCCATGCCGATTTTCTCGATCCCAAAGCCGCGGAGCGGGTCAAAGCCGCGCTGAACGGCCCCGCCGATTTGATTTTGAGCGATATGGCGCCGTCGATGACCGGCCATCGCGAAACCGATCATCTGCGCATCATCACGCTGGTCGAAGCCGCGTTCGACTTCGCCTGCGAAGTGCTGAAACCGGGCGGCGCCTTCGTCGCCAAACTGCGCCAGGGGGCGGAGGAGCAGAATCTGGTGAAGGCCGTACAGGCGCGTTTCGCCAAGCTGCAGCGCATCAAACCGCCGGCCAGCCGGGCCGAGTCGGCGGAGTTTTATTTCGCCGCGACCGGCTTCAAAGGCTGATTTCCCCGTCATTTCAAGGCGATTCGACCCCGTTTCGATATTCGCGAACGGGGTGTATAGATGCGCGCCACTTCCCGCGACCCCAGGAGGCGGCATGCATATCCGCGAAGCGCTTACGTTCGACGACGTCCTTCTGGAGCCCGGCGCCTCCGCCGTTTTGCCCGGCGACGTCTCCACCCGCACGCGGATCACCCGCAATATCGAACTCGGCATTCCGCTCGTGTCCTCGGCGATGGACACGGTCACGGAAAGCGCGCTCGCCATCGCGATGGCGCAAGCCGGCGGCATCGGCGTGATCCACAAAAATCTCGAAATCGATCAGCAAGCGCAGGAAGTGCGCAAGGTGAAGAAGTTCGAAAGCGGCATGGTCGTCAATCCGCTGACCATCCGCCCCGACGCCACGCTGGCCGATGCACTTCAGATGATGGCCGCCAATCACATTTCCGGCATTCCGGTCACGGAAGCCAACGGGCGCCTCGTCGGCGTGCTGACAAACCGCGACGTGCGCTTCGCCAGCGATCCGCGCCAGAAGGTCAGCGAGTTGATGACCCGCGACAAGCTGGTCACCGTGACCGAAGGCGTGTCGAAGGAGGAGGCCAAGCGCCTTCTGCACCAGCACCGCATCGAGAAGCTGGTCGTCGTCGACCAATCCTATCGCTGCATCGGCCTGATCACGGTCAAGGACATCGAGAAGGCGCAGCGTTTCCCCGCCGCGACCAAGGACGAGAAGGGCCGCCTGCGCGTCGCCGCCGCCACGGGCGTGGGCGACAAGGGCTTGGCGCGCGCCGAAGCGTTGTTCGACGCCGAAGTCGATATCGTCGTCGTCGATACCGCACACGGCCATTCGGAAGGCGTGCTGAATTCCGTGCGCGCGATCCGCAAGCTCGGCAACTACACCCAGATCATCGCCGGCAATATCGCGACCGCCGACGGCGCCCAGGCGCTGATCGACGCGGGGGCGGACGCCGTGAAGGTCGGTATCGGCCCCGGCTCGATCTGCACCACGCGCATCGTCGCGGGCGTGGGCGTGCCGCAGCTCACCGCCGTGATGGATTGCGTCGAGGTCGCACAGAAGGCCGGCGTGCCCGCGATCGCCGATGGCGGCATCAAATTCTCCGGCGATCTCGCCAAGGCGCTGGCCGCCGGGGCGGAATGCGCGATGATCGGCTCGCTCTTCGCGGGCACCGAGGAAGCGCCGGGCGAAGTGTTCCTGTTCCAGGGCCGCTCCTACAAATCCTATCGCGGCATGGGCTCGGTCGGCGCGATGGCGCGCGGCTCGGCGGATCGTTATTTCCAGCAGGAAATAAAGGATACGCTGAAGCTCGTGCCCGAAGGTGTGGAAGGCCGCGTGCCCTATAAGGGCCCCGTGGGTGCGGTCATCCACCAGCTCGTCGGCGGACTTCGCGCCGCGATGGGCTATACGGGCAGTGCGACACTCGCCGATCTGCGCAAGAACGCGCGGTTCCTCAAAATCACCAACGCCGGTTTGCGCGAAAGCCATGTCCACGACGTCGCGTTGATGCGCGAAGCGCCGAACTACTCGGGCGGTTCGGCGGCATGACACCCGGCGGGCGGATCGCGGCGGCGATCGAAATTCTCGATCTGGTTCACGCCCGCAAAGCGCCCGCCGATCGTCTCGCCAGCGACTATTTCCGCGCGCGCCGTTTCATCGGCTCCAAGGATCGCACCGCGATTTCGGGGCTGGTCTATGGCGTGTTGCGCAAGCGCGCGCAGCTCGAATGGTGGCTGGCGCGCGTGCGCGAAGGGGCGGCGCGCGTGCCGTTCGCGCCCAACGGGCGTTCTTGGCTTCTCGCCTATCTCGCCATCGTCGAAACCTGGGAAGCGGGGCGCATCGAGCACGCGTTCTCGGGCGAGCGTTACGACCCGCAACCATTGCAAGTTCACGAACAGGCGAGCATCGCCTCGCTCGCCGGCCGTTCGCTCGACCATCCCGAGCAATCCGATTGGGTGCGCTTCAATCTTCCGCCTTGGGCCGCCGAACGCTTCACGCAGCGCTTCGGCGAGCGCGCCCGCGCCGAAATGGCGGCGATGGGCACGGAAGCCCCGCTCGATCTGCGCGTCAACGTGCTGAAGGGCAAGCGCGACGCGGCGCGCAAGGCGCTGAAGGAAGCGGGGATCACGACCGAGGCGACGAAGATGTCGCCCTGGGGCTTGCGCACCGAAGAACGCGCCAATGTGATGGCGAGTGCCCCCTACAAGGCGGGCCTCGTCGAAATTCAGGACGAAGGCTCGCAGCTCGTGGCGTTGCTGGTCGATGCCAAGCCCGGCATGCGCGTGTGCGATTTTTGCGCGGGTGCCGGCGGCAAGACGCTCGCCATCGCCGCGACGATGGAGAACAAGGGCCAAATCGTCGCCTGCGATACGTCGGAAAAGCGTCTCGCCGGTGCGACGACGCGGTTGCGCCGCGCCGAAGTGCATAACGTCGAACGCCGCTTGCTGGAAAGCGAGCGCGACGGCTGGGTGAAGAAGCACAAAGGCGGGTTCGATCGCGTGCTGGTCGACGCACCCTGCACGGGCACGGGCACGTGGCGGCGCAACCCCGATGCGCGCTGGACGCTGGTGCGCGACGAGATCGCGGAACTCACCGCCAAACAGGCGCGCATTTTGGAAAGTGCGGCGCGGCTCGTGAAGCCGGGCGGGCGCTTGATCTACGCGACATGCTCCGTGCTGCCGGAAGAGAACGAAGCGCAGGCCGAAGCGTTCCTCGCCGCGCAAAGCGATTTCGCGCCGGTGCCCGTCGCACAGGTTTGGGAAAAGGCGGGCGAGGGCACGACGCTGAGCTTGAGCCCCGCCAAGGACGGCACCGACGGTTTCTTCGTCGCCGTGTTCGAACGCAAAGAGGCCTCGCCGCCCGCATGACGGTCACGCTGCTCAAAGCCACGCAAGGACATGTCCGCGGCATCGCGCGGGTCTATGTCGACGCGTGGCGGGCGACCTATGCCGGGCTGCTGCCGCCCAAAACGCTGGTCGGCATGGATTACGACCGCCAAGCGGTCGAATGGGCGCATCAAATCCGCCACAAATCGCTGCACGCGCCCATTCTGGTCGCCTATGACGACAAATCGGGCGTCGTCGGCGTCACCAGTTTCGGGCGCAGCCGCATCGAAGACCGGCCCGCGCGCCCGCCTTTCACCCAAGTCGGCATCACGCTCGGCTCGGGCGAGGTGTTCACGCTCTACGTCCACCCCGACCATCAGAACCGGGGGATCGGCGCGATGCTGATCGGCGGGGCGTTCGAAACCTTGCGCGAACGCGGCCTCAACCAGGCTTATGTCTGGGTGCTGCACGACAATCCGGCGCGTTATTTCTACGAACGCATGGGCGGGCGTTTCATCGCCACGCGCCGCGAACGCCTGTGGGGCTCGGACGTGGCGCAAGCCGCCTATGGCTGGCCCGACCTCGCCAAAACCCTCGCTTTGCCGGGGCTTGTCCGCTCCGCCCGACTGGGATAAATCGCACCATGACCGACAAAATCCTGATCCTCGATTTCGGCAGCCAAGTCACCCAGCTCATCGCGCGCCGCGTGCGCGAAAGCGGCGTTTACTGCGAAATCCACCCGTTCAATAGCGACGAAGCCAAGCTGAAGGCTTACGGCGCCAAGGCGATCATCCTGTCGGGCGGCCCCGCTTCCGTCACCGAAAGCCACACGCCGCGCGCGCCAAGCTTCGTGTTCGACGCGGGCGTGCCCGTACTTGGCATTTGCTACGGCGAGCAGACGATGTGCGCCCAGCTCGGCGGCAAGGTCGAAAGCTCCGACCATCGCGAATTCGGCAAGGCCTTCATCGCCATCGAGCGCGATTGCAAATTGTTCGACGGCATCTGGCCGGTCGGCTCGCGCGAGCAAGTGTGGATGAGCCATGGCGACCGCGTCGTGGCATTGCCCGAGGGCTTCCGCGTGGTCGCGACGTCCGACGGCGCACCCTTCGCCGCCATCGCCAACGACGAAAAGAACTTCTACGGCGTGCAGTTCCACCCGGAAGTGGTGCACACGCCGCATGGCGCGGCGCTGCTCAAGAACTTCACCCATCGCGTCGCCGGCTGTTCGGGCGATTGGACGATGGCCGCGTTCCGCCGCCAAGCGATCGAGCGCATCCGCGCCCAAGTCGGCAAAGGCCGCGTGATTTGCGGTCTGTCGGGCGGGGTGGATTCCTCCGTCGCCGCCGTGCTGATCCACGAGGCGATCGGCGATCAGCTCACCTGCATCTTGGTCGATCACGGCCTGATGCGCGAAGGGGAGGCGACGCAGGTCGTCGACCTGTTCCGCGGGCACTACAACATTCCGCTGGTGCATCGCGACGCGAGCGACATGTTCCTGTCGCGTCTCGAAGGCGTGACCGAGCCTGAGACCAAGCGCAAGCTGATCGGCGCCACCTTCATCGAAGTGTTCGAGGAGGAGGCGAAGAAGGTCGGCGGCGCCGATTTCCTTGCCCAAGGCACGCTCTATCCCGACGTGATCGAAAGCGTGTCGTTCATCGGCGGGCCGTCGGTGACGATCAAGTCGCACCACAATGTGGGCGGCTTGCCCGAGCGCATGCGCATGAAGCTCGTCGAACCGTTGCGCGAGCTGTTCAAAGACGAAGTGCGCGACCTCGGCCGCGAGCTTGGCTTGCCCGAAACGCTGGTCGGCCGCCACCCGTTCCCGGGGCCGGGCCTCGCGATCCGCATTCCCGGCGCCATCGACCGCGACAAGCTCGCCATCCTGCGCAAGGCGGATCTCGTTTATCTGGAGGAAATCCGCCGCGCGGGCCTCTACGACGCGATCTGGCAGGCTTTCGCGGTGCTGCTGCCGGTGAAGACCGTCGGCGTGATGGGCGATTCACGCTCCTACGATTACGTCTGCGCGCTGCGCGCGGTGACGTCGACCGACGGCATGACCGCGGAATCCTATCCCTTCGATCACGCGTTCCTGGCGGCGACGGCGACGCGGATCATCAACGAAGTGCGCGGTATCAACCGCGTCGTCTACGACGTGACCTCGAAGCCCCCCGGCACGATCGAGTGGGAGTGAGGGGGAAATAGCGTAAATGTCCTAGATGATTGCTTGAACTCTTGATAGATTTCCTCGTGCGAGGTCTCCCTTCGCACCCGCGCTGTAGTAACTGCGGCGTAAGAGCTAATGTCTAGGCATTCCGTGCACGCCTGATTGACTTTGCGATCCTAGGCGTGATTGGAGGGGAGACCTCGTGCCAACGTTCGGAAGCTCATTTCATAAACCAGTTTACGTGGAAGTTCCTCCGGAACTTTCTACTGAAACAGCGCTCCTCGCGTACCTTGGCTTATCTGCCAAGGAGCTCGAGTTGATTTGGTGGTTTCGGGCACGGATGTATCACCAGTTCGAGATTGCTAAGGGAAATTCAAAATCGAGATCTATTAGCGCACCGGATGTGCGACTAAAGTATTTGCAGCGTAGAATCGCTGCATTGCTCAATCAAATTTATGACGTTCGCCGGCCAGTTCATGGTTTTGTGCCCGACAAATCAGTAAAGACAAATGCGCTAGAGCATTTAAAGAAGAAATTTATTATAAATATTGATATTAAAGACTTTTTCCCTTCGATTACCGAAGAGCGAGTAATCGGGGTCCTTAAAGCTATGGGGCTCGATAGTCGCGTATCGACTATTGTCGCTAGGCTTTGCTGCAATTTCGGATGCTTACCACAAGGGGCGCCGACAAGTCCGGTGCTGTCTAATTTGATCTGTTTTCGCTTGGATAAGCGGCTGCTTGCTTTTGCAAAAGAGGCTCGATGTATTTATACGCGCTATGCCGACGACATCACATTCTCGAGCCGACAGCCGATGGCCGGATTATTTGATGCCGCGATCCCGCCTACCGGTCACTTTTCACCAGACCTTTTGGCTAAAAAGTTAAAAGATATTTTTTCTGCGAACGGATTCTTGATCAATCCGGACAAAGCTCACTACGCCGATAAATATTCTCGCCGAATGGTTACGGGGTTGAAGATTAATGAGTTGATTAATATAGATCGCCGCTTTGTCAGGAATGTTCGAGCGATCCTCTATTCTATCGAGATATTGGGGAAAGAAGCGGCGCAGAAAAAGTTTACAGACATAACAGGAAAGTCAACCCAAATTCGTGAGCATCTTCGAGGAAAAATAAGTTGGCTTCGGTATATCAGGGGGCAGTCAGATCCGGTCTTTCGTGGTCTTGCGGTAAGATTTAACGAAAATTTCCAAGATCATAAAATAGACCTGACTCCGACCCCGGATGACATTCGGGATCGGGCAGTTTGGATAGTTGAGAAAATTGACGACGTTTTACAGGGGACCGCATTCTTTTTGAAAGATTTTGGATTGGTAACGGCTGCGCATTGCGTCGAGGGGGTAGCTGAAGTCTATCTGTATCATCCGAGCAAGCCGGCTAATAAATTCAAGGTGACCATTCAAAAGATTGATAAACACATTGATCTTGCAAAACTTGAAAATACCATTCCCTCCTATGAGTATTATGAACTTGAGCGCTCAAATTTTGTGATTGGGAACGGAAATAAGGTAACCGCCCTCGGTTACCCTGACTTTGGCCCTGGGGACAAGCTCAATATTCGAACGGGAACCGTAAGTTCACTTCCGATCAAGAGCGATGTGCATAGAATTGAAGTAACTCAACGGTTGTCTCCTGGCATGTCGGGAGGGCCGCTGCTCGATATAGAAAACAGAGTTGTCGGAGTGATTCACAAAGGTGGCGCTTTAGAGGAAAGAGACCTCGCAACTTATATTAACGAAATAGATAAAATTTAGCTGTTATAATTGATATATGCTTGAGCATACCTTTGCTGGCGCCAGCGGCCACACGGATCATCAACGAAGTGCGTGGCATCAACCGCGTGGTCTACGACGTGACCTCGAAGCCGCCCGGCACGATCGAGTGGGAGTGATCTCGCGGCCCTAACCTTGGGAACCCCACAATGCGCGTCATGGTGCTGGTGAAGGCGACCGAATGGAGCGAGAAGGGCTTCTCGCCCGACGCGTGGACCGCCGAAATGACGGCGGCGATGGGGAAGTTCAACGACGAGCTGCGCGAAGCCGGCATTCTGGCGATGGCGGCGGGGCTGAAGCCCAGCGCCCACGCCAAGCGCGTCGCGTTCGATGGCGCGGACCGCACCGTGATCGATGGGCCCTTCGCCAATCCCAACGAACTGGTCGCCGGTTTTTGGCTGTGGGACGTCAAGGATATGGACGAGGCCGTCGCTTGGGTGAAGCGCTGTCCCAATCCCATGAAGGGCCCGAGCGAGATCGAAATCCGGCCGCTCTACGAATTGTCCGATCTCGCCTGACGCGCCTCAATCCGCCTTGGCGAAATGCGCCAATTGATCGGCATGCGCTTTGACGAAGGCGGGGCGGGAAATGGCCCGTGCGACGTAGGCTTTGCACGCCGGGTGTTCGGCGAGCCCGTCGAGGCTATCGACCACCCGCAGCGCCTCGGCCATCTGGATATCGGCGATCGAGAAACTCCCGGCGAGATATTCGCGCGCCGCCAGCACCGTTTCCATATGCCCCAATCGCCCGGCGAGAATCGTATCGAGTTGCCGCTTGCCCGGCGTTTGGCTGGCATCGCTCTCGAGCTTGAAAATCGCCCAAGGCAGGCTCGCCGTCTCGATCGAGTTGAGCGCGGCGATCGTCCATTCGAGAACGCGCGCGCGGCCTTGCGCATCGCGCGGCATCAATTTTTCGCTGCGCTCGGCCAAGTACAGCAGGATGGCGCCGGTCTCGAAGATCGAGATGTCGCCGTCGGTGAGCCACGGCACCTGGCCGAAGGGCTGATGCGCGAAATGTTCGGCGCCGCGTTCGCGGATCGGCACGCCGGCGACGCGATAGGGCAGTCCCGCTTCCTCCAGCGCCCAGCGCACGCGCAAATCGCGCACATAGCCGCGCGCCATGTCGGGCACCCGATCGAAGGTGTGGACGACGAGATCGCTCATAGGCGCACCCCTTCGCGTTCGGCGATGGCGGAATTCTCGGCATAGATCCGGAACTTGTCGAACAGCGAGTTCCAGCCGCCGATATGGCTGTCGCGCTCCGCGACGTCGGTAAACGGCGTTTGATGGAAAGTCTGGATCGTCTTGCCGTCCTTCTCCGCGAAGGTGACGGTCACCAGCGTTTCGGGATAGCGGCCGGGCTCCTTATCCCAGCGGAAGGTGAAGACGATCCGCTTGTCGCGCTCCACTTCGCGGACGATGCCGGAAAAGCGGCTGAGCCCGTGCTGCTTCGACGTCATCGCACCATGCCAGGGCCGGCCGGGGACGAGCGCCCAATCGAGCTCGACGGCGGTGAAGTTCGCCGGTCCCCACCAGCGCATCATGTGATCGCGGCTTTCCCACAGCCGGAAGACCAAGGCGAGGGGGGCGTCGAATTCGCGTTCGATCGAAAGTTCGTCGTCGCGCAGCGCGGTCATCATTGCTTGCGTCCCTTCTTCGGCGGTTTGGCGAGATCGGCGAGCAGCGCTTCCATCTTGTCGAAGCCGCCGGTCCAGAATTGGCGATAGGTGTCGAGCCATGAATCGAGTTTCTTGAGCGGGGCCGTGTCGAGCGTGCAGGGCCGCGATTGCGCTTGGCGCCCGCGCGCGATCAGGCCCGCGCGCGTCAGGACTTTGAGATGGCGCGAGATCGCCGGCAGCGACATGTCGAACGGGGCCGCCAATTCGTTGACGGTCGCTTCGCCGCGGCTCAAGCGGGCGAGGATCGCGCGGCGGGTCGGGTCGGCCAAGGCCGCCAGGGTCGCGCTCAGAGGGTCGGTCGCCGGCATATTTATCGACTCCGTTAATTAACGTATCAGTTAAATAAAAGATCGAATGCGGTTCGTCAAGGGAAACGGCGAACGGCCCGACGCGTCGTGCGATCGGCTATGATCGACGGATGCGCGAACGTCCGCCTTCGATCTGATCGTCCGGTTCAAACCCCGGCGGGGAGTTTGGAACGCATCGCCTTCCGGCGATCGAATTGGCGCCCGTCCGCGATGAAGGTTCCGTCGCCGACGGCGTGCAGCATGCGCTTCTCCTTGCGCGCCGTATCGTAATAGGCCGCAACACCTTCCAGCACGACGATGCCGTGCCGCGCGACGATGTCCACGACGCGGCATTCGATATTCGCAAGGCATTCCTTGATGAGCGGCGCGCGGACATGCTTGGCCGGAATCGCGGTGAGACCGAATTTACGGAACTTATCCGTGTCCGTGCCCGAACAGGTGCCGATCCCGATGGCGGTGTCGAGCATGTCGACCGTCGGGATCGCCAGCACGCATTCGCGCGACGCTTTCAACGCGGCGTAGGAATGGTTCCACGCCCCCGTGGCGATCGCGAAATTGGCCGAGAACCCCATCGCCATCGTCCAGGTGATGGTCATGATGTTGTTCGTCTTGCCGTCGTTGGTGGTCACCAGCACGACGGGGCCGGGTTCGATCAGGGTGAACGCCTTGGCGAGTGCCAGCTTTCGCATGAAGCTCAAACCCCTTCGAGGATTCGCGCCTCGATCTTGGCGGCGGCGCGCCGCCGGCGCGGCGAATGGCCGGTCACGCGCTTGAACGCGGTGCTGAACGCGGCTTCCGAGGTGTAGCCGACCGACCGCGCGATGCGCGCGACCGGCTTGGCGCTTTCGCGCAGCTGGCGTTCGGCCACGCGCATGCGCCATTCGGTGAGATAGGCGAGGGGGGCGACACCCGCGACAGATTTGAAATGCGTCGCGAAGGCGGTGCGCGACATCGCGGCGGCCTTGGCGAGTTCGGGCAAATGCCAGTCGCGCGCGGGATCGCCGTGCATCAGCCCCAAAGCGGGGGCGAGCTTCGCGTCGCACGCGGCGCGCAGCCAGCCGATCTTGACCGACCCGGGCTTCGCGATATGCGCGCGCAGCAAGTGCAGGAAGACGAGTTCGACCATGCCCGAACACGCCGTTTCGGCGCCGGGCATCGCATCGCCCGTTTCGCGCATCATTTCGCGGATCAGCCATTGGATTTGGCCGGCCCCCGCATCGCCCGCGCGTAGATGGACGATCGGCGGCAGGCCGTTTTTCAACAAGCGCATACCGATCTCGTTGAGTTCGATATGGCTGCCGATGAGCATGATCTCCTCGCCGCCGCCGACGGCGAGGATTTCGCATTTGGGCGCGTTCGCGTAGAGCCGTTCGAAGTCGCGCGGGCGCAATGAAAGATCCGTCGCGATCGTATAGGGCCGGCGCGCGATATTGAGGAACACGTCGCCTTCGGCGAGAAGGCGCGGCCGCTTCTCGCCCTCGACCGCGATGAAGCATTGGCCGCGCGCGATCACCATCAGCTTGATCTGCGCGGGCGGGGGGATACGAAACGCCCATTTGCCGCCGGCGGTGATCCCGCCGGTATAGACGCCGCGCGCCTCGATCAAGGACAGGATGGCGGAGAGGGGATCGCGCGGCTGCATTTCCGGACTATCGCGAAAGAAAGCGCCGGATTCAAGTACCCGGAATCCCCTTCAGGCGTCGATCCGGCCGGCTGCGACGTCCTGGGCGAGCGCGTCGAGCTGGTCGGCGGCGATTCTCCAGCCTTGTTCGAAGCCCATATCGAGGTGCTTTTGCCTGTCCGCGTCCGACCAATGGCGGGCGCCCCAAACCATCGTCGTGGCGCCGCCCGGCGCGTCGGCGAGTTCTACGTACCCGACCATGAACGGCGTGCCGACCGGCATGAAACCTTCCAGGAGCGCATCGGTGAAGACCAGTCGATACTTCGGCACGACTTCGAGATAGCAGCCCTTCGCATCGTGGCGCTCGCCATTGGGGCCTTCCATGACGATGTTCGAACGCCCGCCCGCGCGCAAATCGAGATCGGCTTGCGTCACGCGCCACGGCAAGGGGCAATACCAGCGCTTCAGCAATTCGCTTTCGATCCAGCACCGCCACACGGCGTCGCGCGGCGCGCCCAAAACACGCTCGATCTTCAACTCGTTGCTCATTGGGGGCATTCTTTCTTTTCTTTGAAAATGGCGCGGATATAGCGCTTCAGATGATCGATCGCGTCCCGCGCGACCTTCACGTCGTTCCGGGCCTTGGCGAGGACGAACGCGCCCTGCAACACGACTTGCGTGTGCAGCGCCAGACTTTCGGCCGTGACGCCGGCGGGCGCTTTACGCAGCTTCATCGCCGCGCGGAAATCCTTCGCCAAAATCTCCGCATGGGCGGCGATCGCGGCGCCGCATGCGTCGCGGATATCGGGGTGCGAATTGTGGACTTCCTGCGCCAGCGTGCCGACGAGGCACGTGTATTCCGCAAGTTCGCCGCGCAGGAGTTCTTTGCGAAAATCGAGATAGGCGAGGATGCGCGCCAGCGGGTCGCGCGGCCGATGATAGGGCGCCGCGGCGAACATCGGCGCGGTGATGTCGTGCCAATACGTTGCTGCGGCGACGCCCAGCGCCCGCTTGTCGGCGAAATGATGGAAAAAGGCACCCTTGGTGACGCCGGCGCGCCCGCACAAATCGTCGACGCTGGTCGCCGCGAACCCGTCGCGCCGGATCAGCGTCGTCGCGGCGTCGAGCAGTTTTTCCCGCGCGGAGGGGCCGGTTCGCATTATTGACAGCATACCGACCGGTTGGTATGTCGGTCAAGCAACGTCGAAATATCCGTGAGGCTACGATGGCGGCGAAGAAAAAGACGGCGGCGAAGATGGGTTATGTCGAGGGCTTCGTCCTCGCCGTGCCGACGCGCAACAAGGCGGCGTATCGCAAAATGGCGGCCACCGCGCTGCCGATCTTCAAGGATTTCGGATTGCTGCGGCTGGTCGAGTGCTGGCAGGACGACGTGCCCAAGGGCAAGTGGACCGACTTCTTCCGCGCGGTGAAAGCCAAGCGCAACGAAAGCATCGTCTTCGCCTGGATGGAATGGCCCGACAAAAAGACCCGCGACGCGGGCCATAAGAGAATGCAGGCCGATCCGCGTATGGCGCTCTTCAAGGACATGCCTTTCGACGGCAAGCGGATGATCTTCGGCGGTTTCAAGCCGATCGTCGAAGGATAAGGCGGCGGGGGGCTTGGCCCAGGGGCTTGGCCCAGCGGGGGGGCTTGGCAGGCGGGCCGGGCTGCGCCATATACGCGGGCAATACGGGTATTTAGGCCCGTCTTACGGATATCTGGCGTTCGGACGCCGGTTTCAGTAGCTTGCCGCCTATCGAACTTACCCTTGGAGTACCCGACACCCTATGCCGCCTTTCAATCCCGGCCCGACCAAGACCGTCGAAGCGGTCGTCAAATGGTTCAACACGACCAAAGGCTTCGGTTTCATCGCGCCGACGGACGGTTCGCCGGACGTATTCCTTCACGCCGCAGCGCTCGAACAGGCGGGTTTGCCCCCGCCGGGTGAAGGCGCCAAGATCAAGTGCGATGTCGGGCCCGGCAAGAAGGGTCCGCAGGTCGTCCGCGTCCATGAACTCGACGGCCGCGCCGGTGCGGCCGGTGGCGGCGGGGGCGGCGGCGGCGGC